>JANODL010000054.1:0-35169 GCA_031412675.1 Acidobacteriota bacterium | reverse complement strand
GCTAAGTCGCGCTTCGCGGCGCATCGGCGTTGGTTGCGAAATCAACTTGCATTGATAACGAGATGTTTGAACGCTCCGCGTTCAGCACGCAAGGATGCGTGCGCTCCCGGCGATGACGTTCTTTTCTCAAAGCATTACTTTATAGTTCTCTACCCAAATTTTTACTTTTTACTTTTTACTTTTTACTTCCGCACTGTGATAGATTTTTAGGTATGAAAGCAATGCAAAAGAATGAAAGTTTACGTTTGCCGCGCCGTTTGCAAGGCGTTGCGCCGACCTTAATTCGGCAGATTTTTGAACGTGCGCTGCCCGATTCGATAAATTTCGGTTTGGGCGAACCCGATTTGCCGACACCGCAATTTATGCGTGAAGAAGCGGCGCGGGTCACGCTCAAAGAACAAAACGGCTATACTTCGCACGCCGGACTTCCGGCTTTACGCGAGAAAATCGCCGCGAGTTATCCGCATTTGAACTTAAACATCAATCAAGTTTGCGTGACGGTCGGTTCGCAGGAAGCGATGACCGCCGCGTTTCTGGCGATTGTTGACGAAGGCGACGAGGTTTTGATTCCGAATCCGTCTTTTCCGGCGTATGAAAATTGCGTTAAATTAGCGGGCGGCGAACCTGTTTATTATCGCCTTCCGGCTGACAAAGATTTCGGTTTTGACATCGAAGAATTCAAATCGAAAATCACGCCGAAAACAAAAGTCGCGGTCGTTATTTCGCCCTCGAATCCGACGGGTAAAATCTTTACCGAAGAAGATTTACGGCAAATCGCCGAAGTCTTGAAAGACACGGGAATTTATTTAATCAGCGACGAAATTTACAGCGACCTTTATTTTACGGACGAAAAACCGCACTCGGCTTCGGAATTTTACGATCAAACGATTATCGTTTCGGGACTCTCGAAATCCTTGAGTATGACGGGTTGGCGCGTCGGTTGGGTGGCAAGCTCGCAAACCGATGTCGTCAAAGCGTGTCTGACTCTGCACGGATTTCTGACGGTTTGCACTTCGACAATTTCGCAGAAAGCATCGCTTCTCGGTTGGACGGAAGAAGCCGAAAAAGCAAAAGCCGAAGCGCGTGAAATCTACAAACGGCGCGGGCGTTTTTTGATTGATTTGTTTAAAACAGAATTAGGTTTACACGCGACTTCGCCGGAAGGCGCGTTTTACACGATGCTCGATGTTCGAGAGTTAGGCGATGATTTGGAGATTGCCGAAAAATTCCTGCAAAACCGTGTGATTACCGTTCCGGGCATTGCTTTCGGTTCGGAAGCGAAAGGCTTTTTGCGCGTTTCGTTCTGTAATTCCGAAGAGAAAATGGCGGAAGGCGTGCGGCGAATGAAGGAAGCTTTAGAAAAGTAAAACCGATCATTTTTGCGTTTCGTTCAATTCCGACAATCGGCGTGAAATTTCACCGGGTTGTGCGGTGTCAGAAGCTCTCAAAATGTTATGACGCTCCAAATCGCGCCATAATTCAAGACTCTTGCGATAAAATTCGGCGGCTTCCGTTAGTGAAGCACCTTTTTTATTTTTGACGAGTGCCGTCGCAAGTTGCGCGAGAGTTTCGGCATAATGACGTTTAAGACCCGCATCAATAGTCGTTGCTGCGCCGATTGATTCGTAGAAACGCACGGCTTCCTGCAGATGATTCAAGCCTTCGGAAAGATTTCCATTTAAAGCAAGAAAATTTCCCAAATTCGTTCGCGCACGAGCCGCGAGTATTTTAACCTGCTTTCTGTCTTCGTCAATCGCCGCGATTTTTTGATAGATTTCGAGCCCGCGCCGAAAGCGTTTTTCAACCGTCGGCAGTTGGTTCTGCCGCGCAAGCATTTGTCCGAGAAACAATTCGGAATCGGCAACGGTGATTTGAAAGTCGAGGTCTTTCGGGTTGTCCGCCATCATTCGCTCGCGCAAGGCAAGTGCGGTTTGTATCTGTTTGAGTGCGCCGCCGGCATCGCCTGACAATTCGAGTGTGGTGGCAATCTGACTACGAATATTCGCTTCGTTGCGGCGCAAAATCGTGTTATCGGGGCGTTTGACGGCTTCCGCCTGACATTCGGCTAAAGCCGTTTCAAATTCTTTCAGCGCGCCTTGATAATCGCCCGCGTAGCTCAAACCATAACCGATTTGAAGGCGCGTCAGATGCGGTTTCATAAAATCGTAACCGTCCGTTTCGCTGCCCGATTGATACATTTGCTCAGCCGTCGGCAGAATCTTTCGCGCTGTTTCGACGCTTTCTGATCCCTTGCCGAGCTGTTGCTGCGTGAGCGCGTAATGATAATAAACAGTCCAAAAACTGTCTCTAAATTCGGGTGTTGCCGGAGCCTCACGGAGAATGTCTTCGACAATTTCGACGGCGCGTTGATTGTGTTCGACCGTGTATTCGACATCGCCGCGCATCCGCGAAATAACGATCAAATCGAGATAAATCATTGCCAGACGGTCGCGCGCTTTGTTATTGCGCGGTTCGACGGCGAGAATTTTTTCGGTTAGCGCGGCGGCTTTTTCGTAAATTTTTCGCCGCTCGCTCAATTTCCCGTCGGGCATCCAGCCGAGATTTTGATACGCCCAGACGAGTTCCAACTGCAATTCCGAGTTGCCGTCCGAATCTTCGGCGAGTGCATCGAGCTGTTCGACGGCGCGGTCGAGCAATAATTTACGCGCCGGAAGACTGCCGGGCAAATCGCGAATCGCACGTTCGATTTCGCTGACCAAAGAATTTGAGATTTTGCGAAGATTTTCAAAACGCCGTTCGGCACGCGTCCGCTGCAATTCGGCATCGGCACGCATTCGTTCGGCGCGCACCGCTTGCCACGTTGTTCCCACCGCGCCGCCGATCAAAACCAAAACCACCAGCGCGGCAGAAGCGACGGCAATGCGATTGCGGGCGACAAATTTCGTCACGCGATAACTCAAAGTATCCTTGCTCGCCGAAACGGGCAAACCGATTTGATGACGGCGAATGTCTTCGGTAAATTGCTCGACCGATGAATAACGGCGTTCGGATTCTTTGCGTAAGGCTTTTAAAATGATGTTGTCCAGATCGCCTTTTAGGGATTTCGGATTTTGGATTTTGGATTTCGGATTTGTTTTTTGTTCGTCGTTCGTCGTTCGTTGTCCGTTGTCCTTGGTGTTTTTACCGACTGCTGACTGCTGACTGCTGACTACTGATGAAGGACGAAGCGGCTCTGTTTCGCAGACGGATTTGATGATTTCGGCGATATTTTTGCTTTCGGTTTTATAAGGACGGTTTCCCGTTAAAAGTTCGTAAAGAATTACGCCCAAAGAGTAAATATCGGTCGCGGTCGTCAATTTTTCGCCGCGCACTTGTTCGGGACTGGCGTATTCGGGCGTGAAAACCTGCATTTGCGTCGCGGTTTGATTTTCCTCATCGGATTTCAACAATTTGGCGATGCCGAAATCGAGTAGTTTTACTTTGCCGTCATTCGTGACAAGCACGTTTGAAGGTTTCAAATCGCGGTGAATAACGAGGTTTTGATGGGCAAACGAAACGGCGGCGCAAACTTCACGAAAAAGATTCAGCCTTTCTTCGAGATTCAGATTTTTCGCCTCTGCAAATTCGAGAATCGTCGTGCCTTCGACGTATTCCATGACGAAAAACGGCAAATCATCGGAGGTCGTGCCGCCGTCAATCAGACGCGCAATATTCGGGTGTTCGAGTGAAGCCAGAATTTGCCGTTCGTTAATAAAACGGCGTAAAACCGCGTCGGAATCCATTCCGCGTTTGATGAGTTTGAGCGCGGTTTTTTGCTTGAATTCGCCGTCGGCGCGTTCGGCAAGGAAAACCGCGCCCATTCCGCCGGTTCCGAGTTCGCTGATGATTTCGTAATTTCCGATTTGCTTGCCGATGAAATTTTTTGAAACCAGACCGTTTTCCAAAACGGCGGAAACGGCATTGCCTTCGAGTAAATCCGCTTCGGGTTGTTCAAATTCGAGCAGTTTTTCGACTTCGCGGCGCAAATTTTCATTCGAGCCGCAAACTTCATCCAGATAAACCGAACGCGTTTCGGGTGATTTTTCTAAAGCGTTTTCGAGAATATTTTTAACTTTTTGCCATTGTTCAGGATTCATAAATTAATCGTTGAGCATTTTGTAAAGTAAAAGTTTTGCCGATGACCATTCGCGTTTGACGGTGGCGGGCGAAATCGAGAGAACTTCGCCGATCTCTTCGACCGTCAAACCGCCGAAAAATTTCATTTCGACGATTCTTGCCTGACGTTCGTCGAGGTTTTCGAGTTTTGAAAGCGCGTCGTCAACGGCGACGACATCGAGTTGGCTTTGATTGGCAAAACTTATCGCGTCATCGAGCGCGATTTGCGTTTTAAATTCTCCGCCGCGTTTCTGGCGATTTCTGCCGCGTGCGTATTCGATCAAAACCTCGCGCATCAGACGCGCCGAAACGCCGAAAAAATGGGCGCGGTTTTGCCATTCGATTTCCTTTTGTCCGAGCAGACGCAAGTAAGCCTCATGAACGAGCGCGGTCGGCTGCAGCGTGTGATTTGACCGTTCACGGTTCAGGTAACTGTTTGCCAGCCGCCGCAATTCGTCATAAACAAGCGGCAAAAGTTCGTTCAGAGAACTTCGTTCGCCCTCGCGTAATTCTTGAAGGATTTGAGTTATTGGTTTGTCAGTCATTTATTGAAAACAAAGTAAGAATAAAGACATTTTTCTATATCTGCAAGATTATTTAAGGCTTGAATTTTTTTTGAGCTGTTTTTTCAAACTTTGTCGCATTAGTGAATAGAAAATTTTGAAGAGAAAGAAAACGGAAAAACGAAAGGAATAATCCATTTATGCGGAAACAAGAAACAAAAAAACAAACGCGGCAGAGTGCGGTCTCGATGTTGGTGATCGGTTTGGTGTTTTCTCTCATTGCAATCGGTTTTTTCTATTGGGATTACCGCGAACAGGTGAAATTTTACAATGTTTTCGGTCGGGGAGTAAATATAGATTTCAAGACGGGAAAACCGATTCCGAACTTTCAGCCGAAGCCGTTCAAATACCGCTTTGACAGTTCGGGATTACTGCCGCTCGTCGGCATTTTCGGCGGAATTTCGCTGCTTTTTTTACTGGTCGCGGCTTCTGAATTCAGAAAATCTTCAAAAATGATCGAAACGGAGGAAATGATTCGCACCGATGCCGAACGCGAAGCTGTCGAAAATTCGCCGGAAGTAAAAGTCCACGGGCGGACGCAATGGATTTTATTCCTTCTGCCGTTCGTGCTGTTAATTCCCGTGCCGTTCATCGCGATGTATGGACTCGGCGCGGTCGTTTTCGCCGTATATATACTTTTCGTCGCGATCGTCGTCGGTGCGTCGCATTTCGTCGTGCCGCGTTTAATGTCAAAACGAAAATAAATTGAGCCGCTTTTTTCGACTTCGGCGCATTAACAAGAGAGAGAAAAATAAATTGGAGAGTTAAAAATCAATGACGACTAAATCAAAACTGTTGCTCGGTTTCGGAGTGCTTTTTTTGGGAATGTTTGTTTTCATCATCGGCTCGTTTTTCTTTATGTTTTTCGTGACTATCCCGATGGCGGGAAAACGCGCCGTCGAATTAAATATAAAACGCTCCGCCGAAACGTCCGGCACGATTACTTCATATAGCAAAACCAGCAGTCGAGGAGATAAATACAGGGGATCGTCAACGACCACGACATACAGTTTTCAATATTTCGTGAACGGCGTGAAATACGACAATACACAAAGCACGGGCAGAGGCGAAAAGACACAAGGAATGAAGGTCAAAGTTTGCTACGACCCGGCAGACCCGAAATCATCCGAATTTTATTATGCGGAAGACAACAAAACCTGCGGTAAATAAGGCGGAGAAATGAATTTATGAATTAAACCTCAGACAAATCAGAAACTCGGAAACGAAAACGGAAGTCGAACAATCGGCGAATATTCTTTTCAACGTTCTTTTCGGCGGAATTAATTTAATTTCAAAAATATTTTGAGCGGGTTTTTCAAAATTTGGCGCATTGGTAAACAGAAACTTTTTAGGGAGGCACCTGTCACAATCGCGGCTGTAAACCACTCCCATAATCGTCTCGAATATGGAAAAGCGAGATCCAAAACACGATAAAGTCGGTCGTGCGCCACTTCCACCAAACTTGCCAGACAGACACAACTCATCCGGCTGTTGCGATAGATCAAACCAATCAAGTAAAATCTCATTGCAAGCCGTAGTTTGGTAAGCAAATCGTTCATAGCACATTGATTTTATTACTCTTTCTGCCTCTTGCGTAATATCAGTTTTAAGTGAAAATTGAATAGTTGTAAATTGAAAGTTTATTTATAATTATCGCCGACGGACAGCCAAACAGTTCAATGGACGCGGACGGCACGGGCAGCGACTTTCTTTCTAGGCAAAGTTGCGTGTGTTTCGCGCCACGTCATCTCAGCTGTTCGGCTGCTTCCTTACACATCGAACTTGGCAAAACCGACTTAAGGGAAAGACTTTGAGCCAATTTCCTTAACTTTGTCGCATTACAAAATGAAAGCAATTTCAGGAAACTGAAAACAACAAACAACTCGAAATGGGAGAATAAAAATGAAAAAACCAACTAAATCAAATCTACAAACTTCGCTGCAATCGCTCGGCGTAATTTTTGCGATACTTTTTCTAATGGCTTTTGCTTGCGACAACAATACGCAAACCGACGGCGAAACGCAAACCGGCGGCAATTTGCCCGTGATCGCCGGCACTGCTTGGAAAATAGATTGGAAACGGAGCGGACCTGTTCAGACCTATCTCTTTTGCAAAAGCGGAAGATGGGAAGTCATCAGCTCTCAATTTTTGAAGTATCAGGACATACCGGGCAGCGAGGGAGGCGGGACAGTTTTTTCGGGAACTTACGCGGTCAAGGGCGACACTCTCATATCGAAATGGGAAGACGGAAAAACTGATACTTACAAGATGAGTTGGGACGGCAGCAGATTGAAGTTAGACGACGGCAGTGGAACACTTGTGGAGTTGTATGAGCCGTCAACAACCGAGTGCCGATAACACGTTATAATTCTGTAAATAAATTTAATTTTCAGAGGCTGAAAGAGTTTTGTTGATGTCCGTACGACGAAAAAAGCCTGATAAAACCTGCTCTCCTAAATAAGAATTTTGAGCCGCTTTTTCGAGTTTCGTCGCATTACTGGATAAATACTTTTTGATGGAGAACATTATATGAATGACAAATTGAAGCAAACAATATCCGGCGGATTCGCCGCCGCGATGATTTTGACGCTCGTTTTGGGCTGTAATTTTTCGTCCAATTCGTCCGGCGAAACTAACATTAAGAGCGATAACACCGATAAACAGACGGTAAACTCCGATACGAAAAATCCTTCCGTCGAAAACAAAAAGACGGCTAAAAGCGGACTTGCCGGAGACCTCCTCGGAACTTGGGAAGGAAGTGCTGACCCGACAGAAAAACTTACGATGACCTTTAAAGAAAACGGTTCGCTGGACATCGAAACGGATTTCGGTGATGAAAAAGTTCCCGTCAAGGCGACCTATCGCATAATTGACGAACAAACCGTCGAAATCAAATATTCCGACGGAAAGACGGTGAAACTCACCGAAGTAAAAATTTCCGGCGATACGATGCAGGCAAATGGCAAAAAAGGCAAACCCGCAACTTTTAAGCGCGTGAGCTGAAAAAGGGGCAGACAATAATGAGAAATCAAAATGAAAAAACAAACAAAATCTAATCTGCGAATTTCATTACAATCGCTCGGCATCGTTATTCTGATATTTTTTGCGATGGCTTTCGCGTGCAAAGATGACGGCGGCGGCGGCGGCGAAACTGATACGACGCCATCGACTGATAAACAACAAACAAATAATAACGGCGGTTCTTGCTCGACTAAGGCAGAGTTTCTCGGCATCATTAAAAGAGATAGATTGAAGATGTTAACATCAACATCAAGCGCTAATTTTAAGCCGCCGGAATTTATTTTAGAATCGTCCGATGTTGCCGCCCCCATAACTTATAACACGGTTTATACCAGCAAACCTCTGAAAATTTATCCTGCCTATCCCGTTACACTCGGTTGGACTGAGCGCACATTTAGGTATAACACAATTAAGGAAAGAGAGTATGACGGAGGTTTGTTTTACTGCTACAAAAATCCTGAAGATTATGGAGAGAAATTCGTCCGGGGAGATCCGAGTTTTCCTAAAGACGCTTGTGTTTGCATCGGGCAGAATTTACAAGCCGGATTCTCAGCCGTCAAGGAACGGGAATGTCCATACGATGAAGACGAGCCTAATAAAACCTGTTCCGCTAATTGAATGCAGGTGATTTCTCAAACAACTTTGAAAAAAGATAAACCGTGAAATAAAAAATCGAGGATAAAAAATGCCAAACGAATGCCGCAAATGCGGAGCAAAATTAAAAGTTGACCAAAGCGAATGTGCGTATTGCGAAACGGCTATTTATGACGCAGATGAGCAACTGCTGACGGAACTGACGGCGGTTGCCAGAAAATATAACGAGGCGTTAGCGAGAGCGAATCTAATCGGAATCGAAAAGCATCTTGCCAATGAATATGAAAAGCGACTGATTGATGGCGGAGTGGAATCAATCTGGAATAAAAAAGACCTTCTCGAAAACGCGGGAGTTGATAAAAATTTCGTCGCCTACAATATCCACGATGTTGAATTGACTGAGCGAACGCAGGAAAAAGCGGCGGTTCGCTGTCTTCAGACCGTCACGCGCCGCAGTCATTTTGAAGAAGGGAAATTCGAGCCATATATCGAACGCGGAACAATCAATTTTGTCCGCCGGGAAGGACATTGGTTAATTGTTTCGGAAAACACCGTCACGATTGACGAAAACGGCAATGAGATTGAATAAAGGTTGAGAGGAAACTTCTATGGATTATTCGTTCACGATTATCGGCATTTTAGCAACTTTATTCGGTTTGTCAGATCTCTGCATCACCATCATTTGGGTGTTAATAAAGGTCTGAAAAATAAAGAATTCTACCAAACAACGGGCGTGATAATGGATGTCGAAGTTAGTCTTAGGATGCAGCAAAACAATTCTTCGACGCGAAATACCTTATGCAGACAAAGGGTGCGTTTTCAAACGGCGGATGGGCGAATCATTGATTACCAATCGCAAATATAAGTAGTTTGGACAATTACTGCGTCGGGCAAAACGTCACGGTTTATTACAATCCGCAATTTCCGCACGAAGCCCACATCGGAACAATATCTCACACCTTGTTTCCTTTTTAATCTTTGGATTTGTGGGTGCAATGTTTGCGTTTGTCGGAGCGTTTTTTGTGGCAATGAATTGGAATTTTCCGCATTAACGAACATAATTTGAGCCGCTTTTTTTATTTTTGTCGCATTACAGAACAAGAACTTATTTAGGAGGGAATTAAATGAACAAAAATTTTGCAGCCGTCGCTATCGTTTTCGCTATTTTATTCGGCACGGCTTTTCAATGTGGTAATGAAAACGGCGGCACTGATACTAAGAGAAAAAATACGGGCTCGGGCAGTTTAACCGAGGAAATAGTTAAACAGAAAATTACGGAGAGTATTGAAAAATCAGTTCTCGGCGTGACCGGTCCGAAGTCGGTTGACGTGAATTTTAAATCAATAAAATTCGGAAAGTCGGAAACGCCAAGCCGGCAGGATGAAATTGACGGAATTCGCAGCGACATTTATTATCCGGTGCGCGTCAAATACACTATCGTCAGGCATTGGAATGATTCCGATCAGGAAGAAGAAAGATACGAAGACTGTAAGTTTTTTATAGACAGTTTCGGCGAATGGGCTTACAGATTTCAAAGAGCCGGATAAACCGAATGTCTTTGTAAAAACCCGGATGCAAAATGATGAAATAAAACTTTTTATCATTTTGCACTCATTTTCGAGCCGCTTTTTCGCATTTGTCGCATTACATCACAAGAGATTTTCAAAGGAGAAAAACTATGGATAAATCGGGTATTTTTGTCGGCGTTCTAATGTTCTTGTTCGGTTTCTTGTTTTTCGGAATCACGGTCGTTTTGGCTTTGGTGAAAGTATTCAAAATGAAAAAAAAAATAAAAACGACGGGTGTAGTGATGAATGTCGAAACCAGTCAGGGAATGCAGCAAGATATTGGTTCGGTGCGAAGCACTTTATACAAACCGACCGTGCGTTTTCAAACCGCCGACGGGCGCGTGATTGATTACACGCCGAATCTGTCGAGCAACACCAGCAACTACAACGTCGGCGAAAACGTGCCGATTTATTACGACCCGCAACAGCCGCAAAACGCATTTATCGGAACAACCACCTTCGGTTGGGTAAGGTTCGCTGTTTTCGCATTCGGCGGCGGATTTTTTATGCTTTTCGGGGCGGTTTTTATGCTCATATCAGGATTTTTATTCTAAAATTTCGGACAAAAAATGCGAAAAAACGAATTGCTCGTGCCGGAAATAAATTTTGAGCCGCTTTTTCGGTTTTTGTCGCACTACCTTATTGAAACAGTAAAATTTGGGGAAATTATTTGAGGAATTATTATGAAAAATTTAACTTCTGCGTTATTTATATTGCTTCTTTTCGCGCTCGGTTGTAATCTTGGCAACATCACGAAACGCAGTTTCACCGACTTCGACCCTTATAAAGGCAGTTTGAGCGAGTTGCTGCAATCGGAAATGTCCCGCGCCGGTATCAAATTCAAATTGCAAGGCACACGCGACACGACCGCCGATTTTAGAGATGTCAAAGAAGCCAAAGCCTTTACATATATACAGGAAGGCGCGGGCGTGAGTGTGCCGATTGACGGCGCATTAATCAATTTTAATACTTCCGCCGCGGCGCACGAACAACTGCGAAAATCTGCCGACGGAGTCAAAGCAACAATCAAAACCGAAGGCAAAAATCTGAGTTTCACCGCCGAAAACGGTAAAGTTCTCGGTTGGACGAAAGGTTCGCTGGTGTGTCTGGTCAAATCGAATTTAGCAAAACCGACGGAAAACTTTAAAGAAACCGCGCCGTTTTAAGCGAGCGAAAAAAGGAGAATTTATGTGGATATGTCAAAAATGTAATACGCAAAATACGTCGAAGTTTTGTATGGACTGCGGCGCGGCGGCAAACGCGCAAGCCGCAGATGATTTGCCGCCGACAGTCGTCGGATTTCAGCCGTCGTTTGCACCAAATCAGTTTCAAGCGCAGAATCAGCCGCAACCGCCGCCGCAAAATCAGCCGAATTTTGCTCCGCCAGCCGCCGCTTTTCCGATGAATGCGTCCGCCAAATCGAAAAAAGGTTTGATTATCGGCGGCATTGTCGGGTTGTTGATGATGCTCGTCGGCGCGGGCGTTTTGGCGATTGCGTTTGTAATTCCGTATTTTACCGAGCAATCGCGTTTGAAAAGCGCGGTTTCAACTACGGCGACGAGTCTTGTGCCGGTTGAATTTATCACTAGTGAACCCAAAAATCCCAGAACATTTCAGCAAAGTAAAACTTACGACAAAATGCAGCTTTTACAGGCGAGCCAAAATCTGCCGCCCGAATTGAAGTCGGAAATCAAAGACATTACCGACGCGGCTGCCGCCGAATATACCGATGTCGTTGACGCGAATCGGAAAGTCCCTTTGCAAATTTTCAAATTCAGTTCGCCCGAAATTGCGTTTCAAAAGTGCCAAAAAATCAGCGATGCATTGGGAGATACACAAAATCAGTCGAATCTCGAAGTATCTCCGACTTATTGCCGCGTAATGGTAAATAAAGGCGACAATATATCAGTCATTACCTCGCTCTACGGCTTTTTAATCGTTAGTGCCGGAAAAAGACATGATGCAGTGGCAGCGGAGATGTGGGCTTTTGACAAATTGAGGGACTAACGAAAAATTGAAATTCAGCATTTTTTTTGAGCCGCTTTTCTGCGTTTTGTCCCATTAGATTAGTGAGAGAACACATTTACGATGAGGAGATATTTATGTCAGCCAAGATAATAAAAGGTGTGGTAATTGTCGGTTCGGTGTTTTTTTTCGCCACGGTGACTACATTAATTACTGTGTGGTGGAGCGACAGCGGCAGCAAAAAACTCAGCGCGACTGCTCCGGCGGAAATTGTCAACGCGGAGCCGATTTCTTGGTTGGCTGACCCGAAGTATTCGAGGAAGACCAACGGTCACCGCGTCAGTTATCGCTTTAATGTCGGCGGAAAAACATTTTCCGGAGTTCGAGAGAAATATACGTCGTATAAAGCGGGTGAACAATTCCGCGTCTGCTATGACCCGAAAAATCCGTCGGATAGCGTTTTGCATTTCGGCAGAAAGGATTGCGGACAGGGAATTTTATTTTAGAGTCGGAAAATAATCGGAGAAGATTATGAAAGGTAACAAAATAATAAGTTTTTTGATGGTGGCGGTCTTGTCATTCACGTTTAGCGGGTGCAGTCAGCTGAAAAAAGAAGAGCCGAAGATTGAAATCAATCACAAAATCGTCGGCAAATGGAGCGGTAAAGCGTTCACCGGCGATAAGGTCGCACCTGAGCAGTTTGATTATTACGACGCAAGCGGCGGAATTATAAATAGAGTTTGAGAGAAACATCAATATGGAATCGTTAAATTTAACCATTGCCGACTCGTCGCAGAAACCTCGTGAGTTTGAAGTGAAATTTTTTAAGGGCGAACAGCGAAAAATTTATCGGGACGAAATTTCGCCGCTGAATGACAAAGACAGGAAAGCCCTGAAAACAGTCGGCATCAATGATGTGGCAGCAGACAGAAAAAGAATCATTATCGCTCCGATTCTGCAAATTGAACAAGGAAGTATCGGGACGAGTCACAGCGGCGGAAAAAGATATTACACAAATTTGTATTTTTCCACCAAAGACCGGCTGCGTCATCACGAGCCGACGGAGATTTACGATATAAAAGAGCGCGATATGGTCGAAATACATTTCGCTTATTACCCGGACGGCGACCGACGTGTTGTTCTGCGACCGACTAAAGTAACTTCATTTAAGCGCGAAAGACCGAATATCGAAGATTTACGGCAACAGGTATTTTTCAAAGACGAAATCGTTCCGCTGACCGAAAAAGATAAGGAAAAAATAAAGCAGAAAGTTAGTGCTGCCAAAGGCTGTGCGGTTTTCTTCGCCGTTCCGTCGGCGGCTTTTGCCGTTTACTGGTTTTTCTTTTCCGCCAATGAAACAGTGTGGCGTTTTGTCTTCGGCGGTGTCGGAGCTTTGGGGACGATCTTGTGCGCGGCGGCTTGGCTGATTACGAGATGGGGCAGTAACGACGAAATAAAGATTAACAAAAAGCGCGTTATCGTCGCGCCCGTCGCTGACCTTTCCACCAGAACGGTTCTCGGAAAACCGACCAAATTTTACGCCACCATCAAAACCGTTGCGGATACGCTCGGACGTGAAATTCCGGCAGAAACGTATATGGATTTGAAGGTGGGCGACATCATAAAAATGGAAATCACGAAAAAACCCGGCGGTCTGCCGACGACGTTGCAGGAAGTAATAAAAATAGCCGATGCGCCGGAAGAAAATAAGACTGGCAGCGAAACCGCAGAAATTTGATAAAATTTTGAACCGCTTTTTCCGGTTTTGTCGCATTAGTGAGAAAGAATAATTTACAGGAAACTTTATATGAAAACAAATCTGAAAAAGACATCGAATATGTTAATCGTCTTGATCATCTTATCGGTCGTTCTCGGCTGTCGGTGGGGCGAGAGCTTGGTAAAAAAATCGAGTTTCAAAGAAGATTCGAGCAGCAGCAGTTCATCAAACACTCCCGCGCCGACCAAATCAACTGAAGAACTTTTGCCCGAAACGGTAGGCGATTTTAAACAAAAAGAGCATAAAAAGAAGATGGACGATTACACGGTGACGAGTTACGGCGCAATCGAAACTTACAATGGTTGGTATGAGGGCAGTATCAGTGCATTTGTTTCAAAGTTTAAAGATTCTGCCGGTGCCGAAAACACTCTGAATGCTTTTAAGGGAAAAGCCACTTCGACCACCGGAGATTATGTTTCGTGGACGGTGATGAAAAATGAGGACGTAAAAGACCGCTCGGGAAAAGTGGTCGGCAAAATGATTTTGCTGATAGATTACGGCGATACTGCCGCAAAGTATAAAAAAGAGAACGGCACACCGGAACCGGAATACATTCTGGCGACATATAACAATTATTTGTATCGTATTTACGCCTCTAAGCGAGTCGGAGACGCGAAAGCCTTTTACGATAAACTTCCGCTTGAGTAATACGTTTCAAAACCGAAAATGAATTCTTTGAGCCGCTTCTCCGCGTTTTGTCGCATTGGAAAGCGAAGGGGAATTTGGAGTTTTTAGAACGGAAAATACAATTTATAAAATAAAGAGAGAATTAAAATGAAAAAACGAACAAAATCAAATCTACAAACCTCGCTGCAAACGCTCGGCATCGTTTTTCTGATATTTTTTGCGATGGCTTTCGCGTGCAAAGATGACAACGGCGGAAGCGAAACTGATACGACGCGACCGACTGATAAACAACAAACAAATAATGCCGGCGGTTCCTGCTCGACCGAAGCTGAGTTTAAGGCGATTATTACTGACGAGAAGGTAAATACAATGGTGAGGGATTATGAAATAAACAGGAAAATATTTTTCCATTCTTTTAAGGTCGGCGCACCAACGTCTTACAAAAACGTTAACGGAAGATATGCCACACTTACCGACAACGCTTATCCGGTAAGCACCAGTTTCGATGTAGATATAAAATCGAAAATCGGTATGGAGAAAACCCAAACTATTCGCTGGAAATATGTAAACGTCTTGTATATGTGCTATCCCGTTGAGTGGAGCCAAGGAAAAACCTGTGTTTGCTTCGGCGAGAAAAACGCCGCTTCGGTCAACAACGGCGACGTAGTAAGCGAAGAAGATTATTAAACTGCCGCTATTTATTTAAAGGAGAATTAAAATGAAAAAACAAATGAATATTCGCAGGAATTAAACTTGGCAGTTTGGGCTAAGTTATGTTGATTAAAATTAACGCCGCAAATATGACGGCGTTAATACTTTTGAGGCGCGGCTTAAAAAACTCGCGCTAAAAATTTTTGAGCCGATTTTCCGAGTTTTGTCGCATTAGAAAGCGAAGGGGAATTTCGCGATATAAAACAGAAAATTCATAAAATCAGCAGAATAAAAATGTCAACAAATAACGTCAAAATAAAAATCGTCATTTGGCTCGGAGCGGTCAGCGTCGCCTATTTCACGCTGACCGCGCTGCTTTACCGCAAGACTTATCCGCCGGGTTATCAGGATTATTTTACGTTGGACATCATTCATACCTGGACTTTGGGAGAAATACTGACAAGCATCAGTCCGGCTCTCGGTTTGGGAATGATAACGCTTGTCTGGGCGGTCATCTACTATCTCAGGAATCGAAGCGGCGAGACAGAAAAGACGCTGCCCAAAGCCAGTCGGGAATTGATTTTCCTGCTCGGAATAGTTGGTTTTATTCTTTTCGGGATTGCTGCGGTTTTTTTCTTTTATCTATATCCGCCGGGTCAGGAAGTTCAATCTACCGCGACAAAGACTAGAACGTCCGTTTATTATCTTTCGACTTGGGGAGAAATATTGACAAGAGCAGGCGTGTTTATTGTTTTGGGAACGATCTCGCTCGGTTCGGCGGTTATCTCCTACTTTAGAAATCTAAACGGCTTTGATGAATGAAAAATTGCGGTTCAAGAAAATTTTTTGAGCCACTTTTCCGAGTTTTGTCGCATTACCTAATTAACACAGCTTCAGAAAATAAAATTATTACAAATTAGGAGGAATAAAATGAAAATACAAATCTACAAACTCCGGCAGTCGTTATTGCTGTTCACAATCGCAATCGTTGTTATGCTGGGCGCGTCGTCATCAGCTTTCGCGCAAAAAAGTATGACGGCAAAGTTTCCGAAACCGGATTTCAAAGCGATGGATGAGTATTGGGAAATAGTCGAATATGAATACGATTATGCCACCGGCAATATGCCGCTGATTTATGTTATTGCCAAGAAAAAACAAGAGAAAGTGCCGCGATGGTGGGTTATCACCTGGCGGGACGGTAAAGGCGTAAAAGTTCTTGCACATACCCTGATGTTTGACAGTTTCGATGTCAGAAATGCCAAAATCGGTGAACCTGTTCGCGGCTCGTCATACGCGCCCGACATAAAAGATATACCGAAAATTAAAAGCGTTGTGGTTACTGAACACGAAGACCCTAATTGGGCTTGGAACGTGGAAATCTTTTCTTGGAGAAATCAAAATGGATAGACAGACAGGAGTCAAAATGAAAATACAAAAAAATCAATATTGGCAGTCGTTACTGCTGTTCACAATCGCCGCCATTATCACGTTGGGCGCAGCATCTTCGGCTTTGGCGCAGAAAAGCGTAACGGCAAAGTTTCCGAAGCCGGACTTTTCAGCGATGGAGGAATATTACGAGATCGTGGATTATGAATATGACTATGCCTCCGGCGGCATTGGAAAATTCTATGTTACGGCTAAGAAAAAACAACAGAAGGTTCCGACTTGGTTTGACATCACCTGGCGCGACGATAAAGGTGTAAAACTTGGCGATTTTTACCTAATGTTTGAATATTATTATATGAAAGATGCCAAAATCGGCGAAACGGTTCGCGGCTCGGCAACTGCGCCCGAATATAAACTTATTCCGAAAATTAAAAGCGTGATGATTGTTGAAAGCGAAGACCCGCACTGGCTTGGTAAAATAGATGCGGACAAAACATTTTTAGCCTCGCTCTTAGATTTAAATCAATATCCGTCGGCGGATTTTGCAATAAAAACTAATGAGGAGCGATAAAAATCATGGCTTATTTTCCCCCGAATTATCGCGGACCGGAAACAAAATCGGAAGTTAAACAGGCAGCGAAGATTCTCTTCGGATTAGGAATTTTATTCGGTCTGGGCGCGTTGTTCGCACTCGTGATGCGGTTTGTGGACGGCGACCCGCAAATGATTATCCTGGTGGTCGTGCTGGGCGGCATCACGCCGCTTTTGCTCGCCGCCGGAGCTTACAATATTTATTACACGCGCCGAATGCGGCATCATCCGTTTATGGAAACCGCGCTTCGCCATTCGACGATCACGGTTATTGTCATTATGGCGGTAATTTGCGCGGTCGTGTTCGGCGGAGTCGGGCTGTTAATTTATTTCAAATAGAAGAAATCGGGGAAGGTAAAATCTCCAAAACTGCGGAAGACGCAGAAATTCCGCGCCGCCGCACTTTTCTTTTCAGCGCGTGTCAATTAAACTTTTTTCTTCTATGAGCAGAAGATACAAAGTCGGGGTTTTGGGCGCAACAGGAACGGTCGGACAAAGATTCGTTCAACTTTTAGAAAATCATCCGCAGTTTGAAATAACCGCTTTGGCGGCTTCGGACAGGTCGGCAGGGAAAACTTACGCCGAGGCGTGTGCGTGGAAGCTCGCGGGCGCAATACCGGATTATGTTAAAGAAATTGTCGTGTCGCCGATTGCGCCGCCGCTCGATTGCGATCTGGTTTTTTCGAGCTTGCCGTCAAACATAGCGCGTGAAACCGAAGATGCCTTTGCGCGTGCGGGTTATCCGGTGATTAGCAATTCGTCGAGCTATCGAATGGACGAAGACGTTCCGCTTCTGATTCCCGAAATCAACGCCGACCATCTCGGATTGATTGAAATTCAACGGCGCAAACGCGGATTCGACAAAGGTTTTATCGTGACGAATCCGAATTGCGCGGTGATTAGTTTTGCGCCGCCGCTTGCCGCGCTTCATCGCAAATTCGGTGTCGAATCCGTTATCGTCACGACTTTACAAGCGATTTCGGGTGCGGGTTATCCGGGCGTTCCGTCGCTCGATATTACCGACAACGTGATTCCTTATATCGCGGGCGAAGAGCCGAAGGTCGAAACCGAAGCACAGAAAATTTTGGGGAAATTTGCGAACGGCGCGATTGAAAAGGCGGATTTTGTCGTTTCGGCGCAATGTTTCCGCGTTCACGTGATTGACGGACACACGGTTTCGGCGCGGGTTAATTTGAAGGAAACCGCCACATTGGAAGAAGTCGTCGCGGCGATGAGCAGTTTTCCGTCGCTCAATCTTTATTCGTCGCCAAAGAAATTTATTGACGTTTGCGACGAGCCTTCACGTCCGCAACCGCGTCTCGACCGCGACAACGGAAACGGGATGACAATCACGGTTGGCAGAGTTTTTCCCGACAATATTTTCGATTACCGCTTTGTTTCCTTGAGCCACAACACCGTGCGCGGCGCGGCAGGTTCAGCCGTTCTGAACGCTGAACTGTTGATAGATAAAGGTATTATTTAAAATCAATTAAAGAATTTGCCCACGAAACATACGAAAGAAACGAAAAATAAAACAATTTTATTATTTTCGTTTCTTTCGTATGTTTCGTGGGCAATAAAATTAAAAAGTTTTGTAAAGTTTTATCAATTCACTGACATCCATCAATCGCACATTTTCGACAAAAGCCGCCCGATTATTGACTTCCTGCGCGTAATATTGCGTGATGGTCAGTTGTTCCTTCCAGCGGTCTTTGTCTGTTGGTTTAATTGACGGACGCGACAATTTTAGTTTGAGCCGCTGAATGCAGATCGTGTAAGCCTGACTCGCGTGCGACGTGTAATTGCCGTAAGCTCCGGCGACCGAAGTTCCGACGCTTTGCGGAGTCAGCTTTCCGATACCTTGTCCGCTCGTGATGGCGGCGCGGCACGCTTTGCGGAAACCTTCGGCGATATTGACCAGCGGAACGCGTTCGGCACGTGAATCGCATTTGTTGAAATTGGAGGGCAAAAGATCGGTTTTGCCGAAAAATCCCTGCATAAAATCGCGGCGTTCACGCGAATATTGCATCAAAATATCGTGCGGATGCCTGCCGTTGATCACGAGCTGACGCGGAACGCAATGCGCGGCTTGCGTGTCTTTGTCTTCCGAACCCGTGTCGTCCTGCCAATAGGCTTTTTCGACTTTGAAACCTTTACAACTTTTCGGAATGATTTCGGTCAAAGCCATCAGATGAATTTCGAGCAGAATCGAAACAATCGTCCGCTGCCGCCGACCTTCGTGCCAGATGGCGCGACCTTTGGCTGATCTCGGCACAGATTCGTCGCCGTAATCAATCCACCAATCAACTTGCTGTCTGTCTCCCATACTTTAATAGACCAAAAGGTCAGACGATTTTGCTAAATAAAGATTCCCTAATGTTTTATACTTTGCAAACTG
This sequence comes from Acidobacteriota bacterium, assembly GCA_031412675.1. Lineage (GTDB taxonomy): Bacteria > Acidobacteriota > Blastocatellia > Pyrinomonadales > Pyrinomonadaceae > JAFDVJ01. The sequence continues at coordinate 15,912 of JANODL010000054.1, read as the reverse complement.
CTCTGTCAATTTTGTTTTTCAAACTTTCCGACTGCCGAATTTTACGCTATATTTTGCTTTAACTGTAATGACTTCAAATGATAACAACATAACGGAATTCACCAAAAAAGTATTAATCGTCGTCGGCGTGATTTTGGCGGCAATTTCAGTCACGCTTTTTATCTTTTACACGATAGATGTCGTTCTGCTTCTGTTCGGCGCGGTTTTGCTGGCGATTTTCCTGCGCGGCTTGGCAGATTTGGTCAATCGCTACACCAAACTTTCCGAAGGTTTGTCGGTTTTTCTCGTTTCGATTCTGCTCGTCGGAATTTTGGCAGGCGCGATTGCGCTGCTTGCGCCTTCGATTGCCGAACAGGTCAGACATCTGCGAAAGGAATTACCCGTTTCGGCGCAAAAAGTCGGGAATTATATCTCGCAATTCGGTTGGGGCAGAACCATAATCGAACAACTTCCGAGTGCCAACGAGATTATGGCAAAAGTTGATGCGGGAAGTGTTTTGTCGAGCGTCGGCGGATATTTTTCTTCGACGCTCGGCGCACTCGGAAATTTTTTCGTGATGATTTTGCTGGCAATTTATCTGGCAACCGAGCCGCGTTTTTACGCCAACGGTTTTACCAAACTTTTTCCGATAAAATCACGCCCGCGTGTTTTGGAAGTTCTTTCGGAAACCGGAACGACCTTGAGTTGGTGGCTGATCGGCAAGGTTGCTTCGATGATTTTTATCGGATTGCTGACGTGGATCGGTTTATGGATTCTCGGCGTTCCGCTTTCGCTGACGCTTGGTTTAATCGCCGGACTTTTATCGTTTATCCCGAATTTCGGACCGATTCTTTCGGCAATTCCGGCAATTCTGCTGGCGTTTATCGAAAGCCCGATTAGTGCGCTCTACGTTTTAATTTTGTTCGTTGCCGTCCAGATTATCGAATCAAATCTCGTGACACCGTTTATCGAGCGTCAAACGGTCGAACTTCCGCCCGCGCTGACGGTTTTTGCCCAGCTTGCGCTCAGTATTCTGATCGGCGGCGTCGGTTTAGTTCTCGCCACGCCGCTTCTTGCCGTCGTTGTCGTTCTCGTCCAGTCGGTTTATATCGAGGACGTTCTCGGCGATAAAAATACCGAAGTCAACGAAAAGAATTTAGACGAAAACGCCGATGATTTGAAAAAAGAGAACTCAGAATAAATTACCTTTGCATTTTCGCCTCTCCAGCGTCTTTGCGTTAAAATAACCGTTTATGATTGAACGCTACACTTTACCCGAAATGGGCGCGATTTGGTCGCTCCAAAATAAGTTTCAAAAATGGCTCGACGTGGAAATCGCCGTCTGTGAAGTTCACTTTGAGGACGGAATTATTCCCGCCGATGCGCTTGAGGAAATAAAATCGAAAGCGACGTTTACGGTCGAGCGCGTCAACGAAATCGAAAAGACGACCGATCACGATGTCATCGCTTTTACGACGAATCTGGCTGAAAACATCGGCGATGCAGCGCGTTTCGTGCATTACGGTTTAACGTCGAGCGATGTTGTGGACACGGCAAACGCGCTTCTTTTGAAAGAGGCGTGTGAAATTCTTTTACCGAAAATTGACGCGCTTCTTGAAGTTTTGCGCCGCCGCGCTTTTGAATTCAAAGACACGCCGCAAATCGGGCGAACACACGGAATTCACGCTGAACCGACTTCGTTTGGTTTGGTTTGGGCGTTGTGGTATTCGGAATTCAAACGCAACAAAGAGCGTTTGGAAAAAGCTAAAGAAGTCATTTCGGTCGGCAAAATCAGCGGCGCGGTCGGCGCGTTCGCACATCTTGCGCCCGATGTTGAAGAGAGAGTTTGTCAAAAACTAGGCATTTCAGCGGCGGATGTTTCGACGCAAGTCATTCAGCGCGACCGTTACGCCGAATATCTCTGCACGTTGGCGATTATCGCTTCGAGTTTGGAAAAAATCGCTCTTCAAGTTCGCCATTGGCAGAGAACGGAAGTTCGTGAAGCGCAGGAAAAATTCCGCGCAGGGCAGAAAGGTTCGTCGGCGATGCCGCATAAACGCAATCCGATTTTGTCGGAAAGAATCTGCGGAATGTCGCGGACGGTTCGCGCCAACGCGATTGTCGGACTCGAAAACGTCGCGCTCTGGCACGAACGCGACATTTCTCATTCGTCGGCGGAACGCATCGTTTTGCCCGATTCGTCTGCCGTGCTTGATTATATTCTGGCAAAAACGACTTCGCTTTTAGACAATCTCGTCGTTTATCCCGAAAATATGTTGAAGAATTTAAATCTCACGCGCGGGCTGGTTTTCAGCGGTCAATTACTTCTTGCCTTGACGCAAAAGGGCGTTTCACGCGAAGATGCATACATTTTTACGCAGAGAAACGCGATGAAGGTTTGGGACGAAGGCGGTGACTATCGAGATTTGGTAATGAAGGACGCGGACATTTCTTCCAAACTTTCAACGGAAGAAATTGCCCGCGTTTTTGATGTCAGACATTACCTGCGTAATGTCGAAAAAGTTTTCGAGAGAGTTTTTGATTAAGCGGCGAGTAAAATGCGTTGCGGTTCAGGCAAACTAATTCCTTTACTTTGATAGGTTTGAATCATTAAATCCAAAGCGATTTGCGCTTCGTACAAGGCTTCTTCGCGGGTTTCGCCGAACGCTGAAAGACCGGGAAATTCTTGGCAAACGGCAACAAATGCCTCGTCTTCGACGCTCCAAAAAATTTGTATTGTATATCTATTTTTCATCGCTCAAGAAAGAAATTGCTCGCAATAATTGCTTAACCTGATATGGTTTGGCTTTTCCTTTGAAATTTTGAAAATTTAACAGACGATTTTGTTCGATGTTCAGACTCGGATGCTCGTAAATAACGTGCGATGCGCTCTGTCTTTGAAACTCGAAGCCGTAACATTCGGCAAGCCGACAAATTTCCGTAAAGCTAAAGTTATTGGGCGAATTTTTAGCTTTTTGTAGTAATTTATCACATTTATCCATTAGAGATAAACTAAAAAACGCGGGCATTGGAAGAAATTGCCCGCGTCTTTGGTGTCAAACATTACCTGCGTAATGTCGAAAAAGTATTTGCGCGTGTGTTCGATTATTGATTGGCGAATTTTTCTGCGAAATTGCCAATGACCGGAATTTTGTAGACTTCGCCGTTAAACCCTTTGATTGCCGCCATAACGACGAAATAAAGAAGACCCAAAGAGATTACGGTTCCGATTAAACCGAGAATTCCGGTGAAAATAAAAGGTATTCCAATCGCTATGGCAATCGCCACGTCAATCATCATTGTGATAAATACGCCAATGCCAATAACAATTCCAAGAACAACACTCAACGCTGCTAAAAACAAAGCTTGAAAAGCATGAAAACGTGCAACCTTGTTTGTTTTGTCTTGAACGACAACAAGAATGCTGTAAACGATACCAAGCGGCAGACCGCAAGCAAGATTGCCGAAGTAACAAATTAAAACGCCGATGCCGGTGTCTAAACCAAGCGCGGTTTTACCGCTGCCCATATTTTGCATAGTTTATTAAATCTCCTTTTTATTGTAGTTAAAATTTAAACCTTATCGGAAGTCAAAAACTCGTATCGTGAATTTAACACAAAGACATTGCTTAAACCAATATTTTGCGTAAGAATTTAATTATTATTTTGGTAAAAATATGAAAGCAAAAGTTTATGTCACATTAAAGCCGAGCGTGCTTGACCCGCAAGGGAAGGCGATTCATCATTCGGTCGAGCTTTTAGGTTTTGAAAAGATCGCCGATATTCGGCAGGGAAAATATTTTGAAATCGCGCTCGATTCCGCGCTTTCCGACACGGAAGCACAAGAAACGGCGGAGCGCATTGCGAAAGACGTTCTGGCAAATCCCGTGATCGAAGATTACAGGGTAGAAATTGTTCAGTAGTAGAGAGTAGAGAGTAGAGAGTGGAGAGTAAAATCTTCCGAACTCTCTACTCTCCACTCTCCACTCTCCACTAAAATTATGAAATTCGGAGTTATAGTTTTTCCCGGTTCAAATTGCGACCACGACGCTTATCACGTTATCTCGAAGCACGTCGGGCAGCCGGTTGAGTTTGTCTGGCACAAAGAAACCGATCTCAGCAGTTACGATGCGGTCATCGTGCCGGGCGGTTTTTCTTACGGCGATTATCTGCGGTGCGGCGCGTTGGCGAAATTTTCGCCCGTAATGACGGCGGTTAAAGATTTTGCGGCGCAAGGCAAATTTGTTTTCGGTATCTGCAACGGTTTTCAGATTCTCTGCGAAGCCGGATTACTTCCCGGCGCATTGATTCGCAACGCAAATCTGCATTTTATCTGCAAACACGTCAATCTCAAGGTCGAAAACAATCACACGCCTTACACGAGCGAGATTGATTCGGGCGAAGTTCTTTCGATTCCGATCGCGCACGCCGAAGGAAATTATGTCTGCGATGACGAAACTTTTCATCAATTGGAAGAAAACGGGCAGATTATTTTCAGGTATTGCGACGAAAACGGCGAAGTGACGGATGAAGCAAACCCGAACGGCGCCCGTTCAAACATCGCGGGAATCTGCAATCAGAACAGAAATGTTCTCGGAATGATGCCGCACCCCGAACGCGCCTGTGAAGGTCTTTTAGGTTCAAACGACGGCAAAAACATTTTCCGTTCGCTGACGAAAGCCATCGCCGACCACGGCTGAAAATAACTAAAAACGAAAAGTGAAAAGTGAATAATGATTGATAATTTTTCACTATTCACTTTTCGTTTTTCACTACCTTAAACCGCTTCGGCGGAAATTTCGTTGACGACCAAGCCTTCTTTGCAAAGTTTCCAGTTTAGAACTTCTGCGCCGGATTCTTCGGCAAGTGAATTTTCGACCGTTTCGCGGGCATCTTCTTCGCAGAAAAATGCGATACAGCCGCCGCCGCCCGCGCCGCAAACCTTCGCGGCAATCGCGCCGTTGGCGTATGCCTTTTCAATCAGTAAATCCATCTGCGGAGTCGTGATTTTCGGCGAAAGCCGCTTGCGGTGCGGATGCGCGTTTTTCAAAATCTCGCCGACCGCTTCCCAATCGTTTTGCAATAATGCTTCACGAATCTGCAAGGACGTGTCGCGGATTCCTTCAAAAATATCGAATAACTCTTTCGAGCCGTCAATGTGTCGTTTGGTGATTTCCCAGTTGTTCGTGCCGGAATTGCGCGGTTCGCCCGTGTAGCAAACCACGATGCGTTTCTGCAAGGTTTCGGTATCAATCGAAAGTTCTTCGCGCTGCATTCCGTCGGGGCGAAAATGAATTGCCGAAACGCCGCCGAATTGCGCCGAATAATAATCCTGATAACCGGTCGGAACTTTAATGACCTGACATTCGACCGCCGCCGCAATCGGGATAAATCTTTCGGGCGCGTAACGATTTCCAACCAGACGATTCAACGCGCCGATGCAGGCAATATTGAGCGTCGAAGAACCCGCGAGTCCCGCGCCCGCCGGAGCTTCCGAATCGGTAGTCATATTAAAACCGACTCCGGGATTGAAAAAATAGACGAGCTTTGAAAGCAATTCGAGACGCGGTTCGTTTTTCAATTCGTGAAATTTATCGAGCGTTGTTTCAAACGTCACGCCGCGATCAATTGATTCAAGCACGATTTTATCGTCCGAGCGCGTTTCAATGCGGCAACGCGCCATTAAACTGACGGCGAAATTGACGGTTGCCGCGCCCTCGTGAAACAAAAAAAGCGGCGGAATGTCAATTGTGCCGCCTGCCAGGTCAACTCTGGTCGGAGCCGATGATTCAATTATCACTTAAACTATTTTCCTCTTAATTTTATTGTTAATTTGCAATCGGAATTTCTTATCGCACAAAACGAAATATATTACCGTAATTTGTAGCGAATTTAATAGCGGAGAAACTAACTTTTTGCCGCTTTCGATGATTCTTTTTGTTCTTCGGGTTCTTTTTCGTCACGATTCGGCGGCGTTGTCAGGTGCAGACGTTCGCCGATATTGTGAAGTTTTTCCTGCGCGGCATCTTCAATGTCGTGAATTTTTTCCTCGATTTTATTGATCGTTTCGGGCGCGACTTCTTCGACTTTTTCCGACAGCCAGTATCTTTCGACAACGTAAAAAACAATAATTCCGAACAAAACGACAAAGAAAAGCGCGATTCCGGCTTGTTTGAAATTTCCTAAAACACTCGTGATCGCGCCGCTGAAAAAATATCCCAAACCCGACAGAATCAAAACCCACGTTGCACAACTAATCGCGTCGAGCATTAAAAAGCGCGGAAAAGGCATTTTGGCGATGCCGTAAAAAAGACACATTCCCGAACGGATTCCGTAGATGTATTTGGAAATAATGATGGCAAATCCGCCGAATTTGGCAATCAGACGCTCGATGCGCGGCTGTGTCATTTGGTAAAAACGGTAGTCTTTCGCCTTTTCGTGAAAAAGCCTTCCGATCCAGTAACCGAAGCTGTCGCCGACCATTCCGCCGAGCGTTCCGGCAAGAAAAACCTTGAGAAAACTGTATTTCCCGAAAAATTCGCTGTGCGCCATCGCACCCGACATAAGGAGCGTAATGTCGCCCTCGACAGTGCAGAGCGCAAAAACCGCGTAGATGCCGTAATCGGCGATAAGTTGTGCAAGGTGTTCCATAAATAAAAACAGAAACCCGATTTACTGGACTATCAAAGAGTAACTTTCCGCAAGCCTTTCAGTCAAAGAGAAAAAACACCGCTTGAGTTTGCCCGCGATCCGGACAGCGCAAATTGCGACAAAAAAATAACGGGCAGGTTTAAAAAAGTATTGACAGGCAACTTTTTGATGTGGTAGGTTCTCTCTAATCAAAGTTTAGTCCGACCTAGCTGAATAAAACTTTTGTTAGCGATTGAAATTTTAAGGTGTAGTTTTTTTGTTACCTTAACAGGATTTGGTTAAAATTGAATGGATAAAAATTCAATTTGTAATAAAAATCGGTATGTTTGAGGACTTCCATAATTTAAGATTGAATACGGAAAATTTCACGCGGTTTATCGGTAAATCTGCGTTAAAAGTCCGAACGGCTCAAACAAACCATCAAGAATTGTCTTAAAAGGCTGATAATTTCTTTCGGAAATTATCAGCCTTTTTGTGATTGATTGAAATAAAAATCGTTTTTATTTTTGAGATGAATCAAAAAGAAAAACTCAAATAATGACGGTAATCATTATTTGAGTTGAAATGATTCATCTTTTGGAAACGGAATTTCCAACGATGCAAACATCTTTCTAATCTGCATCTTACGTCATTCCGTTTCCTAAAAGCAAGTAAAACCATAGTCGAAAAAGGCAAAGCCGGAGGTCTCTCCGTTGCTGACCGTTTATTCGGGTCGGATACTTTGCCGTTTTCACAGATGTCGAGAAAAATTATGTCAAAAAAGAATCGAGATAATCGGAAACACTTGTCCGAATCAAAACGATTGGGACTCACGGATGCGTCAAATAATCAAACAAAAGCGTTGGAATCATTTAGTTCCGACGGCATTGAGTTAAATAAACCGGGTTGGTTTGTTTATCTGAAAACTCATCTGTGGTTGGTCGGATTACTTGTTTTTCTAACCATCGGCACACTCGGTGCGGGATTAAAGTATTTGGATGAGGATGCGAGCCGTGAAATTGCAAGGCGTGCCAACCGGAAGGGCAATTTAAATGATCAGCGGGAAGAATCATTGCTTAACAAAATCAATCCTTTTTTGCCGCCGCCGAGTCCGAGTCCGAGTCCGCAGTTATCGAAGGAATATATTTATGCCGGGTCGCGAATGTTGGCGGTCGAAGATGCTAACGCGAGTTCTGCGCCGCCGTCTGATTTGGCGGTGTGGCGACCTTCGTCGGGTGTCTGGTATGTTTTAGGCGGAACTGGTTCACAGCAGTTTTCCAGTAATTGGGGACAGACGGGCGACGTTCCCGCACAAGGCGATTACGACGGCGACGGCAAGACCGATCTCTGCATTTTTCGCCCCGGAGCGAACACTTGGTGGATTCTCAAATCAAGCGACAACAGCTATTATTCCGTGAGTTTCGGCGCAAACGGCGATAAAACCGCGCAAGCCGATTATGACGGCGACGGCAAAACCGACATTGCCGTTTTCCGCCCGTCAGACGGCAATTGGTATATCTCGCAAAGTTCGAACTCGGCAATCGTGCAGGGACAATTCGGACTCTCGACCGACACGCCCACGCCGAAAGATTTCGACGGCGACGGACGCGCCGACCTTGCCGTCTGGCGCAGTTCAACTAATAGTTTTTATTCATTAAACAGCGCAAACAATCAACTGCAAACATCGAGTTTCAGTCAACCGAGCGCGAAACCGGTGCCGTCAGATTACGACGGCGACGGGAAAGCCGATTACGCAATCCGCAATGGCGCAAACTGGATTATCAAACAAAGCGGTAATAATCAAACAAACATCGTTTCTTGGCAAAACTCTGCCGATTTGGAAGTGGCGAACGACTACGACGGCGACGGCAAAGTGGACATCGCCGTCTGGCGACCGTCAGACGGCATGTGGTTTATCCGCCAAAGCACACGACTCGGGCAGGCGAACGAATTGCGACAAGTCCAGTGGGGCGGCACGTTCGACAACATCCCGGATATTCCCGTTCCGGCTTTTTACCGCAGGTAATTAGTTGAATTGAAGAAATTCTTTTGAAAGTAGTTGGAACGATTTCACGAAATCGAGTATTGAGGAATAGTTATGAAAAAAGCGCACATCATCCGGACAATTTTCGTTATTTGGATAATTACAACCGTCGTTTTCGGACAACAGCACACGGAAAATAAAGCCGATCAAGTCCTGCGCGGTTCGGGCAGAGTCAACGCTTCGACGCTCGGAATGGAAATAGATATTCCGCTCGGCGCGTATTCGGGACGCGGAATTAATGTCCCGATTAATTTGAGTTACTCTTCAAAAGTTTGGCGGGCTGAATATACAGGCAGTCAGCCCCTCATTAATAATCCGAACGAATGTGTTTCGATTAACATACCTAAATACGCCGAAAATTCTGCTTCAGGCTGGACGACGAGTATGGCTAGTCCTTACATAGAATACACGGGTTGGGACAATATTTTTGATTCTTCCGGAAATCCGGATTCGTCCGATTGTATATTCGGACAACCCGAAACCAATGAAAATGCCGTAATCAGACGAATCAACGTTCATTTGCCAAGCGGTGAAACGCATGAATTGAGGATTGACGATACTCCTTACCGTTACTCGGTAAACACCAGCCCGCCTTCAAAAGACGGAATTTATTATGCAGCCGACGGCTCTAACATTAAATACATTGAAGATTCTTCAAACGGTATCTACAAACTTCAAATGCCGGATGGTTCTTTCTATTCGTTCAAGATGGCGACTCAACCTTACAATCAGTTAATTGTCCGTAAAGCGGAAAAGTTCACTGATCGTAACGGAAACTTTACCATTTACGATGAGGCTAACAATAGTTGGACGGATACTCTTGGCAGGACGTTAGCCATACCTCTCGGACTGACTGCTCCGACGATGCCAAACATTCAGACCTACACAATGCCGGGGATGACGGGAAGTTACAAATTTTATTGGAAGAAATTGAAAGACACGACAGCCGCTGAAAGCGGATTAAACGTCTTCAATCAACAACTTGAATACATGGCTGCGCGGTCTTCCGCCAGTCCGACAGAACCACCGAGAACAAGCGGATTTCTTTTCGGTTCGACAGGGACGGCTCGGCTGCACGACGGCGGAGCCGGCGTTTTCAATCCGATTGTCCTCACCGAAATCGAACTGCCGACAGGACAAAAATATAAGTTCAGATACAATATCTACGGCACAATCGAGAAAATACAATACCCGACCGGCGGAGAAGAATTATTTCAATACGGTGTAGTCAAACCGCTTGCTCCGTCTTTTCAAGAAAACATTTCGGATCAGATGAATTTTGGGGTCATCAACAGGAAGGTCTATGAACAGACCGGTCAAGGCTTGCCATATAAATGGACATATAGTGTTGAGTACGTCGAATCGCTGAGCTATAAAGTTACCTTGAATAATCCTGACGGCACGAGAACAGAAAGATTTCTACATCGCGGTAACCCGGTCTGTGCAGGCTGCTCAGGAAACCCCGGAACATTCGGTTATGACAACGCTTTGGCTGGAATGGCATACGAAGAGCAGGCTTTTAATTCTCTGAATCAACTCGTATCCCGAAAATTAACGCACTGGACAAAAAAATCATACCCGCTTTCGAACTGGGCTCCAGCCGATTGGCACCCGCGCGTCGTAAGCGAGGAAACGCAAGTTTTTGACACTTCGGGCAACGGCGTTTCCGCGACAATGACTTACGAATACGAAGGCGATTTGAATCAGCGGGAAACTCCGGTTTTGATGAAAAAGAGTTCGCAATATGCCTTTGTGGTTGCGGGAAATCCGCCGCCGTCCGTGCCTGTCCGCACGAGCGAAACGACGTTTTTAATCAACGACCCGAATATCGCGCAAAGCACGAGAGATATTTACAAAGCCCAAAATATGATCGGCTTGGCAACCGCTTCGGTCGTTAAAGACGGCGCGGGAACTGTTGTTTCCCGAAGCGAGATGAAATACGACGACGGCGGTTATTCGCCGAATATCGGGCGCGGCAATCCGACCACGGCGAGAGTTTGGGACAGCACGAAAGGCAGTTGGGATAACCCGAATGCGTATCTTCAAACCCGCGCCAAATTCGATGTTTGGGGCAACCAATATGAATCAACTGACGCGAAAGGCATTTCGACAACGACGACTTTTGATGCAACCTATCACGCCTTTCCGATCAAAGTTACGAGTGCCGTTCCCGACCCAACCAACACGCACGGCTCGAACACGGCATTTGAAACGACGGCGACCTTTAACACGGCGACCGGATTGCCTTTGACGATGACCGATGCGAACGGTCTGGAAACGCGGATTGAATACGATGCGGCGACTCTGCGACCTCTGAACAAGAAGACTTATTACCAAAACGCGCAAATCGGCGGAATGAGTGAAACGATTTATCACGACGAGCCGAATAATTATTGGGTCAAATCGAGAACGCAGATTGACGCGGACAAATGGGCGGAAAGCATCACCTATTTCGACGGACTCGGACGCGCCTACAAAGCCGAAGAGGTTAATTCGCAGGGCAATATCTTTGTCGAAAAAGAATTTGACCAAGACGGTCGCGTAAAGCGAGTGACAAATCCGTTCAGAGCAAATGAAACGAAGATTTGGACGACGAATGTTTACGACGAATCGAGCCGCGTCAAAGAAGTCGTTCTACCCGACGGCGCAAAGGTCAAAACCGATTACGGCGTTTCAACGGCAAGCGGATTGATCGGCATCACGAAAACCATCACCGACCAAGCAGGCAAAAAACGCAAAGGCATTTCGGACGCGCTCGGCAGAATGGTGCGCGTCATCGAAGACCCCGATGGGCAAAACCTCAACACCGATTACGTTTTCGACACGCTCGGCAATCTTCGCAAAACGATTCAAGGCGAACAAAGCAGATATTTCACTTATGATTCACTTGGCAGATTGCTGTATGCCAAACAACCCGAACAAGAAGCCAATGCGAGTTTTAATCTGTCGGATTCGATTACGAATAATTCAAACTGGGCGGTGAAATATCAGTATGACGATAATGGAAATATCGTTTCGACGACTGATGCGCGAGGCGTAACGGTTACGGGAACTTACGATAATCTGAATCGGCTGATTTTTAGAGATTATTCGGATTCGACACCGAACGTTGATTTTTATTATGACGGCAGAGGCTTGGGAAACATTCCAAACTTCTCGAAAGGCAAAACGACGAAAGTTACGAGTTCGGTTTCGGAAAATCGTTACACGAGTTTCGATAATTTCGGCAGACTCTTAACATCACAACAAATCACCGACGGACAAACTTATCAATCGGGTTTTCAGTTCGATGCTTTCGGCAAACTGCTTTCGGAAACTTACCCATCGGGCAGAACAGTAAAGTTCGATTATAACCAAGACGGCGATGTTTCAAGCGTTTGGGGAACGGTCGGCACACAAAACAGACTCTACGCCAATGCGATGAGCTACAACTCAAGCGGTGCGATTGAAAGATTAAGACTTGGCAACGGCAAATGGGAAACGACGGCTTACAACAATCGTTTGCAAGTGACGGAAATCGGTTTAGGAAAAACAGCGCAGCCGATAAAAGTCTATTGAAACTCGAATACGGTTACGGCACGAATACGCAGAATAATGGAAGTCTGCGAAGTCAGAAAATCAGTTTCAACGGACTCACGCAACCATTCGAGCAAACCTACGCTTACGACGATTTGAATCGTCTGCTCTCAGCCGAAGAAAAGGTCAATAACGCAACGACTTGGAAACAAACTTTTCAATATGATAGATACGGTAACAGAAGATTCGATGCCGCGAATACGACGACTTTGACAAACTCGAATAACGTCACGAATCCGAATATTGACACGGCAACGAATCGGTTTTCCGCCAATCAAGGCTACACTTACGACAAAGACGGCAATGTCACGCTCGATGCTGAAAATAAGCGGTTTGTCTATGATGCCGAAAACCATCAGAAAGAGTTTTTTGCGCCGACGAACAACACGAATACGCCAGACGCGACGTATCATTACGACGGCGGCGGCAAACGGGTGAAGAAAATTTCCTCGACAGAAACGACTGTTTTCATCTATGATGGAGCAGGACAACTTGTCGCGGAATACTCGACGAATGTTACGCCGCAAGCAGAAGCCAAAATCAGTTATTTGACAAGCGATCATCTCGGTTCGCCAAGAGTGATAACGGACGCAACCGGAAAGGTCATCGCACGGCACGATTACAGCGCGTTCGGCGATGAAACTTTCACGATTCAAAGAACCGATACTTTAGGCTACAAACCCGACACGATTCGTCAGGATTACACAGGCTATCAAAACTGCATCGTTCATCAAATCAGGAATTCGTTAGCCTTTGTCGGACACAAGGAAAAGAAAGCCGTGGCGGCGGATTTGAAACCGATCTACACGGCGGCAACGGTGGAAGAAGCTTTATTCGCGTTGGAAGAATTCTCGGAAAAATGGAATTCCCGCTACCTTTTGATTGCCAAAAGTTGGCGAGAAAATTGGACGCGAATCGAGCCGATGTTCGCATTTACGGCGGAAATCCGCAAAGCGATTTACACGACCAACGCGATTGAATCCTTGAATATGAGTTTGCGGAAAATCATCAAAACGAGAGGCAGTTTTCCGTCCGAAGATGCCTGCCTCAAATTGCTATTTTTAGGCTTGAAAAACGCCGCGAAAAAATGGACAATGCCAATTCAGAATTGGGGATTAGCAATGAATCAATTTGCCATAATGTTTGAGGACAGAATCAACTTGGCAGAATTACACCAACTTACACAAAATTCCTGATACCCTCCCTTTCCGTCGTTTTTCATTTCAACTTTCTTTTTCATAATCAATTATTAAGAAGCCTTTTTCATTTCTTCAAATTTCAAAATGAGTTTTTCTAAATCCTTATTCAAATGCTTTTCGTTGAAATGCTTATATTCGCCTTGAATTGACGCTAAAACAGCCCAAGATGTTTTTGAATACTGCTTAGTGTAAAGACTTCTGTATTCCTCTTTATAAACTTCATTAGCCAAAACATCAGCCGCTTGGAGTGGTGTGTATTTCTTTTTGGAACTAAACACCAGAGCGTCTGTTTCAAAACGATAATATCTACTTAATTCTTCATCTTTATTTACCGCCGCGTGAGTAGAAAGAATTTCGTGTTGAAAATCATCTCCACTCTCAAAAATATAAGAGATAGCATCGTCATATTTGTTTGCTATTGCCCAATCTATTGCTGATTCAAAGCATTTTAGAGTTACATAGTGTAAGGGATGTGCGAAGCCGAATATCTGCTTAACCTCGCCCTCAATTATCCTATTAAAATCAGCTAAAGATAAGGACATTGCGATCCCAAAACTCACATTTTCACTAATTATTGCCACTAATTTCTTAAAAAATTCGTGTCTTACGGGTTCATCCCAATTTTGATACTGCCCTTTTCTCGCGCTGAAATCAGTTAAATGAAAACACTCGTCTTTTATCTTGTGTTCTCTGAGATGTTTGCGCCATCTTTCATCAAATCGCTTCCATTGCTCTTTTGTTGCTAAATATCCGGCAACAACAAGGGCGGGTGAGTAATTTCCGCGCTCATCTTTGTTTGTATGTGTTCCGCTTGCGTCGAAATATCCTACAACCTGCATAAAGCTAAATAATTGATTCTCTCTCGGATTAAGAAATGTTAGATTATCGAACAATTTCCCCAAACTGCTTTTTGGTCTAAAATCGTCTATATTACAAACATTGTTTGATAATATTCTATTAGACTTTGATGAGTTAAGTATATTATTACCAAACTTTTTCGGGAAATTCTCCGCTGACGCTGCGTCCACATCCGCATTGATGCTCGATGCGCCGATATTCAGTTACTTCTAAACGTGGTTCAGGCAACTCGAAAACTTGTCTCGCATCAATTATTTCCGCTCCCAAACTCCAACTCGGCTTGCCGCATTGACAACTCTGAGGCTCACAATCTATCGCCACATCAGCTTGGGCAACCCGTTTTAAGCTCTTTCCGCGATGTCCGCCTCGCCGTTTCTTCTTTTTCTTGAAGGCAGGTTGCGGCTTATTAAATCAATCACTCGACGGCGGACGATTCGAGTTCTGCGAAGTCTGATTCAACTATGCTTTTAACTCGTCAATCTCGGCTTGCATCTTCTCGATGACCGCTAACAGATTCCGAATCAAACGATGACATCCTTCAATTGTTTCAGGCAGTTTTACTCCGACTTTGTTATCTAATACCTAATCGGCTAAAATATCCTTTTTGACCTAATCAGTTACAAAGAAAAAAGACTTGCGTGAAGCTGCAAGCCTTTTTTCCGCTTTAAGGAGCTGAATGAAATGTAATTTCTCTCTCTAACCGTTTTTAGTAATTTGTCGCCGCGGTTGACGTTGTGTTATTCGTCGAATCGCGCAGGTCTCTGACCTTGTCGTGCGCCGTTTGAACCGCTGAATATTGATTTTGAACGGTCGTTGCGACATTCGCCGGAAGATTTTGTTCCAACGCACTTTTATAAGCGTTTTTCGCAACGTCTTCGCCGCGTTCGGCTTCGTTCAGAATCGCTCCGTCGTCTTGTCCGGTAACGACGGATTTGATGTTAATCCAGCCGCGATGGATCGCTCCCGAAATGCTTCCCGAATTTTCGGGGTCGCCGCCGAGTTCACGAACCAAGCCTTGCAGTTCGCCGACAAATTGGGCGCGTTGCTGTCCGAGTTCGTAGAAAACCGACTTCAATTGCGAATCCTGCACGCCTTCCGCCGATGCCTGAAATCCTTCCTGTCCGTCTTTGCACGTTTGAATTAAGCCGTTAATGGTCGAAATCACATCGTCATTCGACGGTGCTGCCGCGTGTTCCGGTTGTGTTGTTCCGTATTCGTTAATCATAAAAATAAATCTCCCTTCCTTGAACTTAAAAATCTTACGTTCCCGTAACGTATGGCTTTTACTTAAACAATCCGTGTGCCAAAAGTTTTGCGCCTTTGTTTACGGCGTTTTGTCTTGCGGCGCGAATTGTCGGTGAAATGTATCGAAACACTTTTGTATCGAATCGTTGCAGGAAAACAATGTGATTCATTTGGTAATTTGTTAATTATTGTTGATTGAATCTTTTGCTTTTTCTCTGCGAACTCTGCGGCTCTGCGTGAGATAATTTCACGCAGAGCCGCAGAGTTCGCAGAGAAAAAGCAAAAGATTCAATCAACAATAATTAACAAATTACCAAATGAATCACATTGTTTTCCTGCAACGATTCGATACAAAAGTGTTTCGATACATTTCACCGACAAT
>JANODL010000053.1:0-26598 GCA_031412675.1 Acidobacteriota bacterium | reverse complement strand
ATTCATCGAAAGTATCCTCCTTAAAATATTCGATAAAAGTTTGATGATACTTTCTGTACTTGAATGCCAAAACATTGGTCACAAAGAAAGTCGGACGGACAAAAAAGCCGTCCCGACTTTCATCCTACCGATGGACGTGAGCGCGAAACAGCGACTTTGTTATCGCGTTGTCTGGTTTCCCTTAACTTGTGTGGTGGCGGTTTCGCCTCACGTCAACACCGCCGTTAAACTTTCTCATTGACTATCTCCGTTATATAAATTCATCAAAACCTTTTCGGGTGTAAAAGGCGCATCGAATTTTACGAAATCTTGATTGCTAAACGCTTTGACGGCTTCACGAATCGCAAAATATGCCGCGATGCCATACATTAAAGGCGGTTCACCGACGGCTTTTGAATTGAAAATCGCCAAGTTTTCGCGCTCGGTTTCGAGCGGCAGAATTTCGATTTCTTTCGGGACGGAATAAATGTCGGGGATTTTATAAGTCGAAAGCGCGTTTGAGCGAAGTTTGCCTTCGCGGTCGTAGAAAATTTCTTCCATCGTCATCCAGCCGATGCCTTGCACGATGCCGCCTTCGATTTGTCCGTAATCAACCGATGTGTTCATCGAACTGCCGAAATCGTGACAGCATTTAACGTAATCAACTTCGTAAATTCCGCGTCGGCAATCAACCGTCACGCCGACAACGCCCACGCCGTAAACGTGATACGCGAACGGGTGACCGCTTGCGGTTGACCAATCGAAATTTATTCCTTGCGTCGCGTAATGCGCGTGTTCGCTTAAATTTACGCGCTGCATAAAGGCTTCATTGACGAGCAATAACCAATCTAATTCCGTCGGTTCGCCGTTATGAAAAACAAAACCGTTGTCGAATGCGATTTCCTCGTTCGGAGTTCGCGCTTCAGCGTGTTCCAGATGCGCTTCGCTGTCGGGCGGGCAAACTGAAGTTTGAACTCTGAACGCGCCGTCTTTCAACATTTCTTTTGCGACGGTTTTTAGTCTTTCCAGAATCGTTTCACAGGCGATTTGCGTGGCGCGTCCGTTCAGATCGGCGGCGGCGGAAGCGGCGGTCGGCGAAGTGTTGGCGATGCGAAGCGTATTGGTCGTGTGGACTTTGATGCGCTCAATCGGCAACGAGAAAATACTTGCCGCGACCTGCGCGATTTTCGTGTTCACGCCTTGTCCCATTTCGACTGCGCCGGTCGAAATCGCAATCGAGCCGTCCGTGTAAACGTGAACGAGAGCGCGCGCCTGATTCATCGGCGTTTTGGTGAACGAAATGCCGAAACAGATCGGCATCAGCGCAACGCCTTTTTTGATGAATTTATTTTGTTTGTTAAAATCATCGGCTTCGCTTTTCAATTTCGCAAAGTCATATTTTTCATCGGCTTGCGTCCAACTCGTAATCGCTTCCGATTCGGCAATTTGCCCGTAAGGAAATTCGTCGCCGTTTTCGATGAGATTTTTGCGCTGAATTTCCGAAGCCGAAACCTTTAATTTTTCCGCCGCGTGTGCGATTGCCGATTCGATCACGAACATTCCCTGCGGTCCGCCAAAACCGCGAAAAGCCGTATTTGGCGGCAAATTCGTTTTGCAAGAATACGCAGTCGCGGAAACATTCGGGATAAAATAAGAATTCGTGCAGTGAAAAAGCGTGCGTTCGAGAACAGGCAGAGACAAATCGCAAGCCGCGCCCGCGTTTTGATAAAAAACGGCAGAATATGCAATAATTTTCAAATCTTTGTCCAACCCGATTTTGTAATCCGCCGAATATGGATGCCGTTTTCCGGTCATTCGCATATCTTCCATTCGATGAAGCGCATATTTTACGGGCTTTTTCGTGAGTTGTGTGCCAACCGCGCAAAGTGCCGCCCACGCATTTGCCTGATCTTCTTTTCCGCCAAAACCGCCGCCGAGTCTTGTAACATCAACTTCAAGCAAATTCATCGGAATCGCCGTAACCCGCGAAACGGCGCGTTGAACTGCCGTCGGACCTTGCGTTGAAGAATAAATTTTCATTCCGCCTTGCTCGGTCGGAATCGTGTATGCGCCTTGAGTTTCGATATACAAATGTTCTTGTCCATTGACATCGGCGCGACCTTCAAAAACGTGTTCACAAGTCGAAAAAGCCTTGTCCGCATCGCCGAGTTTAAAATGTTTCGGCGGCGCGATCAGTTCACCTTTCGCCTGTGCTTCGCGTTCGTCGGTAATAATTTCGAGCGGTTCGATTTCCACTCTTATCAATTTCGCCGCCGCGTGTGCCTGTTCTTCCGTTTCCGCCAAAACGAGCGCAATCGGCATTCCGCAAAAATGAACTTCTTCATCAGCCAGAAGCGGTTCATCGGGCAAAATTCCGCCAATCTGATTCTCGCCGATCAAATCCTTTGCCGTGATAATTTTCACCACGCCCGCACATTTTTCGGCTTCGCTAAAATCAATATTTGTTAGTTTCCCGTGAGCAATCGGCGAATCATAAACACAAGCAAAAAGCGTCCCTTGAATCAACGGAACATCATCCAAATAAACCGATTCGCCGCGAACGTGCGATTTTGAATCTACATTTTTCATCAAGTTTCAAGCGATGGCGTATTCGGTGTGTTTTCTTAATTCGGGTTCGTGAAATGCTAAAACTATGTCCGACTTCGGCACGCCTGATTCTTCCAGTTCGGCGACGATGCCGCCTTCGATGCCATCGTATTGAATCCAAAATTTGCCGTTAATGATCTCTACGCTGACCAATATTCCGTGAACTCTGAAACGTTTTTTCCGCCAACCGACATCAAATAAAAGGTAACAATCATTTTTTCGGTCAAATACAGTTTTAGTTTCAATTTCATCGTGCGAATAAGGCTGATTCGCGTGTTCGCTCAAAATGTTTTCAATCAAATCCCGATACTTTTCTATTTTATCCATTTAACAATTTCCTCCGTTTCAGGATTAAAAATGCAAACTTTCAAACCTTCATTTTCCAATAATAGTTGTCCGATTTCATCTTCAAAGATTGCCTCAAAAATATTATCGGCAACCGCCAAATAAAGTTCTCGGTTTGGTTCGACAACTTTCAATACATTTTCATACAAAACGTATTGACCAAGAGCATTTTCCAAATCGTCCATTTCAGACCTGCCGATAAAACTTTTAATTTCAACCGCAATTTTTCTATCGTCTTTCTCTGCTGTCAGCAGTTTTTTTGCTCCCAAATCAACAAAAAACTTACGCTTTCCGAATTGCAATTTTAACGGGTCGTCCGTAATTGTCCAACCGTCTTTGATTAGCGCATTTTTAACCGTATCTTGATAAATGTCTTTCGCAGGCATAGCTCGATTTTATCACAAAAAAACATCATCCAAATAAACCGACTCGCCGCGAACGTGCGATTTTGAATCTACATTTTTCATTAAACTTGAAGTTAGCTTTTTTCAATCCATTCGGAAAGTTGTTTTTTCAGTTTTATTAAGCGATTTGCGGAGATTTCACCGATTGTTCCGACACAAATTGATTCTTCAACAACCGCTAATCTGGTCAGACGAATAACGCTTGCGGTTTTCAACCCGCTATTTGAAAAATCAATGTCGGTTGTTTCGATTATGTCGTCAATTGCCGGAATCGCCTGGTGAAGCTGTGAAGAAATCATACAAACAAGCCAATCGTTTTGGTTCGATGGAAGACTTGCAATCAGCAAAGCCGGACGCATTTTGCCGACAATCAAATCGGTTTGGGGAAACCGAAAAATAACGATTTGACCTGATTTTATCGCCATTTTTCTTTCAAATCCGCTTCGGTGTATTCAGGAATTTCTTCGTCTTCCAATCCTTTCATCGCTTGGTTTAAGGAAAACTCCGACCACTGCCGGCTTTCTTCAGACAAATTTTGGCGTTGTGCCTTTTGAGCCATAAATTCAACAAAATCCAAGACTTCCAACTGAACGGAAATCGGCAGATTTTCTAGTTTTTTTGTGATTTTTTCAGCTACAACCATAATTTGCCAATATACATTTAATTTAGTAAAAAATAAACCGATTCGCCGCGAACGTGCGATTTTGAATCTACATTTTTCATCTGTTTTGATAATCAAAAAGTTCGACGAAATGCGCCGTAAAAAGTTGTCGCGCCAGTAATCTTTTGTAGCTTTCTGAACCGCGCACGTCGGAAATCGGGCTGATTTCGGTTTGCAGGATTTCGTTGGCTTCAATAATCGTGGGTTCGCTGATTTCTTTGCCGCGCAGGAATTCGGAAGTCTTTTGCAAGTAAAGCGGAATCGGCGCGACTCCGCCGGCGGAAACGTGTGCATGTTCAATAACGGAAGCCCGCGCGTGAGCAAGGGCGGAATCGTCAACATGAATATTTCCGCCCTTGCTCACGCGCGGGCTTCTGATTTTTAGCGAAATCGCCGTGTTGACCGAAGCAATATCTAAATAAGTTCGTTTGCAGACTTTTTCAAAATTGAAGTGCGTGAAATCTGTTTGAAAACAGATTTTAGAGATGAATTCGTCTTCGGTTTTAGCGAGTTTTTTGTAGCCGAGATAGAAATCGCGCAAGGGAATTACCCGGTCGCTACCGCTCGCGGTTCTGACAGAGATTTCTGCATCGAGCGCGAGAAACCACGCGGTCATATCGCCGATTGGCGAGGCGTTGACGAGGTTTCCGGCGAGCGTTGCCATATTGCGGATCGGCGTTGACGAAACGAGTTTGAGGTGTTTGAAAAGTTGCGGGAAAAGATTCTGCATCAACGAAGATTCGAGCAAATCCGTGACGACGGTTGACGCGCCGATTTCGATAAATTCGCCTGATTCTTTGATAAATCTCAGTTTTCGATTGTCAAAAAGATTTTCGGCTTCGGTTTGTGCCATTTCTTCGGGACGTTGAACATATAAATCCGTGCCGCCACCGACAAATTTGGGATTTGTGATTTCGGATTTCGGATTTTCCGGATTTGACACTTGAAATTTGAAATTTGAAATTTCGGATAATCTTTCTTTGATGTTCGCAAAGTATTCCGGGACGATTTCGTTTAGAATTGCGAAATTTAATCCATCAAACGACTTTGGTTTTATACTTAAACCATCCGCTACCGCTGACGGTTCTGACAATGCGCTGCAAATTCGCGCTGACGCACGTTCGATTGATTTGTAGCCTGTGCATCTGCAAATGTTTCCGTCAATCGCGGAGATTGCCGAATCAACTGTCTTCGGAGTTTCGTCAATGCAGAAATTCGTCAAAGACATCACGAAACCGACCGTGCAGAAACCGCATTGCGTGCCTGATTCTTCGACCATCGCGCTTTGAACTTCGGTTAATTCGCCGTTTTCTTTGTTGATTCCTTCGACCGTGACAATGTGTTTCCCGATGGCGTTGGCAATCGGCATCAGGCACGAAGTCTGAGTGCGATATTTAACCTTTTCGTCCGACAATTCGCCGACCAGAATCGTACACGCGCCGCAATCGCCTTCGCGGCAGCCGATTTTCGTGCCTTTGAGATTTTTGTGATAACGCACAAAATCCAAAACCGTCGAGCCTCGCGGCAAATCAGTTTCGATGGTCTGATTGTTCAAGATAAATCGAATCATAAGATTTATTTTGCCTACGAAACACACGAAAGAAACGAAAAATAAAAAGACTTCCTTTTCGTTTCTTTCGTGTGTTTCGTAGGCAAATCAAAATTTCCTAATCAAAATTACGCCGACGGTAATCAACGCCGCGCCGAGAACGCGCCATAAGTTTATCGGTTTTTCGGGAACGCCGAGCCAGCCGAAATGGTCAATCAAAAGCGTCACGAGCATTTGCCCGCCGATTGCCAAACTAAACGCCAGCGCAACGCCGATGCGCGGAACGACCGTTGCCATCACCGACACGAAAAACGCGCCCAAAAATCCGCCGATCCAAGCGACGAGCGGCGCGTCTTTCGACGAAGCCAGACTGCCGAGCGGAACGCCCGTCAAAACCATATAAACAAAGAGCGCGACCGTTCCGACCGCGAACGAAATAAACGCCGCGCTGATCGGACTTTCAACATAACCCGCGAGCTTGCTGTTGACGGTCGCCTGCGTCGGCATCGCCATTCCCGCCAAAACTGCCAGAAAGATAAATAAATAATTGTTGAAAAAATTTGCCATGAAATTTTGGTCTTTGGTTTTGGGTTTTCGGTCTTAGTAAAAACCAAAGACCAAAAGCCGAAAACCAAAGACCAATTTTAATATTCCGTCTTATCTAATTTGCTCGCCCAATTTTCAAAAACTCTTAAACCTTCTTCACGCAGAAAATTGATGCTTTCAATCCGTCTTTCTTCAATCGGGCGTTCGATTTCTTCGTAAATCAAACGGTCGTCAAAGCCGACATTCGCCGCGTCTTCGCGGTTGCAGGCAAAATACATTTTCGACGGACGCGCCCAGTAAATTGCGCCTAAACACATCGGGCAAGGCTCGCAAGATGTGTAAATCACACAGCCGTCAAGCTGAAAACTATTCAGGTTTTGACACGCTTGACGAATCGCGACGACTTCGGCGTGGGCGGTCGGGTCGTTGGTCGAAGTCACGCGGTTACAGCCTTCGCCGATAATTATCCCGTCACGCACGACAACCGCGCCGAACGGTCCGCCTTGTTCTGCGTCAATGCCTTTTTGCGCCAATTCGATTGCACGACGCATAAATTCTTTATCCTGTTCGGTCATTTTCAGAAGATAGAAGTCAGAAGTCAGAAGTCAGAAGTAAGAGGTAAGAAGCTAATTCAATTCCGTCTTCTTACTTCTATCTTCTGCCTTCTGTCTTTTATGGCTTCGGTTTTACCTTTATTTCAAAAAGTTTTTTCCATTGTTTGCCGGTCACGAAAATGCGGTCGCCCGCCGCGTCGTAGGCAATTCCGTTGAGCGTGTTTTCGCTGTCGCGCTCAACGTCTTCGGGCGAAATTCCTTGTAAATCAATCCAGCCGAGAAGTTTGCCGTCCGCCGGATTGATGCGCGCAATGTGATTCGGTTTGCCGATGCTTTCCGAATGCCAGATGTTCGCCCAGATTTCGCCTTTGATGTATTCGAGTTCGTTCAGTTTATAGATCGGTTTGTCTTTTTCGTCCTTAACGATGATTGTCCGAACCTGTTCAAAATTTTCGGGGTTCATAAAACGGATGACGTGCGTGCCGTCGCTCATAATCAGATTCGTGCCGTCATTGGTCAAACCCCAACCTTCGCCCGCATAACGAAATTCCTTAATCAGTTTGAAGTTCATATCATACTGAAAAGCGGTTTTTTCCCGCCACGTAATCTGATAAATCTTGTCGTTCAGAATCGTCATTCCTTCGGCAAAATATTCTTCGGCGACATCTTGTTTCTGGAGAACTTTGCCCGTTTCGACCTCGACTTTGCGAAGAGTAGAATCGCCGTATTCGCCCGTGCTTTCATAAAAAAAGCCGTTCATGAAAACCAAACCCTGCGTAAAAGCATCGCCGTCGTGTCTGTAAGTTTTGACGATTTCGTAGGTATCAACCGGCACGGTCGAATTTTTTGCGTCGGTATTTGAATTTGTTTTGTTCGTATTGTTGCCCGTATTCGTTGCTTTATTTAAATTATTCGACGTGCCGTTGCAGGTCGAGAACAAAAAGACGAGAAAAATTAAAATATAAAAACGCATAAAATTAGTAGAGAGTGAAGAGTAGAGAGTGGAGAGTCCGAGATTTTAACTCTTTACTCTTCACTCTCCACTCTCCACTATTTTTTCAAAGCTTTATCAATCGCATCACGAAAGCCTTCGGCGGTTGCGACGCGCACTTTGATGCCGTTGACAAAAATCGTCGGTGTTCCCGTGATGCCGTAATTCTTGCCGTCTGCCATATCTTTGCGGACGGCTTCGGCTAATCTTTCGCTTTGCAAGTCTAACTCAAATTGTTGCAGATTCAAACCCAATTCGCCCGCGTATTTTTTCAGCGAATCCGCATCGAGCGCGTCCTGATTGCGGTATAAAACTTCCGTGTATTCAAAAAATTTGCCTTGCGCCTGTGCCGCATTTGCCGCGATTGCCGCTTGAAAAGCGTTTTCGTGAATCGTCGTCAGCGGAAAATTACGGACGACAAAACGAATTTTATCGCCATATTCCACCAGAACTTTTTGCAAAATCGGATGCGTCGCCGAACACGCCGAACATTGAAAATCCGAAAACATTATGACGGTGACGGGTGCGGTCGCACTTCCACGCGACGGCGCGTTGACGGTCGGAATAGTCAGCACAATCGGGACGGGTTCTTTCAAGAGAATCTGCGTTTTGTATTTTGCCGAAAGCCTCTGACGCAGATTTGTTTCGAGCTGTTGGCGTTCATCATTCGTATATTCGCGCATCTTGTCGGTAATTTCCCGCGCAATCAAATCGCTCGTTTCCAGATTCAGCGACTTGGCTTCAGCCGAAATGAGCGTGTTGTAAATCAATTCATTGAGCGCAAATTTTACCGCGTCAAAGACTTTTGCCTTCGTTTCGTAAAGCGTGATTTTGTTCTTCGCTTCAAAATCCTGCGCGGTAATTCTTTTTGTTCCGACGGTCGCCAAAACGTCAGCCGGTCTTAAACTCAGCGCGTTGACATCTTTGCTGATTACGACCTTATATTTTGTTTTGAGCGTGTTAAAAGCGGCGAGCAAGGCTTTTTGTTCGGGTTCTTCGCGCAATAAACTGACGATTTGCGGACGAACTTCGGCGAGAGTTTTATTGCCGATTGCCGCACGGTTTGCGTCATAAACCGCCTGAATATCTTTTTCCGGCGGCGTGGGGACTTTTGCCCTGATTTGCTCCAGATATTTTTCAAGCGTCTGATTTTTCGTTTTCGCTTCCGTTTCAAAAATCGTTTCGATAATCTGCTGTTCAAGCATCGCTTTACGCATCTCGGCGGCATTTTTTGACAGATTCGCGTAGGCTGCGCCAATCTCGGACGGCAAATCTTTAACCGTAAATTTCTGACCGTTCGCCGTTGCCAAAACCTGGTCAGGCATCTGCGCCGAATGCGACAGCGAAAAAATAATTAAACAAAAGCAGACTGAAATAAATTTCATAGAAAATTTTGTGGTTTATGTGCCTCTGACGGCGATTCCGTCTTCAAATTTTATCAAATCTCGCGGAACTCTGACGGCTTCCGCGTCGGTCGGTTCGCCGAAAATCTGCGGATGAAAGATTTTCGCCAGAATCTCAACGCCGTCAACGACACGCGGCGCGGGACGCGAAAAATACGAAGTCGCGTCCAAAGCCCAAACCTCGCCGTTCGCAATTGCCGGAATTTCGCGCCAATTTGACGGAAAAAACGTGTTTTCGAGTTGGCGCAAAATATCCGAAGTGTAATAACCGCACGGAATCATCACGATAACATCAGGCTTTGATTCGTATATCTCCTGATAAGTTGTCGTTACAGACTTTTCGCCTGCTTCGCCCAAAAGACAAATTCCGCCCGCGATTTCAACCTGTTCAGGCACCCAATGTCCGGGCGAAAACGGCGGTTCGAGCCATTCGAGCATAAATGTGCGCGGTAAATTTTTTACCCGGTCGCTACCGCTCGCGGTTCTGACTTTTTCACGAATATTGTCGAGACGATTTTGCAAATTATTTACGACTTCTTCGGCTTTTTCCGTTGTGTTCGTTAATTCGCCGACGAGTTTGATGTTGTCGAAAATATCGTTAATCGTGTTCGGTTCGAGCGAAACAACCTGTGCATCGGCAACATACATTCGCGCCGCTTTTTCGACGGTTTTATAGGAAACGGCGCAGACATCGCAAAGCTCTTGCGTGATTATCAAATCGGGATTCAATTCGTGCAGAAGTTTTTCGTTCAAATCGTAAATCGAACCGTGTCCGTCGAGCTGTGAGCGAACAGCGTGGTCAATTTCCTTGCTCGACATCGTTTCGTGCGAAATCCGGCTCGCGGTCAGCGGCGGTTTACCGGAAACCGAAGCAGGAAAGTCGCATTCGTGCGTGATGCCGACCAGATTTTCTTCCAAACCGAGAGCGCAAACAATTTCCGTTGCCGAAGGTAAAAGCGAAACTATCTTCATAAACATCTAAATTACCGTAGATTTGATTCGAGAGTCGAGAGTCGAGAGTCAAAAGTCAAAGAATTTCCCTACTCTCGACTCTCGACTCTCGACTTTCTTTGATAAAATCAAGTTGGAGGTTTTTACAAAAATGTCTGACATACGCTTTACGGGAACGGTTGACCATTTGGCGGTCAAAACCGAAAATTTAACGAAATCGGTCGAAGAATACAAACGCCTCGGCTTTGCGGTCGAATCGCTTTTTGAGGATTGGGCAATGATGCGCGACGCAAAAGGCTTCGGAATCGCGCTGCTTCCGCCCGAATCGAAACATCCGCCGCACATCGGCTTGAAGGTCGAAACAATGGAAGAACTCGAAGCGGCGGCGCAAAAAGAAGGTCGCCCGATCAAACCGCACCGCGACGGAACTTCGTCGTTTTATACCAAAGGTGTTGACGGAAACATCGTCGAATTGGTTTATTATCCAAAATAATAGTCAGAACTGCCTGCGGTAGCGGGTGGGTAAGTCTCCCGAGGAAAAGTTTGACAGCAAAATTTAACCCGCCCGCTACCGCAGGCGGTTCTGACATTTATGAAACTTCCGCGTGAATTTTATCTCCGCGCAGACACTCTGCAAATCGCGCAGGATTTAATCGGTAAATTATTGATCGTTCCCACTGAAAGGGGCGAGAGAGTTTCGGGAATGATTGTCGAAACCGAAGCCTATTTGGGCGCGATTGACAAAGCCGCGCATTCTTACAATAATCGCCGGACGGCGCGAAACGAAATTACCTACGCAATCGGCGGACACGCCTACGTTTTTTTTATTTACGGAATGTATTTTCAGTTTAATGTCGTCTGCGGTGCGAAAGATTCGCCGCACGTTGTTTTGATTCGGGCGGTTGAACCCGTCGAAGGCGTAGAAATAATGCGCGAAAGACGTTTGCAGAAAAATCCGACCGCCAAAATGCCCGACAAAAATCTGACTTCGGGACCCGGAAAACTTTGTATTGCGCTCGATATTAACCGCAGATTAAACGGCGAAGATTTGCTTGGAGATAAAATTTGGCTCGAAGATTACAAAAAAATTTCGAGTGAGGAAATAAAAATCGGCAAACGCATCGGAATTGATTATGCCGAAGAGTTTGCCGAAAAGCCCTGGAGATTCCGGTTGAAAAATAACGAGTTCGTCAGTAAAAAATAATAAAATTAATGCGCTAAGTAACTTCTCAGAATCGGTTCAAGACTGTCAAAATCAACCGGTTTGTCAATCAAATCGTTGCATCCGGCTTCGATTGCCTTGTTGTAATAATTCTTCCCGAACGCCGTGACGGCAATAATCGGCACTTTGGAATCCACGCCAAATGAGCGGATTGCACGAGTTGCCGTGAGACCATCCACAACTGGCAGAGAAATATCCATCAAAATCAAATCGGGATGATATTGCTTAACCCGATCAATCGCTTCGATTCCGTCTGCCGCTTCGATAACTTTGTAACCGTAGCTTTCGAGTAGAATCTTCATAAACTCCCGTGTATCTTCATAATCTTCAACTATTAAAACCTTCTTTACCATATAACACCATTAAACCTTATAAATAGAACTAAAATAATACATCTAAAGTTCCCTCTTTTTATTAGTTGCAAATACGATGCCAAAAGTTGAATAGTGCTTTTTTCAAAAAATTTAACGGCGAATTTTCAACTGTAAATTGACTCCTTTATATTTATATTTTGCCACAAATCAGCGAAATATTTGAATCTTAAAATTGAACGGACAACATAAATTCCGTATCATTAAGACGCTATGAAAACTCTTTATCCTGAGATAGAACCTTTTGATTCGGGATTTTTGGAAGTTTCCGAAATCCATCAAGTTTATTATGAACGCTGCGGAAATCCGAACGGAATTCCTGTCGTTTTTCTACACGGCGGACCGGGCGGCGGTTTGATTCCGATGTATCGCCGGTTTTTTGACCCGGCGGCGTATCACATCATTTTGTTTGACCAGCGCGGTTCGGGAAAATCAACGCCGCACGCCGAACTGCGCGAAAACACGACATGGGATTTGATTCACGACATCGAAGCCTTGCGCGAAAAATTCGGGGTTGATAAATGGTTCGTTTTCGGCGGTTCGTGGGGCAGCACTTTAAGTTTGGCTTACGGCATAACGCATCCAAACCGTTGTTTGGGCTTGATTTTGCGCGGAATTTTCTTAACGCGGCGCAAGGAACTTTTGTGGTTTTATCAGTACGGCGCGAGCGAGATTTTTCCCGATTTTTGGGAACGCTACCGCGATGAAATTCCGTTCGAGGAACGCGGCGATTTTATGACTGCGTATTACAATCGTCTGACGAGTGACGATGAAGCGGTTCAGCTTTCGGCGGCGCGGGCGTGGAGCGTGTGGGAAGGTTCGACCTCGAAACTTTTCCCTGATGCGGATTTGATGAATCATTGGGAAGGCGAACACGAAGCACTCAGTTTGGCGCGCATCGAATGTCATTATTTTATGAACAATTCGTTTTTCCCGACGGAAAATTACATAATCGAAAATGTTGATAAAATCCGCCACCTTCCGACCGTTATCGTCCAAGGTCGCTACGATGTCGTTTGCCCGATGACGAGCGCGTGGGATTTGCACCGTGCCTTTCCCGAAGCCGAATTTATCGTCGTGCCTGACGCGGGACATTCCGTCAGCGAAAAGGGAATTACCTCGGCTTTGGTTGAGGCGATGGATAAATTCAAGGGAAAAAAGTAATAGCTAAAGGCTTTTTCGATGGAAACATTGAAAAAATAGCGTTATGATAAACAATTGAGGCGCAAACTTTTTTTAATTAATATGCGTCAAATCAAGGCAATGAAAAAAGAATTAACAAATCAAAACGGTTCGGAAAAATTGCCGCGTGCCAAAGATTTCAAGTTGCCGAAGCGTCTGACGAAAGACCAAAAGGAACTTATCGAAGCATTTCGTGAAGCGATGGATGCTTTGAAAAAAGAAGAAGCAAAATATGGCAAAAAAACCTATATTTGATACTTCGGTTTTTCCCGATTACGCAGTGCGGATTGAAAATTTATTGCTGTCGTGTTTGTTCCCGACACTTGTTTTTTATGAACTTGTCGCTACTTCGATTGATGATTCGACGTTGCAAAAATACGAGCGTTGGCGCGTTTTGGCAAACAAAAACAAATTGCTGATAAATCCGACGGCAACCGATTGGTGGGAAACGTCAAAGGCGATTCGGCGGCTTTATCTGATGCAGAGCGAACAGCCGACGAAATTGAAAAGTTTGCGAAATGATGCCTTAATTGCGCGGTTGGCGGTTATTCACGACGGTTTTGTCGTAACACACGACACGGATGATTTTCAGGTAATACAAAAGGTGATGCCGAATCTGAAAATAATGTCGGCAAGTGATTTCTTTGAATTATAAATTTTAAGGATTTGGTATAAAGTTATGAATTTTGGAACGACGGAAATTATTTTGGTGGTGGCGGTTTTATTTTTGCTTTTCGGCGCAACCCGTCTGCCGCAATTGGCAAAATCTTTAGGACAAACGCGCAAGGCATTTAAAGAAGGAATGCGCGAGGCGGAAGAAGAAGAAGTCGCGGAAAACGAAAAGCGTCGGCAGGTTTCTTCAAATCCGGCAGCACCGCAAATTAATGCGGTGACTGACGAAGCATTGATGGAAGAAATGCGCCGCCGCACTGAAGTCAAACAATCATAATTTTTTAGACTGGAGCGCAAGCGGCTCGCTTGCCAGCGTTTGAAAAACGCTCAAAAGGCTTCGTTTTCTTTTAACATTCAAGTAAATGTAGCCTTTTACACCGCTTTTCAAGCGGCGTTGCAAGCGAGCCGCTTGCGCTCCAGTCTTTTAAATTGCCTTTCGGAACTCGGCAATCAGCGAATAGCGTTTGTAAAGCGGTTTAATTTTCAATTTACCCAAACCTTTTCTCTCCAAACTTTCCAAAAAAGGAATCAATTCTTTCGGATATTTAACGTGAAACTGTTTGAGCCAGCCTTTTAAGACTGTCCGAAACCAAACGGGCAAACTTTGCTGGTCGTAAAAATCCACGATATACAGACTTTTTCCCGCTTTCAGATTTTCCAGCGCATTTTCGATGGATTCCTTCCACGGCGGAATGATTGAAACCGCATAACTGAAAAAACAAGCATCGAATTTCTGCGTCAAATCAAAAGTTTCATCAAACGTGAAAGTATCTGCCAGAGCGGTTTTGAGCGTGATATTTTCCAAATATTTCGTGTCAATTTTGCGCTGCGCCGTTTTTAACATTTCCGCCGAAGCATCGAGTCCGAAAAAGTTTGCGCTCTTGTGTTTTTTCGCCAGAATAATCAAATTCCGCGCCGTTCCGCAGCCGATTTCAAGGACATTTTCGCCGTCGGAAATTTTCATTTCCTTGATCAAACGGTCGCGCCCGAGAAGATAATATTTGCGCGTCAAATCGTAAAAGTATCGTTGGTGGCGATACATTTTGTCCATTTGTTCAAAAGCGTCAGGCATATTTATTTGGCGAGTTTTTCGCTATATTCGCGCAGAGATTCCCGCGCAGTTTGACGGATTTTGTTTTGCAGAAAAGATGACCAGCCGAGCAATAATCCGCTCATTCCGAGTGCCTGTTTCGACCATTTCCAGATGTCGAAAGTATCGTTATGACGAACAATTTTGCCGTCCTTAAACTCGAACTCGGCGTGAATTTCGTTAAAAACCTGTCTGCCCGTTTTGCTGAAAAGATAGTCCGCCGTCCAATCTGCCGAACCTTTTTGGTCATCTGCGGAAACATTTTTGTATTCGATCTTGATATTTCCTTTGGCACGCTCGACGAGCATCTTCCACATATTTTTCGCGTCCGCGCCATTCAATAAACCGAAAGCCGGATCGGAAAACTCGATTTCATCGTGATAACACGAAATCATTCCGTCCGCGTCGTTACTGGCGAAAGATTCGTAAAAATGCCGGATAAGCTGCTCATTTTCCATAGATTTTAGTTTTTCAAAATATAAAGATGAAAGCCGCCGTAAATCGAAGCGCGGTCTTGCCGAAAAAGTTCTTTTGACAAATCTTCTTCATAGACGAATTTTTCGCGCAAATCTTTCGGAAGATTCGTTTCAATCGGCGAACTCGCGCCTGCCGTGCGGAAAATTATTCGTGAACCGTTTTCGCCTTGATCGGCGATTGATTGCCATAAATCGGTCATCATTTCGGCATTCATCCAATCCTGCGCGTCGAGGAAGACAAAACGGTTAAACGAATCTTTCGGCTGATTTTTGATTTCGTCGGTGATTGAACCGATTTTTGTGCGGATATTTTCGGCGTTCGCTTTCAGTTTTTCGTAATTTTCCGCTTTCAGATATTCGGGAACGGCTTGGCGGTTTTCGGTGTCATATTTTCTCGCAAACGCCTGCCACGCGAAATAGTTTTCGTCAATCGGATATTCGACGGCAAGCCGTTTGGTGCGTTCTTTATAAACGTCAATCAGATTTGCGCCTTTCTCCAAATCTTTTTTGAGTTCGTCGTATTGCTGCGGCGGAATTCCGAGTCCGAACATCGTCACGGGCATTTTGCCGATGGTTTTGATGACAAACGAATCAAAGAACGGCGCGATGAATTTTTCGTAAAGCTCGGCTTGTTCTTCGGGAGTTTTTGCCTTTAAAACTTCGTCGGGTTTGCAGCCGAGAAGGCGCGAAAATTTATGAAAGAAACGCAGAAAATAGCCGTTGCGCGAATGTTCGTAAAGTCCGCCATTGTTGAAGATTTTGATTTTTTTGTTCCAAAAATTTCGCGTTGCTTCGTCCAAATTTGGCGCGATGAACTTTTGGTAGTTTTCGACGTTTTTTTTACTTTTGCCGAAGCCGAAAAAGGCGAAAAAATCTTCATAAGCTGGAAGAAATTTGAGCGCGGCGATTTTTAAGTTCAGTAAAAAAATATGATGGCGATTTAAATCAACGGCAGTCACGGATTGCGGATTTTCGAGCAGATAATTCATCGCGTTGCAACCGCCCGAAGAAATCGTCAGCACACGCGAATTTTCGTCCAGTTTCAAGGCTTGAAGGTCAACCCGCGGGTCTTCCCAGATTTGGTTGTAAACGAACGCATCAAACCAGACGGCAAAGAGTTTCTGCAAAACGCTCTGTTTTTTTGAAGCG
The DNA here is from genome assembly GCA_031412675.1 of Acidobacteriota bacterium. Classification (GTDB taxonomy): domain Bacteria; phylum Acidobacteriota; class Blastocatellia; order Pyrinomonadales; family Pyrinomonadaceae; genus JAFDVJ01. The sequence continues at coordinate 10,446 of JANODL010000053.1, read as the reverse complement.
TCCTTCTGTTTGACCGCGCCGAGAACTAAATCTTGTTCTGAACTCATATTTATTGTAAATTTTAGTTTATCGGAGGTGTTTTATGAAGTTGATCGAAGTAATTTTGGCTTTGTTTTGTATTTTTGCCGCGTTTTACGATCTCGATATTCACAATTTTAATCGCTGTATCGTGTCGGTTTTATTGCTGATGACGGCTTTTCTGACTCTCTCAAAAAATGAAAAGTTAAAAAGCTACGTCAGAAATGTCTCGATTTTTCTGGCGATATTTTTGATTATGAAGATCCTGATAATAGGTTAGGTTTAGAAAATGATAAGTAGTCGGACAGATTTAGATCGGTTTATTTGCGTCCGACTGCATATTTTTATTCAACGAAAAGATAAAAAAAATATATTTTTTGTTGGATTATCCAAATTTTCGGAGTAATTTCTTGAAAATGCGGAGTCAAACGTCCATTTTCATTTATACATTTCTTTCGGAATACTTATTGCTTGTAAAAATATAACTTGTTCAAGTGCATTTCAGCTTAACATTTAGTCAAACAAAAAAATTAAGGAGAATAAATGAATGAAACGAATACTTTCTAAATTCAGATCCCTGGGATCGCTGTCTTTATTGATTTTATCGTTGGTAATCATTTCAACTGCTCAAAAAACGACATCCGATATTGTCGGAACAGTTATTGATTCGTCAGACCGAGCAATTGCCGGTGCAACGGTAACTGCAAAAAATATCGGAACCGGTGCAACCAAATCTGCGGTGAGCGATTCGACAGGTAGTTTCAGAATTCCGAATCTACAGCCCGGTCGGTATGAAATAACCGGTGAAGCTCCGAACTTCAGTAAATCTATAGTTAAAGACGTTGAAATAAACGTCGGTGTTGACTTTAGTTTCAATATGGAATTGAAACCCGGTCAAGTTACGGAGATTGTTGAAGTAACGGCGGAAGGCGCGTTGATTCAAACAACCAGATCGGACATTGATACCTCAATTTCGCCAAAAGAAATTGAAAATCTTCCGCTGCTTAACAGAACTTTTGCCGGTTTGTCCGTAATTGCGCCGGAAGCCCGTCCGGTCGGCAATTTCGACCCGACCAAAACCCGTGTCGGTAATGTTGCCTTTAACGGCGGAGACGGGCGGCAGGTTAATGTTAACGTGGACGGCGGCGACAACAAAGATAATGTCGTCGGAAGTCTGCTGCAAAATTTTTCCTATGAATCAATTCAGGAATTTCAAGTCCTCCAGCACAAATGGACGGCTGATCAGGGACGTTCGGTCGGCGGAGTCGTCAATGTCATTACAAAGAGCGGCACGAACAGTTTGCGCGGTTCGGCTTTCTTCAACTATCGCGGCGAAGAACTTCGCGCTCTAGACTTTTTTGATAAACAAGCCCAAGTAATTAATCCGTCTTTTACAAAACCTTACTTTGCACGTCAAGAGTTTGGCGGCAGCATCGGAGGACCGATTATAAAAGAAAAGACGTTCTACTTTTTTGCTCTTGAGCGATTTCGTGAACGTCAAAATGTAGCGGTTTTTCCGAGTGCCGTTGCGGAAATTCGAGCTATTCCGGGAAACGAATTCGTTGATGCTATTCCGCAACCTTATAACGATACTTTGCTGACGGCAAAAATAGATCACAAATTCACAAACTCACAAAATCTGTTTGTCCGGTTTTCTTATCAAGGAAATAATTCGCCGAACGATCAGGTAGGAAATCCCGCCAGAACCGATCTTTCCGGCGGAAATCAGGCGACCAACAAACTTTATAGTTTTGTCGGAAATTACACCTATAATGTTTCGTCCAACGCGTTGAATACCTTTATCTTCCATTTTCAAGATTTCAAAAATGAAATTTTGCCGAACAAAGAAGGTTTAACTCTTAATTATCCGGGCGGCATCTCAATCGGTCAAAATGCCAATACGCCGCAAGCGACATTAGAACGCAAATACCAGTTTCGGGATGATTTTACTCTCATTTCCGGCAATCATGCGATGAAGTTCGGCGTAAATTACATTCATACGAAACTTGACGGTTATTTCTATTTCGGAACACGAGGATATTCACTTACCTTCAACCAATCTCCGACGGCGATTATTGCTGGCGGCGGTTACAATAGGGATGGACTTCTTCAATCACTTCAATATTCCGATGGAGCAAGTTCGCATCTTCAAACAATTGATCAGCTTGCATTTTACTTTCAGGACGACTGGAAAGTGCGTTCCAATTTAACCTTGAATCTCGGACTTCGCTGGGACGCGAACATCGGTAATCTTCCCGCCCAAGATAAAAATCGGACAATGATTCTGCTTGGACAGCTAAATCATCCTTTAGCCAGAGCATTAACGCAGGATCAGGAAAAACTAAAAAGAACAACGCCGAGCTGGAAGGAATTTCAGCCGAGAATCGGTTTTGCCTGGGACCCGTGGAAACAAAACAAAACCGTGATTCGCGGCGGATACGGTATTTTCTACGATCAAATTTTCCAGAATTTATCGCTCTTCTCGCAAGTTCAATCCGAACCGCAGATATTTCAAACGGCGATAAATTTAACGGGTGCGGAACTCGCTACGTTTAGATATGGAACAACTCCGTTACCGACTGTTCCGGCAGGTTTCAATTTCGGTAATTTGGTGACAGGCGCGGTCGGGCGTATCAACGATCCCGATGCAACAGAGCCGTATGTTCAGAAATTTTCGTTAGGCTTTCAGCACGAACTTTCGAGAACAATGTCAATATCGAGCGATTTTGTTCACACGCTCGGATTGCACGAACCGAGATTTTTGAATATTAATCCGACTATCCAAAAAACATGCAATCCGGCTTATCCCGGCGCGTTACAGCCCGGTGGAACTCCGCCCACTAACCCTGCATACATAGCAGCCTGCCCGCGCGGAGTCAGTACGCGTCTTCTTGATCCGGCTTTTCAAGCCGCCGGTTTGCCGCTTAACCGTTTGAGTCAGATCAATATGTTTTCAACAAACAATCGGTCGAAATTTGATAGTTGGGCGACAACTTTCAAATACCGAACGTCGAAAATATTATTGAATGCAAGCTATGTTTTGGCTTTCTCAAAAGCCTGGGGCGGTCAGCCGACGGCATCTTATTCGGGTAACGGAATCGCCATTGCGCCGGAAAACCAGTTCGCCGACGGTGAATACGGACCGACGAGAATGGATGAAAGACATCGCATCGTTCTGAGCGGCGTGATCTCGCTTCCGTGGGGTCTTCAGTTAGCGCCGATCCTGCAATATGGTTCTCCGAGACCGTTTTCGGCTAATACCGGATTTGATATAGACGGTGACGGACTTGCGACGATTGACCGGCTTTGCGCCGGAGTTACTCCGGCGGCGGCATTTGCCGTTCGCGGCAATTTGGCGGCGCTTCAAGCATTAAATCCGTTTGGCTGCCGTCAAGCTCCCGTCAATTCGCTTCGCTCGGGATTTATTGTTAACGGCACGAATATCGAAGAACGCAGTCACCGATTTTTTAACGTGGATATGCGCGTGTCGAAAATAATCAAATTCGGTGAACGCTACAAACTTAGTTTGAATGCGGATTTCTTCAATCTGTTTAATACGGAAAATCTTGCTTACGGAACTAACGGCAGACTCGGTTTAAACGCTGCTACTTCAGCATCGCTTTTTCTTCAGCCGAGTTCTTTGTATGGTCCGGGATTCGGTCCGCCGGTCGGCAGACCTTTTACCGCCCAATTTGGTGCCAGATTTACTTTCTAAACGGATTGTAAACAGTGACTTATCTTTGTGAAAACAAGGATAAAATAAGCGGAGCCGCGAATATTCGCGGCTCCGCTTATTTTTGTTTAAATTCAATAGATATAAATTTTTTGAGGATTTGATTAGCAAGACTTGAACGCGCTTGTCGTTTTATAGCGATTCGGAATTAGTGTGAGGATTGCGGCGACAAGTCGGAACCATCTGCGGTCGCGGATAGTTGAAAATGAGAAATTTGAATGTCGTTTGATTACTTTAAACCACCCGCGACCGCAGAACTTTCTTCTGAACTGTATATTCAAACTTTAATCACTCTAGTGGATAGTCAAGGTTAGCGTGTCAGAACCGCCTGTGGTAGCGAGCGGTTGAAGTTTGATTTCGAGAATCTTTGTCAGAAAGTTAAACCATCCGCTACCGCAGATGGTTCTGACACGCCATTTTAACCTTGACTCAACACTAGGTAATTGAAAAAAGAAACCAAAAAACGATCGCGGTTTGGGAATCGAAAATCTGATTATTCATTCACCATTACTTCGACCGGATCAATCGTCGAAGCCTTCCACGCGGGATAGAGTGCGCCGAACAGACTGCCGCCGACGGCGATGGCGATTGCCGTTAAAATCCAGTTGCGGCTGAATTCAAACTGCAAATCGAAACTTTCGGCGATAGCGTAAGACGCGATAAATGAAACGGCGAAACCTAGTATCACGCCGAGAACGCCGATCATAAAGGCTTCGCCTTCGATAACGCGGATGATAAAGGATTTTGACGCGCCCAAAGATTTCAAAATGCCGATTTCCTTGCGCCGTTCGGTGATCGTCGTGTACATCGAGAGCAGCACGAAAATTGTCGAAACAAACGCGCCCAAGCCGACGAGAACGCGCAAAAATGTGTTAAGAGCGGGAATTCGATCCTGCGCGTCAATTATCAGATCGCGGGTCAGATTGATTTTATTGCCCGGAAGAGTTTGGTTGATTCGCGCCGCGACTTCTTCGACATTCGCACCGTCTTTAATTTTTACCAGAATGTATGTGCATTTATTCGGTGCTTCGAGCGCGGTTTGCATCGCCGTCAAAGACATTTTGATGCGTCCGCCCGACGGCGGCGCGAAAATCCCGACTGCCGTGTAATTCTTACCGAAAAGCTCGACTTTATCACCGAGTTTGACGTTTTGGTCTTTGACGTAGCGTTCGTCTAAGATAACTTCGTCAACCGCCGTTGCGGCGCGTCCTGAAATGATTTGCATCTCGTTCATCTCGGCGAACGGCTGCCATTCAACGCCGTCAATCTGCTGAATTCCCCAACGCTGATTGCTGTTCGGTGTCACATATCGAATGACGGGAACGGTTGATTTAACGCCTTCGATTTGCATCAACCGCTCGGTGTATGCGGTCGAAACCGAAGCGTTTGAACTCGTCAATTCCATCGCGCCGGGACGCGTGAAAACAATTTCCGCCTTCCAATTCGAGGCGCGTTTCGCCATATCGTTCGACATTCCGCGTGCCAAACCCGTGAACAAAATCACCAATACAACGCCCAATGCCACGCCGATAATGCTAATCAACGTGCGAAACGGGCGAACTCTTAAATTTGCTAAAACCAACTCAAGCATCTGTTTGTAAAACTTAATTCTATCAAGAAATCGCCCCGAATCGTCAAAAATGCGATTATCTTAACGCGAGTTTGAAAAAAAAATGTCGTTTGCCGGGAGCGCACCCATCCTTGCGTGCAAGATTGCGAAATTAAATGAAGCAATCTAAGGGCGTTTCGTGTTCAATCAACTTGAATAAATTGAAAGGCTTTTACGCCGTTTTTCAAACGACGTAGCACGCAAGAATGCGTGCGCTCCCGGCAAAAAAGTCCAATTATTTCAACAGTTCTCCGACAAAATCGAAACTCTTTGCTTTTTCGTTATCCGTAAATAAATCTTTGCGCCGCTGAAAATCGGCATACATTTTGTCGTAGGCGGCAAAAAGATTGTCGGTTGATTTTTCGCGTGTGTTGTCGAGCGCGGTCAAAATCGCGTTATTCACTTTTCGTGCGCGTAAATCCGGGTTTTCGAGGATTTCGCGGACTGCCTTTGCGAATTCCGCGCCCGAAGGTTTCATCAGCCAAGCGTTTTCGTCCGTCGCATACGAAAGAATTCCGCCCGAATCCGGCGCAACCGTCGGCGCACCCGAAACCATCGCTTCGAGCGGCGCGATGCCGAACGGCTCTTTCGGGTTCGGATGCACGAAAACATCGCAATTCGCGTAATAATCAGCCAAAGTTTCTTTGTCGAGATGTCCGAGTTGAACGATTTTGCCGGGAAAATTCTTCGCCGTTTCTTCCTTCAAAAAATCTTCCTGCGGTCCCGCACCCGCGACGACCAAACGGTAATCGTGCTTCGAGTCCTGCGCGAGAAACTTCATCATTTCGACGAGCAAACCGATATTCTTTTCGGGCGAAATTCGTCCGGCGTAAAGCAAAACGGTCGAATCGGCGGGAATTTTCGCGGCTTCGCGCATTTTCTTTTTGACCGCATCGCTTTTTCTCTCGGCGCGAAAAACTTCGGCGTTGACACCACGCGGGCAAACGTAGATTCTTTCTTCGATCGGAATTCGGGGAGCTTTGAAAAATTGCCACGTTTTGTTGAAAAACCAATCGTTGCGGCTTTTGTTCTCTTCCTTTTTGTAGGCTTTGTAAAATTCCTGCGCCGTATAAACCGAATTGGCGATGTGAAAATCGAAAATGGCGAGCGTGTAATTGCCGATAATCCGCCGCGCGAGCCATTCGCCGAAACTGCTTTTCGTCATAAACGAAGCGATGTTGTCGTCCATCCGTTCCGCGCTGAAATGCACGAGCATCGGGCGACCGAGCTGTTTGAATTTCCCCATACGAACCATCGCGCCGAACATGGAAATCGTGTATTTGTCGGTGACTTCGACCATATCCGGCTTTTCTTCGAGCAGAATTTTGCGAATCGGCGAATCGTTCGGCATATATTGCCAAGGCTGAAGCAAACGATAACGCTTATCGAAAATCGGCGAAAATTTGGCGGGAACGTAATAGATTTTGGCGAATTTATTGACTTCTTCAACGTCTTCCTTCTCGCCCGGAACAATCAGTCGGACATATCGCTCGTGACGTTCGGCGGCGGCAAGCAGATTATTAAAACTCGTGCTGATTCCGCCCGAGTTTTTATGGTAATAGTTGGTTATATGAACGGATTTTATCGGCACAGATAATTATTTTGCAAAAACTTCATTGACGGCAATTTGCCAATTTTCTAAAATGCGCGATTCCGCCATTTCGCCTTTGACGTAAAGACGCTTTTGCCAAAACAATATTCCGTCATTAGCGGCAGCATTTCTGATTTCGATGGTTTCATTGTCCGAATCAATCAGCCAAAGTTCTTTGACACCCAAAGCCAGATAAGTATCGGCTTTCGTCGTGCGGTCATAAACGCCTGTGCTTTCTGAAAGCGACTCGAAAACAATTTCGGCAGATGTTCGCCGATTACCCATTTTTTCACGCAATTCATTTGAAACATACATCATATCCGGCTCCAGATATGTTCCCCAAACATCTTCAACATAAATCGAAGCGCGTGGATGAAAAACTATTCCGGGGTCGTCGTTGGCGGCTAAATAAAGAGTCAAAGAACGACTCAAAATAGCGATTATTTGGTCGTGTTCAGTTTTCGGCGGCGGCACAATGTGTAAAACTCCTTCGATTAATTCATAATGCGAACGGTCTTCCGGTTCGGGCAACGCCCAAAATTCTTCGAGCGTGTAGCGTTTGAGCAACGAAGAAAATGTGATATTGGTTTGAACTGATTCTAAGACTTGCATATCGGAAGATTAGCAGAAAACGGAAAAAGACGAAAGTTTTGAATTATTTCATTAACTGATTCGGCAACGGTAAAACTATGGCGATGATTGAAAATTTTTTTGACGGCGATAGTAAATAGCTGACATGGCGATAGCAAGAAGCATCAGAATCAAGCCGTCAATTCCCCAAAATTTCAACAGGGGAATTGATTTTCCGCCGCCGAATGTCCAAAAGGGTTTGTTCGTGACAGCCCAAACCAGCATTTGCGAGAAAATTCCGAATCCGATGATGCTCAAAAAAGCGGTAAGAAAAGCCTCGCGGCGAAGCATTGCCGAAATTTCGTTCGGAATAAACGCGCAAAACTCAAAAATCAGCCTCGGCAGACGAATAATGTCGCTCAACAGCGATTTGCTTTCCGCTTCGCCGACGATCATCACGTTGCGCCGCATTATGAACAATGTAAATAAAGCCGAAATGATCGAAAAACAAATCGAGCGGACAATCGCTTCGTCTGTATGGTCGTTTGTTTGCGTCACGTAAGCGAAAGCAAATTGCAGAAGAAATTCGAGCAGATGGCTGATAATCGGAACGATCATCAAAATTGTCAGCAACGCTTTCCATGGCGGTTCGACATGGCGAAAACCCTGAATCAACGCACCGCCGACTCCGGCAAATAAAAACCGGAATGTAAATTGAACGAGTGCCGCGCCGACTGCCAATTTCCAGCTTTCTTTCCCGACTAAATAAGTAATCAAAAAAATCGGCGCACGAACCAGCCCGCTTAAAATCGCGCCTTTGTAATTCCAATAGCGGATAAAAAGCGACGGGTTTCGCAGAAGATTCGACCAAGCCTCGCCGATTGTGTTTTTTGGCGGAACATCGGGCGTTTCTTCAAATGTCATTTCATTAGTCATAAAAGCTCGGGGAAAGTTTCCGATTATTTTAAGCCGCTTTCGCCGCGCCGGATTGTTTTGTCGTTTCGGCAATTTCTATCGCTTCGCGGTAAGCATCGTAAACGGCTTCAAAAACTGCGTCCCACGAACTCGACATTGCATTTGTCCGCGATTGCTTTTTCATTGTCGCAAGTTTTTCGGGATTGTCCATCAGCTCAAGCGAATATTTGACAAAATCATCGAAATTTTCGGCGATAAAACCCGATTCGTTGTGCTTGATAATGAACTTCGGTCCGCCCTGATTCGTGACGATTGCCGGAACGCCCGAAGCATTTGCTTCCTGCGCGACGTTGCCGAACGCATCGGTTTCCGACGGAAACACGAAAACGTCCATATTAGCATAAGCCTCGGATAATTTCTCGCCGTCGAGAAAGCCCGTGAACTCGACGTGCTTCATATTTTTTTCGAGCCATTCGCGCTCGTTGCCTTCGCCGACAATGACAAATTTGAAATTCGTTTTGCCCTTTTCCAGTAATTGCTTTTCTAAATCCGCGAGTAGCCGCACATTTTTCTCGGCGCGGAGTCTGCCGACAAAGCCGAACCGGAAAATGTCGTCGCGGACGGTGCGCTTTTCAGGCGCAAATTTTTCGGTGTCAACGCCTCGCGTCATCAGGCGCGAAACACGTTTTGTGCCTTTTCCCAAAAGCTCAACCAATTCCTGATTCGGCGAAAGAATAACTCTCGGCATTTTGTAATACAAAACCGCGCCGTCCATAATCTTTCTTTCGGCAAATCCGGTCAGCGAATCGAGCGTTTTTTGCGGCAGAAAACGAAGCATCCGCGTTAGTCTTCGCGCCGCAAATTCGTGCAGGTTCGTATGCCACGAACCGACCATCGGAATTTGCAGTTTCCATGAGAGATACGCGCCGACAATGCTGACATCATTTAAACCCGTAATGTGAATGACATCGGGCTTAAAATCCGTCAATTCTCGAAGCACACGATTTGTATGACGCTGAAAAAGCGGGTCGTATTTCAAATCCTCGTCCATCGGAAACGAAACGGCGGAGCGTTTGAGCGAAAGATATGTAATGCTTTCGTCCGAAGATGTTTCGGTTTTCTTGCCGGCGTGAATACACAAATACGGATAGCCGTGGCGTTTGGCGTATCCGATCAGACGTTTACTGGTCATCGCAACGCCGTTGACTTCTAAAAACGAGTCAGGAAAAAAGGCGACGCGGGGAATTTTTTTCACTATTATTTTAATTAAAGTGGAGAGTAAAGAGTAGAGAGTGGAGAGTTTTAGTAATCCACTCTCCACTCTCTACTCTTTACTCTCCACTTTTCTAAACCGCATCGGAAGAAAGGCTTTTCGGCGCAATATCTTCGAGATTCGGAATTTCAAAATTCGTAACGGCAGCATCTTTCGGCACGCGGTCGTGTTTTTTACGGGCGATTGCAAAAAATGGGCGCATTTTCGGACTGCCGAAAAAGCCGAGTGTTTTAATTGCCAGACGCAGCCATAAAGGTCCGCCGTTATCCCAATCGTAATCCGTCAGCGGAATTAAGCCTCTGCCTGCGCCGATGTCGAAATAAACGCGGTCAAGCCATTGTCGGCGACCTTCGGGTAGTTCGGGGTAATGTTTCAGAATCTCTGAAAAAGACTGTAATTGGCGCGAATGCAGCGGCTGTTTATACTCGGGCATTAAAACGATTTCGCTCCGGCGGTCAATGCGGATTTCTTCGACGAATTCGTCAAACGTCCGGCTGTTCGTTAAGTTGATGACCGTGTTCGGTTTGCAGCCGTGACGGTCGCCGCCGGTAACGACCGGAAAACCGAGTGCTTCCGCCATTTCGATAACGGCTTTATTTTCCGACCATTTGCGAAAACCGTTGATTTCCAGAGCGTGAATCCACCGTCCGTGTTCTTTGATAAAACTTTTCAGCAGTTCGGCGTGTTTTTCCTTGCCGACCATTTCGATGTCCCAGATCGGATGATTTAGAACGATT
>JANODL010000052.1:0-12323 GCA_031412675.1 Acidobacteriota bacterium | reverse complement strand
GGGTCAGAACCGCCTGCGGTAGCGGGCGGGTTTCCCGTTTAATCAAAAACCACTTTGCCGACGCTTGACCCGCCCGCTACCGCAGGCGGTTCTGACAGATCGCGCAAACCCGTAGATTGATTCCATAACCGCTCTAGTTTCATTAAAAGATATTGCGACTAAATTTACACAGTCTTTACAAAAAGTAGCAGAAAGCGATTTGATCTTCGCTCCGGCGCGATATAAAAATTTCCATATCAGGAAATTTGTTGTAGTTTCCCGAAGTTTCGACAATCGGCAAACCTAAATCAAGATTGTGTTTTTCGATAATCTCGCGCATCCACGACATCAAAATCGCCACCGCGCTTCGTTCGGTGAGGTGAGTTTTATTGGATTTCATAAATCTTTCTAATCGCTTGACGAACTCGAACTGCCGCTGTCGCTCGAACTTGAGCTTGAATCGTAACTCGATGAACCCGAATCATAACTCGAATAACTGCTTTCCGTATAATTCGTTTCAGCCGGTGCAGAAGACGCATCGCGGCTTTCGTGTAAAGAATATGATTTATCGCTTTGATGCGGACTGTCGTGCGCCGTTTCCGTGACAACCGCTTTTTCCGAATGTTGATTTTCAACCGTCGAATTATCCGCGTAAATCACGCCCGAATCATCGTCGGAATCTCTGGAATTGCAATGCGTCGGCACATAGCCGCTTCCGTAATTTGAACTGCCTGTAAAATTTCGATTTGCCGAACGCGAATTTCTGATACGGCGAAAAACAAACCAGATAAGTCCGAGCAAAAACAAAACTCCGCCAAAAATTGCGATAAAGAAAACGAGTATGGCGATTTCCATAAATAGTTCTCCGTTACTTCATATACTGCGCCAGATAAAAAATGCCGACAACGAAAAGAATCAAAAGGATTGCGACAATCGGAAACCATTTGTTCGGAGCGTTTTCGGGTTCTTCCCAGACGACTTCGACGGTTTTCTTTTGATAAATTTTGGCTTTGCGGCGCAGATTGGCGGCTGATTTCAGCTTCGCATCTTTTTGAATCAAAGGATTTTCCGACGATTTCTCGGCGTTTTGTTTGAGAAATTCTGTAATTGTCGGTTTTTCAATCGGCTTTTCAATCGGTTTAACTTCAACCTTTTCGACCGTTTCCTTTTTAAGTTGAGTCGTTTTCAAGTCGCTGTTGACGGCTAAATCGCTTTCAAACCAAGCAGTACTGACATTTTTTTTATTGCTGTTAGTTGCGGGTTCGGGCAAACCTTCCGAAACCGCGCCGCCGCAGTTGTAACAAAAAAGCGAACCCGGACGAATATCCGCGCCGCAAGCCTCACAAATTTTCTTTTCTACCAAAGTTTCAGCCATTTTCTATTTTCAGTTGCGCCGATATTTTAGAGGCTTTCCGGCTTTTCAAAAATTATTTCAGCGCGGCAAAAATATCTTTCTCATCGCCCAAATCACGCGCCGCCGGAGTGATGATGGTTTTCGCCGTAACATAAATTTTCTCGCCTTTATCAACTGCCAGACGAACATCCGTTTCGCTCACAAAATCAACCGCGACAGGTTTTGCGCCGTTCGTTTCGGATGGCGGTTTGAGTTCGTGAATTATTGTTTTTACAGGACTTTCACTTTGATTTCGGATTTCGGATTTCGGATTTCGGATTTCTTCCCGCGCTTCGCTTTTTACGATTTCTTTTGGGGCTTCCGAAAGTTTTTGGCTCAAAAATTTATCAACAATCGCCGCAATTTCTGCACGTTTTGACGGTTGCGGAACATTATTCTCGACTCTCGACTTTCGACTCTCGACTCTTAAAGGACTTTGGACTTTGGACTCTGGACTCTGGACTGCTTTTGTTTCAAAAGCGACGCGCTTGATGTCCATTAAATGAATCGGCGAAACATTGTCCGACGTAACATTTCCGCCCCACGAACCGCAGCCCAAAGTCATCGAAGGCGACAAATCGGTCGAAAAACCAATTGCGCCGTGCGTCGTCGGCGAGTTGATAATGACCCGCGACGCAGGCATTTGTTGCCCGTATCGAATCGCCGCTTCCCGACTTTGCGTGTGCATTCCGGCGGTGTGTCCCATTCCGCCAAACTGCAAAATTTCTTCGCATTTATTTGCGCCTGCTTCGATGCCGTCAACGACAAAAAACGCGAGCGTCGGCGAAAGTTTTTCGATTGACCAAGGAAAATCGCGCCCGACTCCGCCGCAATCGGCGAGCAGACAGCGCGTTCCCGAAGGAATCGAAATTCCCGCGAGATTGGCGATAAATTCAGCCGATTTCCCGACGATTTTGGCATTCAAAGTTCGTTGGTCGGTTAATAAAATTTTGGCGACTTTTTCCGCTTCGTCTTGATTCAGAAAATGTCCGCCCTGTAATTTGAATTGTTCGCGGACTTGATTTGCAATCGGCGCATCGCAAACGACCGATTGTTCGGACGCGCAAATCGTGCCGTTATCAAAACAAGTTCCGGTCAAAATGTCGCTGACGGCTTTTTCGACGTTCGCCGTTCTTTCGATAAAACTCGGAACATTTCCCGGACCGACCCCGAACGCCGGTTTGCCCGAAGAATACGCCGCCCGAACGAGACCGATTCCGCCGGTCGCCAGAATGACGGCGGTCTTTTTATGCTTCATCAAAGTTTCCGTGCCTTCCAGCGCGGAGGTCGTCAAACAGTTTATCGCATCGGGCGGCAAACCTTCTTTCACGCCGACTTCCTTCATCACGCGAGCCGTTTCCGCGATAGAGCGTGCGGCGGACGGATGCGGCGAAAGCACGATTGTATTACGCGATTTTATCGAAATAATAATCTTAAAAATCGCCGTCGAGGTCGGATTCGTCGAAGGAATAATTGCCGCGACCACGCCGCGCGGGCTGGCGATTTCGACAACGCTTCCGTTATCGCGGACAACGCCGACGGTTTTTAAGTTTTTGAAATAGTTCCAGACATCTTCCGCCGCAAAACGATTTTTTTCGCGCTTGTCGTCCGCTTTACCGAAACCTGTTTCCTCGTGCGCCATCAAGCCAAGACGCGCCGATTCCGCGAGCGCGGCGTTTGCCATCGCTTCGCAGATTCGGTCAATTTTCGCTTGGTCGAATTTTGCAACAGTTTTCCACGCCAGATGCGCGGCTTCGACCGCGTTGCGGGCTTCCTGTTGTGAAACTAAATCTTTATCTTCGGACATTTCTAGAGTGGAGAGTGGAGAGTGGAGAGTGGAGAAAAAATCTTTTGACTCTCCACTCTCTACTCTCTACTCTTTACTGTTTTCGTGTTTTGCTTCTGTCGTTCGCCGAAATCGCGCCGCCGCCTTCGCCTTCGCCGATCTGTCCGCGTGATGCGCCGCCGAGGGCTTTTTCGTCAGGGCTGTAGCCGACCGCGCCGCCTTTCGGCAAAACTCTTTCGACTTCGCCGTGCGGACGCGGAATGACGTGAACCGAAATTAATTCGCCGACCCGCCGCGCCGCCGCCGCACCGGCATCCGTTGCCGCTTTGACCGCGCCGACATCGCCGCGCACAAAAATCGTGACATACCCCGCGCCGATATATTCTTTGCCGATCAACGTGACATTTGCCGCTTTGACCATCGCGTCAGCCGCTTCGACTGCGCCGATAAAACCTTTAGTTTCAACCATTCCGAGTGCTTCAAGACTCATTTGTTATTCCTCTCTTTGACAAACTGATTTGTTAATTTTAATACAAGATTTGAGTAAAACCTAAACCTATCACGCAGTCCTTTTAATATCAAGCCGAAAGTCGGACAAAAAAGTCCGATATGATTGACATTCACGGTTTAACAAAGCTATATTTCAACTTTAAGATTGTTGGTAAATCGAAACGTGCGCCCCGTGATAGTAGCACCGATTCTTTTATCTATTAAACAAAAATGTCATTAACTCTTGGTGAAAAATTGCGGCAAGCCCGCGAAGAACGCGGAATTTCTATTAGCGAAGTTGCCGAACAAACGCGAATCTCTCCGCATTATCTCGCTTCAATCGAAAACGATGATTACCGGACTCTGCCCGGCGGAATTTTTAACAAAGGTTTTGTTAAATCCTACGCCAAATATGTCGGACTCGATGAACAGGAGGCATTGGCAGATTATTCGAGTCTGATTACGAGTCAGGAAGGCACGATAGACGACGAGCCGAAAACCTACAAACCGGAAGTTTTGACCGATGACCGCACATCAGGCACGTCGCTCGGAACAATTATTTTTGCCGCGATTATTTTGGCTTTGATGGCTTGGGGCTTGTTTGAATTGGTCAATTACATTCAAAATCAGCAAAGTCAGACGGTTGCGAACACGAACACGGCAAGCAATACGAACACGGCAAATACGAATACGGCAAACGCCAATGTTCCGGCAACGATTACTTCAGTTAATGAAATAAAGGTCGAAATTAAGACTTCGGGCGAACCGATTCCGCTCTCATATTCGCTCGATGACAGTAAAGCGTTGGTCAATGCAACGATTACGACCGATAAACCGTTGGCACTTAATCCGAAACAAAGCATCAAACTCAGTTATTACAAAAGTTTCGGCGGCATAGTTCAGTTGACAATTAACGGAAAACAAATCACCGCGCCGTCTTTGCCGATTCCGCCAAAGAAAAATGCGATTGAATACGAAATCAACAAAGAAAATATTGTTCAGATTTTGCAAAGCGGGCAAATTCCGACCGGCGACGCGGCGGTAAATACGGCAAATACGAATACGGCGGTTAGACGCTAGACAGTTTTTTATGCAGCTTTTTGGAAGGCTAAAAGCGAGGGGAAAAAAAGTTACAAACATCTGAGCGAAACCGCGCCCGCAAGCTAAATGCGGGCTTTTTTTCCCTTTGTTTCAGGTTTCAGGTTTCAAGTCTCAGGTTAAAAAGCCGGATAACTTGAAACTTGAAACCTGAAACCTGAAACCATTTTTTTATGAACATTGAAGAAATTAAAGAAGGCTTAACATTTGACGACGTTTTATTGGTTCCCGCGTATTCCGACATTCTGCCGTCTGAGACGAATGTCGCGACGCGATTTTCACGCAATATTGTTTTAAATATTCCGCTCTGCTCGTCGGCGATGGACACCGTGACGGAAGCGAGTTTGGCAATCGCGCTTGCCCAACAAGGCGGAATCGGCGTGATTCACAAGAATTTTTCGATTGCCGAACAAGCCGAAGAAGTTGATAAAGTAAAACGCTCGGAAAGCGGAATGATTGTTGATCCGGTGACGATTCATCAAACCGCGCTTGTTTCCGAGGCACTCGAAATAATGGAACGCTTTAAAATCAGCGGCGTTCCGGTGGTTGACGAAAATGGCTTGCTGGTTGGAATTATTACTAACCGCGATTTGCGTTTTGAACTGCGTTTCGACATTCCAGTTTCCGAAGTGATGACTCCGCAGCCGCTCGTCACGGTTCCCGTCGGCACGACGCTCGAACAAGCGAAAGCGAAACTCCAAAAACACCGCATCGAAAAACTTCTCGTGACGGACGACGACGGACATTTGAAAGGTTTGATTACGGTCAAAGACATTCAAAAAGCGATTCGTTATCCGTTCGCCGCCAAAGACGGTTTGGGCAGATTGCGCTGTGCGGCGGCAATCGGCGCGACGGGCGATTTTCTCGAACGCGCCGAAGCGTTGATAAAATCGCGTGTTGATGCCATCGTCATTGACACCGCGCACGGACATTCGAGCCGCGTCATCGAAGCCGTCCGCAAAGTCAAAGCAAAATTCTCCGACATCGAAATCATCGCCGGAAATGTCGCAACGGGCGACGCGACCAAAGCCTTGATTGACGCGGGCGTTGATGCCGTCAAAGTCGGAATCGGTCCCGGCTCGATTTGCACGACTCGAGTCGTGACGGGCGCGGGCGTTCCGCAAATCACGGCGATAAACGATTGTGTCGAAGCCGCGAAAGGCACGGGCGTTCCGATCATCGCCGACGGCGGCGTGAAATTTTCGGGCGATGTCGTCAAAGCAATCGTCGCGGGCGCGGATTCCGTGATGATCGGCTCGCTTTTCGCGGGAACGGAAGAAGCACCGGGCGAAGTTATCTTGTTTCAAGGCAGAAATTTCAAAACCTATCGCGGAATGGGTTCAATCGGCGCGATGAAGCAAGGCTCATCCGACCGATACGCGCAGGAAGGAACGGTTTCAGACTCGAAATACGTTCCTGAAGGCATCGAAGGGCGCGTCGCTTATAAAGGAACTCTGGCGGAAATGGTCACGCAATTGGTCGGCGGTTTGCGTTCGGGAATGGGCTACACGGGCTGCAAAACCATCGAAGAACTGCACGAAAACGCGAAATTTGTCCGCATCACTTCGGCGGGTTTGCGCGAATCGCACGTTCACGACGTGATTATCACGAAAGAAGCGCCGAATTATCGTTTGGAAAGTTAAAAGTTATCTTGCCTGCGAAACACACGAAAAGAACAAAAAATAAAACCAAATAATATTTCTTTTTTCGTTACTTTCGTATGTTTCGCAGGCAAATTTCTTATAAAAACTTCGGCGGATTTTTAACTTCCAAAACCTCGATTTTGTCGCCGACGCGCAAAACATCGCCTGCCTTTTCGGCAATCAGATTTTGACCGAAAAGAATCTTTTTCTTGACGCTGCGTTTCGGAATGCGGAAACTCGCGAGAGTTTTCAATGGTTCGACTCCTTGTTTTTTGCCCGTCGTTTGCTCAATCGTCGTGATCACGCAACGCGCACAGGGCTTGACGACGTGAAAAATTGTCTCACCGATTTTTATCTTTTTCCACGAATCTTCGGCAAAGCCTTCGGAATCCGACACGACAAAATTCGGGCGAAAACGGTTCATCGGTAAATTCGCTTCAAGACGCGAATTTAAATCCGCGAGCGAATTTTCGCCGATCAGCAAAAAAGGATAACCGTCAGCAAACGAAACGTGATCGTCTGCCTCAACACGGTAAAAATAATTTACTTTGCGCTGCGTTTCTTCGGGCATTACGACGAGTTTGCAGTTCGTCTCTAAAACATCGCTAAACCATTCGTTGACAGAATTTTCATAAAGCCGAGCCAAACAGACATTGCTCCAGATTTTAACTCTGGTAGTTTTTGTCGAACCTGTGGAGAACGGAATCAGCAAACTTTTTTCGCCGGACGAAACGCGCAAACCGTCGCTTAAAATCTCGGGTTTAATTGTCGCCATTTGCGGGAATTCGCGCTGCGTTAGAAATTTATTCTTTTCATCAACGAGCAGCCAGCGACGGTCAAATTCCAAACCGCGCCGTTCGATTTTTGAACTGTCGAGCGAAATTCCCGCCAAAGATTTAATCGGATAAATATTAATCTCGGAAAGATACATAGAAACTTGATGATAGTCTTGTCAGATTTTCTAAAAAATTATCGGCACACTTGACAGCGTTAAACTATGTTTAGTATATTAGCACTCATAAGAATGGAGTGCTAAAATCTATTTCAACGCTCTCCGGTTCACAAGTAATCTTAAACTTTTTATCAAATATTCTAAAGGAGTAAAGAAAATGGCAACAACAATTAAACCATTGCACGACAGAGTTATTGTGCGTCGTATCGAAGACAACGTAAATCAAACGGCGGGCGGACTTTTCATTCCCGATTCGGCGAAAGAAAAACCGCAAGAGGGCGAAGTAATCGCCGCCGGAGACGGCAAATACCGTGAAGACGGTTCGCGTCAAACTTTGGACGTTAAAGCGGGCGACCGCATTCTGTTCGGCAAATACAGCGGTTCGGAAATCAAAATTGACGGCGAAGAATTATTAATTATGCGCGAAGATGAAATTTTAGGAATCGTCAACCGCGCCGGAGCAAACGCTAATTAATGGTCAATGGTGAAATATGAATGGTTAATTATAAATCATTCACCAATCACCATTTATCATTCACAATTATTAAAAGGAGTTTAATAAAAGAATATGGCAAAACAAGTAGTTCATGGAGAAGAATCACGCGCCGCGATTTTACGCGGAGTTAACCAATTGGCTGACGCAGTTAAAGTAACGCTCGGACCGAAAGGACGCAATGTCGTTATTGACAAAAAATTCGGTTCGCCGACAATCACGAAAGACGGTGTGACGGTTGCGAAGGAAATCGAATTGAAAGATTCATTGGAAAATATGGGCGCACAGATGGTGCGTGAAGTTGCTTCAAAAACCAGCGATGTCGCGGGTGACGGAACAACGACTGCGACCGTTTTGGCGCAAGCGATTTTCAAAGAAGGTGTCCGCACGGTTGCCGCCGGAGCAAATCCGATGGCACTCAAACGCGGTATCGAACAAGCCGTTGCGCTGATCGTCGAAGAAGTCAAACGCCTTTCAAAGCCTGTGACGGGCGATGATATTGCGAATGTCGGCACAATTTCGGCAAACGGCGACACGAAGATCGGGCAGATCATTGCTGAGGCAATGGACAACGTCGGCAAAGACGGCGTGATCACGGTTGAAGAATCGCGCACGATGGACACGAGCCTCGAAGTCGTTGACGGTATGCAGTTTGACAGAGGTTATTTGTCGCCCTATTTCGTGACGGACGCTGACCGCATGGAAGTCGTTCTTGACGAACCGTTTATTCTGATCAACGAGAAAAAAGTTTCGAATATGCGCGACCTTCTGCCGATTCTGGAACAGGTTGCCAAATTAGGCAGACCGCTTTTGATTATCGCTGAAGATGTCGAAGGCGAAGCACTGGCAACTTTGGTTGTCAACAAATTGCGCGGAACTCTGAATGTCGCGGCTGTCAAAGCTCCGGGATTCGGCGACCGCCGCAAAGCGATGCTCGAAGACATTGCGACGCTCACGGGCGGCAAAGTCATTTCGGAAGATTTGGGCATCAAGCTCGAAACGGTCATGGTTGATGACCTCGGCAAAGCCAAACGCATCACGATTGACAAAGACAACACGACAATCGTTGACGGACAAGGCGACGGCGGCGCGGTTGAAGGTCGTGTCAAAACGATTCGCAACCAGATCGAAGAAACCAGTTCGGACTATGACCGCGAAAAATTGCAGGAACGTCTCGCTAAATTAGTCGGCGGCGTGGCAGTTATCAAAGTCGGCGCGGCAACCGAAACCGAGATGAAAGAGAAGAAAGCACGTGTCGAAGACGCAATGCACGCCACCCGTGCGGCGGTCGAAGAAGGCATTGTTGCAGGCGGCGGCGTGACCTTGGTTCGTGCGTCGAAAGTTCTCGACGACTACAAGGTGACGGGCGACAGCGACGAACAAATCGGTGTCAACATCATCAAACGTGCGGTCGAAGAACCGCTTCGCCAGATTGCCGCCAACGCGGGTAAAGAAGGCGCGGTGATCGTCGAAAAAATCCGTGCGGAAGACAACGAAACATTCGGCTTCAACGCGGCGACCGAAAAATTTGAAGATTTGGTCGCGGCAGGTGTTATTGACCCGGCGAAAGTTACGCGTTACGCATTGCAAAACGCGGCTTCAATCGCGGGCTTAATGCTCACGACCGAAGCGATGATCGCTGATGTCCCTGAAAAAGACGACCACGCCGGCGGCGGAATGCCGGGCGGCATGGGCGGCATGGGCATGGGAATGTAATCCGATTTTGGATTTTAGATTTCGGATTTTGGATTTTCCAAACAAAAAGGCTTCGTTCAAATTGAGCGAAGCCTTTTTTATTAATGGTGTATATTAGATTTTCCTGTGCTAAGATTTAGGGGTAAATGAGGAGCTTAAAAGATGAAAGTTGATCGAACAGGCAGAATTTTCAAATCTTTACTTTTTCTGTCGGTATTAATTTTTCTATCCGTTGATTTGACGGCGCAGACGCAGCAGCGTGCGCCTTTCGATTTCGACGGCGATAATAAAACCGATCATGCGATTTTCCGACCGTCTTCCGGTGAATGGTGGATTCTCAAGAGCGCGACCGGCGACAATAACGTTTTTCAGTTCGGTCTTTCTTCCGACCGCATCGTACCTGCCGATTACACGGGCGACGGCAAGACGGACGTTGCCGTTTGGCGTTCTTCGACAGGCGAGTGGTTTATCATGAGAAGCGAGGATTACAGCTATTACTCGTTACCGCTCGGAATGGAGGGCGACATTCCGCAGGCGGGCGATTTCGACGGCGACGGCAAGGCTGACACTGGCATTTTTCGTCCTTCGACCGGAGTTTGGTATATTCTGCGTTCGTCGGACTTGAGTTACACGATTCAGCAGTTCGGCACGAGCGGCGACCTGCCGGTCGCGGCGGATTACGACGGCGATCTAAAAACCGATATTGCCGTTTATCGCCCGTCAACTGCTCAATGGTGGCTCAACCGCTCAAGCCGCGGCTTGAGCGTCGTCACTCTTTTCGGCGTGCCTACCGGTGTCATTCCGAGCGATTATTCCGGCGACGGCAGAGCAGACATTGGTTATTTTAGTCAGCTATCCGGTATTTGGAACTATATACCGAGCGAAACCCCGACTTTTTATGTCAGGCTGGAATTCGGCGAGCCGGGCGATTTGCCCGCGCCGGGCGATTTCGACGGCGACGGGAGAATCGATCATGCCGTTTTCCGTCCTTCAAACGGCACATGGCGCGTCCGCCTTTCAACGACCGGTGCGACTGCTACCAAACACTTCGGCATATCAACCGACATCCCAATTCCGATGGCTTTCTTTCAGTAGTCAACTCAATTAAAAGATGAATGACTAAAGGCTTCGTTAAATTTGAGTGAAGCCTTTTTTAATTTAGAGGTAAATAGATGACTGAATCTGAACAACTTGTTTACAACCTAAGTCGCAATTCCTTCCTTTCGTTATGGAGTTATGCTAATCCACTGAATACGTCGGGCAAAGAATTATGCGATGTTCTAGTAGTTTGCGACCCAGATATTATCATTGTTTCTGTTAAGGAAATTGAGTATAAGGATACAGGAAAACCTGAAGTAGATTTTGAGAGGTGGCGACGAAAGGCGATTCATGAGTCATGCAAACAAATATATGGTGCTGAACGAAGAATAGAATCACAATCAAATGTTATTACACACGATGGAAAGACAGCTCTACCATTTCCTCCGAAAGACTCTCGAAATATATATAGAATTGCTGTCGCTCTAGGTAGCAAAGAAAAAATTCCACTGACATTTGGTAATTTTGGAAAAGGGTTCGTTCATGTTCTTGATGAAAAAGCATTAAATGCTCTGTTTTCAGAGTTAGACACAATATCTGACTTTTTGAAATATCTATTAGATAAAGAAGAGTGGTTCCGAAACGGCAGAGCAAGTTTTTTCTTAGGAGAAGAAGACCTCTTAGCCTTTTACCTAAGTGAAGGTCGTGTTTTTCCATCAGAACCAACTTTTGTAGTCTTGGATGAGGGTCTTTGGAATGGATTCCTCCAATTACCTGAAATTCTTTCTCATAAGAAGGCTAATGAAACAAGCTATGTTTGGGATAATATTCTCGAACGCGTCTATGAAAATTTTTCAAGAGATAATTATCGTACGGAATGGGCAACAGAGATCAAAAAACTTTCAGAGATAGAACATGCTGTTCGAGCTATGGCAAAAGAGAACAGACAAATGCGTAAGTTTTCGAGCGATTCTATTTTAGGATTATTGAATCATACATCATTAGGTGCTCGCATCTTCGACGTAGCTGAGTCACCTATATGCTATGTTTTTATGACTGCAAATTATGATGGAAATCGAGAACTCAATTTTAAGGAACTTCAAGCAAGATGTCTTGTTGCTCGTGGTTTGAATCATTCAAAACAAACCGTTATAGGTATTTTAATAGAACGTTCTACTCACTACACAGGAGATGCTATTTCAGTCTGTTATATTGATGTTCTTGATTGGACTCAAGAATGACAAGAAAAAATGGATATTTATCAAAATGAGTTGGGATTTTTTCTCAACTTTAGAAGGAAGAATGCAGAATAGGAAGTAAAATTAGCAGATGAGATTTGAGGGCTTTTTAACGTCCCTTTTTGTTGCTGAAATTCCTTTTGAGAATTCTGCGGAACATCGTTACAACGCTCGAAAAGTTTTCAAGACTTCTCGAAATGATTTTGAGAAGTCTTAAAATCATTTCGAGAAGTCTTGATGCGTTAACCAAACGATATTTTCTTACGCTTGAAATTACTGATCTGAAGCGGTTCGGTTGCTAGTTTGCCTTATTTGTTGTATATTTTTCCTTCGTCATCAAGTATCGTCCCTCGAATACATCTAAAAAAGGATAGTTATTACAGGGCTTTCCTATAAAAAATTCATTACCTTCAATGTTATAATCAGATTGTCAAAATCATCGGCAAAATTCTCTATCCGGGCTTTTTTGTTGTGACACTTGGTTTTCTGCAAAATTGTCGTTGCTAAAGTTCTGATTCC
>JANODL010000051.1:0-11292 GCA_031412675.1 Acidobacteriota bacterium | reverse complement strand
TGAGTTGGCAGGTGATAACGGCTTTCTTGAGAATTTCCACCAATCCGAGAGCGTTTCCGCAGCCTTTCAATTTACAGGAAGCGACCTAAATTGTTGATGAATGGCTCGAACTTCCGAACGTCACGATTTTAACGCCGACCGCAAATCATTGGATGATTTTTCAAAACTTAATCAACGAAGGACAAACCAAAGCCGCTTTAATGATGGACGCGCATCTTGCCGCATTAACAATCGAATATAATGCAACACTCGCCACGACCGACAGCGATTTTCAAAAGTTTTCAGGATTGCAGACAATCAATCCGCTGATGAAATTAAATAATTAATTATTGTTCTAAATTTGAACCGGATTCTACTTGCTTAATGGCTTCTCCGAGTTTATAAATACTGCGAATTACAGGAAACTGCCATTGCAACGGATAAACCCAAAAGGCAAGAACAATTTCTGATTCCTCAAATGCAACCAGCACTTCTGCGCCGCCCATTGTTGCTTGTCTTGCCCCTAATAATTCATAACTTTCCTTGAATACCGGATTATCAAGTTCTATATTCATCAAAGTTATATCTTCACGCTCAAATTCTTTTGGAATTTCTCCCCGCTGAATTTGTTCAATAGCTTGAACTACCAAAACATTGTAACCAACGTAGGATTTTTTGTTGCAATATATTATTGATTTAACAGTTCCTAATTGTTGAGATGGAATAGTGTTATCTCTGTTTCTATTACTCCAAATTTCAATAACTAAAAGTTTTTCATCAATTCTCCAAACCGCCATAGAACTATTTCGATATGCGAGTCCCCAAAATGACGGCTTGCCGATTATTTGTTTAACTTTTGAAAATGAATCACCTAGCCGTATTCCAAAAACAGTTCCTTCAAAGGCTGTTCCAGAAGGTAAATGATAAACAACAAGTCCATCAACAGTGTCAGAATGTTGGTCAAAAGAAATTTCAATACCTTCAGAATAATAGTGTTCAACTAACCAGCCGACTGAATCAGGTTTACCAAATATTTCTTGGACACGTTCTCTTGAATCATCTAATTTAACGGGAAAATGTTTTTCAAGACTTATATTCTGATTTAATAATCCAAATCGTTCCTTCCACATCATTTCAATATGGTCATCTGGAGCAACCTCGTTTCTTGGAATATTTGTGTCGCCAAGTCGGGTGTAAATTACACCAGCACGCACAAGAAATTTTCCTTTTTGAAAATCTTTACGGACAAAGAACGGCTTTTGTGTTGAGTTAAAAATACGAAGAATTCCGATTTCATTCCCATTATGATTGAAGGAAGTTAATTCAACTTTTGGTATCAAATTCAAATGAATTTGTCTGAGAAGATCGTGTAAATCTGCGTTGGTTTTTTTGTTTGAGTCATTGCTTACATCGTGCAAAGTTTTATCATTAGCAACACCGAAAACGATAAATCTATCACCATCGAACGATGAATTACATAAACACAGAATATCATGAATCAGTTCTGCATTATTTTCATGAAATTGTCTCTTGAAATCTATCCATTCAGATTCTTTTTCATTAATTAAATTTAATAATTCACTCATATTTGATGGTTAATTTTAACACAAAAAATTTTATGAAAATGCTAAATTTTAAGGAAGTAACAAAACACAAAATTAATTTTAAAATTTAAGGACAGACTGATTAATAGGATAACCGAATCCATTAACAAATTTTTTCGACATTTTACGCAGAAGCGGCGACCATTTTATTCACGGACTTGATCGAATCACGTGTTTTTACGGCGAAAGTTGGAGTTGGGCTTTAGTCGTTTTATTATCGCTGATTTTGGTCATCTTTCCAATCATTTACACGCCAATCAATTTTCAAACTTGCTCAAAAGACAGACCGATTGCCGCGAGTTTAACCGTTTGCGAATCGAAAGACGAAGAGATTAGAAAAAACTGCACTTGCCGCACCGACCAAGTTACTTTGCCGGATGCAATCATCCAAAGTCTGACAACGGCGACCTTGCAGAATGTTGAATACCGCAAACCGCTGACAGTTTGGGGCGAACTTTGGATAATCCTGGAAAAGATATTCGCACCGTTGCAAGCGGCGTTGCCGGTGTTGGCGATTCGGCGGAAGTTTATGCGGTAAGTCAGAACAGCGAGCGGTAGCGACCTGTTGAACTCAAGCAATTGAAATGATTAGGTTAAACCATCCGCTACCGCAGATGGTTCTGACAACAAGCAAGCGGCGTTGCCGGCATTGGCGATTCGGCGGAAGTTTAGGCGATGATTTGTAATTGATTTATGAATAACAAAGGCTCGAATAATTTTTGATAAAAAGGCGGGTTATTATCCGCTTTTTTGTTTGCGCTAAATGACGAGCGAGAGGCTTTGAAACGATATTTTAAAATGCTTTTTGTGAGGTGAAAAATTATGACATCAGAAGAAGTTTTGTTAGAGAAAATCAAGGTTTTGCCGCCGGATTTGAAGCGGGAAGCGATTCATTTTGTCGAGTTTTTGGAGACTAAGATAAAACCTCGGACAAAAAGAAAAAGTCTGAAAGGTTCTCTTTCTCACTTAAAAATCAAAATCAGCGCAGAAGATATTCGGGAAGCCCGAAACGAGATGTGGCGCGGTTATACGAAAGATACCGAAAACGAAAAATAGTTTATGGCGGATATTGTCATTGATACGCACATTGCGATTTGGTATTTTGCCGATGCCGCGCAATTATCCAAACCCGCCGAAACCGCGATTGATCAGGCGGAAACGGGCGGAATTATTTTTGTTTCGGCGATTACGATTGTCGAATTGATTTATCTGACTGAAAAAGGCAGAATCCGCCCGATGTTTTGGATTTATTGCGCGACGCTTTGGACGACCCGACAACCGCTTTTCGTCTGTTTGAAACCAACCGCGAAGTTGCCGACGAAGTTGAAAACATTCCCCGTCAAACCGTTCCCGAAATGCCCGACCGAATTCTTGCCGCGACCGCTCTGCATTTGAATCTTCCGCTCGTGACGAAAGACCATAAAATTCAAGCCTTACAAAATATCAAGACGATTTGGTGAAGCTGATTTATAGGCAGATTTGAAGTCGAAACATAAATTTTATCAATCGTATTTTTCTCCGCTGTGTTAAAATAAACGCACTTTATTCAAGTAATAATCTGGAGAAATTTAATGAAAAAATTCCTTTCTGCGCTCATTGCAGTTGCTATTTTACTTACGTTTTCAGGCTTCGGCATCAATGCACAACAGACAGCGGACGAAGCGAAACTCATTGCGAAGGCGCAGAAGATTCACGCGGATGTAATTACGCTCGACACGCATAATGATATAAATACGGCGAACTTTACGGAAGCCGTGAATTACACGCAGAATCTGGCGACGCAGGTTAATCTGCCGAAGATGAAAACGGGCGGGTTGGACGTTTCGTGGCTGATCGTTTATACGGGACAGGGCGAATTAACGGAAGTGGGTTATCAAAAGGCTTATCAAAACGCGATTGATAAGTTTGATGCGATCAAGCGTTTGACGGAAAAGATTGCGCCTGACCAGATTGAATTGGCTCTGACCTCGAAAGATGTGCGGCGGATTAGCAAAGCGGGCAAAAAGGTGGCGATGATCGGGGTTGAAAACGGTTATCCGATTGGGACGGATTTGACGCGCATCAAGGATTTTGCGATGCGCGGGGCGCGTTATATGTCGCTCGCGCATAACGGGCATAGCCAACTTGCGGACTCGAACACGGGCGAGCGCGATAATGTCTGGCTCAACAACGGTTTGAGCGAGCTTGGCAAAAAGGCGATTGTCGAAATGAACAGATGGGGCATTATGATTGACCTTTCGCATCCGTCGAAACTGGCGAATATTCAGGCGATGCAGTTATCGAAAGCTCCCGTGATAGCCTCGCATTCGGGGGCGCGTGCGCTCTGCGACCACAGCCGCAATCTTGACGACGAACAGCTTGCATTGATCAAACAAAACGGCGGAGTCGTCCAAGCCGTCGCGTTTCGCAGTTATGTCAGCAAGGAAAAAAGCGAATTGCGGCAAAAAATGTCCGCCGAGATTATGAAGGAGTTTGCCGCGAAGGAAGGGTTTACGATGTTGGAACGCGCCGACGTTTTGAAACTTCCCGAAGCCGAACGGGCAGTTTACGGAACGAAATTAACGGCGTTGCGTGTCAAAGCGCGTCCGGTTCTCAACGAGCGTTTGAAAGATTCCGCGCCCGATGTCAACGTCAAAGATTTCGTCAATCACATTGATTATCTCGTGAAAAAGATCGGCATTGACCACGTCGGCATCAGTTCGGATTTCGACGGCGGCGGCGGTGTCGAAGGTTGGGACGATGCTTCGGAAACCTTTAACGTGACGCTCGAACTCGTGCGTCGCGGCTACACCAAAAAACAAATCGAAAAACTCTGGAGCGGTAATCTCCTGCGCGTCTTGGACGAAGTGCAGAAAGTCGCCAAACAAATGCAGAAATAGTGGAAAGTGGAAAGTTGATAATGCTTTTTAACTATCAACTATCAATTGTCAACTTTCCACTGTTTTGTAGTAATATTTTCTGTCAATAAAAAGGATTACGACAAAATGGAAAAGCGACTGCCATTAGCGGTTGGAACTATTTTACAAGGGCGTTACCGGATTGTCCGCCAGCTCGGACACGGCGGTTTCGGCGCGGTTTATGAAGCGGCTGACGACGAACTCGGTTTATCGTTCGCACTTAAGGAAACTTTCTACGCATCTGACGAAGATTTGCGCCAAGCCTTTCGGCGCGAGGCACGAATGCTGGCAAGTCTCTCGCACGAAGCCTTTCCCCGCGTCACGCATTATTTCACCGAAGGCGACGGCTGTTTTCTGGTGATGGAACTCGTGCAGGGCGACGATCTGGACAAGCTTCTCTCGAAACGCGCCGCGCCGTTTGAGCAGGAACAGATTTTGACGTGGGCTGACCAGATTCTCGATGCACTCGAAGATTTGCATTCAAGCGGAATAATTCACCGCGACATCAAGCCTGCCAACTTAAAACTCACGCCGAAAGGCAAAATCAAACTGCTCGATTTCGGGATTGCGAAAGGCATGCTCGAAGGCGAAACGGAATTGATGACAACGGTTGGCAGTATGGCGGCGGCAACTTTGCAATACGCGCCGCTCGAACAGGTTCTCAAAGCCTCGCCGCAATACCAAATGATGCTTTCGGTCGTTTCTTCCGATAAGGTGATGGAAGTTATGCTCCACGGAACGGACGCGTCAAGCGATTTATACGCGCTCGCCGCGACGCTTTATCAACTGCTCACCAAAAAGTTACCGGCGGATGCGCCAACCCGCGCTCTCGCCATCTGGTCGGGGCAAAACGACCGTCTGATTCCCGCGCACGAGGTTAATCCGCAGATTTCGAGAAAGGTTTCCGATGTTTTGCAAAAGGCTTTGCAGATTGACCGCTTCGAGCGTCTGTCATCGGCGGCGGCAATGCGCCGTCAGCTTTCCGAAGCCGTCAAACAAACTGCGCCGAACAATTTTACGCCGCCCGACACTATCAAAGTTACGGAAAACTTTGTGCCGCCGACTATGCCGCAAAATCCCGCGCCGTTTTTTGCCGAACCCGTCAAGCGGGAACAGCAAGGCGAGGTTACCAAATGGCGCGAATTGCCGAAATCTGCCGAAAAGCCGAAAAGTTCGTTCGCTTTCTACGCGGTGGTTATCGGTTTGCCTTTATTGCTTTTGATATTCGGATCAATCGGTTTAGCCGTCTATCTTAATCTGCCTTCAATGAATACAAATTCAAAGACTGCTTCCAAATATGAATTTATCCAAACGCTGGTCGCGCATAAAAACGCCGTGACCACGCTTTCATATTCGGCAGACGGCAAAGTGCTGGCAAGTTCGGGTTCGCCGAATGAAGTTCAAATCTGGGATATGACAACTAATTCCTTAAAAAGAGGTGTTTCTTTCGCTGACTCAGCCGCCATGTCGCCGGACGGGAAATATCTTGCTTATGCTGTCACGGATTCTGGTAAATCGGGACTGGGCATTTTCCTCGTCAACGGCAGCACGTCAACAACAATCATTATGCCGTCCGCCGATACGAGATACGATTCGATCAAATTTTCGCCGGACGGTAATTTTGTCTATTACGTTCAGCTCGATAGCCAAACAAATTCCTACGCGCCTTATAAAATACCGATTCTCGGCGGCGCACCGACAAAAATTCAAACTCCTTCCCGCGGGGTTGGAGCAATCTTTTCACCCGATTTGAAATCGGTTGCCGTGGTGGTTGCCGGCAGTTTTGTTATCAGCGATGCGGCTGACGGCAGTGTCAAACGCATCTTGAGCGGGTATTCGGGACTGTTAAATTCGTCAGCTTTTTCACCTGACGGCAAAACCTTTGCGGGCGGCGGACAATCCGACATTTGTATCTGGGAAGTGGCGAAGGAAGACCCGAAACAAATGTTGAAAGGTCATACGAACAACGTCAGAGCAATCGCCTTTTCGCCCGACGGTAAGCTGATTGCCAGCGGCGGTTTCGATCAAACCATCAAAATCTGGAACGCGGCAAGCGGCAGTCTGCTGCAAACTCTGACCGGACACAGCAATACTGTCAATACGATCATCTTCTCGCCCGACGGCAAAACCATCGCCAGTGGAAGCGAAGACAAAACTATCCGACTATGGCGCGTGAAATAAACCAAAGTTGCTTGTAATTTTAAAGTGGTTGCTAACCTTGATACGAAAAGAGTTTCGGCTTAACTTATAAACAGACCTAAAAACATTCCAAAACTTTTACGATAAATTATGCCGCGAATTATTTTATTGATTTTAATTGCCGCCGTTTTTTTTCTGCCGAACAATGTTTTCGGACAGGAAGAGTCCTTTGACAAAAAGACCGATAAACTGCAAAAGATTGACGGCTTTATGCCGCTTTACTGGGACGCGAAAGGCGGGAAGATGTATCTCGAAATCTCGCGCTTTAACCGTGAATTTCTTTATCAGGTTTCGTTGCCCGCAGGTTTAGGCTCAAATCCGGTCGGGCTTGACCGTGGACAACTCGGGCGGACATTTGTCGTTTATTTTGAGCGCGTCGGGCAGAAAATTCTGCTCGTTCAGCCGAATTATCGTTACCGCGCTTTGTCGAATGACGAAGCGGAACGCAAGGCGGTCGCCGATTCGTTTGCGCGTTCGGTAATTTTCGGGTTTAAGGTCGAAGCGGAAAAAGACGAAAAGGTTCTGGTTGACGCAACGGCGTTTTTGATGCGCGACGCGCACGGCGTTGCCGACAGATTAAGACAAGCGCGGCAGGGAAATTACCGCGTTGACGATTCGAGAAGCGCGTTTTATCTGGAACGAACAAAAGGTTTTCCGAAAAATACCGAGATTGAAACGACTCTGACCTTTGCGGGCGAAGAACCGGGCAGATTGGTCGGTTCGGTGACACCGACGGCGAATTCCGTAACCGTTCGTGAGCATCATTCGTTCGTCGAATTGCCCGACAATAATTACAAACCCCGCAAATTTGACCCGCGTGTCAATGCTTTCGGCATCACGTTTTACGATTACGCTTCGCCGTTCACGGAAGCACTCGAAAAACGCTGGATTTCGCGGCATCGTTTGGAGAAAAAAGAAGCTGAAAAGACTGTTTCAGAAGCCGTCAATCCAATAATTTATTACGTTGATAACGGCGCGCCCGAACCGATTCGTTCTGCTCTGGTCGAAGGCGCGGCATGGTGGAATCAGGCGTTTGAAGCCGCCGGATTTAAGAATGCTTTTCAAGTCAGAGTTTTGCCGAAAGACGCTGACCCGATGGACGTTCGCTACAATATGATTAATTGGGTGCATCGCTCGACACGCGGCTGGTCCTACGGCTCGTCGGTCGTTGACCCGCGCACGGGCGAGATTATCAAAGGCAATGTTTCGCTGGGTTCTCTCCGCATCAGACAAGATTTTATGCTCGGAACGGGAATGATTCCGAGCTATGCAACAACGGACGAAAACGGTTTTTGCGCGTTCGGCGATTCGCCCGAATTGTCTTATCTGGCGCAGAGTGAAAAAGATTCGGGGGAAATGTCTCTGGCGCGGATTCGTCAGCTTTCGGCGCACGAAGTCGGGCATACTTTGGGCTTCGCGCATAATTTTGCGGCGAGTTCTTACGGTCGCGGTTCGGTGATGGATTATCCCGCGCCGCTGGTTGAAATCAAAAACGGTAAATTAGATTTATCAAATGCTTACGCGGTCGGCGCGGGCGCGTTTGATAAATATTCGGTCAAGTTTGCTTATTCGCAGTTTCCCGAAAACGCGAACGAAACGGCGGAACTCGAAAAGATAATTATGCAGGGCGTGGCGGACGGAATGCTTTATATCGCCGACGGCGACGGGCGCGGCATCGGCACGGCGCATCCGTATGCGAGCATTTGGGATAACGGAAGCGATCCAATCGCGTATTTGCGCTTTGAGATGGACGTTCGGCGCATCGGGCTTGCAAATTTCGGCTTAAACAGCATTCCGAAAGGCACGCCGTTGTCCGAACTCGAAGCGAAACTCATTCCGCTTTATCTGCATCATCGCTACCAGCTCGTTTCCGCCCTCAAATCGGTCGGCGGAATGTATTTTACCTACGCCGTCAGAACCGATAATGGAATTTCGCCCAATCGTTACCGCGAAATCGTCGCGCCCGAACGCCAGCGCGAGGCTTTGAATACGATTTTAGACACGATAAAGCCCGAAGAATTGGCGATGCCCGAAAATATTTTCAAACTGATTCCGCCGCGAGCCGACGGTTACGAAGACGGCACGGGCGAATATTTCCAAAAACGCACCGAACCCGTGTTCGATTCAATAGGTGCGGCGACGATTGCCGCCGATTTGGCAATTACAGGCTTGCTCGCGCCCGAACGCGCCGCCCGAATGATTGAATTTAACGCGCAGGACAAAAAATATCCGCATTTCAAAGAAACCGTTGACGCGCTTATCTTGAGAATCTGGAAAACTCCGAAACCCTTGAACAATTATCACGCCGCGATTCTCAACGCCGAGCAAAACCTGCTCACCCAGCGTCTGATGGATTTAACCGCCAACCCCGAAGCCGCACCGCAAGTTCGCGCCGTTACAAACGAAGCCTTATACCAATTAAACGAATCGCTCAAAGTTCAATTAAAAACAAGTGCCGATGCAAACAAACGCCTGATTCAGCAAGACATCGAACGCTTTCTGACACGCCCCGACGCGCCACGCCAGCGCACGCCCGTCTTGCCGATTCCGCAGGGCGAGCCGATTGGGAATTAAAAAGGATGAAGGTTGAAAAGGAGTTTTAATCTCATCCTTCATCCCTCATCCTTTAATTTTTCATCCTTCAAAACGGATTAGTTTTGCGCCGGAGTGTTTTCCGCGAAATATTCGTGGCTGTCGGCGTTGTTAATGGCTTTTTTCGGATTTGACGAAGCAAGCCTTTTGGCGGCGGTTTGTCCGTAAGCGTAATCGGACGTTCCCGCGACAACCGTGAAATGGCTCATTTCGTGAACGAGTGTTCCGGCTTTGGAATCGGTTCCCGTTGCCGGTGCGCTCCAGAAAGCGTTGCAGAGATAAATCGTGTATGGCTGGTTTGAATAAACGTAGGCATACGCGCTGTCGGTGCAGGTGCAGTTAAATGTAACGGCGGCATTATTCATCGCACTCGTAATCGCCGTAAAGTGATTTCTAACCGTGTTGTAGCGCGTCGAATTATATGTTCCGAACCACGTCGTGTAACGCGCTCCGACTGTTCCGGCGTTCAAATAGCTCGACGAATTGGTTCCATAATTGAAAGCATTATCGCGGGCGGTCAAAAGCTGTGTTTCACGCGTCGAAGTACAACCCGTAAATCCGGTCGAACCGACGACGTTATCAACCGGCGACGGATTCGGCATCTTTGTTTCGCGTCCCGAAACCCAGACTTGCACACCGTTTGAAGCCAGCGAATCAACGCCCGTTAAAATATTTGTTTCACGCGAAAAGAGGTTGGCGTTTTCCGCTTTGTAGCTGATTTGATAATAGCCGCTCTCGGAAAAATCGTAGAAACCTGCCAAATCAATCGTCGTATCGATCGTTTCGCCCGATTTGAGCGTGATGTAATCCTTATCGGCGGGTGAGGGACGTTTATAATCCGCGCCGGTGTATTCGACCGCTTTGCCGTTGACCGTGACGACAAATAAATCTTCCTTCACGCCGTCAAAAGGCGTGAACCAGCGCAAAATGCGAATGTTGCCCTTGTTCGGATTCGAGATGGAAACATTGACCATCAAACTTTCTTCCGCGCCGAATGCGTCCTTAGCAGGCGTAATCGTTACCTCAGCCGAACCGCGAGCCGCGAAAATACTGCCCGTCAAACCGAGCATCAACACCAACGCCAAAAGAAAAATACTGTTTTTTCTGACCACTTTATTTATTGTCCTCCAAGTAAATTTATAGAAATTCAGCCGCCCTTTTTCGGGGCGAAACATTCAACCTAAATGATTGCGAATATCGGAAACAAATAATTTCAATTATGTATGTATAATTTATTAAAGAAGGCTTATAAAGTATCGTTTTGAACCTGTGGATTGTCAAGGCATTTTACGATATGGGTTATTTAAACACCAAAAGGCACGAAGGATATATCCTTCGTGCCTTTTTATGGGAAAATCTAAATTCAATTAGTATCTGCGAATTTTGCGGTATTTTCTTTTCTTCTTGTTCAGTTTGTAGGTGTAAAGAGCCGAACTTCCCAAACCGACACCGGCACCGATTAACGCGCCTTTTTTGCCGCCGAGCAGACCGCCGATTAATGCGCCGCCGCCTGTCCCGACCGCCATATTAATACGGTTGCGATGACGGCGGTAATAGCTCGGTTTCGCTACGCGAACGTAGCGAACACGTCCGTTGCGATCCCTGACCTTTCTGACATAATAACTGCTTTGAGCCGACGCTTCGACCGGCAGCATCGCCGGAATTAAACCGATCATCAAAGTTGCCACAACAAATGCCCATATAAGTTTTTTCATATTTATCAAATCTCCCCTTGTTTAATATTTATTGATTGCAAAAATAAAATTTTCTGCATTCTGTATATGTTGCAGTTGCAAATGCGGTGCCAGAGAAAAGATTGGTAACTAATTTATAAATCTGTATGTTTTTGATGCAGGAATTGTTACATTTTTTCATTGCCGGAAACTAGAGCGGTTATGGAATCAA
This sequence comes from Acidobacteriota bacterium, assembly GCA_031412675.1. Classification (GTDB taxonomy): domain Bacteria; phylum Acidobacteriota; class Blastocatellia; order Pyrinomonadales; family Pyrinomonadaceae; genus JAFDVJ01. Next base: position 116 of record JANODL010000051.1, on the reverse strand, counting down.
TCTACGGGTTTGCGCGATCTGTCAGAACCGCCTGCGGTAGCGGGCGGGTCAAGCGTCGGCAAAGTGGTTTTTGATTAAACGGGAAACCCGCCCGCTACCGCAGGCGGTTCTGACCC
>JANODL010000050.1:0-9372 GCA_031412675.1 Acidobacteriota bacterium | reverse complement strand
CATCCGCTTGACAGTGCTTATATGTTAGGCGATGCGGCAATGAACGATCCGCACCTGTTTATGGAAGGACTCGGACAGGCGAGCGGCGAAGTGGTGATTGCCGAAGCGACGACGAAAGCCGCCGCGCCGGTCACGAAGCCGTTAAAAACCTTAGCCAAGAAAACCGCCGTCAACACCGGCACACGCATCTTGTCAAGAGTCGGCGAAACGGTAGCGGGACGCACGGCGACACGGATTGCGACGGAAACGTTTGAGCGGGCAGGCACACGGATCGGTTCGGCGATTGAAAGCATCGGGCAAAAGACGACGGCTCTCAAACAAAGTGTCAGCGAAACTTGGCAAAAGATTCGTAGTAAGGTTGATGATCTTAGAAAAAGGAAATCTGAAACTCAAAAAAAATCAACAGATGAAATATTTGATGATTTAGACAATTACAAAGAAACAATCAAACCAATTGATCCAGAAGTTAATGTTCAAGTAGCGGCAGAATTAGAAATGGGAGGAACATCGTTCAGGAGTTACAATAGTTGGGCAGGCAGACCACAGTTGGGAGACAAAATTGCAAGATTTATTTATGAAAAAATGGGTATAAAAAATCCTAAAACAGGGAAAGTCCCAAATAGTGTTTTCGCAAATCATGCAGAAGGAGGAGTTTTTCTTAAAGCCTTTAAATCTGGTGTAAGAGGTGGTAAAGCAAATCTTTATGTAACCGGAAGAGGTGTTTGTGGATGGTGTAAGAATAATTTACCAACGATGAAAAATGTATTAGAACTTGATGAATTGAATGTTTTTGAGAAATTAGACGATGGAACTATAAGTAACTACCAAGTTCCTTAGGCAGAGTGAAAATAATATGTTTGTAAATTATGTTACGAGAGATGATCTTGAGTTGCCTAGACAGACTCAAGAATTTGATGGGATTTCATGGGAAGAGATTGAAGTAATGATTCATAATCTTGATGGAGAAAGACATACTTATTTAGTTATGTTTCCATCGAGAGGAGATGCTGCCGAATTTTGTTTTGGAATTCGATCCCCTAAAAAAGGTATTTATGTTTGTAATTTTTATGATGGTGATGAATTTTTTCTAACAAACCCTAACGGTGTAGATTTTCCCAAAACCTTAAATATTGGTGAATTTGCTTTCGATTCTTCAACAGAATTTACTGAAATTGAAGATACAATAAAAGCAGCAAAAACATATTTTGAAAAAGGTATTATGAACCAATCTCTAAACTGGGAAGAGGTTTAACAATTTATTTAAGTATTCGTCTATACCGGAAATCAAGTTGTCAATGAATTTCAAAACAATGCGACATCGGCAAGCTACACCATCGGCGCAGGTGAGATCGTCAAAAGCGAATTCTCAGGCGGCGAGAATAATTTCCACTTTACTGATGCGTTAGGCTCGGTCACGAGTTTAGCCAATTCAACAGGTTCTTTGACAAGCCGGAATGAATACAACGCTTTCGGCGAACTCTCGACGGCGAATCTTAATAATCTTCCGTCAAATAACTCGATTGGCTACACAGGTCAGCGTTTAGACAATGAAACGGGTTTGATGGCACTCGGCAATGGTGAAAGATATTATTCACCGAATTATGCGAGATTCATTCAGCAGGATTCGTGGCTTGGAAGTAGTTCAATGCCGCAGAGTTTGAATCGGTTTAGTTATGCCTACAACAATCCGAACAAATTTACCGACCCGAGCGGTAATATTGCCGATGACAATCGCGGAAGTCTGGCAAATTCTGCGCGTAATTACGGATTAGACCCGAATGGTGATAACACGGCGTGGAATGTTGCTAAAAATTGGGCGGCACGGACGGGTTACGATCTTTGGGATACAATCAGTTTGGGAACTCTCAGCCGACAGGAAGAAACAGTCGCGCAGGTTGAAAATGGCGAGATAACGCAAGAGCAGTTTGAAAAACAAACGGGTTGGAATGCTGCTCTCGGCTTTGCCAAAGTCGGATTGATGATCGCCACTGCCGGAGCGGGAAATGCTTTGATGGCAGGTGCGGGATTGGCGACGCGAATTGGTATTGGGGCAGGTCTCGGGGTCGCCGAACAGTTTGGAAATGACGCTTTAGAAATGATTGCGGGTTTCCGCAAAGATTTTTCGTCCGCCGGAACATATGCATTATCGGCATTTACAGGCGGGTTATTCGGCGCGGCAAGTCCGGGCAGAGCAGCAACAACGTATGCCAAAGAAAGCAAAATGACGCTCGGCACGGAGTTGAAATTCCTCAAAGCTGAGACCAAAGAACTTGGACGTGGAACTAAACAAATTGGAAAAGGTTTTGGTGAAGGATTTATAGGCTATAAATCTCCAAAAAATACATTTAGAGCAAGTTCACCGGAAGGAGTTGTAGCGGAAGAAGTAATTGAGCGGACAATTGCAGGCGTTAAGAATGCTTCTAAGAGTTTAAAAGATTCTCCGGTAGAAGCATTTGAATTTGGCAAATATAAAGATTTACGCAATAGATGGATTAAAAATCAACAGGGCAAGGAAGGATATAAAAAAGGTGAAGAAGGTTATTTGGAAATGCAGGGCTTTCCTATAAAACTTGAGAACAAGGGGGCAAACAGTTACTTTTTAGAGTGACGAAACTTAAAAAAGTAACAAATATGCCACCTTGTCAAGAAAATAGTAGAAGTTTTTTCGAGAAACTGCAAAACGCCGATGGTTTAGATTTAAGGGATAATCGAGGCAAACGCCACGATTTAGCAGTCGTTTTAGTTGGCGTGACGCTTGCCGTTTTGAGTAATCGGGATGGCAATTTATCGAGTATTCATCGGCATGTTCAGAATCATTACGCGAGATTGGCAACAGTTTTAGGAGTCGAGAAGCAGCGAGCGGTTTCACGTTCACAATTGCCTTTGATTTTAGAAAAAGTGGCTTTTCAAGTATTTGACCGGTTGATATTTGCCAGTTATGGAATCAAATTGAACGAGGGAGAGCGAAAATGGTTTGCGCTCGATGGCAAAGAACTGCGAGGCAGCATTGCGAAAGGTTTCAAACGAGGCGAAGCGGTAGTGCAAGCGGTGGCGCACGAGAATTGCCAAATAGTCGCCCACGATTATTATTCGGGAGAGAAAGAATCAGAAGTTCCGATAGTGCGTAAAATACTAGAAGAAAGTGGGTTAGCTTCGCAGAAGATAAGTTTGGATGCGCTGCATTGCAAACCTTTGACGCTGACAATAATCAGCAAAAACGAAGGGAAATATCTGGTTGGACTGAAAGAAAATCAAAAAGAACTGAAAAAACAAATAACTTGGGCAATAGAAAATCAGGCAATTTTATTCAAAACTGTGCGGCAAGAAAAAAGTCACGGACGGATTGAGAAAAGAAAGTATGAATTTTACGATGTTTTAGAGTTGGAACAAGCCGAAAGATGGAAGACTTGCCAAATTAAAACAGCCATCAAAGTAAGAAGAGAAAGATTTGAACTAAAAAGTGGCAAAAACGCCGCAGAAGAAAGTTATTATCTGACAAATGAGGTCGGAAATTATGAAGAACTCGCGCAAGCTATCAGAGAACATTGGCAAGTGGAAACCAATAATCACATTCGAGATGTGAGTTTCAGAGAAGACAAAATGCGTTCAAAAAAAAGAATTTACAAAAAACAATGGCAGGAATCAGAACTTTAGCAACGACAATTTTGCAGAAAACCAAGTGTCACAACAAAAAAGCCCGGATAGAGAATTTTGCCGATGATTTTGACAATCTGATTATAACATTGAAGGTAATCAATTTTTTATAGGAAAGCCCTGATTCCAAAAGATTCTTGGGTGAAAATTTACTTTGAAGGAATAGACAAAAATGATTCTCGCGGAATAGATACAATTGCAATGCGAAACGGATTGTCTAAATTAAGAGAAACTATTTTACCTGAAAATGATTTGGAGATTCGTATTTGGGTTGGTTTTGGAAAATTCGGAAATGATGCATTGATTATAAAGCGCAGTTCTGGAAATTGGTCGGCGATGAGTTTGAAACAAATGATTTGCTATGGTGAAAATAGAGGGAAAATAAACCTTTCAAATCCGAAGTCAGGATGGGATACGACTTGGCAAAAATTGGCGGACTCAGGAATTTTAACTTTACCGGATTCTTCTAAATTAAAATCTCGGAATTACGTTATTGATGGAAAATCTTATGTAGTTGAAACAAATTTCGACTATCTGTATCGAACATACGAATATTCCCAACCTGATGAGCAAAAAGGGAATGAAGCCAAGCAAATGGTCAAAATCGGTCAAATAATTGCTGATGAGTTTGGCTTAGAAAGTTTTAGTTTAAAAACAGGCGGTTGCGGTAAAGATGAACAATTATGAATGGCAAAACGGCGAATTTACAATCAGCACAGACCGCAACCGTCTGCAAATCGAGGCGATTCATAAGTTTTTATCCGAAGAATCTTACTGGGCGCAAACGCGCACGAAAGAGCAAACCGAAACGGCGATAAAAAATTCCTTGCCTTTTGGGGTCTATAAAGGCGAAAATCAAATAGGGTTTGCGCGGGTTGTTACCGATTACGCGACATTTGCTTATCTTGGCGACGTTTATATTTTAGAAGAATTTCGCGGACTTGGGCTGAGCAAATGGCTGATGGAAACGATTGTTAATTATCCCGATTTGCAGGGTTTTCGCCGCTGGGTTCTGGCAACCAAAGACGCGCATACGCTTTACGAAAAATTCGGCTTTCACGCACTTGTGCATCCCGACAGATGGATGGAGAAACCTGCGCCAAATGCGTATTGAGAACATAAAATTACCGAATCTGAAACTCGAATCAAATATGAACAACGGAAAACGAAGACCGCTGGCACTTGTCATTCTGGACGGTTGGGGACATTCACTGCACAAAGAGGGCAACGCGATTGCGCTCGCACACACGCCTTATTACGACGAAATTTGCGAAAAATATCCGCGCACTCTGCTTGCCGCGTCGGGCGTGCGCGTCGGTTTAACGTCTGAGGCGCCGGGAAGTTCCGAGGTCGGACATCTCAACATCGGCGCGGGACGCATCGTCCAAACCGATGTTTCGCGCATTTCAAATTCCGTAAAATCGGGCAAGTTTTTTGAAAATGCGGTGATCAAAAATGCGTTGGCAAAAGCGAAAAACAACGGCTCGGCGGTGCATTTAATCGGTCTTTTGTCGGACGGCGAAATTCATTCGTCGCCCGAAAATCTTTTCGCTCTTCTGAGAATGGCGAAAAATGAAGGCTTGGAAGACGTTTTTGTCCACGGCATTTTAGACGGGCGCGATGTTCAGCCGCGCACGGCAGATATTTACGCCGAAGCGGTCGAAATCAAGATGGCGGACATCGGTGTCGGCAAAATCGCCACGCTTTGCGGACGTTATTACGCGATGGATAGAGATGCGAACTGGGAACGGACGGCGCGTGTTTATACGATGCTCATTCACGCGGAAGGCGAACGCGCTTTTGACGCGGTTTCGGCGATTCGCAGTTCGTTTTTGCGCGGCATCACGGACGAATTTATTCAGCCGATTGTCCTCGAAAAAGAAGCGGGCGAACCCGTCGCAACCATCAAAAACGGCGATGTCGTGATATTTTTCAATCATCGCGGCGACCGTCTGCGCCAGCTCGTCAAATCGCTCGCGGTCAAGGACGAAACCGACATTGCCAGTTTAAGCAAACCGCATATCGAAACCGTCTGCCTGACCGAATACGACCGCGAATTCGGTTTGCCCGTAGCCTTCAAACAGGAAGGCGAAGAAAAAGCTCTGGCGCAGGTTTTTGCCGAAAACGGTGTGCTGAATTGCCGCGTTGCCGAAACCGAAAAATACGCGCACGTCACATATTTTTTCAACGGCGGCGTGGACAGCGAAAATCAATGCGAACAGCGCGTGATCGTTCCCAGCTTGAAAAAAATGTCGCTCGAAATATCGCCCGAAATGAGTTGTTTCAAAGTTACGGACAAATTCCTGCGCGCTCTCGAAGCCGACGAAAACGATGTTTTTATCGTCAATCTTGCCGCCGCCGATATGGTCGCGCACAGCGGAAATCTTGAAAAAACCATCGAATCTGTTCAATTTATGGACACTTGTCTCGGCGGCATCGTCGAAAAAATCGAGGAAACGGGCGGCGTGGCGATTATCACCTCAGACCACGGAAACTGCGAAGAAATGGCAGACCTTCTGACAGGCGAACCGAACATCGCGCACACGACAAATCCCGTCCCGTTTCATCTGATTGACAGCAATGCCGGCGATATAAAACTGCGCGGCAACGGTGCGCTCGAAGACGTTGCGCCGACAATTTTGGGAATTTTAGGATTACAAAAACCTGTTGAGATGACAGGCAGAGATTTGCGGGAGTTTTAATAGATTCAAGATTCAAGATTCAAAATTATTTGTTTTTGAATCTTGAATCTTGAATCTTGAATCTTAAATTGTGAACTTTAATCCGCAAAATATTCTCGTCATTCATTTCGGACAAATGGGCGATGTGATTCTCGCTCTGCCCGCTTTTCAGGCGATTCGCGGAAAATTTCCGAACGCACGAATTACGGCTCTGCTGGGGAAATCGAGCGCGATGATTGCCAAAATTGTCGATGTTTTCGACGAAGAAATCATCGTTGACCGCGTTGAACTGCGCGACGGCAACAAACTGCGTTCGATCAATAAAATTCGCCGAATCGTCAAAGACACGCGCCGCCGAAAGTTTGATTTCGTGATTGATCTGCACAGTCTTTCGGAAACGAATCTGCTCGGTTTTCTGTCGGGTGCAAAGGCGCGGCTTTATGCGAATCGTGAAAATCGTTCGCTCGATTTTCTGGCAAAATTTCCCGCGAAACCGCCGACGGAAGATAAATCAAAACATATCACGGACAGATATTTAGAGATTCTCAAACCGCTCGGAATCGAAGACGCGCCGCGTTTTGTCGAGATTAAATCGAAAGAATCAGACATCGAATTTGTCAAAAATCTTTTGCAGACGCAAAATTCGCAAACCGAAAATCTCGTCGGGATTTTTCCGGGCGCAGGACATCCGAGCCGCCGCTGGAATTTGGAAAATTTCGCCGAGTTGTCCAAATTATTGACGGAAAGCGAAACTCCGCCGCAAATAATTGTTTTTCTCGGTCCCGAAGAAACGGATTTGCGCGGTGCGGTTGAAAAGATTTTTCCCGAAAACAGCGGTATTTTTGATAAACTGACGATTCCGCAATTGCTTGCCGCCGCGTCGCTTTTGCGGATTTTGGTGAGCAACGACACGGGTGTTGTGCATATCGGCGCGATTGCCGGCGCAAGTCTGGTTTTGGTGATGGACGAACGTGCGCCGACGACATATCTGCCTTTGACCGAAAAAATCCGCGTTGTCCGAAGCGGCACGATTGATAAAATCAGCGTCGAGGAAGTTTTCGGCGCAACGCAAAGTTTTTTGACGAAAAAAGATGTTTAGAAACGCAAAATTTTTTATCGCGCAAGCAATTTTGTTAATTGCTCTGAGCCTGACCGCGTGTTTTAATTCGGCGACAAACAGCAATACGAATCAAAATACGGCGACCTCGATCGAAGTTCCGAATTCAAACATCAATCTCACGAAGCCTTTAGAAATTTCAAACAAACCCGAAGATGTCGCGCTTGCCAAAAAGATTGACGAAGCAATCGAAAAAAGCGAATTTGCAAATGCACGTTGGGGCGTTTTTGTCGTTTCATTGAAAGACGGCAGAGTTATCGCGGGACGCGACGCGCAGAAACTTTTTACTCCGGCATCGGTGCAGAAAATTATCACGTCGGTTGTCGCGCTCGACAAGTTGGGCGCGGATTTTCGCTGGAAAACGCGTGTTTTTTCAAAGGAAAAAATTGAAAACGGAGTTATAAACGGCGATTTGATTCTTTACGGCGAAGGTGCGCCCGATTTAAGTGATGAAGGCATCGCAAATCTCGTCGGTCAACTAAAAGCGAAAGGTTTGCAGAAAGTAAAAGGCAATATCATCGGCGACGAAAGCTATTTTACGGGCGAGACAATCGGCGACGGTTGGACGTGGAACGATTTGCAATGGTATTACGGCGCACCGGCGAGCGCGCTTTCGATCAACAAAAATCTGGTCAATGTCAGTTTGCAGGACGGCAAACCGAAAGCCGAACCGGCGACCGATTATGTCGAGTTTTCGGGCGAAGTCGCGGCTTTGCAGAACGGCGAAGCGGAATCGGTCGGATTACAACGCGGACTCGGCAATAACAAAATTTACGTTTGGGGCGAAGGTAAAAATCTCGACGTGCGCGTCGCGGTCGAAAATCCCGCGCTCTGGTCGGCGAAGATTTTGAAGGACGCTTTGGCGAAAAACGGAATCGCGGTCGAAGGCGACGCGAAATCTGCGGACTGGAAGGCGGAAAACAAATTTAACCCCGAAACGTCGGCGGAATTAGCGAGCGTCGAAAGCCAAACTTTGGGCGAAATCGTCCGCCGAATGAACAAGGATTCGGTCAATCTATACGCGGAATTGATTTTGCGGACTTTGGGTAAAAAATTCGGTGATTCCGCGCCCGACGAGAATCCGAAAGCGCGAAAAACGCGCGGCGACGACGCGGCAGGCGCGGCGGTGATTAAAAAATGGGTGGCGGAAAATGGCGCGAGCTTTCAGGAAACCGAAACGATAAAAGACGGCTCGGGACTTTCGCGGCTGAATTTCGTCACGCCCGAAACCATCGGTCGCGCACTCATCGCGGGCAATCAAATAAAAGCCGCGGAAGTTTTTAGAAACTCTCTGCCGCTTGCCGCCACCGACGGAACTTTGCGCGGACGTTTGGGCAATGTTTCGGGCAAAATTTCGGCGAAAACAGGCTCGATAATGTATGTTAACACGCTTGCCGGATATGCCAAACGTGCGGACGAAACGCTCGCTTTCGTGATTTTGTGCAACAACGAAACACGCAAAGCCGACAGCTCGGTTTTGATTGATGCGATTGCGTCAATTTTAATCAACAATTAATCTATCTGAAAATAACCCCGAAAAAGAATAAAAGCCAAACGAAAATTATTAAGAAAATCGGCGTAATCATCGCCAGCAGACGGCCGACGTTTGCCCACGATTCCTGATTCCAGGTGTAAGGCGCGGGACAATGCGGGCAAAATTCCTTGCTTGCCATAAAAGGGCGTTTGCATCTTTTGCAGATTTTTAACTGCACATTGATAGAATAAAGTGAAAAGGCAAAAGGTTAAAGGTAAAACACGGCGGATTTTACTTTTCACTTTTGTAATGCCTCAATAAAAAGTTTTGACTGGAGCGCAAGCGTCCCGCTTGCTCCGTTCGAGCGAAGCAAGAACGGATGCGCCGCATCACGGAAATCTAACTAAAGCCCGCGCCGCACTCTCGTCCGCCTTCTCGCTGCGCTC
>JANODL010000049.1:0-2838 GCA_031412675.1 Acidobacteriota bacterium | reverse complement strand
CGCAGGCGCGGCGCAAATGTCTTACAAACAATTTCTGCTTTACAATATTTTCGGCGGTTTTTTCTGGGTGACGAGTATGCTTCTGACCGGCTATTTTCTCGGTGGTTTGGTCGAAACATTTATGCGGAATGTTTTCGGAATCGAGAATTTTTTGCTCGAAGATCATATTGATAAAGTAGTTATCATTATCGTTCTGCTTTCGATTCTGCCGATTGTTTACGAATACTTAAAAGCGCGGCGCGAGAAAAAGTCATCGGCAGCAAACGTCGCCGCCGAACAGGAAGTTTGATTTCGGTTTGACTTCAAAGCAAGTCTGCCATAAGATTATCACTTGTCTTAACGGGGCGTAGCGCAGTCTGGTAGCGCGCACGGTTCGGGACCGTGAGGTCGGAGGTTCGAATCCTCTCGCCCCGACCAATAAAAAAAAGCGTCTCGCATATGAGCCGCTTTTTTTTGTGTATCATACACTTTTTCACATTCGGCAGCTATAAAAATACCTGCTTACTAATTCAACTTGAGTGCGGGATAAAAATCATTACCCGCGAAAAACGCCAAAAGACGCGAAATTAAAATTTTGTTTGAAAAGCGTCTTGATTGCCGTCAACTGTTTTTCTTTTTCGCGCTGTTTCGCGGGTTTCGCGGGCAGATTTCCTATCCCGCACTGACGTTAATTTAATTTTATTTAAAGGAAAGTTCTAAATTTTAATGAACGAAGCGATGCCGCAGTCGAAATGGCTTTTTTCCGCGCCGGTTGATCTGTCGGTTTTTCTCGGCAGCGCGGTTGTTTCGCTCGTTCTTTTGGCGGTCGGCTGGCGGTTTGGAATTTTGAATGAGGAATCGCCGGATTGGACTTGGATTTCGGCGGTTTTGCTGATTGATGTCGCGCACGTTTGGTCAACTTCTTTTCGCGTTTATTTTGACGCGGCGGAGTTTCGGCGGCGAATTTGGCTTTACACGCTCGTTCCGGTTTTCGGTTATGCGGTCGGTCTCGCGCTTTACTCCGAAGGCGAATCGGTTTTCTGGAAGGCTTTGGCTTTGCTCGCGGTCTTTCATTTCGTGCGCCAGCAATACGGCTGGGTCAATCTTTACCGCGCGAAACTGCGGGAAAAATCGCGCGTCACGTGGTGGATTGACGCGATTGCGATTTATCTCGCAACCATTTATCCGCTCTCGTTTTGGATGACGAGTCTGCCGCGAAATTTCAACTGGTTTGTCGAAAACGACTTTTTTATTTTGCCGCAGATTGTCGAACAGATTCTTTTTCCGGTTTATGTTTCGGCTTTAGCCGCGTATTTCGGAAAATCAATTTATCTTTATTTCAAAACAGGATTCTTAAATATCGGCAAAGACATAATCGTTGCCACGACCGCCGTTTGCTGGTATGTCGGCATCGTCGCGCTCGATTCCGATTACGCTTTTACCGTGACGAACGTAATAATTCACGGCGTTCCGTATTTCGCTTTGATTTATTTTTACGCCCGTCAGCGGCGCGAAAAAGCCGGACGATTTTATCAAACGCTTTCGTCAAATTGGATCGTTTTTCTCGCTACGCTCTGGGCGTTGGCATACGTTGAAGAGCTTTTCTGGAATCGCGGCGTGTGGCACGAGCGAAGCTGGCTTTTCGGCGCAAATCTCGAACTCGAAGATTGGAAAACTTATCTCGTCCCGCTGCTCGCCGTTCCGCAATTGACGCATTACATTCTCGACGGATTTATCTGGCGCAGAAAAGACAACGCTGATTTTCGATTAATTGATTAAATTTTTTCGCGTAAACAAAAAACAAAAAAGCGAATCTTAAAACTCAAGATTCGCTTTCGGTAAACGCCGTTCGGCTTTTTCTACTTTTTTCTACAAGAATATAAAAATTATAAAAAACCGAAACCAGTCAGGTGGTTTAACCGCGCATTATTCGACTTTTAATACGTTTTCCGCCTGCGGTCCTTTCGGTCCGTTGTTCACTTCGTATTCGACATCCTGTCCCTGAATCAGGGTTTTATAGCCGTCGCCGGAAATCGCGCTGTAATGCACGAAAATATCCTGTTCGCCGGGCTGTTCGATAAAACCGTAACCCTTTGCATTGTTAAACCATTTAACCTTACCAATTGTTTTTGACATATTCCTTAATTCCTCCTACAAACTTCAATAAATTAAATTTTAGCCGAAAGCGTTTTTTTGGAAAAAACACAAGCGAAACACAAAATCCGAGCCTCTGAAATTGACGCAGCAATCTCAACAAACATAGATTTTGATAAATGTTTGACAACTCATTTCCAAACAAATAGAAAATCTTAAACTGCAAGATTTCGGGGATTAATTTGTGTGTTTTGTTGATAGACGAGAGAGAATTTAACTAAAACTTAACGCGCTGTCAAGAAGTTTTTTCAATTTCATTAAAATAACGGCAAAATTGACATAAAATCGGTCATAAACGATGATTAAGTCCAAAGTCTAAAGTCCAAAGTCTAAAGTCCAAAGTCTGACGCTCGGTCATTTATTTGTTATTAACAACAATATGGACAATCTAGACCTTAAACTTCAGACTTTAGACTTTGGACTTTGGACTTTGGACTTCAACACTATGAGCGAATACGGAAAAAACGCGCCGCTTTCATATAATCAATATTTGAAAGTTCCCGAACTGATAAACTTGCAGGAAACTTTGTCCGATCCGGTGAGTCACGATGAGCTTCTTTTTATCGTCATTCATCAGACTTACGAGCTTTGGTTCAAACAGATCCTGCACGAAATTGACGCGAGCATAAAATGGCTCGGTGAAAACCGCACGTTTCGCGCCAATCACAGTTTGCGCGCCGTCGTCGGCATCGAAAAAGTTCTCGT
>JANODL010000048.1:0-8325 GCA_031412675.1 Acidobacteriota bacterium | reverse complement strand
TTTTGCCAACCGCAATCGAACCGGTTAACCCAACTTTTAACATTTAGTTCTTACAATTGGTAATTGGTAATTAAGAAGTGCGAAAACTCTTCTCCTCAATTTTCCATTGTCAATTATCCATTATCAATTTCAACGGTTGTGCCGCTTCGCCAGTTTCTCGACATTGTATTCGGCGATTTCTTCGAGCGTTAAGCCTAATTCGTCGGCACACGCAGAGATATACCACAGCACATCGCCGAGTTCGTCTTTTAATTTGGCGCGGATTTCGTCCGTGATTTCGCCGCCGTGGTCGCGTTGGATTTTTTTGACGATATTCGCCACTTCGCCCGCTTCGCCCGCGAGTCCGAGCGTCGGATATTCCAAGTTTTGTAAACGTCGCGGATACAAAGCCGTCTGCTTTGCTTCCTGTTGATATTCTTCAAATTTCATAACTGTTTTTTTAACGCAAAGTCGCCGAGATGCAAAGGCGCAAAGATTTTTATTTCCTTTTCTTTGCGTCTTGGCAACTTTGCGCCTTTGCGTTAAATATTTCTTCTTCTTCGCGCGGCTTCGACCGTGTTTTTCATCAGCATCGCAACAGTTAGCAAACCAACGCCGCCCGGAACAGGCGTAAAATTTGCGGCTTTCGCTTTGGCTTCCTTCGGATTTACGTCGCCGACGAGCGTAAAACCACGCTTCGCAATCGTGTTTAGACGCTTTTCGAGTTCTGTATCATCGAATAATTCACGCGCTAAGCCTTCGTCCGAAAGATTGTTGATGCCGACATCAACGACCGTCGCGCCCGTCTTGATATGTTCGGCGCGAACGAATCCGGCACGTCCGATTGCCGCGACCAGAATGTCTGCTTGCGAAGCGATCTCCGCCAAGTTTTTCGTGCGCGAATGACAAATCGTGACCGTTGCGTTTTCCTGTAAAAGAAGCTGTGCCATCGGTTTGCCGACGATGTTGCTGCGACCGATGATGACGGCGTGTGCGCCCGCGATGTTTATTTCGGAGCGTTTCAAAATCTCGATCACGCCCGCCGGAGTGCAAGGCACGAGCGATTTTTGACCTTGCGAAAGTTTGCCGACATTGATCGGGTGAAAACCGTCCACGTCTTTTTCGGGATCAATCGTTTCGAGAATTTCGCGTTCGTCAATCTGTTTCGGCAAAGGCAATTGCACGAGAATTCCGTCAACTTCGTCGCGGTTATTCAAATCTTTGACTAATTTCAAAAGCTCGTCGTGCGAAGTTTCTGCCGCCAAATGATGATGCTCGGAAATCATTCCGAGTTCTTCGCTCGTTTTGACCTTACTTCCGACATAAACCGCCGATGCCGCGTCTTCGCCGACACGGACAACCGCCAGACACGGGCGAATTCCGTGTTTTTCCGTCAAAGTTTTGACATCTTCGGCAACTTCTTTCTTGATAGCCTCGGCAATTTCCTTGCCGCTCAAAATTCTTGCTGTCATAAATTTTCGATTTTACGGAATTTCTTCGCGATTGTGAATTTCACTAAAACGAAACAAAAATTATTGGCAAACCCGGACAAGTTTTATATGATGTCCGGGTTCCGAAAAATTAATTCCCTTAATTATCACTTTCTTCAAGTATTTGAAGCGGAGAAAATATGAAAACTTTAAATCTCGATATAATGAAAATTGTTCTCGCTTTCTGTTTTTTACTGATGATTTCAGTAAATGTTCCGGCTTACGGCAAAATAAATCTCGATTATGACGGGAAAGCCGATTTTCTCGTCTTTCGCCGCTCAAACGGAACGTGGTACGGTTACAGCACCGAAACGGGCGGCAATTTTGCCGTTCGCTGGGGACTTGCAACCGACAAGCCGGTTCCGGCGGATTATGACGGCGACGGCATCACCGACATTGCCGTTTTTCGCCCAGAAACAAGCGTTTGGTATGTTTTGAAAAGCAGTAACGGACAAATGCTGACTGCAACTTGGGGACTTGCAACCGATGATTTAGTTCCCGCCGATTACGACGGCGACGGTCAGACGGACTTTGCCGTTTGGCGAAGGAGCGACAATATCTGGTATGTTTTGACTTCATCAAGCGGCTATAACCCGCAATACTTTAAAGTTCCCTTGCCATCGGATATACAAAGTGCGTTTGATGCCGTTCCGGCAGACTACGACGGCGACGGCAAAACCGATTTTGCCGTCAAATTCAACAGCGCGTGGTTTATTTACCAGAGTCAGACCAATAGTGTAAAAAGGCTCAGCCTGCAATGCGAAAGCGGAGTTTTGACGCCTGCCGATTTTAGCGGCGACGGTTACGCTGATCCGGGATGTATCTATATGCAGCCCGATGTTACTTATATTTGGAGTTTTGTTAGCAACCAGAATAATCAAAGAACTGATTTTCGCTGGGGATTTGGTCCGAATAACGATCTTCCCGTGCCTGACGACTATGATAACGACGGACATACCGACTTTGCAATATACCGCAGCGGGCAATGGTGGATTTACCCGAGCAGTAATTTACAACCTTATGTCGTTAATTTCGGACTCGGCGGTGACATTCCGGCGCAATGGGCGAATTTAAGGTTTGGGCGTTAAAGATAAATTTTAAATTTATCAACGAATCAGAGAGTTAAAAAAAACTCTCTTTTTTATTTTCACAAACTACAGGAAAAAATTTGTCATTGTTAGTTTTAAGTTGGTGAAACAAAAATCGGTAGTGAACTGAAAGAAAGGCTGTTTGAAATTCTCTCACGGTGATTGAAAAAGAAAAGCATGGTTCGCCGGGAGCGCACGCATCCGTGCGTGCTGAACGCCGATTTTCGCTGACTATACTTCTTAAAAGCCGTGAAAACCGGCGTTAATCGTTGTTTCGCTCTTTTAATTTTTGCCCGCGTTTCGGAATCAAGTTAAAATGCGTTTGATGAAACTTTCAAACGCATTTTTTTTGATCTTGACCGCACTTTTTTCCGCCAGCCTTTTTGCTCAAACTCCGGCGGAAACGCACCAAAAAATTCTTCAAGCCGTTGAGAAACGCGATTATCAAACTGCCGTGAGCGAACTCGAAACGCTCAAAAAATCTGACAAAAAGATTTTTGAACTCAATAATTACGATTATCTGCTGGCGCGGATTTCCGAAAGAAAAGGCGATTTTGCGACCGCCGCCGCGAATTATCAATCGGTCGTCAGCCGCAGTTCGGTTTTGAGCGAATACGCGCTCTGGCATCTTTCGCAAATTGCCCGTTCGAGCGGAAATCTTCTGCTCGAGCGCACATTTTTACAGGAACTTCTGACGTTTGCACCGGAAAGTTTGCTGACCGATGCGGTCAAAATCCGGCAGATGCGAAGTTTTTTTGAAAGCAAAAACTACGACACGGCAATTCAATCTTTAAATAATCTGCAAACGGCAATCACCGGTCAAAAAACCTCGAACAATCAAACGCCGATCGAGAAGAATCCGCGCTTTCGGGAAAATCTCGTCTTTCTCGGCGAAGCCTATCTGCAAAGCGGAAAAACCAACGAAGCGCGTGAAACTTTTAATAAATTAATCAATAATCTGCCGAACGCGGCGCAACCCGACGATTTTGCGCTTGCGGGCGCGAAAGGTTTGGACAGACTCGAGACGGGCGAAAATTTCGGCAAAGCGGTGCCGAATCTGACCGATTTAAATCACATTCAACGCGCTTCGATTTATCAGTTTAACCGCGATTTTGCGGACGCGCGGCTTCATTATCAGGCAATCGTCAAAAATTATCCGAACAGCGGACTTGTCGCCGAATCGCTTTATCAAATCGGTCGCGGATACGCGCAGGAAGCAAATTTTGTCGAGGCGATTAGCTGGTTTGAGCGCGTGCAGGAACAATTTCCCGACCATCCGGCGGCAAAAGATGCGCTCAGTCAGGCGGCTTCCGCTTACTCTCGGGTCAGCAAGCCGAAAGAAGCGGTTACGCGTTACCAAAAATTCATCGAAAAATACCCTGATGCCGACAATATCGAACGCGCTTATCTGAATATCGTGGACATTCTGCGCGACACAGGTGAAGACTCGGACGCGCTCAAACAAGCCTCGAAAACGCAGGAAGTTTTTCGCGGAAAATTACCCGAAGCCGTCGCGCTTTTCGCTCAATTGCGGATTCGTCTCGCCCAAAATAATTGGCAAAACGCTCTCGCGGACACGGAAAAACTTCTGACTTTCGCGGATTTGGGCGGAACTCGCGTTCCGGGCGGAACGAATAAGGCGGAAATTACTTTTCTGAAAGGCTTCGCGCTCGAAAATTTGCAGAGATTTGATGAAGCGATTGGCGTGTATCTTTTGATTCCCGACGGACGCGCCGAATATTACGGTTGGCGGGCGACCGAACGGCTCAAAACACTTGCCGCCAATGTGCAAGCCGAACCGATTATCAAGCGAAAGATTGCCGATCTGACCAAAAATATCGAAGTCCGCAACGCCGAAGCACAGCGCAAAGCCGCGCAAGACGTTTTGCGTCTGAATGTTCATCTCGAAACTAAAGAGAAAATGCTCGAAATCGTCAAAAAGGCTTATACGACCTTGCCCGATTTTCAGAAAGTTCCGAACTTTAAATTACTCGAATTCGGACGCAAGGAAGTTTTGAAGGAAAAGCGCGAAATTTCCGCGAATTATCATAAAAATCTTGCCGACGAGCTTTTGTTTTTAGGACTTTACGACGAAGGCACGCCCGAACTGGAAAAAGCCGGAAACGCCGCGAGCAACGATTTAAGTTACACTCTGGCAGTTTTTTACAAACGCGGCGATATGGCAAATCGCGCCGTCGCGTTTATCGAACCGCTCTGGAAAAATGTTCCGGCGGATTATCAAATCGAACTGATTCCGCGTGACCAAGCCGAACTTCTCTATCCCGCGCCGTATGCCGATTCGTTGGTAAAATATGCGCCCGAACGCTCGGTTGACCCGCGTTTTGTGCTTTCGATTATGCGTCAGGAATCGCGTTACCGCGCCGATGTCAAATCCGTCGCGGCGGCGCGTGGTTTGATGCAGTTTATTTCGACGACTTCAAATCAGATTGCGCGTGAATTAAAACGCGAGAACTTCAAACAAGACGAGCTTTACAATCCGCCGACCGCGATTCTCTTCGGTTCGCAGTATCTATCGAATCTTTACAAGATGTTTCCGAATCAACACGCGGCGGTCGCGGCGAGTTATAACGGCGGCGAAGATAATGTCAAACGCTGGCTCGTGCGTTCAAAATCGGATTTGCCCGACCGTTACGTT
The DNA here is from genome assembly GCA_031412675.1 of Acidobacteriota bacterium. Taxonomy (GTDB): domain Bacteria; phylum Acidobacteriota; class Blastocatellia; order Pyrinomonadales; family Pyrinomonadaceae; genus JAFDVJ01. The sequence continues at coordinate 3,112 of JANODL010000048.1, read as the reverse complement.
CCCGAAATCGTCTTTTCGCAATCGAAGGATTACGCCTACAAAGTAATGGCGAATTTCCGTGTCTATCAAGTTTTTTATGACGAAAATCTGAAAGTGAAATAGTTTTTTTTTAACGCAAAGACACAAAGACGCTAAAATTTTGGTTAAACCAGGGCTTTCTCATAAAAATAAATTACTTCAAAAAAACAAAACAAATCGGTATAGTGAGCGGTAGCGAACACCTTTGCGACCTGAAAACTCGAATGACAAGAAACCTGCTCGCGACCGCTCGCGATACTGATTGCTCCACACCTTTTGATGAGAAAGCCCTGTTGGTTAAACTTTACTTTGCGACTCTGCTACTTTGCGCCTTTGCGTTAAAATCTCTTTACAGGCAAAATTGAATTTTATGCGTTACCTAATTTTATTTTTATCCGTAATTTTACTTTTTACCGCCTGTCAAAAAACCGAAACGCCGCAAAATACGTCGGCTGACGCGAAGCGTTATACATTGAAAGGCAAGGTTATCGCCGTTGACAAGGCGAAGAAAAAGGCGACCATCGAACACGAAGAAGTGAAAGGCTATATGCCGCCGATGACGATGGATTTTCCGATTAGAGCCGATTGGATTTGGGAAGATTTAAAGCCCGGCGCGGAAATCAGCAGTGCCGATTTGATGGTTGACGAAACCGCCAAAGAGCCTTACTGGTTGGAAAACATCGCGTTGATTTTAGCTCCGAATCCGAACGAACCCGCGCCGCCGGTTGACGAAAGATTCGCGCAAATCGGCAAGGAAATTCCCGAATTCACGCTCACGAATCAAGACGGCAAACGACTTTCGACGAAAGATTATAAAGGCAAAACGTGGGCGATCACGTTTATTTATGCGCGTTGTCCGATACCCGATTACTGCATCAAGATGTCCACGAATTTTTCGGACGCGGCGTTGCAGATTATGGGTTCGGATTTCAAAGATAAAATGCGTCTTTTGAGTGTTTCGTTCGATCCTGAAAACGACACGCCCGCAAAACTTCGCGTTTATGGTCAAGGCTATCTCGGCAAAGACGCGAAACCCGATTTCAGCGTCTGGCAATTAGCGGTCGGCGACGATAAAGAAGTCAAAACCATCGCGGACTTTTTCGGTCTGCGCTACGAAGTTGACGAAAAAGACAAAACGCAATTCAATCATTCTCTGCGAACCGCCGTCATTTCGCCCGAAGGAAAGGTCACGAAAATCTTCGCGGGCAACGAATGGACGGCAAACGATTTGGTAAGAGAAATGAAATCAGCAGGTCAGTCGAAATAAAATTTAACCTGTGAATAACGCCGCATCCGAACAAATAAATTTTTCCGCACGAAGTTTGGAAAAAACCGATGCCGAACTCGTTTTGGCGTGTCGGCGTGGCGATGAAACGGCTTGGAACGCGCTCGTTGACCGTTATCAGCGGCTGATTATCACGATTCCGCGCCGTGCGGGTTTGAGCGAAGAACAAGCCGCCGACGTTTTTCAGGAAGTTTTTCTGACGCTTTTTGAAAAGCTCGACGAAATCGAACAACCCGACCGCATCCGTTCGTGGATCGTCACGACCGCAAAGTTTAAAACTTGGGGAATTGTGCGAAGTTCAAAAGGTTTTTATTCGCCCGAAACCGAAGAGGAAATGGAACTCGAAATGGCGAGATTGAAGGATAAATCGCCGCTTGCCGACGATGTTTTAATCGAACTCGAACAACAGCATCAGATTCGTAGTGCGTTAAAAGAAATGGAAGAACGCTGCCAAAAAATTCTTTCGATGATTTATCTACAAGACGCGGCGGCGAGTTATGCGGAAGTTGCCTCGGCAATCGGTGTCGGCGAAACGAGCATCAGCCCGATGCGTTCGCGCTGTTTGCAAAAGTTGGCGAAAATTTTACAAAAGTGAAAAAGTTTAAGAGTGAAAAAGTGAAAAAGTGAAAAAGTTTTTTTTCGCCAAAATCGAGGTATTTGTTGGCTTTAAACTTTTTCACTCTTAAACTTTTTCACTTTTTCACTTTGAAATGTATTTTTTGACGAAATAGTTGCACTGTCAGTTTGAGAGGCAACTTAAACAATGAATTTTGCAGGAAAAATGAATAACGAAGATTTCTTAAACAAAATCGTCCGATTGATGGAAACCGACAATTCGGCAGACGCTCCAGCGGATTCGATAAAGTGGACGAAAAATCTTTTCCTTTCACGCGCCGCCGCACCGAAAAAATCGCTCGTGCAAAAAGTCTTGGCGGTTTTGCAGATGGATTTATCGCCGAACCGCGCGGCTTTCGGCGAGCGTTCGGCTTCAGCCTCACCAGCGCGTCAGATGCTTTTTCAAGCGGGCGAGAACGATCTGGATTTGAGAATCAAACAGGAAGAAAACGGTTTGATGAACGTGCGCGGTCAGATTTTGGGCGAAGGATTTGCCGATTGTTTAGTCGTGATTTCTAACGAAAACGCTTCTTTTGAGACGCGCGCAAACGAATTAAGCGAGTTTAAGTTTGCCGATATTCCGAGTGGGAAATACGCTTTGAGTTTCCGAAATCGGGAAAAAGAAATTGTCGTCGAAGATATAGGAATCGAATAATTAATCTCAATCGAGAAAAGGCGGGCACGACTGCGGCTCGCCTTTAATTTTTCATTCTTATAACCGTTATGATTTTTCGAGAATTAACCGAAAAACTTATCGCCGCCGGAAACGAATCCGAACGCCGCATATTACTCGACAACCTGCCCGAAGCCAACCTTATAAAATTAGCTTACGCTTTGAAAGATACTTATTATGAGTCCTGGACGAATGAACCGGAAAGAGTGCGAAAAGCGGCGCAGGCGCTCGACTGTTTATTTGGATTTAAGCCTGACGAAGAAATAAGAGCTCTTTCGCTTTGGGTTTCGGGAATCGCTGATTTAACGAAAGGCAAAATTGCCGCAGCCGTCAAAAATCTCGATCGATCTTCGCGTATTTTTCAAATTATTAATAAAGAATACGAATCCGCGCAGACGCAAGTCGCCAAACTTTATCCGCTGGCTTTGCTCGGACATTATGAAGAAGCCGTTCGCTGCGGGAAAAATGCCGTCAAGATTCTCAAGAAATACGACGACGAACTCGCCGTTGGAAAAGTCGAA
>JANODL010000047.1:0-5825 GCA_031412675.1 Acidobacteriota bacterium | reverse complement strand
CGCTATCAGTTATTCGTTATCAGTTACTCCGAAAAGTAAGCGTTTTTATTCGGAATAACTGATAGCTGATAGCGAATAACTGATAATTTTACGCTTCACTTCTTGACGATTGACTTTATTTTCGACTTTGCAAGAACCCTAGCTCGTGTAGCGAGCGAAAGCATGTAGCCAGGCGCAAGTGGTAATTTAGCATCGCAAAGCCCGTGTGAACGGGCGACAGAAATAGAACGTGCCATTTGTTTTCTGTCGCTATCTTCGCTAGCTCGAATCTTTTGTTGCATCGTTCCACTTTCGCCTGTGGCTACACGCTTTCGCCATCTTCGACGGCTAAATCTGACGAAAAATTGTTGCCAATTAACAAAAAAAGGATATATCATTATTACACATCTAAAAATTGATTTATGGAAAACAATTCTTACAATTACGACGAGCAAGAACCATTTGCCGCCGCTGAATTCGCCGAAAATCCCGAACCGCGCTGTCCGTGTGTTTTACTGCTCGATACGTCCGGCTCGATGCAGGGCGACCCGATTGAAGAACTCAACAGCGGAATTCAAGGTTTCCGCGAAGAGCTTTTCGGCGATTCTCTGAGTATGAAGCGCGTCGAAATTGCGGTCGTCACGTTTGGTCCCGTCAACGTCATTCAAAATTTTACGACCGCCGACCAGTTTCGTCTGCCAAGACTCGAAGCGGCAGGCGACACACCGCTCGGCGCGGCGGTTTCACGCGGTCTCGAACTCTTAAAACAGCGCAAACAGGTTTTGCGCGACAACGGCATCAAACTATTTCGCCCGTGGATTTTTCTGATTACCGACGGCGAACCGACCGATAATTGGTCGCATCTGCCGCAATTAATTCGGGCGGGCGAGGAAACGAAATCGTTTTCGTTTTTCGCGCTCGGCGTGCAGAAAGCGGATTTTATTGTTTTGAGCCAAATCGCCGTGCGCGAACCGATGCGGCTTTCGGGCGTGCGCTTTAAGGAGTTTTTCCTGTGGCTTTCGGCTTCGCTGAAAAATGTTTCGCGGTCGAATCCGGGCGACTCGGTGCCGATTCCCGATTACAAACCTTACGGATGGTCAGAAGTTTAATGAACCAAAAGTTTTGGCGCATCGCTCACGCTTCGGCAATCGGGCAGGCGCATATCAATCAAAACACCGAATGTCAGGACAGATTTGCCTGTGCGACCGTCGAAACGGGGACGGAAGGCGAAGTCTTAATCGCGGTTGTCGCCGACGGTGCGGGAAGCACGACCGACGGACAAATCGGCGCACAAATCGCGTGTCAGATTTTTACCAAAGAAGTTACCGATTTTTTGAGCGCGAAAGATGCTTCCGTTAAATCTTTGACGGCAGATTTCGGCAAACTTTGGATTTCGTATTTTCAGAAAAAAATCGCTGAAATATCGCAACTAAATAAAAAGGAATTGCGTGATTATGCCTCGACATTTGTCGGCGCGGTGATTGGCACGAATTCGGCTGTTTTTTATCAAGTCGGCGACGGCGGAATCGTTTTTTCGAGTTCGGGCGACGCGAAAAGTTATCGTTTCGCCATCGCGCCCGTCGAAGCGGAATATGTCAATGTTACCGAATTTGTGACGGACGAAACTGCCGTCGAAAGTCTGAGATTTGAATTAATCGAAGAAGCGGTCGAAGATTTGATTTTGTTTTCGGACGGAATTTATGCGGTCGCGGTTGATTATCAAAACAACCAGCCGCACGAACCGTTTCTGATGCCGATGATTGCGCCGCTCAGAAACGGCAATGCGCCGAACGGTTTAAATGAAAAACTCGAAAATTTTCTCAGCAGCCCGAAAATCAACGAGAAAACCGACGACGATAAAACAATCATTCTGGCTTCGCGTGCGATTGTTGGGAGCGCAGACGGCTCGTCTGCATACGCGGCTTGAAAAGCGGCGTAAAGATGCTTCGATTTTCTTAATTGTTTGAAGCTAAATAAGCTGTTTTGAGCGTTTTTCAAACGCTTGCGGGCGAGCCGCCCGCGCTCCCTTTAAAGAGGTAAAAAGCTATGCCGACATTTTACGACCGTCAAGGTCAATCTTACGTTCTAACCAACCAAATCGGGCGCGGCGGCGAAGGCGTGGTTTTCGCTTGCCCGGACGATTTTAATCTGGTTGCCAAAATCTATCACGAAGCAATTGACGAGGAAAAGGCGGAAAAACTCCGCTGGATGGCGGAAAATAAAAACGACCAACTGCTCAAGGTCGCGGCGTGGATTGTTGATACTCTGCACGACGCGGACGGCAAAACGGTCGGATTTCTGATGCCGAACGTCAAGGCAAAGGAAATCCACGAACTTTACAGCTTAAAAAGCCGCCGCGTTCATTTTCCCGAAGCGACTTGGAAATTTTTGATTCACGCCGCGACAAATGTGGCACGTGCTTTTTACAGTCTGCATAAAAACGCGCACATTATGGGCGATGTCAATCACGGCAACTGCGTCGTCTTAAAAGACGGCACGGTGAAATTGATTGACTGCGACAGTTACAGTATCAGCAAAGGCGATTTTCGTTACCGTTGCGAAGTCGGCGTAGCGACGCATCTCGCGCCCGAATTGCAAGGCGTTGATTTGGGCGAAGTCGAACGCGAAGCCAAACACGACAATTTCGGGTTGGCGGTCATTATTTTCCAACTGCTTTTCCTCGGGCGACATCCGTTTGCGGGAAATTATCTCGGCGACGAAGACAAATCGCTCGAAGACTGTATCCGTGAGCTTCGTTTTGCTTACGGCGACGACGCGCATCTCTGGAACGTCAAACAACCGCCCGGAACGCTTTCGCTTTCGGCGGTTTCGCCGCGTCTGGCGACAATGTTTGAACGCGCTTTTTTGACCGACGACCGACCCGAACCGCGTGAATGGATCGAGGCGTTGGAAGATTTGTCGGAATCGCTGAAACAATGCGGTCTGCACATCGGGCATTTTTATTTCGAGGACTTACACGCTTGCCCGTGGTGCGAGCTTGAATCGAAAACGGGTTTGATGCTCTTTCCGTTCATCAGCGGAAATCGTGCGGCGGGCGAAGAAAATTTCAATATTTTCACGATTGAAAATCTCGTTTCGAGTCTTGCTGTTCCGAACAATCTGCCTGCCAAACCGCCGAAAACACCTTTTTTGCCGCCGCCGTCAGAGGAAGCCGAAAATGCGCGGCGCGAAAATCTTTCGAGATTTATTACGCTCGCGGTTTTGCAATTCTGTATCGTCATTTTTCTGACGGCGATTGCCGGCGCGGGAGTCGGATTTTTCATCGGTGCGCTGTTGATGGCGGGCTTTATCGTGACGCTCAATAATTCGGGCAAAAATAACAAGATTGATTTGGAAGTCCGGCTCGAAAGTGCGCGGCGCGAATGGAATCAGCTTGAAAACGAATGGACTGCCTCCGACACGACACCGCAGCTTAATAATGATGTTTCGCTGATTCATCAAAAAATTAAGGAGCATCACAAACTTCAACAGCAAAGCCGCGAAAAGGTCAAACTTCTGCAAGACGGAGCTTTTCAATACAAACTCGATATTTATCTGTCGTCGTTCAAAATCGGCGACGTAAAAATCGCGGGGTTAGGTAGCAAAAATCTCGATTTAGTGAAAAACTGCGGTATCCGAACGGCGGCGGACATTGATGCCAAACGGCTGATCTCAGTTCCACCCTTTGTGACGGACGAAACCAAGGAAAAAATCATCGAATGGCGCAAAAATCTGGAGCGCGGTTTTGTTTATGATGCAGACAAGAAAATTCCCGAAGCCGAGCAAAAAAGATTAACGGGCGATTTTGCCGAAAAGCGCGGGCGCATTGAACGCGAAATCGAAAATCTGCTCGTCAGTCTGCGTTCGGGTTCGACGCTTGTGCGCCAACGCCAGCAACATCTTTCAGCGAAAGCCGAAACGGTTGCGAAACAACTTTTGCAAAGCGAAAGCGATATGGCGGCGGCGGGCAATATTACCGCGCCGATTGTTGTTTTAATTCTTATTACGACGCTGATTCCGATGTTCGGAAACGCTTTTTCGAGTTCAAAATCGGTATTGAGAACAACTTCCTACAACGAGCCGGAAATAAAAGTTACGAATCCAAACAGTCGAGGCTACGGCACAGGTTCGGGTTCGACTAACACGGCAAGTGTTTCGAGGAATAATTATACAGTTCCCGATAATTTAAGCGATAAGGAAATCGAAGCAATGCCGGATTATCAAAAAGGAGTAGGCGCAGAACAGTTTCTTGAACGCGCCGCCAAACTCGCCGATGTTGAAAAAGATTACAAGAAAGCCGAACAAAAACTACAACTTGCTTTGAAACTTGTCGCTACCGATACAAGAATTCTCAACAAATTAGGCGACGTGCTTTATCAACAGAAAAAATATAAAGATTCGCTTATTTATCTGAATCGCTCATTATTACTCGATTCAAACAACGCCGACACGAAATTTGCGATTGGAACGAATTATCTGAAAATGAGTTATTACGAGGATGCGCGGCGGATTTTTGCCGATTTGGTTGTCAAAGACTCGAAATCATTTGAAGCGCAGTTTAATCTCGGGCAAGCCTACAAAGGTTTGAGTCAATATTATTCGGCGGTCGCCGCTTTCCGCACGGCGACCGAAATCAGACCGAGCGACCCGGACGCGCATTACGAATATGCGGTTTGTTTAGACAAGGTCGGAACAAAGGAAGATGTGATGAAAGAATATTTCAAACTTCTCGATATAAACCCGAAAATTGCTGAAAAGCTGCGTAAAGATTTGGGATTAAAAAATATTCCGCCGCCGAAATTTACAACTTATGAGGGAAGAGGTCAAGGAAGCGGTTCAGGCGGCGGCGGCGGAACATATCCTTAACAATTCAACGACAAGTCAGAACCGCCTGCGGTAGCGGGCGGTTTAAGTTTCACCTTTAACAATTCGGCAATCTCTCAAACCATCGAGTTCAACCACCCGCTACCGCAGGCGGTTCTGACTTGTTATTTATTTCTTCGTGAAAACCATTTCTGACGAATTTGTGCCGCGTGGTGTTTCCGTGTCGCGTTTGACGGTTAAAGTTTTGCCGTCTTCGGAAAGCGTCCAAGTTTCTTTGGTCGTGGTTGAAATTTCGCCCATCTGCGTATTAAACGTGCGCGTCGAGGACAATTTCAGTTTGCCGTCCTTTGCGAGATCGGCTTTTAATTTGAAAGGCATTTTGCCCATCGGACCTTCGACTTCGACACTCGATTCCTTACCGTCGAGCGTGTAAGTGGTCGTGCCGTCACCGCCGAAACCGCGACCTCTGCCCATTCCCATTCCGCCGCCGGTTCCGTTACCTTGTCCGCTGCCGTTGCCGCCTTGCGTTGCGCCTTCGGGCGGCGGAAGCCGTTTGGTCGCGGTTTCAACTTTGATGTCCTTGTCGGTTTGCGTGACGGTCATCGTCATTGATTCGATCCGCGCCCGTTCATCGAGCTTCGATTTGCTCACGTCGAGCGTCCAACTGCCCGAAAAATCGGCTTTTTTGTCCTGTGCAAAGGCGGAAATCGCCAATAGGCAAACAAACGTCGTAAAAAATAAAAATCTTTTCATCTGAAATAACTCCTTGTAAATTTTGAAAATTAGAAATGTTCTGCTGATAAGACGTTCGGGATCGAGGTTTGGTTTTAGTGGGAGTGTAAAGATTTGTAAATAATACGAAAGTTGAATAGTGCGTATTGTCAGAACCGCCTGCGGTAGCGGGCAGGTTTTTAGCACAACATTTAACCGCCCGCAACCGCAGGCGGGTGTGACCTGTTGTATACGCACAAAATAAATTGTATAGGTATTAGTAAAAAGTTCGGGTTATATTTATGTTAGAC
>JANODL010000046.1:0-25157 GCA_031412675.1 Acidobacteriota bacterium | reverse complement strand
TTTGCTGTCCGAAACCAATTTGCGCCAAACCGAGTGTCAGCACGCATATCAACCATAATTTTGTATTCATAAAAACCCCTTTTGTGATGTATAATTTCACCGTTGCCAAGAATAACTTACAATTGCGTTTGATTCAACTTATTAATAAAACAGTTGCTTATCTAATTTAAGTTGCGGATACACTCTTGACTCTTTTGATTTTGCCAAGTAATTTCAAATTATAAATTTCTTTATTACATAGAATGTTCGGATTGCCAAAAAATGTTCACATCGAAGAACGCCTGTGGTTTCTGCACCGTCCGGTTCAGCTACTAGCCGATGTTGCCGTTTTATGCGGAGCATTTTTTCTGGCATATCTGCTGCGGTTTGATTTCACGCTCAGCGAGTATTATTTCGACACCGCGCTCAATCAGCTTCCGTTCGTCGTTTTCATCCAATTCGCTTCGCTGTTTTTAGTCGGCGCATATTCGATTATCTGGCGTTACGTCAGCCTCGACGACATCAGAGCATTTCTCAAAGCCGCGTTTATCTCCGGCGTTATTTTAATGTTGATCAGATTGCTGGTCTCAAACGAACAGTTTTCGCGCTGGCAGGTTCCGCTTTCGATTATTTTGATGGATACGGGCTTGGCATTTGCCGGAATTTTAACACTGCGAATTCTGCGCCGCTTCGCTTACGAAATCTCCGAAAAACGCTCTTTTCAAATCGGCAAACGCCGCCTCAAACCGAAAATCACATTGTTCGTCGGCGCGGGCAGAATCGGTGCGCTGGCGGTCAGAGACGTTCTCGGACGCGCCGACGCGGAACTGGAAGTCAAAGGTTTTATTGATGATGACCGCCGAAAAAAGGGCGGCAGTGTCAGCGGCGTAAAAGTTCTCGGCACGACTGACGATCTGGCGCGGCTGGTTGACGAACTGCACATCGAACAAGTCGTCATCGCCATAGATCAGGCGCAGGGCAAAGACATTCGCCGCGTTTTGGACATCTGCCGCGAAATTTCCGTCAAAGCGCGAATCGTGCCGAGTCTGCACGAAATTATTCACGGTCGCGTCGAGATCAGCCGCATTCGAGACGTGCAGATCGAAGACCTTTTGGGGCGCGAAACGGTTCGTCTTGATGATGAAAATCTGCACGCCTTTTTAACCGATAAAGTCGTAATGGTGACGGGCGCGGGCGGTTCAATCGGTTCGGAACTGGTGCGTCAGGTCGCAGAATTTAAGCCGAAAGTCTTGCTTTTGGTCGAAAGAACCGAGTTTGCATTATTTCAAATCGAGCGCGAACTCGCCAAAGATTTTCTCGATTTAAATTATTTTCCGCTGATCGCCGACATCGGTGACGAGGCGCGGATGGGCGAGATTTTCACCGAATATCAGCCGACCGTCGTTCTGCACGCCGCCGCGCACAAACACGTTCCGCTGATGGAAGCCAACCCGACCGAAGCGATCAAAAATAATGTGCTGGCAACGAAAACGCTCGGCGAGCTGGCGGGAAAGCTCGGCGTTAAAGATTTCGTTTTGATTTCGACTGACAAAGCCGTCAATCCGACATCGGTAATGGGCGCATCAAAGCGCGTCGCGGAAATCGTTTTGCAGGATTTGAATCGAATTTACGCGACCAATTACGTCGCCGTCCGATTCGGCAACGTGCTTGGTTCAGCCGGTTCGGTCGTCCCGATTTTCCGCGAACAAATCTTAAAAGGCGAAGCGATTACCGTTACCGACCCGGAAATGACGCGCTACTTTATGACGATTCCCGAAGCCTCCGCGCTGGTTTTGCAGGCGGGCGCACTCGGCAAAGGCGGCGAGATTTTCATCCTCGATATGGGCAGTCCGGTTAAAATCCTCGCGCTCGCCGAAGATATGATTCGGCTTTCGGGGCTTCAGCCTTACGAAGATATTGACATCGTTTTCACAGGCGTTCGGAAAGGCGAAAAACTCTTTGAAGAATTGGAAATCACCGGTGAAAGCCTTCTGAAAACTACGCACCCGAAAATTTTCATCGGTAAAATTGCTGATTATTCCGGCGAAGAAGTTACCAATATCGTCAGCAATTTCCGCCAGGCTGTCGAAGAAAACGACACGCGAAAAATCCGCCATCTGTTCAATCATTTCCTGCCCGAAGCAAAAATTTCCGAAGAGAAAAGTCAATCGTTTGCCGCCAAAGCCGCGTCATCCGAAAAAGGCATCAAAACGCAGGCTTCGGCAATCGAAACTTAATCTGGAATCGCGCTTTTATTTGTTGTTTTTCAGTTATAGTGATTTATAATCATCAAACGGCGTAAATCAATTTTAATGCGCCGTCAAAAAACCTACTCGGAGAAATTTATAATGAGCGATAAAAAACAGGACGACGCGGCGAAACAAAAAGAAGAAAACGAAAGAGCCGGCAGTTTAGCCGGAGTTGCCGGCGGCGCACTTGCCGGAGCGCAGGTTGGAACTGTCTTGATGCCGGTCGTCGGCACGTTTGCCGGCGCAGTGGTCGGCGGCGTTCTCGGCAGCAAAGTCGGCAAAAAATACGGCGGCGCACTGCTCGACAAATTTAATAACAAAGAAGGCGCGGAACCCGCGTCGGGCGACAAAAAAGATGTTACGGCGGAACTCGAACGGCTGGCAAACTTACGCGAAAAAGGCGTTTTGAGCGAGGACGAATTCCGCGCCGCAAAAGCCCGACTGCTCGGACTTTAATTTTTCAAGCGTAAAGGAAAATCCGGCGACTCAAAATTGATTCGCCGGATTTTTTCTGTTTTGAAACCGACTTTATTTCGTTGGCGTAATATTAAAAGTTCGATTCGTACGCATTAACTTCGGATCAGGTTCGGTGATTTTGAAAACGCCGTTGAGAGTTTTCTTTTCGTTGTCAAAATTCAACGCTTTGCATCTGTCCGTCCAGATGACATTCGTGGTTTTGCCGTCGCCGCAGATTAAAAAGTATCGGTAATTATCCACCTCAAAAAGCGGGTCGGCGAACTCGCTTCGGTAACCGTAAGGCTCGATGTCGCCGTCAAATGTCAGATTGAGCGAAACGCGCTTGCCGACATTTTTAATGATAAATGTTTTAAAAGCCGCTTTTTGCTTTTCTATCGAACCTTTAAATTCCGGCGCGGCGGTTTTTGATCTGGTTCTGATGTTTTTGGTTTGAGCGAAATTGATTGAGCTGAACGCTAAAAGAAGCGCGACAAACAAGATAATTTTGATTTTCATAGTTTTATATTTTCCTGAATCGGACAATCTGATTTATAAGTTAGCTTATTGGAAATCGCTTTAATAAACGGAAAAAGTTCGCCGTATTATTATCTGCCGAATTTTTGACGAATCTTTACGGCGCGTTCCAAATTGTCGGCGTTCTCCAGAATCTTCAGCCGCAAATCTTTATCGAGGTTCGGATTGTCCGCCAGAAACTTATTGACGATTGCCAGAACCTGTTCGCTTCGCTGTCCGCCGAGAAACGCCGCGAGCCAGCCATTGACGAAAAAGATTTTGCGCGTTCGTTTCAACTTCGGCACTTCGGCTAATGCTTTTTCGAGATAAGGCAAAGTTAAATCAGCGTGTCTGGTCGAATTAAACGGCACGAACGCCGCTTCAATATAACTTTCGCTCAAATCCTTATTATTGATGAAATCGTTCCAGAATTTCGCCTTATTTTCGATTGTCGCAATTCCCGCTTTCGCCGCGAAAGCATAGCGTTTGGCTTCGTCCGACGTTTCGGTTTTTTCGAGTTCGGCAAGTAATCGCGGCGCGTCTTTATCGTTCAAAATTAAAAGGCGCGTTACGATGTCAAATTTGTCTTTGGTTTTTAGTTTCAAGTCTTTAATTTGAGTTTTGCCGCTCAAAGTATCTTTCAAAATCGTTCGCGCTTTCTCGCTCGAAGCGATGTTCAGAAACGCACGATTAAAAGTAATTCGCTGTCCGAGCGTCGGCGCATTCTGCATTTTATCAATCAACAGCGTTTCAAGTTTGGCAACGAGGTCAGAACCGCCTGCGTTAGCGGGCGGGTTCTCTTTTGATTTGGAATTGCCATCATCAGCGTTCAACCCATCCGCTGACGCAGACGGTTCTGACTTGATGTAATAATTCATCGCTGTCGAAACTCGTCCAAGCAAAGTGTTTATCGTGCTTTCATCGGTTTCGACATTGATGTTTTTGATGACGAGCGCGACGTAATCTTGCGGCGGCAATTCGGCTTCGCGCACCGAGTCCCACAAACTTCCCCACATCATCGTGCGGAGAAAATCGTCTTTTTCGTTTTGGATATTTTCGAGAACGTAATCGCGGCTTTTCTCGTCAAGCAGAAAGATGCCGTAGCCGTAATCTTGATAGTTTGTGAAAATAAATTTTGGCTTTTCGCCTCCGACCAGCATATCTATTTTGGGCGCGAGTTGAACTAAGTCTGAATTCTTTCGATAATTATAAGAATTTATGCTCAGAAACGCTTTCGACAAAGAGCCGTCAATGCTGCCGCCGACGTTTGCTCCGCTGAAAGCAAAATCGTGCTTGATTCGTTTATTATTTTCGGTAATTATCAATAGTCGCACTTTCTGCTGCCAGTGAGCTTTTCGCTCGAAGGCATTCGTCTGCCGAAGTGAATAACTTGTTCCGTCGCGACCGATGCTCGAACGAGCGATTTCGGAACCTACACTCATTTGCGGCAAACCGCTTTGTAATACCCAAACATTCGCCCAATCTTTCAGATATTTTTCACTTGAGGTTTCAAATTCCTTCACCAAATCCGTCCATTCGGCGTTGGCGAATTGATGTTTCTTCAAAAATGCGCGAACCGCCGTTTGAAATTCTTTTTCGCCTAAATAAAATTCGGCTTGCTTTAAAAACGAAGGCGCTTTGCGATAGACGATGTTGCCGTAAGCCGATTTTGCCGCGCTCAAATTCGGGATTTCCTGATAAATCGGCGTTGTCCCTTTCGTCGAATCGGTCAGATAGGCGAGTTGTTTGTTGCGCTCGTAAAAGATTTTCCACGCATTGTATTCGGGCATCACTTTTTCCAGAATTTTATACGCCATAAACTCGGCAAAGCCTTCCTTGAGCCACAAATCGTCAAACCAGCGCATCGTCACCGTGTCGCCGAACCATTGATGCGCGGCTTCGTGAAAGATCAGATTGGCGCGTGAAACATAATCGTTTTTCGTCGGTTCGGACGGAAAAATTATCGAAGCCTCGCGCAAAAAAGTCGCGCCCGCGTGTTCCATCCCGCCGAACGGAAATTCGGGAATCAAAACCAAATCGTATTTCGGAAACGGAAATTTGTAATCGAAATAACTTTCGAGATATTTAACGCCTTCGCGGTTTAATCGGAAGACTTCTTTTTCGTGAACTTTGAATTTTTCGGCTTGCGATTTGCGAACATAAATACTAGATACCAATTCATCGTCTTTTGACGACTCATCTAAAATTTGTAAATTACCCGTTACAATTCCCGATTTTGAAAACTCCGTGAAATCGCCCGTCGCAAACGCGAAAACGTAGGTGCTGATCGGTTTGGTTTCGGCAAATCTAAATCTGGTCGAATCTCCAACCTGCATCACGCTCGTGGTTTTTGTATTTGAAACTGTTCTCCATCTTAGCGGAACAAGCAATTCCAAACTAAATTTTGCCTTCAAATCCGGCTGGTCAAAGACGGGAAACGCTGTGCTTGCGTCCGACGGGACGAACAGCGAATAGACGTATTCCGCGCCGTCTTCCTTGTCAACATAGCGCGTAATCGCGCTTCCGCTCGTTTTGATCGGCGATGCAAAATTGATTTTGATGACGTTTTCGCCAGCTTTAAAGAACCCTTTCGGAAGAACTAGATGCTCATTGCGTGTATCTGTATAAACCGGAAAATTATCAAAGTCAGATTCGTTAATTTTCGTTACTTTTACATAAGGTTTATCTTTATCATTTGCAAACTGCGTCGTCCGCCAATCTAAAATCAAATCGTTTTTTGCGCCTTCTTCCGTCAGATTTACGCGAATCTCGATTTCGCCCTTCATCAACGACGCACCTTTTTCGAGCGTAATGTTCAATTTATAACGCACGTCCGAATAGTTCGCCGCCCGCCATTTGGCAAGCGTTTGCGACACGCCCGCTTCAAGCGGCGGCGCGGTTTGCGAAAAAGAAGTTTCCGTTATCATAAGCATCAAAAAAAGCAGAATTGCGAACGTCTTCATATTTTTTGTTAAATCTTACCGGGAAGTTTGATTCTATCTTACCGCAAACCGCGCCGTTTCCTTTAACAACCGCCGAATTTCCAAAGATGACCGCGACGTTTCCACAACGAAGCGCGGAAATTTTTTGCGTAGCGTAAAAGTAAAACAAACTTCAATTTGTTGTTCGGATAAGGCGCAAACGGCAAACTAAAGTATGCCGAACATTTAAAATTTAGTTGCGCGAAATCCGCCGACGGTTGCGAGGGCGGCAAAAACAAAGGGCAGATGCTTTTTATCAAAACATCTGCCCGCCGGTCTGTAGAATTATTCGCCGCAGTTTATAAATTAAAGTTGAAACTCAAAAAACCCGTCGCTTTGACCGGCTGACCGTCGCGCATAAAAGGTTTGAACTTCCATTTTTTAACCGCGTCTTTTGCCGCGCTTTGAAGCAAGCTCGGTCCGGTCGAATTTTGCACCGTCGTCACTTTGCCTTCTTCATCTACGAGAACTTCGAGGCGCACCACGCCTGTCTGACGCATTGAGCGGGCGGTCGGCGGATAAACCGGATTCGTTCTCTGCACCGCAAATTCAAGCAATGAACCGACAATCAGCGGCGGATTAGCATCCGTCGTTTCGGTCTTTGCCGTCGCTTCTTTGTTTTCGTCCGCTTTCACGACGCGGCGTTCGCGCTTCGGTTGATTCGGATTCTCGGTCGAAGCCGTGTTGTTCGGTGTTTCTTCGGTTTTCTTCGTTTCTTCCTGTTTCGGAGTTTCTTTGACGGGTTCGTTGACGATTGGTTTTTCAATCTTCGCCGTCAAATCAGGAGTCGGTTTCGTTTCCTTAACGGGCTGAAAATTCGGAACGGTTTCTTCCGTTTTGTTAGCCGTTGAGGTCGTGTTCGGAACGGGCAAAGTATTGTTCGGAGTACTTGAAGCGATCAATGTCTGCGAAACTTTCGGCGTTTCGGGCATCGCTTCGTTGGTCGCGTTCAAAACCGTACTGCGCGAATTGGCGAGCATTTCACGCGAATCGGCAACTTCGTTTTTCCAACGCTGGGCATCGTAATCATCACGCGCCAGAATGCTTCGCGCATTGGAAGTTTCCTCTAAAAGCACCGAGGCATTCGAGGTTTGTTTCGTGTCTTTGCCTAAAACTTTCGATTGCTCGACGACCTTTTCGAGCGTTTCGCGCATTTTTTCCAGATCGGTCGCGGCTTCAAGCGGCAAGTTGCGGTCGGAAACCATCAAGCCTAATGCTTTGTAGCGATCCGATTGATTGCGTGCGCCTTTGATGACTTGTCCGGCGGCGGCGTAATAATTCGTCGCGGCATTCGGTTTATTGACCTTGATGTCGTTAAAAAGCGTGGCGAGAAAATCCTGTGCGCGTTTGTAATCTCCCTGTTCGAGATAACAATTTACTAAAAGCACATTCAAAACTCCGTGAACGGTCTGGTCGTTCGTTTCACGGCGAATGTTTTCCATCTCGTAAATCGCGGCGTTGTAATTTTTGACCGCGATCAAGGCTTTTGCCTTCGAGATTCTCCCGCGCATTATTTCGCCCGATGTCGGGGCGGTTTGCGCGTTGGTGATAATAAAGCTAAATACAACTAAAAATAATGAAGCGAATAACCTTCTGACATTTAGCGGCATCTTCAGTCCTCCTATTTATGACTTAAAATTTTCCGTAAAGGTCAAGCGAACTACATACCTATGAAGGCTCACTTGAGCGACCCGTTTAACTTTCAAAACCCATTTCAAAAAACCAAATTTCAAGCTGATTCCAACTTGATTTAATTGCCTGAAAGACTATTGATGATTTTTTGACGATAGAGGTTTGCGTCTTTCTTTATAACATTTTCGTCAAGCGTGAGCAAACGCTTGTCGCGCATTACAATCTTGCCGTTAATGATGACAGTCTGCACATCTTCGGCTTTCGTCGCATAGACGAGCGTTGAATAAACATTGTAAGACGGCGTTTGGTTAAGGCTTTCAAAACCCGCAATCACGATGTCGGCGCGTTTCCCGACTTCGAGCGAACCGATCAGATTTTCCAAATGTAAAGCGCGTGCGCCGCCGATTGTTCCCATTGCAAAGGCTTCTTCGGCGGAAACGACTTTCGGGTCTTTCGAGAAAACTTTGTGCAGCTTTGCCGCCGTGTCCATCTCTTCCCAAAGACTCAAATCGTTGTTCGATGCCGCGCCGTCCGTTCCCAAACCGACACGCAAATTTTTCTTGAGCATCATCGGCACGGGCGCAACTCCCGCCGCCAATTTCATATTCGATTGCGGATTATGCGCGATGCCGACACCGATGCGTTTTAAAATATCGAGTTCCGCTTCGTTCGCCTGAATGACGTGCGCGGCGATTGTCTTGTCGCTCAAGAAACCGATTTTTTCGACGTATTCAATCGGGCGCATTCCTTTATGTTTCTGCTGAATAAAATCAGTTTCGCTTTCGGCTTCCGCCAGATGAATGATGAGCGGCGCGTTCAATTTGTCGGACAAAGCGCGTGTTTTAAGAAGATGTTCCTGCGAAACCGTGTAAGGCGCGTGCGGCGCAATCGCCGGAATAATCAGCGGATTTCCCTGCCATTTTTTGACGAATTTTTCGGTGTAAACGAGTGCTTCGTCAAAAGTCTTGTTGTCCGGCGCGGGAAAATCAATGAGCGTTTCGCCTAAAACTGCGCGAACCCCGGCTTTTGAAGTTTCGTCGGCGATCACGTCTTCAAAATAATACATATCGCAAAACGTCGTCGTTCCGCCGCGAATAAATTCCGCGAGTCCGAGCCGTGTTCCGGCGCGGACAAACGCTTCGTTGACATTTTTTGCTTCCGCCGGAAAAATGTATTTCGTGAGCCATTCCTGCAAATCCAAATCGTCGGCAATCCCTCGATAAAGACTCATCGGAACGTGCGTGTGCGTGTTGATTAACCCCGGAATGACGACTTTGCCTTTGGCATTAATCGTTTCTTTGGCGCGGTATGCTTTTGTCAAATCAGAGCTTTTTCCGACGGCGACGATTTCACCGTTTTTAACGGCAACCGCGCCGTCTTCGATCACCTCGCGGGTCGCGTTCATCGTCACGACCATGCCGCCGACAATTAACAAATCCGCTGTTTGATTCGATTTAGACAAAGTTTTGTTTGTTTGAGCAAAAAATGTTTGCGGGAAGATTAAAAGAAATGCAATAAAAACGACTAAATAAATTTTCAACTTTTCCATAGCTGAATTTACTACAAAATTGTCCGGAAAAGCAACCGATTCACAAAATATACAAAATAGTTTAGAATTTTCTGCCAGATATGAACATAAGTCAGATGACCGTCAAAGAATACGACTCGCTAATAGAAAAAGGAATATTTACAAAATACGACCGTATTGAATTATTAAATGGAACAGTAGTTCAAAAAATGTCGAAAAGTCCGGTTCATTGCATTTTGACGGATATTATCTCTCAACTTTTTTATAGAATCTTTGAAGCAAAAGCGATAGTCAGAAATCAAAACCCGATTTGGCTTGATGAATTTTCCGAACCCGAACCTGACATTGTTTTGGCAATCTCGAAAGAAAACGAATATGAAAATTCTCACCCGACACCCGCCGAAATTTACTTGATCTTGGAAGTTTCCGATTCGACTTTAGGTTATGACCAAACGACAAAGGACGAGGCTTACGCTCGCGCCGGAATTCGTCAATACCTCGTGCTGAACGTGCCGGAAAAACTTCTGGAAGATTACCGCGAACCAAGCGCGGACGGCTTTCAATCAAAACAAACCTACCGTGCCGGACAGCAGTTTAACTTAGTTGCTTTTCCTGATGTTTCATTGTCAGTAGATGACTTTTTACTGATAGAGAAAAACTAAATTATTCTTCTGAAAAATAGTCTGAAACGGAAGCATCATTGTTTGAAAAGCATGAATTGCCATAACTTTTCACATCACTTCAAAAACTTTGTATCAAAAGCGCGAGGCAGAAGTTCGCTCATCTGGACGATTTCGCTGTCGCCTTTTAAGTTGGCAAAAATCACCGGAATATCGTGGCAAAATTCCCAGATGATTTGACGGCAAACTCCGCACGGCGGCGTGAGTTCGTCGGTGTCTGCGACGACGGCGATTTGCGTGAATTCTTTTTCGCCTTCCGACACGGCTTTCCAGATTGCTACGCGCTCCGCACAAACCGTCAGACCGTAGCTTGCCGATTCGACATTACAGCCCGTGTAGATTTTCCCGTCTTTTGTCCTGATTGCCGCGCCGACTTTGAAATTCGAGTAAGGCGCGTATGCTTTTTCGCGCACTTCGCGGGCGGCTTCGACCAATTCTTTTTCTTGATTATCCATTAAATGTTTCTTTTGCCCACGAAATACACGAAACATACGAAAAAAGAAAACTTTAAAATATTTTTCGTTTCTTTCGTGTATTTCGTGGGCAAATAAAATTAAACAAAAATTTCTTCTTCAACTTTGCCGCTGATTTCCTCGCGGATCTTACTGCAAATAAATTCGATGCCGATGTCGGTGTTCGCGCCTTCGGGAATAATGATGTCGGCGTGGCGTTTCGACGGTTCGACAAATTCCTGATGCATCGGTCGCACGGTCGAAAAATACTGCGCGATGACCGAATCAACGGTGCGTCCGCGCTCGACAATATCGCGCTGCAAACGACGAATAAAACGAATATCGTCGGGCGTGTCAACAAAAACGCGGACATCGAGCAAATCCAAAACCAGCGATTCCGAAAAGATTAAAATGCCTTCGACAACGATCACGGGCTTCGGTTCAAGGTGAATCGTTTCCTCGCTTCGGACGTGATTTTTATAATCATAGACCGGCATTTCGATTGACTGACCTTGTTTCAAACGCTTCAGATGATTGACGAGCATTCCGTTATCAAATGCGTCAACGTGGTCGAAATTCGCCTGATGACGTTCATCGAGCGGCATATCCGCAAGGTTTCGATAATACGAATCCTGTTCGACAAGAATCACATTATCGCGCCCGACGGATTCGATAATCCTTCGCGCAATCGTCGTTTTCCCCGAACCTGTTCCGCCGCAAATTCCTATTATCATTTGATTTTTGAGATGATTCTTCTTAAAAGTTCCTTGAAAATTCCCGCGACGCGGGCGCCTGTTTCCATCACTTCGGCGTGATTGATCGGCTCGTCGCTCATTCCCGCCGCGAGATTCGTGATGCACGAAATTCCCAGAACCTTCATTCCCTGATGCCGCGCCGCGACGGCTTCCGGTACGGTTGACATTCCGACTGCGCCCGCGCCTAACAGCCGAAACATCCGAATTTCGGCGGGAGTTTCGTAAGTCGGACCCGACAGAGCGCAGTAAACTCCGCGCCACATAAACGATTTGTATTCTTTTTCTTCACCGCTTTCAAATCGTTCCCGCGCCATCGCTTTCGATTCGTCGTAGGCGATTTCCTGCAAAGTTTTGTCGTAAACCTCACTCATATCGGGAAATCGCGGACCGAACCGCTCGTCATTCGCGCCGCGCAGAGGATTTACGCCCATCAGATTGATATGGTCGCGAATCAGCATCAAATTTCCGGGTTTAAAACCCGTTCGCACACTTCCCGCCGCGTTGGTCAGAATGACGTTTTCAATTCCCAAAAGCCCGAAAACGCGCATCGGAAAAATAACCTGTTCCATTTCATAGCCTTCGTAGAAATGAAAACGACCTTGCTGAACCGCCACCGGCACACCGCCGACTTCGCCGAGAACCAATTGTCCCGCGTGACCTTCGACCGTCGAACGCGCAAAATGCGGAATTTCCTCATAAGGAATCCGCACGGCATTCTCCAAATCTTCGGCAAACGCGCCCAAACCGCTGCCCAAAACGAGCGCGATTTTTATCTCTTTATCGTATTGCTTACGGATAAACTCCGCCGCTTCAAGTGCTTTTTCGTAACTCATATTCAAGTCCGTAACTTAATTAAAGGAATTATTTTTTACCACAAAAGATAGACGTTAAGGAAATTAAAATCTATTTATTTGTAAAGTGATACTTGATATAGTATCAGAAATTCACCAAAATCTTTCTACAAATTATTTTTCTTGGATAAGTTTACGAGCTAAGAAAAATCCACAAAATGAACAGTAAAAAACAAGTCAAAACTAAAAAAGAAAGTTTGCCGAAAGCGGAACATTATCTTTACAGCGTCGGTTGGTCTGAAGCAGACGAAGCGTTTGTTGCCCGCGTTGCCGAATTCCCTTCGTTAGCCGCACACGGCGACACGCAGGAAGAAGCATTGCGCGAAATTAAAGAGGTTGTCGGGTTTGTTTTGAATGATTTGAAGGAATCCGGCGAAACGATTCCCGAACCTTTCGGCAAACGCTCTTTTAGTGGAAAATTAGTTTTGCGGATGCCCGAGTATATGCACCGCCAGTTTGCGATTGAAGCAATGCAGCAAGGCATTTCGCTCAACCAATTATTAAATCTGAAACTCGAAGCAAGCCATTAAAACTTGCTTCCATTATTTTTCCTTACTATACGGAATTCCGAGAGCCTTCGGCGCACGCGACAAACCGATAAAACCCGCCAGCACGATAATCGTCAAAACGTATGGAATTATTTGAATAAACTGCACGGGAATCTCTTCGCCCGACGGAAGTTTGAAAACGCCCTGAATCTGAATCGTCAAGGCTTCCATCAAACCGAAAAACAGACAGGCAAACAAAACCGGCACGGGTTTCCATTTTGCCAGAATCAACGCGGCAAGCGCGATAAATCCGCGTCCTGCCGTCATTCCGCGTGTAAAGAGCGAAGATTGCCCGATTGACAAATACGCGCCGCCCGCCGCCGCCAAAATGCCTGACAAAATTACCGCGAAATATCTTAATTTAATAACATTGACACCCGCCGCGTCCGCCGCCGCCGGATTTTCACCAACCGCCCGCAGCCGCAAACCGAAAGGCGTTTTATACAAAACATACCAACACAGCGGAACGAGCAAAAAAGCGAGAATCGAGGCAATCGAAAGACGATTGTAAAATTCAGGCAAAAGAAATTCCTTGGCGATTTGCGGTGTCGAACCCGACGAATCATAAATCGCGCCACTGATCAGTTGGGGAAGTCCGAGCATCAGAAAATTTATTGCCGTTCCCGCGACGACCTGATTGGCTTCAAATTTGATCACGGCAATCGCATAAACCAAAGCCATCGCGCCGCCTGCCGCCATTCCGCACAACAAACCGAGATACGAATTGTTCAGTTCGTAAGTCGCGACCGCCGCCGTAAATGCGCCCGCCAACATCAAACCTTCGAGCGCGATGTTGATAATCCCCGAACGCTCGGAAAACATTCCGCCGAGAGCCGCGAAAATCAACGGTGTCGCCAAACGAATAGCGGAAAAAATCAGTGATAAAGTTAAAAGTTCGCTCATACTTCAAAAATTTCCTTCGGCAAACCCGATTGCCGAATAATTGACTGCAAAGTGCCGATTCTGATTTCTTTTGTGATTCGGAACGGGAACGGTTACGGTCGAATTTTCCAAACGCTTTTGCATAACAATATGGCTTCCCTTTTGACGAACCTGCACAAATTCGTAAGTTGCCAAAACTTTGCAAATATCGCTTCCCGAAAATATTCCCAATTTACCCAACGGCAACCTCTAATTGTGTGACAAAAACTTCGGTATGCAGACGATTTTTTATTTCAGCTTCATCTGCCGTTTCTAAAAAGAGTTCGATTGCTTCGGTCAAATTCGCCTTCGCCTCTTCGACCGAATCGCCTTGACTGGCAATGTCAAATTCGGGACAAAGTGAAACATATCCGTCGCCTTCGCGTTCAATAACCGCTGTAAATCTTTGTAATGGCATATATTTATTTCTTCGAGTATTTTTGCAGACAAGCCACAAACAAAATCGCAATCGCCTGTAAAACCATACTGATGTCTTTGGAAACGTAGCGCGTAAAAGCATCAACGAAAATCTCGCCGCGCATCAGAACCGCAAAGAAAATCGCCGCAATAAAAACGCCGAGCGGATGATTTCTCCCCAAAAGCGCGACCGCGATTCCCAAGAATCCCAGTTCCGCCGAAAATCCGTCGTAATAATTATGACGCGAACCCAAAACCTCGTTCAGCGCGACCATTCCGGCAAGTGCGCCCGAAAGCGTCATCGCAATCACGATTTGTTTTTTTGGTGAAATTCCGCCATATTCTGCTGCCGAGGCGTTTTGTCCGACCGCTCGAAGTTCGTAGCCCCATTTTGTTTTCCAGAGAAAAATGTAAACCAGCACGCACATCAAAATCGCAATCAAAAACGCAAAATTAAGCGGCACGTCATCGGGAATAAACGAAAAATATTCCTTGAGCTGCGGAATGTAAGCCGCCTTTCCAATCGGTGCGGTTTGCAGAATCGGGTCGCCCGGAACTTTGTAATGATACTGCGTAAAATAGCTGACGAGCGCGATGCCCGTAAAATTCAGCATAATCGTGTTGATAACTTCCGAAGAACCGAACTTCGCCCGCAAAATCCCCGGAATCGCGCCCCAGATTCCGCCCGCGACAACCGCCGTCAAAACACAGAGCGGCACCAGAAGAATCGCCGGCAAACTCGTCCAAGACCAATCTTCCTGTTTGCCGAAAATATCAACGACCGTGCCGCCGAATTTGATGCCGACCCACGCCGTCGCAAACGAAGCAACATAAAGTTGTCCTTCCGCACCGATGTTAAAAAGTCCGCACCGAAACGCGACCGCCACCGCCAAGCCCGTAAAAATCAAAGGTGTCGCGTAAAAAAGCGTCCAACCGATGTCCTTGACCGAACCGAACGAGTTTGCCAGCAGAATCCTGTAAGTTTCAAACGGATTGTCCTTAATCAGCAGAATAATAATGCCGCCGACTATAAACGCGGCAATAATCGCAATTAAGGGCGAAAATATTTCACGAAGAATTTTCATTTTTTATAAATCAGCCGCAAACTAATACTGAATTTCAATAATTTTTTGAAATCTCGGCTGTTATTTTGGAAAGTTGCTCTCGCTAAATATAACCGACAAAAGCGCGGAGTGTCATCTAAAAAAGCGCAAAAGTTAAATTTTTCTGAACGAAATAAATTTTGCCGAGATAGTTGACAATAAGACACTCATATTTTATTATCAGTTCAGACTTATAAAGTGAAATTATAAAGCTATGAGATTTGACAGATTTACAATTCGCGGACAAGAAGCAGTCCAGGAAGCCATCGGCGTTGCCGAAAAAAATCAGAATCAGCAGGTTGAACCCGAACATCTGCTCGCTTCGATGCTCGAACAGAAAGAAGGAACTTTGCGCCCGATTCTCGGTAAGATCGGTGCAAACGCACAGACGGTTTTGACCGATACGCTCGCGGCGATTGCGCGTTTTCCGCAGGTTTCGGGCGGTCAGCAGTATTTTTCGTCGCGCATCAACACCATTTTTCAGGAAGCGCAAAAGGAAGCCGAAGCGATGCAGGATGAATATATGTCAACCGAGCATCTGCTTCTCGCAATCGCGGCTGAAAAAGACGGCGACGCGGGACGAATACTGCGTTCAAACGGTGTCACGAAAGAGACGGCAGAAAAGGTCATAACCGAAATGCGCGGCGGTTCGCGGATTACCGACCAGAATGCCGAAGAGAATTTTCAGTCACTCGAAAAATACGCGGTTGATTTGACGGAACGAGCGCGAAAAGGAAAGCTCGATCCGGTTATTGGACGCGACGACGAGATTCGCCGGACGATTCAGGTTTTATCGCGCAGAACGAAAAATAATCCGGTTTTAATCGGCGAACCCGGCGTTGGCAAAACGGCGATTGTCGAAGGTTTGGCGCAGAGAATCGTTTCGGGCGATGTGCCGGAAACTTTGAAAAACAAAAAGCTGGTCGGCTTAGATTTGGGTTCGATGCTCGCGGGCGCGAAATATCGCGGCGAATTTGAAGAGCGTCTGAAATCGGTTTTAAATGAAATCGAAAAATCGGACGGGCAGATAATTTTGTTTATTGACGAGCTTCACACACTCGTCGGCGCGGGCGCGTCGGAAGGCGCGATTGACGCTTCAAATATGCTCAAACCCGCGCTTGCACGCGGAATGCTCAGATGCGTCGGCGCGACGACTTTGAATGAATATCAGAAATATATCGAGAAAGACAAAGCCTTGGAACGCCGCTTTCAACAGGTTTATGTCGGCGAACCGAACGTCGAAGACACGATTGCTATCTTGCGCGGTTTGAAGGAAAAATACGAAGTTCATCACGGCGTTCGCATTACTGATGCGGCGATTGTCGCCGCCGCGACGCTTTCAAACCGCTACATTACGGACAGATTTTTGCCCGACAAAGCGATTGATTTGATTGACGAAGCCGCCTCGAAATTGCGGATCGAAATTGATTCTTTGCCGGTTGAAATTGATGTTTTGGAACGCGAAATTTTACAGCTCGAGATCGAAAAGCAAGCCTTGCAGCGCGAAACGGATGAAAAGGCGAAAGCGCGGCTCGAAGACATCGAAAAACGCATCGCCGATTTGAAGGAAAAATCCGGCGGAATGAAGGCGAAATGGCAATCGGAAAAGGAAGAAATCGAGAAAATGCGCTCCGCAAAAGAGCAGCTCGAACAAGCCAAACTCGAACTTGACCAGGCGCGCAACGCCAACGATTTAAACAAAGCTGCCGAACTGCAATACGGCACGATTCCCGAACTCGAAAAACTTCTGACCGAAGAACAAGCACGGCTTGCCGAACTGCAAGCAGACGGCGTTTATTTAAAGGAAGAAGTTGACGAAGAAGATGTCGCGGAAGTCGTCGCCAAATGGACAGGCGTTCCGGTTTCAAAAATGCTCGAAGGCGAAATGCAGAAGCTCGTGACAATGGAGAAAAATCTTCGCAACCGCGTGATCGGGCAAGACGAAGCGTTGGAAGCGGTCGCCAATGCCGTGCGCCGTGCGCGTGCCGGTTTGCAAGACCCGAATCGTCCGATCGGTTCATTTATTTTCTTAGGTCCGACGGGCGTTGGAAAAACCGAAACGGCGAAGGCTCTGGCGGAATTTATGTTCGACGACGAACGTGCGATGGTGCGGCTCGATATGTCGGAGTATATGGAAAAACACGCCGTTGCGCGAATGATCGGTGCGCCGCCCGGATATGTCGGCTACGACGAAGGCGGGCAATTGACCGAAGCCGTCCGGCGCAGACCTTATTCGGTCGTGCTTTTTGACGAGATCGAAAAAGCGCACCCGGACGTTTTTAACGTGCTTTTGCAGATTCTCGACGACGGGCGTTTGACCGATTCCAAAGGCAGAACGGTTGATTTCAAAAACACGGTTTTGATTATGACCTCGAATCTCGGTTCGCGTGAGATTCAATCGGCGACGCTGGTTGACACGCCGATCAAGGAAATGGTGATGGACGTTTTGCGCTCGCATTTCAAGCCCGAATTTTTGAATCGCGTTGACGATATTGTCGTCTTTACGCAGCTTGCCCGCAACCAAATCGCGCAGATTATCGAAGTTCAGCTTGAAAAACTGCGTAAAAATCTGGCAGACCGTGGAATTTCGATTTTGCTGGAAGATTCGGCGAAAGCAATACTCGTCGAAGAAGGCTACGACCCGACATTCGGCGCAAGACCTTTGAAACGGGCAATTCAAACGCTGATTCAAAATCCGCTGGCAATCAAACTTCTCAACGGCGAAATCCGCAGCGGGCAAACGATTCACGTCGCGGGTGAAAACGGCGCGTTGAAATTTACGCCCGAATCGGCGACGGCTTCGGCGTAAGATTTTTTAGCCACGAATTAACACGAATCGGCACGAATAAAAATCAAAAAACAATTCGTGTTATTTGTGTAATTCGTGGCTGATTTTTCCCAAAAGATAAATGGTTTGTTAGACTGAAAGATGCAATCTATTTATCAAAATTTATGAGCTGGTTTAATAAAAAAAAGATGAACGAGAAAGACTTTAATAACGAAGAGATATTAGAAGAAATTTTGGACGAAAACGAAAACGACAATGCGGATTTCGAGGCGGAAACACCTCAACAACAGGTGAAATCAATGCGCGAAACGGAACTCGAAAATAAACTCAAAACGGAAACCGAACGGCGCGAAGCGGCTGAAGCAAAACTCGTCGGCGTGCAGGCGAAATTTGAAGAAATCAAAACGCAGATCGAGCGCGAAACGCAGGAAATGCGCGGACGGATGCAGAAAACTCTCGAAGACCGCGCCAAACAGGGTCAATTCAGTTTTCTGACGACGCTTTTGCCGGTTCTCGACAATTTAAATTTAGCGATTGACCACGCCGAAAAAGATTCTTCGCTCGAACATCTGCTCGGCGGCGTAAAAGGCACGGCACGCGTCTTTGAGCAAGCCTTGATGAGCGTCGGTGTCGAAACCGTTCCGTCAATCGGCGCGGATTTTAACCCCGAAATGCACGAAGCGATTGATATGGTTGAAACCGACGCGGAAAAAGACGGCAAGATTACCGCCGAATATTCACGCGGATACAAATTCGGCGACCGTCTGCTTCGTCCGGCGCGTGTGCAGGTCGGCAAGGCTCTGGCGCAAAGTGTCGGCGAATAAAAAGTTTTGAATTCAAGGAGTTTTTATGAATCCACAATTATTAACAGCAGAAGATTTGGGCGTTAAATTGGAGTTTGCGGGAAAGCTGGCGATTTGGGAAGCATCGCCGATTTACAAACATCAAAAAGCGGTTGACCGCATTCGGGATTCAATAAAAAAGTCTGAAAAAGACGGCGTTGTTTGTGAGTGCGTTGATGTCGCCGATGTTTATGTTTTGTTTCCCGACGGCTCGCTGAAACGCCCTGATGTTTCAATTTTTTGCCGCGAACCGGAAGAAGAAGAAGAAGCTATCCGGCAAGTTCCCGAAGCCGTTATCGAGGTCATCAGCAAAAAATATGAAGCTAAGGATTTAGAGATTTCACCGCCAATTTATTTGGCAAACGGGGTTAAGGATGTCGTTGTTTTCAATCCATACACGATGGAAGTTCTGCATTTTCGGCAAGATGGCACGCGAAATTTGACCTCGCCTGTCGGCATCGAACTTGAATGCGGTTGCCATTGCGAGGTTTAAAGACGCATTTTGAAACAAACGCCAGCAAACAACTTGTTAGAAAAAGGAGAAAATGATTTTGTAAAAGAATTTAACCTTCCATCTTTTGAACAAATAACAGGACTTATTCAACATCTCAAAAAATACGAGGAAATCATTGAAAAACTTGAGGAGATTCACTTCAGTATTTTTTTCCAAAAATCTTTCCGCTGGCGGCGGCAAAGTGATATGATATTTTAGGCAGAACGGCTTTGCTTTTCGGCATCATAGGTTTAGTTTTATTAAAGAGAAATTTATGGCAGATATAGACGCATACAAGGACAAATTCAGTGAGAGCGGACGGCGTGTTTTAGATGTTGCATTGGACGAATCAAAAAAACGCGACCAGAATTACATTTCGATCGAGCATATTCTTCACGCTTTAGCCGATGAAGAAGCCGAACTGTTTAACTCGACAATGCGCGATTTAGCGGTTGACCCGCGTTCGGTCAAATTGCTGATCGAAAAGCGCATGGAAATCGGCAGACAACACACGGGCAAAGGTTTTCGCATTGCCCCCGAAACAACCGAACTTTTCAAACGCTCGATGGACAGAGCGCGTTCGCAAGGTCGCCGTGTAATTGATGCCAGCGATATTTTTTATGTGCTTTCAAACGATGAAAGAAGCGTTTTAAATGACGTTTTGCAAAATTTGGGAGTGCCGTCCGACGAAGTCGCGACGACGGCGCGAACACGGATTCACAAACGCGAAAAAGAAGAAGAACGCGTTCGTCAAAAATACGAATTGCCTTCTTATCTTCGACATTTCGGCGTTTCGATGAACAAACTCGCACGTCAGGACAAAATTCCGCCGACCATCGGACGCGAAAAAGAAATCCGTCAGATGATCGAAATTCTCTGCCACCGCGAACGCTCGAATTCGCCGATGCTTGTCGGTGAACCCGGCGTTGGCAAAACGGCGGTCGTCGAAGGTTTGGCGCGTTTGATCGAACTGGAACCGGAAAAAGTTCCGGCAAGATTGCGCGACGCGCATATCGTTCAGCTTCAAATGGGCGGATTAGTCGCCGGAACGATGCTTCGCGGGATGTTCGAGGAACGAATCAAAGGCATTATTGACGAAGTTAAAGAAAAGGAAAACATAATTCTTTTCATTGACGAAGCGCACACGATTATCGGTGCCGGCGCGGCGATGGGAACATCTTCCGACGCGGCGAATATGTTCAAATCTTCCCTCGCGCGCGGCGAACTGCGAATCATCGGCGCGACGACAATTACCGAATACAAAGAATATATCGGCGAAGACGAAGCACTTTCACGCCGTTTTCGGCTGGTCAAAGTTGACGAACCGACGATTGCCGAAACACGCGAAATTCTGCTCGGTTTAAGACCGCGCTTGGAGAAAAATTATTCGGTCACGATTTCTGACGAAGCGATCAACACGGCTCTCGAAATGTCGCCGAAATATATTCGCAATCTGCATCTTCCCGACAAAGCAATCGGTTGGCTCGACACGGCTTCGGTCAAAGTTGAAATCAACGAGCCGGGTTCGCTCGTCGTCAAACCGGAACATATTATTCAAGTCATTTCGCAGGAATCGCGCATCCCGCAGGATATGATTTACCGCGACACTTCCGACCGTTTTTCGGTCATGGAAGACCAGCTCGCCAATCGCGTGATCGGACAAAAAGACGCGGTTCGCGCCCTTGCCGAAAGACTTCGTTTGAACAAAGGACCGCTTAAAGAAAATCATTACGCACCCGACGGCGTTCTGCTTTTCCTCGGTCCGACGGGCGTTGGCAAAACCGAACTGGCGAAAGCCGTTGCCGAATTTATGTTCGGCGACGAGCAGAAAATGGTGCGGATTGATATGAGCGAATACGGCGAAGGCACGGTCGGCATCGAAAAGCTGATCGGAATGCCGCGCGGCATTGTCGGCTCGGAACGCGGCGGAATTTTAACTGAACAACTGCGGGAAAATCCGTACACCGTTTTGCTGCTCGACGAAGTCGAAAAAGCCAACCCGTATTTGATGAATATTTTCCTCCAAGCCTTTGTCGAAGGCTGGCTGACGGACGGACGCGGCAAGAAGGTTTATCTTTCTGACGCGATCGTCATTATGACCTCGAATTTGGGTTCGGATAATTTCAAAAAATACGAAAAACCGCTCGGTTTCGGAATGAAATCACGCGGCGAAATGAAGGAAATCAAAGGCGACGTGATGAAAGCCGCCGAAAACAGATTTTCGCCCGAATTTCGTAATCGAATTGACGAGATTGTGATTTTCTCGCCGCTGACGATGGACGAAGTTAAGGAAATTGCCAAGATTTATCTGGCAAAACTAAAACGTCGCATGGAACGGCAAGGCAAGCTCGTCGAAATCACCGAAAAAGCGATTGACGCTTTGACGGAAAAAGGTTTCAGTCCGGCTTACGGCGCACGTTTCCTGAAACGCCATATTGACCAAAAAGTAAAATTGCCGATTACCAACGAATGGAAATCGTCAACACGCTTTCTGGTTGACGCGGAAGACGGCGAAATTGTCGTTAAACCGCTCGACACTTTTAGTTTGAACTAAAATGCAAAAAGAACTGACTATCAGTTTAAGCGATGAAACATATCGAGGCTTGATGAATCTGGTTGGCGAAAAAAACGCCAGCCAATTCATCGAAGCCGTTTTGCGTCCTTACATTTTATTGGCGGAAGAAAACCGAACCTTTAAAATTCTCAGTCCGCACCTCGCAGATCGTTCTCAAATGGATTTACTTAAAGTTGAATTAGTCGAAGATTAAAATGCCCGATTACGATTCTCTTTTATTCAAGCCGCCTGCGCCTGTTGCTTTTGTCGCTCTGATTAATCCTCGAAATGGTTTTGAAAAAACAAGAGTTCCAATGTTACTCGACACAGGAGCCGACATTACGATTATTCCAAAATTTGCAGTTGAAAATTTGGACTTGGATTATACACAAAGCCCTGAAATACGGCTCGAAGATTTTGAAGGCAAAAAAAGTATCGCCCAATCCGCAGATTTATTTTTGTTTTTTGAAGAGCAAAAATTTCGGGCAAGATTTCCGCTTATCGAGCAAAGCTACGGCATTATCGGGCGAAATATATTGAATCGTTTTAAGATTGAGTTTGACGGGCAAAATCTGCTTTGGAAAATTTTGTAAGATTTTGAAATGCCGGTCTAAAACAACCTAAAATAACTTTTCGCATCAAATGCTTTGGTGATAAAATCTCATCAAAGCCTTTTTTATTATGAAAATCAAACTTTTTTCACTTTCAAAGACTATAAGTTTATTGTTCTGTGTGTGTTTTTTGGCAATTAACGGTTTGGCGCAAAAAACGGACGAAAAAGCCGACGCGGTTTTGAAAAAAGCCGTGCAGGTTTTGGGCGGCGATAATTATTTAAAGATCAAATCGCAAATCGGTCGCGGAAAATTCAGTTTGATGCGCGACGGTATGATCGGTTCTTTTCAGACATTCGTTGATGTCATCGTTTTTCCCGACAAGGAACGCACCGAGTTTAAATCTTTCGGAACAAAAACCGTGCAGACGAATGTCGGCGATTCGGGTTGGATTTTCGACGGTGCAGCAGAGGTTATAAACGTCCAGAGCGAAACGCAAATCAAAGACTTCAAACGCGGAATAAACGCGAGCCTCGACAATCTTTTGCGCGAAAATTGGCGCGGAAAAGCAACTCTGAGTTATGTCGGCAAACGTGAAGCGACTTTAGGCAAACGCAACGAAGTCATCAAGCTGAATTATGATGACGGCTTTACCGCCGAGTTTGAATTTACGGCGGAAGGTTTTCCCGCCAAAGCGATTTACAAACGAACCAATCCCGACGGCGAAGATGTCAAAGAAGAAGACCGCTACGCGCAATTCGTCGAGATTCAAGGCATCAAAACGCCGTTCATCATTGACCATTTTTCGGGCGGCGTGCTGACTTCGCGCATCAATTACGAAACGATAGAATTTAACAGATCAATTCCCGATTCGATATTTGCAAAACCCAATAGTCAGAAGGAATTAAAAAAAGATTTGAAGTTGTAAGAGTTTTTTTCACCACAAAGACACAAAGGACACAAAGAAATTATAAAAATCTTTGTGTCCTTTGTGTCTTTGCAGTTTAATTTTTTTTTCTAAACTTCCAATTTCACATCTTCGCTTTCCGTTGCTTCAATTTTTCCCTTTCTATCGTGCGAAAATCCGCTGACCAGACTGATGAAAAGGTCGGATTTTTCTTCTTGCGGAACGTGTCCGCAATTTTTCAGCACGACAAGGCGCGAGTTTAGAATTGAATTGTAAAGGGTTTCGCCGTTGTGAATCGGGATGACTGCGTCTTCTTCGCCCCAGATGATCAGCGTCGGCTGATTTACCAAATGCAGATCTTCCTCGATGCGGTTCGCGTCCCAATTTCTGCCGGCTTGCAGCACGGCGTTATGTCCGTCCTTCGCGTGAAGCGGACGAATAATTGATTCGATGCGGTCTTTCGTAATCAAATGATGATTCGCGGGTGCGAGCGTGCCTTGCATCCGAATTTTCATAAACGCTTTTGAATCAATCAAAAACGGTGTGAGAACTTCGCCGAGAACCGGAATTTTTGCGAGTTTCATAATCGGATGATTTTTCGGCGAATCATTGATCACCGCGTCAACCAAAACAAGTTTTTCGACTCGTTCCGCGTAATCGAGTGCGAGCGTCAAAGCCACTGCGCCGCCGTAAGAACTGCCGACAACGGTGGCGCGACCGATGCCTAATCTGTCCATGAAACGCGCAATCATCCGCGCCTGCGAGGTGATTTTGTAGTCAAACCACGAAGGTTTGTCCGAATAACCGAACCCGATTAAATCAACCGCGACAACGTGAAAGCCTTCGTCCGCAAGCGGCGGCGCAACGGTTTTCCAGACATAAGCCGAAGCCGTAAAGCCGTGAATCAAAAGCAGCGTCGGATTTGCGGAATCACCGAATTCCTGAAAATGAACGGTCGCGCCGTCAATCTCGACAAAATGCGAATTTTCCGAGTGAATAACCTTGTCGGCAACCGTCTGCCAATCAACCGTTTCAGCGCGTGAAAGCAATTTCCACGCAACCATCGCACCGACCGCACCGCCAACCGCGCCGCCAACTCCTAAAGCCAAATGTTTTGTTTTCATCTTTAATTCCCTCTTTTTGCAACATTTTACACTAAAACGAGTTTCGGTTGAACAATTTTTTCTGCTTCATTGTAAAAACCGATTGCCAGCAAATTTTCATCCTCCGTCAAACGCAAGAATTCGCTGTCTTTTAATTCGTCCGAAATCAGATTTAGTTTCACGCCGTTTTTGATTTTGGCGACTTCTTCAGCCGATAATTTTATTTCCGCCAGATGCGAAACCGCTTCGTTCGTCGAAATTAAAATTTCCGCAAGCCCGTTTTCCGCTGTGACGATTTCTTCCAATCTTTCGAGCGTGACGGATTTTTCAATGCCGAATTTCCCCGCCTTTGTTCTTCGCAATTCCGCCAGATGCGCTCCGACTTTTAGTTTCTTCCCAATATCTTCCGCCAAAACACGAATATAAGTTCCCGCCGAACACAAAACCTTAAGTCCAAAGTCCAAAGTCCAAAGTCCTGAGTGATTAGTCTTTTTAGCGGGTTCGTAATTCGTAATTCGTAATTCGTAATTCGTAATTCGCACGGGTTTGCGTTCGATTTCAATACCTTTTCGTGCCAGTTCGTAAAGTTTTTTGCCTTCAACTTTTTTCGCCGAAAACATCGGCGGAGTTTGTTCGATTTCACCGCGAAACTCTTTCAAAACTTCTTCAATTTCCTCAGATGAAACCTCGCGTAATTCGTAATTCGTAATTCGTAATTCACCTGTTCGGTCGCCCGTGTTCGTTTCAAAACCAAATCTGACAACTGCTTCGTATTCATCGCGTCTTTGTCCAAAAATTGCGCCAACCGCGTTGCTTTGCCGACTAAAATGATCATTACGCCCGTTGCAAACGGG
>JANODL010000045.1:0-7523 GCA_031412675.1 Acidobacteriota bacterium | reverse complement strand
TTGGCTTTTTCGGCTTGCCAATAATTTCTTTAATGTTTCTCTTTCATCATCTGTCAGATGTATTCGGTATCTTTTGGGCATAAAAGTTTTTGATTTATTATGCCAAACTTTACCGCCTTCTTAAACTTGACTAAACACTAGTTTTTGAGTTTGAAAATTTTTCAGTTAATAAAGTTCACGCGGGACGATGCGATTCCAACCTGAAGCATCGCCTATTCGAATCGAATTTTTTCAATTAATCGTTTCTTTTAATTCGATTGCGCCTGAGTTCTTTTTCTCCGCCGTAATTTTCAGCGGAATCTGCCACGCGAGAGTTTTAATCAAACACGCGCCCGTATTGTCTTCGCGGCAATAATAGACGATGAGCTTTATTTTCAGATTCGCGCTACCCGTTTGGATAGTCTGAAACGGAACGGTCAGCGGAAGCCGGGAAAACTTCTGCGCTCCCGTCGCGGTTTTGACGATTTTCGCGTCGTCGGTCGAGATTTCATAACGATTCGGCGCGTTCGGATTCAAGTGAAAACCGTCTGGAAGTTTGATTTGAAACTGAAGCGAATTGTTTGCGTTTGCCGCGACTTCTTTAATCTCCGATTTGTTTTCCTTCAAGTTCGGCGAATAGTTTTCCGTCTCGTTTTTTGACTCAATCGGCGGTGTTAAACCTTCGATTTTGAGCGTTGAAACCGTTTTTGTCTGCAAATCAACAACGCGAACCGCGTGATTGTTCGTATCGGCAATATAAAGTTTTCCGTCGGCGATTGAAAGTCCCGCAGGTTCATAAAAAGTCGGCGTTTTGCCGTCCGTCTGTCCCGATTTTCCCGTGCCGAGAAAGGTTGTCACGGTTTCCGCTTCAGCGTCGAGCAGTTTTATTTTATGGTTGTAAGTATCGGCAATCAGAACTTTTCCGTTCCACATCGTCACACCCAGCGGATGCTGTAAACGAACTTCGTTGCCTTCGCCGTCCGTGTCGCCGAAAATGTATAAATCGCCGCCAACGAGCGTTTCGACCGTTTCTTTCTGAAAATCAATGCGACGGATAATATTCGCTTCGCTGTCCGCGACAAAAAGATTTTTGCCGTCCGACGCAATTCCCGAAGGTTGTGAAAATGCCGACAGCGCGAGCTTTCCGTCAATCCGCGCTTCTTCGCGTGTTCCGGCGTAAGGCTCTAAAATGTTTTTCGCCAAATCCATCCGCCAAATCTGATGCGAACCAGCCATCGCAATATATAAACTTTTGCCGACGAGCGACAAATCCCACGGCGAACGAAGCGCGGTTTTCAAAGCCGCACCGCCTTCGCCCGTAAAATCTTCCAATTTTCCCGTTCCGCCGATGGTCGAAACCTTTTTTGTTTTCAAATCAATGAGCCGAATCCGCTGATTGTCCGTGTCGGCGACAAAAAGATTCGTGCCGTCAAGTGCTAAACCTTGCGGACGACTAAACGCGGCGGACGAAAAATCGCCGTCTGCCCAAGCGGCTTTGCCATTGCCGATGGTTTCGATAAATTTGCCGTTCAAATCCGTGACGATGATGCGGTTGTGGTTTGAGTCGGAAATAAAAAGTCGTTTCAAGGCGGAATCAGCCAAAACTTTGCCCGGAAAAGCGAGCGGCAAATCGCCGACTTTGGCGCGTTCGAGCGCAAATTTCAGAGGCTTTTCGTCCAAAAGTCCTTTTTTGCGAAAATCTTCAATCGTCGCGCCGATGATTTTATCAACCGCCTCGGCATAACCTTCGCCGACCGCCGTGCCGATCACATAACCGTTCGGGTCAATAATCACCTGTGTCGGATAAGCGTTGACCGCGTATTGTTCCCAAATCTTAAAGTCAGAATCGTTGGCAATCGGATGCTCGATGCCGTAGCGCAAAATGATTTGACGGATATTTTCCGTGTCGCCTTCGTTCGTAAATTTCGCCGAATGAACGCCGATCACGACCAGATTATTCGGATATTTCGCTTCGAGCTTTTTGAGGTCGGGAATAATATGGATGCAGTTGATACAGCCGTAAGTCCAGAAATCGAGCAACACGACTTTGCCCTTTAAACCCGCGATTGACAGCGGTTTATCGGTATTCAACCAACTTTTCGCGCCCGTCAGTTCCGGCGCACGAACCTTTCCTTGTGCCTTTACTTCTTTCACAACAAATATCGCCAAAAATAAAATTATTAAACTACAAAAAACTCGCCGCATAGTAATTCTCCCAAAATCAGTATAGCGAGCGGTAGCGAGTCTGCTTCATTGCTAAAAACTTTTGATTGGTGGAAATGTTCGCTACCGCTCACTATACTGATTTAATTTCTCCCTGTTTATGCTTTCGCCTGTGTTTAAGATGCGGTTTCAAACGGCTTTTATTCCCAAACAAAAAAGAGCCGCGCTTTTTACCGCGACTCTTTTTCAAAATCATCAAATTTAGCGCGAATTTACCATTCGACCGAGCCTTCTTTTGAACTATCAATCTGCGTCAGCTCAACGCCTTCGTCAAACAGAAAAATCTTTAAATTATCAAACAAAAAATCGTGCGAATCGGGACTCGAAACATCCAGACCGAAATGATTTATCAGCTGATTTTGCTTTTGCAGCCATTCTTTCCAGCAATCTTGACAAATCTCATTATAAACGCGCTGTCCAAGCTCGTTCGGAAACGGCGCAAACGCCATCTGTTCGCCCTTGCGTCCGCAACGCACGCATTTAAAACCATCACTCGAAAATAAACCCATAATTTACTCCTTAATTTTCGATTTTAGATTTTGGATTTTGGATTTGCAAACACGTTTTAAGTTTCAAGCCTCAGAACCTGTTTAACTGAAGCCTGTGCATATTAAAGTTATTGTGCTTGCAAGATTTAACGATTCAAAATAAGTGA
The DNA here is from genome assembly GCA_031412675.1 of Acidobacteriota bacterium. GTDB lineage: Bacteria > Acidobacteriota > Blastocatellia > Pyrinomonadales > Pyrinomonadaceae > JAFDVJ01. Next base: position 4,666 of record JANODL010000045.1, on the reverse strand, counting down.
AAGGTGCGAGGTAAAAGGTGAAAAGTCGAGTCTATCACTTTTCACTTTTCACTTTTCACTTATTCCGAAGGTGTTTTTCTAAAATTTTAATTTGCACAGGCTTCATTTAACTTGAAACTCGGAACTTGGAACTTGGAACTATTTTTCCGCCGTCCGAATCGCGTCCAAAACCTCGTCGTCGCTCGGTTTGAAAAGACTCAAACTCTGAACTTTGTGATACGCGACATCGCCGTTTTTATCAATTACGACCACGCCACGCGCCGAACGTCCCGGAAGCCACGATTTCATATCGTATTTTTCAACGACTTCACCCTTTTCGTCCGCCAAAAGATTGAGCGTCAGACTGTGTTTATCGGCAAAAGACTTGTGCGACGCGCCGGAATCGGTCGAAATCCCGACCACTTCCGCGCCCGTCGCCTGATAATTCGACCAATTATCGCGCACAGAACAAAGCTGCGCCGTGCAAACCGGCGTATTATCGCCCGGATAAAACAGCAGAACAACAATTTTGCCCGCGTAATCGTGCAAACTCCAACTCTCGCCATTCAAATCCTTCAACGTAAAATCCGGTGCTTTTTCGCCTGTTTTCATAATTTTTCTCGCGCAAATTTATTTCTAACGCATCGGGTCTCGATAATATTTGTCGCGTTCCGCAATTTTGCTTTCGGCTAAATCAAAAAGCCGTTGCCAATTCGGAAGCATCGCAAACCAAACGTCTTCGCTTTTTATTTTGATGATGTTCTGCTTTATCAAATCGCGTTTGACGTAACCGTTTTTTCTTAGCAAATAGATAATATCATCCAAATCTTTTTCGCGCCCCGCAATGTATTTCAAAATCGCCAACCATTCGGGCGTGATTATCTTCAATCCGTTTTTCAAAATCGTCGCTTCGTGCAAAGCCTGCACATAATATTGCCGATAATTGTCTTCGCGCACAATCCAATCAACGTGAACCTTTTTTTTGCCAACCGTAACTTCGTAAGATTCGCCGCCAAATCCAATCGGACGAACCGCTTTGAGCGGCAATCTTTTCAAAGAAATAACATCAACATCCTTCGTCAAACGCGGCGAACCGTAAAGGTGCATCGCAATTCCGCCCGCCAACGCCCATTCGACACCTTCTTTCTCCGCAATTTCCGCCAATTTTCTAACCGCCGAAATTCCCGTCTCCGTGTCAATCATCGGCGAATTTTCGAGGTTTTGTTCGATGTATTCGATTAGCTCTTTTTCGCTCATTTATTTATCGTGATTCGTTTTGTAAATAATACTCCAATTCCGCTTTATCGTTAAATATATCTTAATTAACGTAAGTAAAACGGCAATTCAGACCAAAATTTCTCGCGGTTATACGGCAATTCAGACTTTATTTTATCGAACTCCGCATAAAGTCTTTTTGCTCTTTCAATATCTTCGGAAAGTGGTTTTGTGAATAGTTGTTTTCTGCGCCATTTTTCAAGGTTCAGCCATCCTAATTCTCGAATATTTTCATTAGAATTACTTAAAGCGATTATAAAATCACCGACGACTTTCCAACCGCCGATTTGACCGAACATTTTTAAGACAGTTTTCTTCTGTTCATAATCGCCTTTTTGATAAACATCTCTGGCAATTTCAAGAATTTTATCATCAACAGTCGAGGATAATATCTCAATGCTTTTGTTTCTGACTTTCGCACTTGAGTGAGATAAGAATTTTATCGCGTAATTTTTGGCAAGCTCTTTGTTTAATCCGTTTATAGCGGTCAAACAAGCAACCTTTATTTTCACATTGGGTTTTTCAATGTAACTTTCAAAGATTGGTAAATCCGCTTGAGTTCTAACTTCAGAAAGTCCCAGAATTGCACTTACAGAATTTTCATTCAGCCGTTGGCGGTAGATTTCGGCAAAATCAATAGAAGATTCTCTTAAAATAAATCGTGCCAATTCACGAACAGACGCGGAAATATCGAAAATCGAATCAAGTATCGCATTGTAAAATTCGGGTCTGAAAGGTTTTGTCGAGTAAATCGCATAAACTCTGACTTTTGCCGATTGGTCTTTTAGAAACTTTTTGATAAACAATTTTTGGGTTTCTTCGTCTAATTTCTCGATATGCTTGAGTAGTTCGATTTTTACCAAAAACAGTTTGTCGTCTGAAAGTATTTCAAAAATCTTATTAGTAATTGCATTTGAATTCAGATAATTCCGAATGTAAATAAATCGTGTTTTATCATCAAATTGCTTTAGTTTTTGATAAAACGATTCGTTGAATTCAAAGCTGAATAAAAATTGATAAATTTCGGCATAAATTTCGGTAAGATCATTTCTTTCAACTTTCAAAAGCCATTCAATCAAGGGAATCAACCTTAAAAAATCATCAACAAAAACAGGTTGAAAAAGACTTCTAAGTGCTGTTTCCGCAGTTTGTTGAACCTTCACTACCCAATCGGCAAGCCTAAAAATAATAAATCTAATAGCTTCGGGATTTTGTGTTGAAAGCAATTTTTTAATAGCTTCTTCCCTAATATACCCGCTCTTATTAAGGCTTGCGATAAGAAGCAGATTAAGGTAAATGGATGACGAAAATGCTGATTTGAAATACTCCAAATCATTTATATCAAAGTCAATGAATTTTAAAGTGCTGTAAAATACCGTTTGAGATTCAATCTTCTTAAACAAAACAATTATAGTTTCAGCCGCACCATTTCGTAAGTCAGAATTTTTATTCTTTAAGAACTTAATTAGCAACCAAATATGCTGAGATTTAGCATCTTCCTTAAAAATTTCAAAGCATCGCAACTTACGAGCAGTGTCTTCTTTAGCAAAGAAAAAAAACGGCTCGCTTCTTAAAATATCAAAGCATTCTACAAATTCTTTATGTCCCATTTGATATTGATTAGGTTCTTTGAAAATCACGAATATCCTTAAAAGGTTTGTCTTTATCGGTAAAATCGGGGCGATAGTAATGCGATGCCGATTCGTATTCCTGCATAAAGCCTTCTTCCATGCCGAGTTCTTCCAAGATTTCGATTGCCGAAAACCATTCGCGTTCGGAGATTCGGCGCGATAATAAAATATAGCGTTCGTCGGTCGCGGCTTTGTTGGTCGCGTAATATTGTGCCATTAATGAAATTGCGACTTTGGGCGAAAGCTCGTCGCGAATCCAACGCAGATTTTCTTCGATTCCCGCCAAATCATTCGGCAAGACGAGCAGACGAATGACCAGACCACGTTTTAACAAACCGTCTGTGCCGTAAATCAATTTATCGCCTGTTTGACGAAACATTTCTTTAATCGCGGCGCGGGCAAAATCCTTGTAGCCACGCACTTTTGAAAACGTAAAACCCGCATCATTTTCAGCGTATTTCAAATCGGGCAGATAAACGTCAACAATTCCATCCAATAATTTCAGCACTTCAACCGAATCGTAGGCGTTCGTGTTATAAACAATCGGCAAGCGCAAACCGTTTTCAGCCGCGATTAAGATTGCGCGAGCCATCTGCGGAGCGAAATGTGTCGGCGAAACAAAACCGATATTATGACAGCCTTTCGCTTGGAGTTCGAGCATCATTTCTGCCAATCGTTCGTGCGAAATTTCTTTCTTTTTCTGCTCTTTCCAAGTTTGCGAGATTTGATAATTCTGGCAGTAAACGCACCGCAGATTGCAGTTGCCGAAAAAGATATTTCCCGCGCCGTTTGTTCCCGATAAAACAGGTTCTTCGCCGAAATGCGCGGTGTAGCTCGAAACAATCGGCAAACGTCCCGAATAACACACAGCGATTTCGTCTTTCAGGCGATTGTTTCCGCAATCTTTCGGGCAAACCGTGCAGTTTTCGAGCAGTTTTTCGAGTGCGTCAACTCTCTTTTTCAGTTCGCCCGTCTTCCAGAGTTTCAAGAACTTTGCGTCTGAGTCGGCGTTTTCCTTTTGCATTGTAGATATATTTGTGAATAATTTCCTTCGGCGCGACCGTGTTTGCCAACGCCCACGTAAAATCCATTTCGGCATTGACCGTCGCGGTTGCCATCCGCGTTTCGAGCAGCATCAGAATGCTTCCGTAAAACAAAAAACAAATGCCGACAACTCCGACCAGAATCGGCAGCCAGCGATAAATATTAAAAAATCCGGCAATCGCGATGGTTACACTCGTTAAGATAAAAAATCCGAGTCCGTAATAAAACGCGCTCATCGCCCGCTGCAAAATCCGTGAACGCGTCGTCACTTTATCCAATAAATTAACAACCGTATCGAGCCTTTTTTCATAAAGCGGAATGCTTTCTTTATCTTCAATCGTAATCAGATCGCTTAAACGCTGTTCCAAATCGCGCACGCGGTCAACGACGCGCCCGAGCCGTGTCGAGGTCGAAAGCACGAGCGAACCCGTCGCCGAAATCAAAAGCGTCGGCGTAACCATCGCCGTTAAAAATTCGATAGTAGGATTCAATGAATTGACATTTGGAAATAAATCGCCCGCCATAACAAACCATTTTAACGCAAAGTTGCCAAGACACGAAGACGCAAAGATTTTTATAAATTTCTTTGCGCCTTTGCACCTTTGCGCCACTAGCGTTAAAAATATTATTTATGATAGGACTTTCTCAAAAGTCAGAATCGAATTAAAATTTACGGCGTGAAAACAACACGCCAACTTTATTGTCAATATTTGCTGTCAAGCCAAATCAACTACACT
>JANODL010000044.1:0-8760 GCA_031412675.1 Acidobacteriota bacterium | reverse complement strand
CAATAACTTAGCAACGATTCTATTTTTCAATTAAAGTTGCACACAAGGTAGGTAATAATCGTTTATTAACCTCAAAAGTAATTGGTAATTGATAATTGATAATTGATAAAGCAGGTTTCGTCGGCAATCATTTTGAGTTTTCAAGTAGCTTCTTAAAGTAATTATTTGATTTCGCCCGGAAATTTGAAATTCTTCGGGACGAACTCGACGGAAATGATTTCGCCCGTAATTTTCGACTTAACATTTGCGCTCGGACGAAACGTGATGACCGCTAAATTTTCTTTTTTCATTACGCCGCAGCCGAATTCGGAATCAACGAGTTTCGATTCAAACGAAATCAGCGTCAGAGTGTCGAACGAATCGCCTTTTAACTCGAAAATTTGATCGTCGGCTTTGACCGAAAAGATAATCTGATTCGGCTGGCAGTCAATTTTCGTGACATAGCCGATTAGTCTTTTTTCGTCACGTTTCGGCGTTCGCAAGGTCGCGTTCAACGATTCCAAAATGGCTTTTTCGCGCCGTCGGGCAATTTCTTCATCGCTTAAAGGCACGTCTGTAACGATGTCGCTTTCCTCGCGTTTCCTTTCCATTTTAATATTTGCAAGCTGTGCTTCGAGCGAATTTACCGTCCTCAGAGTATTTTCGGCATAGACTTTCAGTTGGTCGTCCGAAGCGGTTTGAATAATTCTTCCGGTTAAATCCCGCGCCGCCGAAAAATCTTCCTTCCGCATATAAAGCTCGGCAAGCCGCACGCCGTACCATTGATTGCCGGGCGCGATGTCCAGAGCTTTTTTGATGTATTCGACGGCTTCGTCAAGTTCTTCGTTGCGGACGACGTTAATGAACGCGAAAAGATTATAGCTTTCGGCAAAATTCGGGTTGAGGCTGATTGCGCGGCGCAGATTTTCGCGCATTTTTTCCGCATCGGCGAGGCTGTAATCCGACGCGAATCCGTAATCGGTCGTGCCTTCGCGGCTGATCGCAAAAGCATAGCTGAAAAAGGCGAAATAATTCTGCGCGTCCGACTCGATCGCTTTTTCGAGAAAGTTTCGCGCCTCGGTATATTTTTTCCGGCGCAGTTTGACCAATCCGAGCGCGGTGTTCGCAGCACTCGATTTTGCGTCGAGCGACAAGGCTTCGTGCAAAACCTTTTCGGCTTCATCCAAACGCTCGATGCGGTAAAGCAAATCGCCCTGCACGGCTTTGGCTTCGGCTTCCGACAGCGCAAAAGTCTGCATTCGGTTGTCGAAAATCAATTTTTCTTTGAAAGGCACAATCGTTTCCGCAAAATTTTTCTGCGCGACGTATTTTTTAAGCTCGGTTTCCAGCGCGGCGTAATCGGTTTCAAAGGCTGTTTGAAAAGCCGCTTTCGGTCTGTTTTCCTGCATCAACAAATCCACGAATTTGTCGAATTGCGGTCGTCGCGCACCGCCGTTTGCCTGCAATAAATAGTGAATTAAAACCCAGGACTGCGCGTAAAAAAGCTGTGCGCCTTGTTTTGTCTGCTTGTGAAGCGAGTAATAATCAACTTCAAAAAGGCTTTCGAGCGGAATAAACCGGCTTCGCTGTAAAAGCCGAAGACTTGCCGGATTAACTGCGCCGAGCGTTACTTTGCGGTCGTCTTCGATCAAAAATCTTTCGTAATATTCGGCAATGCCTTCGTTAAACCACGGCGGAATATTAGCGCGACCGAGCGAATTATTGATCAAAAAATGCGTGTATTCGTGAAAGATGGTCGGAAGCATTTCCGCGTCCGAACCTTCGGCGGTCAGCACGATGTAGTTAATGTCTTTGCCGGACTGAAAATAACCCGCCGCCCACTCAATCGGCTTAAACGTCTCGAAAGTTTTTTTGTCTTTGAAAACAACAACCCGCGTCGGAATCGGCGAGTTGAATTTCATTTTCGGAAAAAGCCGTGTAAAAACAAAGCGGAATTGTTCGAGCCGCGTTGCCACGCGCTCCATATCTTTTTCGGCGGCATCGCCGACAAGCTGAAAGTTTTTCGATTGAATCCGAAGCCATCCGTCCTTCGCCGAAAGCTCAAAATTTGCCGCAGCCAAAAAGGTGCAAACCAGCAAAAGTTTGATCGTAAGTTTGACGAATTTCATTTTTGTAACTGCGAAATCACGCAAGACCACACGATAATAAATCAAATTTTTAGTTTTGTTATAAGTTATGTGCGTGGTTTCATTTTTTATTTTACGCTTCTGCCGATATTTGATACAAGCAAATCTTTCCGCGTTGGCTAAGATTGTTGCCGAAAAATGAGGCTTGCGCTAAACTTTTGATATGCCGAATTCAGGAACAGCCGAATTTTATTTTATCGCCGCGATGATGGTTTTGATTTTGATTGTCAGCGGAGCGGCGGTTTTCTTTTTCTTTAAAACGTATAAAAAGGAAATGCGCGAAAAAGAATTGCGTAAGAAAAACAAAGAAGTCCGAAATCCGAAATCTGAAATCAAAAATTGAAATGAAACACCCGAAAATTTTAGACATTACACAAACCGCGCTCGTCGTGATTGATTTACAGGAAGCCTTTCGCTCGGCGATGCCGGAATTTCCGCAGATCGTTTCGCGGGCGGCGATGGCGGTGCGCGGATTTCAGATTTTGAATGTTCCCGTGATCGTCACCGAACAATATCCGCAAGGTTTGGGCAAAACGGCGGAAGAAATTCTGTTCAGCCTGCCCGACGATTACGAACCGCTCGAAAAAATTTCGTTTAGTTCGTGCGGTGCGGGTTCGTTTATCGAAACTCTCAATGATTTAGGCACGAAACAAGTCGTTTTATGCGGACTCGAAACGCACATTTGCGTCAATCAGACGGCGCACGACCTGCTGGCAAACGGCTTTCAAGTTCATCTTTTAACCGATACCGTCGGCTCGCGCTATTCGCAAGACCGCGACACCGGACTTTCAAAAATGCTCCAAAGCGGCGTTGTTCCCGCAACCGTCGAAATGTCGCTTTTCGAGCTGATGCGCGACGCGAAACACGAACAATTCAAGGAAATTCAGACTTTGATTAAATAAATAACTCAACCGAAACCTTAAAAAATTCGGCTAACTTTTTCGCTTGCGCTTTGCTGATTGAACGCTTGCCGTTGACGACTTCCGAAGTAATTCCGGTCGAGCCGAAAACGTGAACTAAATCTTTTTGTTTGAGTTCGCGGTCTTCCATCAAAAACTTCAAGATTTCATTCGGCGCGGCTTCGGGAAAAGGATAATGCTCATCCTCGTAAGATTCCACTAAAACCGACAAAAGTTCAAGTAACTGTTCTTCTTCGGGACTCAGTTCACCTTCCCTGATCCCCTTCGTCATCAAACGGTCAATTTCTTCCGTCAATCTTTCAAGTTCTTCTTTACTTGAAATAACTGACGGCAAAGTTTGCATTAGCAACATTCCGTATTTTGTGCTGTCAACATTCGCAGTCATTTTTATAAATCTTCTTATCGTATTCGGCGTGTGTCAGAACAAATCTAATCAAAACTTTTTTGTTCGGATAAAAGATTTTTGTAATCAGCCGATATTTGTTCCCACTAATATTAAAAATCGTGCAAACACCTGCTAAATCCGCGTGTGAAAAATCCGCTCTTGTGTCTACAAGATTTTCCCAGTTCGCTTTTTTCGTGATGTTATACCAAGATTTTAACGAAGACTCCGAATCTGGATGTTTTTTCCAAAACTCTTGCAGCCTCTTTTTGGTAATAATGTGCATATCTTCTCCCTAATAATGTGCATATCTTCTCCCTAATTTTGTCCATCATTGCCTCCGTTTAACCTTTGTAAATATTAAAATTGCCTCCGTTTTTTCGACACTCTTCTCATTTTGAGAACATTGTCAGTTTTATGCTCTCATTATGAGATAATAATGTCAAGACAAATTTAACTTTGACGCTACACAAGCAAAGATTTACCATTAAACTTTCACTCAAAACTTATGGATATTTTAGCTTCTCTAAACGACCGACAACGCGAAGCGGTGATGACGACCGAAGGCGCGGTTTTAATTCTCGCGGGCGCGGGATCGGGCAAAACCCGTGTGATTACTGTGCGTATTGCTTATCTGATTTTGGAAAAAGAAGTTGCGCCGTATAACATTCTCGCCGTCACGTTCACGAACAAAGCGGCGGGCGAAATGCGCGAACGCGTAACGGAATTGTTGAAAGGTCAAAAGATGCAGTCTGCGCCGCTCGTCACGACTTTTCACTCGCTGTGTGTGCGGATTTTGCGTCAGGACATCGAACAATTATCGGAAGGCTACAACAAATCCTTTACGATTTACGACACGGACGATTCGATCAAAGTCATCAAGGCGTGTGTCAAAGACATCGGTTTCGACGAAAAACAACTCGGCGCACGGCAGGTTTTAAATGCAATTTCCGGCTCAAAAAATCGCGGTGAAGATTTTGAACTTTACGCTTCACAGGTCGAACACACCGACGAAAAACGGGCGGCGATTGCGCGGGTTTTCAAACTTTACGAGGAACGATTGAACAATGCCAACGCGCTCGACTTCGACGATTTAATGATTAAAACCGTTAAACTTTTGCGCGTTTCGCCCGAAGTCCGCGAAAAGTATAACAACAAATTCAAATACATTTTGGTTGACGAATATCAAGACACAAACCCTTTGCAGTTTGCACTGATCGGTTATCTGACCGAAAAGCAGCAAAACATCTGTGTCGTCGGCGACGATTCACAAAGTATCTATGCGTTCAGGCAAGCCGATATTCGCAATATTTTAGAATTTGAACAGCATTTTCCAAACGCGAAAACCATTTTGCTCGAACAAAATTATCGTTCAACGCAAACGATTTTGGACGTTGCCGACGCGATTATCAAAAATAACCAAAACCGCAAGGACAAAAAGCTCTGGACTGCGAATCCCGACGGCGACAAGATTTTTTATCATCAGGCGTTTGACGGCGACGGCGAAGCGCGTTTTGTCGCGGCGAAGATCGAAGAACACCGCCGCCGCAATCCGCAGGATAAAGTCGCGATTCTTTACCGAACCAACGCGCAATCGCGTGTTTTTGAAGAATCTCTGCGCCGTTACCGGATTGATTACAACATCGTCGGCGGATTTTCGTTTTACGAACGCGCTGAAATCAAAGACGTTATCGCGTATTTGAAATTGGCTTTGAATCCATTTGACGACATCGCATTGCTGCGCGTGATTAACACGCCGACACGCGGTTTCGGCAAAACTTCTTTGGACGAATTACAGCATCGCGCCAAGGATTTCAGCGTTTCAATGTGGGAAACGATTTCGATTATCACGGGTTTGGAATTCAAGGAATGCCTGAATTTAACGCCCCGCGCTTTGGAATCTTTGAAAAAATTCAAACAGACCATCGAGAGTTTGCAGATGAAAGTTGCGGATGCTTCGCAGAGCGATAAACCTGTCACGGAAGTTGTCATGGCGGCGATTGAAGACACGGGTTATGCGAATATGCTGCGCGCCGAAAACACCGACGAATCGGCGACGCGGCTCGAAAATTTGGAAGAACTCGTCAACGCGGCGGTTGATTACGATAAACAGGAAGAAAGCGGACTTCGGGATTTTATTGACCACGCCGCGCTGACTTCGGACACCGACAAATTCGACCGCAACGCGGCAGTCACGATGATGACCGTTCACGCGGCAAAGGGTTTGGAGTTTCCGGTTGTCTTTCTCGTGGGATTGGAAGACGGAATTTTTCCGCATTCGCGCTCGATCAATGACCCGAAGGAATTGGAAGAAGAACGGCGGCTCGCGTATGTCGCAATTACCCGCGCTGAAAAGGTTTTGTATATTTCGCATTCGATGCGCCGAAGAGTCTACGGCGAGGAAATGGCGGCTGAACCTTCGCAGTTTTTAAATGAAATGCCGCTCGAACTGATTCACGATCTTTCACGCGGTTCATCGTGGCTTTCATTTGCCAAAAACAACGCCAACAAAACCAACAAACACGCCGTTTCAGCACTTCGCGGCGAAAACAGAGAGGAAAAACCGAAAAATCTTTACACCGGAAAAACCTACGACAGCGCGGAAGCAATCGCCGATTTCTTCAACAAAAAGAAAGGCGACAATCCGCCGACCATTCAAAAACAGCCGTCGGGTTTTGATAAATTAAAAAATCTCTCGGAACAATCAAAAACCCAAACTCCGAAACCCAAACACGACGAAAACGGCTTCACGCCGGGCGCGCACGTGCGTCACGCCAAATACGGCAAAGGCTTAGTTCTACGACGCGAAGGAACGGGCGACAATGTTAAATTAACCGTCAGTTTCCCCGGTTTCGGACAGAAAAAACTTATCGAGAAATTTGCGAATTTGGAAAAGGCTTAAATTTTTCTTGTTTTTTCTAAAAATTTAGTTTATAAATAGTCCGCATATTAAGATACTTATGCGGAATCGTTCTTCATAATACACAAAATTTGTTACTTATGCGGAATGATTCCGCATAAGCATCGTTTTTGACTGCTTATGCGGAATCATTCCGGTCAATCAATAGTTATGCCGCTTCGCCGTATGATGTAAAATCGTGAGCGGAAACTATTTAAGATTCAGAAATTTTAGGGAGATATACCGTGAAGAAAATACTTTTGTTCGTTATTCTTATTTCCGCGCTGTTCTTCAGCTTTGAGCGAGTGTCGGAAACTCAAACAAAGCCTGAACAGATTCAATCCGAGCAAGATAAAAACAAACCTAAAATCGTTGCGCTCAAGTCCGGTGAACCTGATGAAGTGACCTACGACGCGGGGACAGCAAGATTTTTAGCTTCGAGTGAAGATACAAACGGCGCGTGGTCGCTTGTCGAGTTAACGGAAAAGCCCGGCTATAAAACGCGCCTTCACCGGCACAATTATACGGACGAAACCTATTATGTGTTGGAAGGAGTGTTGACCGCCAAAATCGCCGACAAAACTTATGAGTTGCCTGCCGGTTCATATATCGTCATTCCACGCGGAACGCCACACGCGCAAGGGAATTTTGGGAAAGTTCCGGTCAAAGTTCTGCTGACAATGACACCGGGCGGATTTGAGCGATCTTTCAAAGACCGGGCAGAGCTTATCAAGACGGTCAAACCTGACAATCCCAATTTTATCAAGATGCGAGAGGAAATGATGAAAAAGGGGAAATATGATCGAGAGTTTTTAGGTGATTGGGACATTCAAAAATAATTTAAGGCGAACGTCTTCTTAATCACGGGCGGCATAACAAATCAATGGACGTGAGGGCGAAACAGCGACTTTCTATTAACGGTTCTTCTTTCATATAAACTTGTGTGCATTCGGTTTCGCCCCACGTCATCTCAGACGTTAGGAAAATTCTTTTTGCTTGCTTTTGGTTCTCCGGTAACCGATAATTTCAATTATGAATTACCGAGATTTTATAACTATCGAACCGAACAAACGCGGCGGAAAACCCTGTGTGCGCGGACTTCGCATTACGGTTTATGAAGTGTTAGAGTATCTGGCTTCCGAAATGACCGAAGAAGAAATTCTTGAAGACTTTCCCGATTTGACGCGGGAAGATTTGAAAGCCTGTATTGCTTATGCTGCTGATCGTGAACGCCGATTGATGACCGCTCCTTTGCCCGCGTGAAATTAATTTATCTTAACCGTTAAATAATGAAAAATTCGTCAACCCTTTGCTAATTTAGAAAAGGCATAGCTTTTGCACTTAGTAAAAATTGAATATAAAGCTGTATTGATTTCATTCAGTTTAAAAGGAGATTTTTCAAATGCAAAAGTTATTTTTGGCGATTTTAACCACGAGTTTTTTGTTGATGGTCGGCTGTCAGCCGGATAACGGAGTTAGCACGAGCCGGGTTAACTCGAACACTAATTCATCAAATTTATCAAATTCGTTTAACGGCAATACAAATACGAACGCGAATGTTTCGAGCGTTAATTCAAATTCGACGATTTCGGAAACGAAAGAGCCTGACCAATATCAGGCGACGGTTCAGTTAAAACTGGAAGCGACGAGCGAGAAAAATGCGGCGAGTTTGCCCGCAATTTCGGCAAATGTGGCACGGAACGCTGCCGACCGACGGATGGAATTTAATATGCCGAACGGCGATAAGATCGTTTATCTCGACAAAGCCGGAACGACATACATTCTTTTGCCGAACCGCAAACAATATGCGATTTTGGACAAGGATTCGATGGGTTTTGAAGTTCGCCAACTGATGATGCCCGAACAGATTGTCAATCAGGTGAAAGCCGTCAAAGGCGTTGAGCGCGTCGGGGAAGAAAACGTCAACGGTCGCACGGTTATCAAATACCGCTACGGCGCGGTGACTAACACGCAGACAAAAGCCGGACAGGTTGCAACGGAGTCATTCCTTTTGATTGATAAGGAAACGGGCTTGCCGCTTCGTTCGGAAACGGTTTCGCAATCGCAAAACGGAAACGTGCAAGGCTATCAAGGTTTGCGGATTGTCACGGAAATGAGCAACATTAAGACCGAAACAACGCCCGAGCTGTTTGCAGTGCCGTCAGCCGATTATCAAAAAATTGATTCGGCGCAGGTCAAATCGCAGGTTGAATTGATTTTTAACGCTGTTGGGTTGTTGTTAAAGCAAACCTTGAATTCGGCGCAAAATAATCCGAATTCAAACGCTAACGTAGCTTTGCACAAAAACTAAGGAATGAAGCTCTTTTGAACCGAACATTATCAATTATACATTGTGCATTTTACATTATTTGACAGGTATTTATTGATTAATAATGCAGAATGCAGAATGCAGAATGTAAAATGATTTCATCA
>JANODL010000043.1:0-46559 GCA_031412675.1 Acidobacteriota bacterium | reverse complement strand
CAAGGGCGGTTGATATTGAACTCCGCCCTTGCTCACGCGCAGGCTTCTGCTTTTTTTACTCAATAGGAAATCTTACGGAAAAATGCTTTATCAAACAAGAATGGTAAAACTGTTTTTTGGTAATGAGTTGGAAAAATCAGGCGAAATAAGCTAAAAAGGAATTTGTGAACGAAAAATTCTTAAACGGTCGCGTCGTTGTGACGGTCGGCGACATTACAGAACAAAACACGGACGCAATCGTCAATGCGGCAAACTCAACCTTGCTCGGCGGCGGCGGCGTTGACGGAGCAATTCACGACAAAGGCGGACGCGCAATTTATGATGAATGTTATGAAATCCGCCAAACCGTCTATCCGAAAGGTTTGCCGACGGGCAAAGCCGTCATCACTTCGGGCGGAAATCTGACGGCGCGTTTTGTCATTCACACGGTCGGTCCCGTTTTCGGGATGAATCAAGGGAAAGACAACGAACTTTTGAGCGATTCTTACAAAAATTCGCTCGCGCTGGCGGTTGAAAACGATTTGCAAACAATCGCTTTCCCCTCAATTTCAACCGGCGCATTTCATTTCCCGAAACACGAAGCGGCGCGGATTTCATCGCAAACGATTAAAGATTTTCTCGCGTTTAACGGTAAATTAAGCGAGGTGCGGCTCATTTTCTTTTCCGAATCCGATGCAAAAATGTTCCTCAAACATCAAAATTTTGAACAAAATTTGCCGTTTGCCTCAGAGTAGTTTATAGTTTTTGAATCTTCTCCATTTAACCAAACAAAATTCTAAATTTATGAAGGAGTTTTCAGCAGAAACCTTAGAAACGATGCAGTCAGCCGTTAGTTCACAGACCGAACAAAGTTATAAAACCGATTTTTATTATAAGCGCGAGCTTCCCGACAATCTAAAACCTTTAGAAATAATCGCTTGGAATTATTATTGGTCGTGGGAAACGGGCGGCGCGGAAATTTTCCGCGAACTCGAACCGTCGCTCTGGGAAAAGTGCGAACAAAATCCGCGTCTTTTATTGAAAAAAATCAAACAGTTTCGTCTTTGGCAAAAATCAACCGACCTCGAATATGCCGAAAAGGTTAAACGGTTTGCCGAAAAACTCGAAAATTATTTGCGCGCCGAGCCGAAAAATTCGGGTCGCGTCACGCGGGAAAATCCGGCGGCGTATTTTTGCGCCGAATACGGTGTCCATAATTCCCTGCCGAATTATTCGGGCGGACTCGGAATTCTGGCGGGCGATCATCTGAAATCGGCGAGCGATTTGAATGTTCCGCTCGTTGCCATCGGTTTGCTTTACCGTTACGGCTATTTTCGTCAAAAAATCGCGCACGACGGTTGGCAGGAAGAGCGTTATCTCGACATTTTTGACACCGAACTCGCGGTCAAACCCGTTTTGGACGAAGCGGGCGAACGGATTTTTGTTTCCGTCCATATTCGCGGACGTGAAGTTTTCGCGCAGGCGTGGCTCGCCGAAGTCGGACGCATTAAACTCTATCTGCTCGACACGAATTTAGAGCAAAATTCCGACGTTGACCGTTTGATTACGGGACATCTCTACGGCGGTGATGCGGAAACGCGGATCGTACAGGAGAAAGTTTTGGGCATCGGCGGCGTACGGCTTTTGCGGAAATTAAATGTGTCGCCGTCGGTTTTTCATCTGAACGAAGGACATTCGGCGTTTTTGACGCTCGAATTGGCGCACGAATATTTACAAACAAATAAAGACGCGACTTTTGAAGATGCGCTGGCGAATGTCCGCGAACAATGTGTTTTCACGACGCATACGCCGGTCGAAGCGGGCAACGACGTTTTTCCGTTAGAAACGCTGAGCGGTTGTTTCTCGGCTGACTATATCGAGTCTTTGAAAATCTCGCCGCAGGAGTTTTTTGCTCTGGGCAGAACCAATCCCGAAGACGAAAAGGAAGCGTTCGGAATGACACCGCTCGCTTTGCGAATGGCGCGTTCGGCAAACGGCGTGAGCGAAAAACACGGCGAAGTTTCGCGTGATTTGTGGCTCAAAATGTTTCCCGAAAGCACCGCCAGCGAAGACGTTCCGATTGATCATATCACGAACGGCGTTCACGCTCCGACGTGGATTGCGCCGACTTTAAAGTATATTTACGAGCAACATATCGGCGCGAATTGGGCGGATATTTTGCGCGACGCGGCGGCTTGGCGCGAAGCAGTTGAAAAAATCCCCGACGCGGAAATCTGGAACGCGCATCATCAGTTGAAACAGCTTTTGGTCGCCTTTATCCGCGATAAAACGCTTGCCAAGAACACGGGTTTGCACGACACGATTAACGAACACGAAGACACGCGCAAATTGTTTGACCCGGAAGTTCTGACCATCGGTTTTGCGCGGCGTATCGCGGCTTACAAGCGTTGGAATCTTTTGATGTCGGATTTGCCGCGACTTCTGAAAATGGTTGACGATGCGAAGCGTCCGGTGCAATTCGTTTTCGCCGGCAAAGCGCATCCGCAAGACCGCGTCGGTAAACAGCTTTTGCAAAATCTGATGACCATCAATCACGACTCAAACTGGCAGAACCGTGCCGTTTTTATCGAAGATTACGATCAGGAAATTGCGCGTTATCTCGTGCAGGGCGTTGACGTTTGGATGAATGTTCCGCGCCGACCGCTCGAAGCAAGCGGCACGAGCGGACAAAAATCGGCGATGAACGGCGGTTTGAATTTTTCGATTCTCGACGGTTGGTGGATTGAAGGCTACAACGGCACGAACGGGTTTTCAATCGGCGAATTAAACGTCGGCGACGACCAAGACGCGATTGACGCGGAAGATGCCGAATCGCTTTATCGAGTGTTGGAAAACGAAATCGTTCCGGCGTTTTACGAAAAAGGCGAAAACGGTTTGCCGACCGAATGGATTCGGCGAATGAAGGACGCGCTCATCACGCTGACACCGCAATTTTCGAGCGACCGGATGGTTAAGGATTATCTCGAAAAGATTTATCGCTAAACCGAAACTTTTGTTATGATGGATAACTGACGAAGCATTTCGCCTCGGTTATCCGTTTTTTTTTGAGGTATTTTATGACTGAAATAAACACAGGTGTGATCCGTCCGGTCGAATGTATGAAGGAAGGCTGGGAATTAATCAAAAATGATTACTGGATTTTTTTCGCCATCACATTGGTCGGGCTTTTGCTCGGCGGTGTCTCGCTGTATATTTTGGTCGGCGCAATGCTGTGCGGGATTTATTATTGTTTTCTGCAAAAAATTGACGGACAGCCGGTTATTTTTGACAATCTTTGGAAAGGTTTTCAATGGTGGCTGCCGGGTTTAATGGCGACGATTATACTGGTCGTGCCGATGCTGATCGTTTTCGGACTTATTTACGCGCCGTTCATCGCGGCAATAGTGATGGGTCCGAAACTCAGCGAATCGGAAATGATCGGTTTACTGATCGGCGCGGTGGCGATTGATTTGGTCTTCATCGTCTTGATGGTTTGTTTTCACACTTTGCTGATGTTCACGTTTCCGCTGATTGTTGACCGCAATTTAGGCGCGTTCGAGGCGATGAAAATGAGCGCGAAAGGCGTTTGGAAAAACCTCGGCGGCATTGCTGGATTTTACGGCGTGGCATTTGTTCTCAGTCTGTTCGGCGCATTTACTTGCGGAATCGGAGCTTATTTCGTGATGCCGATCATTTTGGCGGGAACGGTGGTCGCTTACCGCAAGATTTTTCCGAAACAAAATGAGTTCGGACAGCCGCCTTCACCGAATTATTATCAAGGGATTTAACAGATGAGTCCAGAGTCCAGAGTCTGGAGTCCAGAGTCAATTCGACTTAAAACTCTGGACTTTGGACTCGGGACTCGGGGCTAAAAAATATGGCAAATTTTATCGAACTTAACTCAATTGAAAAATTAGAAGAACTTTTTGAAAAATCGAACGAAAAAGCGGTTGTTTTATTCAAACATTCCGTCACTTGTCCGATCAGCACGAGCGTTTATCACGAGGTTTCCGAGGTCGAGACGGACGTAAATCTCGTGATTATGCAAAAATCGCGTGAGGTTTCAAACGAAATCGCCAACAAAACAGGCGTTCGACACGAATCGCCGCAAGCAATCGTTCTCAAAAACGGCAAAGCGGTTTATCACGCCTCGCATTACGACATCTCGGCGGAAGACGTTGAAAACAGTCTATAGTCCAAAGTCCAAAGTCCTGTGTCATTTTGACTTTTTCGACTTTGGACTAATGGACTATGGACTATGGACTTTAAAATGATAGAACCAACCCAAATCATCGAAGAAAACGACCGTGAACTCTCGATAAAATGGTCGGACGACGCGGAAACGAGCTATAATGCCGTCGAATTGCGGCGAAATTGTCCGTGCGCGTCGTGTGTCAACGAATGGACGGGCGAGAAAATTCTCAATGAAGCGAGCGTTCCCGAAGATTTGACGATTACATCAACCTCGGTCGTCGGACGCTACGCGCTGAATTTTCACTTTTCGGACGGACACAACACGGGAATTTTTTCCTTTCAATTCTTGCGAAAATTATCTGAATAACGTAACTTGTTAGACAAGACTGGAGCGCAAGCGTCCCCGCTTGCAAAGCGTTTGGAAAACGCTCAAAACGCTTTGATTTCCTTCAATATGTTAGGAAATCGAAGCGTTTTTTTTCGCGCTTTGCGCTTATGGCAAGCGGGACGCTTGCGCTCCAGTCTGAAATCCTTATCCAAATACTTCCGTTGAATAACATTTGTCATTCAACATTTATCAATAATCGGCTATCATTGAAAAAGATTTTTAATGATACCGGGAAATAATAAATGATAAATGAAAGAGATATTTTTGACGAAAAAACCGAAGTAAAACAAGCGAGTTTCTCGTGTCCGCAATGCCGCGAGCGCAACGATTACGACGTGCGCTGGATGAAACGGACGAAAAAGACAAATCCGCCGCGTCATTTAAAAGACAATCAACAATTTCAAAAATCGCGTGATTATATGGTGCGGATTGATGATGTTTTGATGTGCAAAAATATGCGCTGCCGTAAGCGTTTCGATATTCCGTCGTCGCAAACCGTCGTGTTTATTTAGAGTCTTGAGTCAAAAGCATTTTCGACTTAAGACTTAAGACTCAAGACTCAAGACTTGATTTGTGCTATTCTTTTGTTACAAACAAGTAGGGATTTATGGAAGAACAAGAGGGTGAAGATATGATTTCAGGGAAGGATTTGGAATTTTACGAACAGCAAGAACCGGCGGACGAAGCCATTAAAGAGTTTATGGACGAGGAAATTGCCCACGTTCCGCAAGCTCCGGGCGAATTGGCTGAACGGCTTTTCGAGCATCATTCGACCAGTCCGGCTGATTCGGGCGGCGACATTGATGCCGATTGGGAAGGCGCGAACGATGACGGCGCAGAAGCCTTCGGCGGACATAATCCAACGCCCGACCAATCGGACGTTGAAGAAAACGCACACGCGATGGGCATTGATTTTGAAGACAATGAGCCGCTCGATTTCGTCGAAAAGATGGAAAAACGCGACCGCGACCGCTACGAGTTAAACGAAAACTCGAAAACCGGCAACGATACGATTTAACGCAAAGAATTATTAGAAAAAAGCCTCGAAGTGTTTGAACACTTCGAGGCTTTTTTTACTTTAAAGACTGAAGCCTTTAAAGACTGGAGCGCAAGCGTCCCGCTTGCAAAGCGTTTGTAAAACGCTCAAAACGCTTCGATTTGCTGAAATGTTTTAGGAAATCGAAGCGTTTTTTCGCGCTTTGCGCTCATTGCAAGCGGGACGCTTGCGCTCCAATCTGCTCCAATCTGATTGCGCGTCTCACGTTTTAAGTTAGCGGATATAAAAACTCGTCAGCGGACGGCGAAAATCAATTAGCATCTCTCGAAACTCGTCAGCATTTATTCAAAATCGCGTAGTATCTCATGGAAATCACTCAGTAACTCTGCAAACTCGACAGCAAACGGTGGAATTCGTCTTGCACCTTGCAAATCGAATTCCGCCGTCCGTTAATTTTGAATCAATTCTAATCTTTGTAAATTTCGATGACAGGCTTGCCTTCGGCGTTGATGTAGGCGCGATACATTCCTTCGGAATTGAACGAAACTGCCATATTACCGAACTTATCCATCGCCACCACGCCGCCGTCGCCGCCTAAAACTCCGACTTTTTTAATCACCATATCGGTCGCTTGCTGAACATTCAAAGCGCGATATTCCATCAAAGCCGAAATATCACGCGCCACGCCGATGCGGATAAAATATTCGCCCCAACCCGTTGCCGAAACGCCGCAAGTGTTGTTGTTCGCGTAAGTTCCCGCGCCGATGATCGGAGCATCGCCGACGCGCCCGTATTTTTTGTTGGTCATTCCGCCCGTCGAAGTTCCCGCCGCGATGTTGCCGTCTTTGTCGAGTGCGACTGCGCCGACCGTTCCAAAGCGGTTCTCGGGCAATCTTTCGGTTTCCGTCATTTGCGCGTAAAGCGGATTCCGCATCAAAAAATCATCCGTCAGACTTTCGGAAACAGTTCCTTTTTTCTTCTCTTTCGCCTCTTTTTCTTCCTTCAAAATTTTCTGCAAAGCATCCCAACGCTCCTGCGTGAAGAAATATTTTTCGGGAACGAGTTCGATATTCTGCTCTTTCGCAAACTTTTCCGCGCCGTCGCCGGTCATCATCACATGCTCGGACTTTTCCATCACCGCCCGCGCCAGCGTAATCGGGTTTTTGACGTGGTGAAGTCCGGCAACCGCGCCCGCGCCGAGAGTTTTGCCATCCATTATCGAAGCATCGAGTTCGTTTTTGCCGTCATTGGTAAAAACCGCGCCTTTGCCGGCGTTAAAAAGTGGCGAATCTTCCAAAATTCTGATCGCAACTTCGACCGCATCGAGCGAAGTCTTGCCCGCTTGCAGAGCTTTGTAGCCGGCAAGCAGGGCTTCTTCGAGCTTCTTACGATATTCGGCTTCCCTTTCGGGCGACAAACTTCCCTTTTTAATGACACCCGCGCCGCCGTGAATGATAAAACCGAGCCGCGGAGTTTGCGGTGACTGAAGTTGCTTGATGTCTTCAAAACTTGCCTTTTGAGCAAAAACCGGAAGAAACGAAAACACAGAAATCAACAAGACTGAAAGAATTTTTTTCATAGATACCTCAAACAAATTTTATAATTTTCTCGCTTTAAGCCAAATGTTCGGAATGGCAAAAATCTTTTGCCGTTTGGTCGTATGTGCGCGGCGAATAAAAACATTGTAGTGTTGTTTTTCGATTTCGTCCAAGATTTTCGCGTAAATCCGCGAAGCCAACAAAATCGTGAACCGCGAATCTTTCTCCAAAAGCGCGATTCCCTTTTCGCCTTTTCGATAATATTCACGCGCCCTTTCGACCTGAAACTTCATCATTTCGGCGAAGTTTTCGTCAAATTCGTTAGCAAAAATTTGTTCTTCCGAGATTTTAAAGCGTAGCAAATCTTCCTGCGGCAGATAAATTCTGCCCATCGCCGCATCTTCTTTGACATCGCGCAAAATATTCGTGAGCTGCATTCCGATGCCCATTGCTTCGGCATATTCGAGCGCGATTTTATCTGCATAACCCAAAATTTCCGACGACATCAAACCGACGGTCGAAGCCACGCGATAACAATAAATATAAAGTTCCTCGAAAGTTTCGTAACGCTTAATGTTTGTATCCATCAAAACGCCTTGGATCAATTCAAGCGGAAAATTTTGAGGGATTTTGTAAGTTTCCAATAAATCTTTCCAAGCTGTAAAAACAAGTTTGCGGTTTGCGGTTTGCAGATAAATTTCTTCCTTTGCGCCTTTGTTACTTTGCGGCTTGGCGTTGAAATAAAGTTCTTCCAAATCGGCTTTCCATCTTTCAACCGCCCGAATCGCCTCGCGTTCGTCACCTTCGCCGATTTCGTCAATTTCATCATCAACGTGACGGCAAAAAGCATAAATCGGATAAACGGCGCGTTGTTTTATTTTGGGCAAAAATTTCGCCGCGAAATAAAAACTTTTGGCGTGAATTTTCGTGACGCTTTCGCAGTATTCGTAGGCTTTTTCGATTTCGTTTTCATCAATCATTTTTGGCTTTCCAACCAAGTTTCAAACTCCAGCAAAATCTCGAACTGGTCGGATTTTTCCAAGCGATTGAGAAAATCACTCAAAATCTGCGTCGTTAAAATAGGCAGTGCAATACTCTTTTCAATCTCGAAATAATCGTCTTTTTCAAGCTGATAAATTTTCAATTGCTTGCCGTCGTAAAGCCAAAATTCGGGAACACGAAGCGCAGAATAAATCGAAAACTTGTCGAGCGAATTGTGATGAATATCAACTTCGACGACGACATCCGGCGGCACATCGCGGCTAAAATCAATCGTCGCTTTTCGCGCCACGGCTTCGGCATTTTGGATGTAAAAACAACAATCCGGCTCAGAACCGCGTTGTTTGCGCGAGGCTTTCATTGTTGCCGAACCGAAATGCAAAATTTTCTTTCTAAGCCTTAAGCTCAAAGTTGTTATCAACATTTCAAAGAAACGAACATATTTTTCGTGCGTCGTAGATAAAGTCATAATTTTTACGAGTTCGCCGTCGTAGCTGACGCGCAAACCGCTTGCTTCGCCGATTTCTTCGAGAATATTTTCGTAATCTTCCCAAGTTTGTTCGCGCAAAATGAGTTCGCTTCCCGCCGGAAATTTGGCGACGATTTCGTAATAATTTGTTGCTGTTGCCGTTGTCATTTTTTTACTTTTTACTTTTTACTTTAAACTTTTCTCTCTGCTAAATAATCCGTCAGTTGAATCAAACAGCTTCGCGCTTCCGAAGGCGAGAAGTTTTCAACTAAGATGCGTTTTGCTTCTTCGACGATTTTTTGAAGCCGACGATTCGCCGTTTGTTTGCCTTCATTAATCGCAAAAGTCTTTTGTTCGTCGCCGAAAATCGCGCCGTCTTCTTCCAAATCAATCAAATCATCCGAAAGCTGATAAGCGTCGCCGAGCAGTTCCGCAAAACGCGAAAGCGTCACCAAATCGAGATGACTCGCGCCCGCCAAAATCGCGCCGACGCGCAAGCTCAGACGCATCAGCGCGGAAGTTTTCAGATTTCTGACCGATTCGTTTTCAAAATTTGAAACATCGCCCGCGCCTTTTGCAAGCGCGAGATCAACCGATTGACCGCCGAGCATTCCGCTTGCGCCAATACATTCGACGAGTTCCGCGTGGGCAAGCATTGCCCGTTCGGGCAAATTCGCGTGATTGACAAAAACCAAGCCGTAAGAAGCATTTAGAAAACCGAGCGCGACAAGAATCGCCAAACCTTCGCCGAATTTTTCGTGCAGAGAAGTTTTCCCGCGCCGCTCGGAAGCGTTGTCCATACACGGCAAATCGTCAAAAATAAGCGACGATGTATGAATAAATTCGCCCGCAATCGCCGCCGGCATTATGACTTCCGCCTTTCCGCCAAATAGCTCCGCGCCAAGCAAAGTCAAAACCGGACGCAAACGCTTGCCGCCCGAAAACAAAGCATATTCAACTGCTTCGTTAAACTGCGTTTCAATCTGCGGCGGCGCAAGCGGCAAATGCTCGCGCAAAGATTTCTCGATCTGCGGACGATGTTTTTCGACGTATTGCCATAATTCGGCTTTTTCCTGCTTTTCTTCAATCATTTTCGAGAGTTTGTCTATAAATTTCCTTTGCTCTGAAAGCTAAATCATTTGAAACCGTCACGCGAAACGGATGTTTGGCGACGAAACTCGGAACTTTGACAATTTTTGCGCCGAGTTTTTCGAGCGTTTCGGCGATTTGTTCGTCGGAAAGTTGGGCGATTCCAAATTTATCTGTCGCTCTTTTGAACGCGCCGCGCAGTCTGTCTAAGGCTAATTCTCTGTCAGCCAAAACTTTCCCGCGCGACTGAAAATCGCCAAGGGCATAGAGCAAAACCTTTTCGATTTCGGGATTTGGCGTTTTTGGTTCAAAAAGTGTCGGTTGATCCATTTTATTTCACCTTTAAATTCTGTTTGAATTTTAACATAGCTTTTCGGAATTTTTACTGTGGATTGCCACAGCCTTCGATGTTTCGTGTCAGAAGAAGTCAGAACCGTCTGCGGTAGCGGATGGTTAAATGTTGTCAGTTTGAACTGTGAAACAACCTAAATTTGTAAAGTTTAACCGCCCGCTACCGCAGACGGTTCTGACCGATTTTATGCTAAACTCTGAGCAGAATTTATGAGTGAAACAAAAAAGAAATTTCGCGTCGGACTCGGCGTTTGCGGCGGAATTGCCGCGTATAAAGCGATTGAAGTTTTGCGGCTTTTGCAAAAAGCAGATTGCGAAGTCCGCGTGGCGATGACGAAACACGCGACCGAATTTATTCAACCTTTGACGTTTCGCGCTTTAACCGAAAATTATGTTTTGGTTGACGATTACGACGAAAATAATCCCGACCCGATTGCTCATATAAATTTTTCGCAAAATATTGATTTGCTTTTAATCGTTCCCGCGACCGCCAATATCATCGCAAAATTTGCGAACGGAATCGCCGACGATTTTCTGACTTCGACCTATCTTGCCGCAAACGCGTCCGTGATGATTGCGCCCGCAATGAACGTAACGATGTGGAATCACGCGGCAACGCAAAGAAATATTGAAGCCTTGAAAAAAGACGGCGTTTATTTTGTCGAGCCGATTTCTGGCGAATTGGCTTGCAAAACCGTCGGCACGGGAAAACTCGAAGACGTTGAAAATATCACGACTCAAGCCCTAGAGTTATTAAATTCAAATACTGATCAAACACGGGAATTTTTTGAGTTGTTGTTAAACAGTAATGCAGAGACTTTAAAAAACACAGTTCCTAAAATTGTTGTCCAAGAAATTAAAAATCCATCCGCAGAAATTTCTTTAAGCGAGGCAAAAGAATTAACAGGTGATGATGAAATTGAAGTTGGGGACGTTATTTCCCTACCAATTGAAATACAGGATTTAAAGGGCGAAGATATTTTAATCACGGTTGGAGGAACTCGTGAAGCAATTGATCCGGTGCGGTTTATCTCGAATCATTCGTCAGGCAAAATGGGTTTTGCGGTCGCGGAAATGGCGGCAAAACGCGGCGCGAAAGTAACGGTCGTGTGCGGCGTAACCACAGTTGAACCGCCCGAAAATGTCGAATTCATTCGGGCAATTTCAGCCGAAGAAATGTTTCAAGCCGTGATGAAAAAACTTCCTGAAGCCTCAATTTTTATCGGCGCGGCGGCGGTTGCCGATTATCGCCCCAAAGATGTTGCGGATGCAAAAATAAAGAAAACCAATCAAGATGTTTTGACCTTGGAACTCGAAAAAACGCCCGATATTTTGTCGAATGTTTCAAAAAATCGCCACGAAAATCTTTTAGTTGTCGGTTTTGCGGCGGAAACGAATGATGTCGTCAGTTACGCGAAATTAAAGATGGAAAAGAAAAATCTCGATTTGGTTGTCGCCAACGACATCACGAAAAAAGGCGCGGGATTTAATTCGGATACGAATATCGCAACGATAATTACGCGTGAAAATGAATTTGATTTGCCGCTAATGTCAAAACGCGATTTGGCGGACAAAATCCTCGACGAAGTGATAAAATTAAGAGACAAAGTAAAAAGTAAAAAGTAAAAAGGCAAAAAGTGCAGAACGAGTTTTCAGAAATTTTGGCAGACGTGAAAGAGCAAATTTTGTATTTGCAGGAACTCGGCGTGGAAAATTTGTCGGTTGATTTGCCGGAAATAACTTTACGTCCAAAGTCCAAAGTCCAAAGTCCAAAGTCTGAAATTCAAGCTGAAATTCCGCGAGAAAGGTTAGAAAAATTTATTCCGACCGATTTTTCGGCGATGACGAAAACTGCGCCGAAAATTGAATCAAACGAAGTTAAAACAAGCCGCATCAGTCTTTTGGAATCAACCAAACTTTCGCGTCAGCCTTTGAGTCCGAAACAAGAGTCGAGATTTTCGAGAAATTCAGAACCGAGAGAAAAACAACATATGCCAAAACAAAAACCCATTGAAGAAGATTTGAGCATTTCGCTCTTTGGCGATATTTCGCAAAGTCTGCCCGATTCGGGCGAAACGGTTGAAGAAATCCGTTCCGACATCGGCAACTGCACGCGCTGTCCGCTTCACGAAGGACGGACAAAAATCGTTCACAGCACGGGAAATCTGAACGCCGAATTGATGATTATCGGCGAAGCTCCGGGCGCGGATGAAGATGCGAAAGGCGAGCCGTTTGTCGGTCGTGCCGGACAACTTTTGAACAAAATCATCGAAGCCATCGGAATGAAGCGCGAAGACGTTTTTATCGGCAACATCAATCGCTGTCGTCCGCCCGGAAATCGTGCGCCGGTGCCTAATGAAACTGCTGCTTGCAAGCCCTTTTTACTGCGCGAGATTGCCGTTGTTAAACCAAAAGTCATTGTCGTTCTTGGAAATACGGCGATGAAAAATCTGCTTGACACGAAAGAAGGAATCACCAAACTGCGCGGAATTTTCCAAGATTATTACGGTGTCAAAGTAATGCCGACGTTTCATCCCGCGTATCTTTTGCGCGACCCGAGCAAAAAACGCGAGGTTTGGGAAGATATGAAAAAAATCCGCGATTATTTAAATTCGATTAAATAAATTAAGCCACAGAGAACACAGAGTTCACCGAGATTTTTTAAATTTAATACTCGAAGAACTCTGTGTTCTCTGTGAACTCTGTGGCTAAAATTTATGCAAAATTCTCTATTCGATGAAATTTCAACGGAATCTAGCGAAACGGTTGACGAAATCAATCAGGAAACGCTCGAAAAGGGCAAATTGCTCTTTCCCGACAGATTTTTTATTTTTGGAACTGGCAAAGTTGATGCTGATGTCGTGATTGTCGGCGAATCGCCGGGTGCGCCGGATGCCGATTCGGAAAAGCCTTTTATGGGTCCGGTCGGCGATTTGCTCGTGAAGATTTTGGCTTCGATTGGGATTCGGCGCGAAGACGTTTATTTAACGAATGTCGTCAAATTTATTTCGGCGGGCGATGAATTAACGCCCGAGATTTTGAAGTTTTTTACGCCGTTTCTGCACCGTGAGATTTTGGCAATCAAGCCGAAGGTTATTATTTCGCTTGGAAATACGCCGACGAAGGCACTTTTGAACACGAAGAAATCCATAACGCAGATGCGCGGCGAATTTTACGATTATAACGGCATTAAATTGATACCGACGTTTAATCCGGCTTACCTGCTCAGAGATCCGACGAAAAAACGCGAAGTTTGGGAAGATATGAAAATGGTTCGTGCGTTTTTAGCCGAAAATGCTTAAATTCTCTCCGTCTTGTTTCGCTTTTTAATGGTCACGGCAAGTGTCATTGCGGCAATTCCGAGAAACAAAACACCCAAAATGCCGCCCGTTTTCACAAACTCAGGATACAAAAACGCCGACAAAAACGACGCGAGCGAAGCCAGAAAAAGAACGACTGTTGCCAATCCGATTAACTGCATAAAGCCTCCTTTGAAATTTCTACAATTCAAAAAACTTATATGAGGTTCGGTCAGTTTGATTTCAATTTGTTAAACTTGGCTTTAATTATAGCGCATTTCAAATAAATTCAGACATTTTTCTATGAAACCTGAAGTTTTATCGAGCGAAACAATTTATCAAGGCAGAGTTTTTGACATTTCGGTTGCCGAAATTCGAGAAAACGAAATGATTTACAAACGCGAAATCGTCAATCATCATGGAAGCGCGGTGATTATTCCCGTTTTTGCCGATAAGACGATTGCTTTGGTCAAACAATATCGTCACGCGGCACAGGAATATCTTTTGGAAATTCCCGCCGGAACGCTTTCCGAAGGCGAAGCACCCGAAATCGGCGCGGCGCGTGAACTCGAAGAAGAAATCGGCGTAACGGCAAAAAACATCGAATTCTTGAGCGAATTTTATGTTTCACCCGGCTTTTTGACCGAAAAAATGAATTTGTTTCTGGCGACGTATTTGACTGAAACCGCGCAAAATTTGGACGAAGACGAATTTCTTTCGATTGAAAAAATAAGTTTCGCCGAAGCGTTTGAAAAAATACGAAGCAATGAAATTCGGGATGCAAAAACAATTATCGGACTGCTTTTAGCGGGCGCAAAACTCGGATTTCCTTATAAAATCTAATCACGGCTTGACCTTAAAAGCTAGATTCGTTATCCTATCAGTTCGCTTTTTTGCGAAAATTTCTAACATTGTAGGCTATTATGAGTACATATTTTCCGAGCGGAAAAGGTTTAGCGGACAACCGTAAATGGTTCGTGGTTGATGCCAAAGGCAAAACAGTCGGACGACTCGCAACCGAAGTTGCGCGTATTCTTTCGGGTAAAAACAATCCGAGTTGGACACCGTTTTTGGATATGGGCGACCACGTTGTCGTGATTAATGCGCGTCACGTTGTTTTCAAAGGTGATAAGACAGATCAAAAACTGTATCGCCACCACACGCTTTATCCGGGTGGTTTACGCACAAAATCAGTTAAAGAAATGCTTGACACCAAACCGGAACGCATTGTCGAACTTGCCGTCAGAGGTATGTTGCCGAAAACAAAACTCGGCAAAGCGATGGGGAAAAAATTGAAAGTTTACGCGGACGGCGATCATCGGCACAGCGCCCAAAACCCCGAAACAATTGAAATTGAAACAAAATAAACATTAGATTATGGCAGATATTCAATATTACGGCACAGGTCGCCGAAAAACTTCGACAGCGAGAGTCTATCTTCGTCCGGGCAACGGCGATATTATTGTAAATCGTCGCGGCTTTGACGAATATTTTCCGAACGAAGCATTACGGATGATTATCCGTCAGCCGCTTCGCTTGACCGACACCACCGAAAAATTCAACATTTTAGTAAATGTGAATGGCGGCGGAACGGCGGGACAAGCCGGTGCGGTTCGTCACGGAATTACCCGCGCACTTTTGGAGTTTAACGCTGATTTGCGTCCGACTTTGAAAAAAGCCGGATTCATTACACGCGACCCGCGTCAGAAAGAACGTAAAAAATACGGACAGAAAGGAGCGCGTAAGCGTTTCCAATTCTCGAAACGATAATTTATTTGTTCAGAGTAACGGCTTTAGCCGTGAGAAAATTTTCACGGCTAAAGCCGTTACTCTGAACTTCAAACCATTGCCGCAACTTTTGGTTGAACCGATGTTTGCGGCGAGTACAAAAACCAATACGGTAAGGGAGATAATAAGTTTGGCTACAGTAACAATGAAGGAACTCCTCGAAGCAGGCGTTCACTTTGGTCACCAGGTTCGCCGTTGGAATCCGAAAATGAAAGAATATATTTTCGGTGAACGCAACGGTATTTATATTATTGATTTACAGAAAACACAGAAACTTTTCCGTGATGCGCTCGCGTATGTCACCGAAGCCGTCGCCGAAAAGCCGAATATGAAAATCTTGTTCGTCGGCACAAAACGCCAGGCGCAAGATGCAATTAAGGAAGAAGCCGAACGCGCCGGACAATATTACATTAATAATCGCTGGCTCGGCGGACTTTTGACAAATTATCAAACGGTTCAAAATTCGATTCAGAAATTGAGAAATATCGAGGCGATGAAAGAAGACGGTCGTTATGATCTGCTGACAAAAAAAGAACGTCTCGGAATGGATCGTCAGCAAGAAGGCTTGATGAAAAATCTGGCGGGCATTAAAGATATGAAAGGCTTGCCCGATATGATTTTTATCATTGACGTTCGCAAGGAAGAAATTGCGGTTGCCGAAGCCAATCGTTTGGGCATTCCGGTCGTCGCGGTTGTTGATACGAACTGCTCGCCCGAAGGTGTTGACCACGTAATTCCGGGCAATGACGACGCGCTTCGTGCGATTCGGCTGTTTGCTTCGCGCATTTCGGATGCGATTCTCGAAGGCAAAAACTTTGGTACCGAAGGCAGCGGCGGCGTTGATGAAAACGCAACCGAAGCGGCGGAAACAGAAACTCCGGCAGTTGCTGAAACAGTTGTCGAGCCGACAGTTGCGGAAGAAGTTGCGCCCGCAGAAACAAGCGTTCCCGAAGTTACTGAAACTGAAACAGTAGTCGAAGCCGAAGCGGAACCAACGGAAACAGCGGAAGCAGCAAAACCTGAGGAAGAAACAAACGAAGCAACCGCTAGTTAAACAAAATCATTCTTAATCTTTGAAGCGTAGCGATTTCCGTTTGTTGAGAGAACGGGCTACGCTTTTTGTTAGAATTCAAAATTGAAAATTCAAGATTCAAAATTAAATTGAATCTTGAATCTTAAATCTTAAATATTGAATTATTATAATTGGAGTTTATTATGGCAGATATTACAGCAAGTGCAGTAAAATCCCTGCGCGAAAAAACCGGCGCGGGAATGGTTGATTGTAAAAACGCATTGGTCGAAGCAAACGGCGACGAAAACCAAGCCGTCGAAATCCTTCGCAAAAAGGGTATGGCATCCGCTGACAAAAAGAGCGGTCGCGTGACGGCTGAAGGCGCGGTCGGTTCATATATTCATATGGGCGGAAAAGTCGGCGTGATGGTTGAAATCAACTGCGAAAGCGATTTCGTCGCACGCGGTGAAGAATTTCAACAGCTCGTCAAAGACGTGGCGATGCACATTGCCGCCACCGACCCGCGTTTTCTGAACCGTGAAGACGTTCCTTCGGATGTTCTCGATAAAGAACGAGAAATTTTACTCGAACAGCTCAAAAACGACCCCAAAAATGCGAGCAAACCGGAAGATGTTTTGAACAAAATAATCGAAGGACGCTTGAACAAATTCTACGAAGAAAATGTTCTGGTTGACCAGCCGTTCGTCAAAGATCCGTCAAAAACGGTCGGCGAACTAGTCAAAGAAAAAGTTGCTTCGATTAAAGAAAACATTTCGATTCGCCGCTTTACACGCTACAAAATGGGCGAAGGCATCGAGAAAAAACAAGACGATTTTGCGGCGGAAGTCGCTTCAATGGTCGGATAAATTAGTCGAGAGTCGAGAAAAGAAATTTTAGACTCTCGACTCTGGACTAAAAAAATGAAGCCTGCATACAAACGCATTTTGCTCAAACTTTCCGGCGAAGCCTTGATGGGCGGGCAGAATTACGGCATTGATACGAATGTTGCCGAATCGGTCGCGCAGGAAATCAAAGCCGTTCACGAACTCGGCGTTGAAATCGCGGTGGTCGTCGGTGGCGGCAATATTTTTCGCGGCGTTTCAAAATCGGCAGGCAATATGGATCGCGCCGCCGCCGATTATATCGGAATGCTGGCAACGGTAATGAACGCCGTCGTTTTGCAGGACGCACTCGAACAAATCGGCGTGATTACGCGGGTTTCGTCGGCGATTGATATTCCGCAGCTCGCCGAACCTTTTATCCGCCGCCGCGCCGTTCGGCATCTTGAGAAAAAACGCGTCGTAATTTTTGCGGCGGGAACGGGCAATCCTTTTTTCACAACCGATTCAGCCGCCGCGCTTCGTGCGTTGGAAATCAAGGCGCAAGTGATTTTCAAAGCCACGAAAGTCGGCGGAATTTATTCGGCTGATCCGATGATTTTTCTCGAAGCCGAGAAATACGATAAAATAACTTATCAAGAAGTTCTTGAAAAGCAGTTAAAAGTAATGGATGCCTCGGCAATCTCGCTTTGTATGGACAATAATCTGCCGATTATGGTCTTCAATATGAAGGAATCGGGCAATATCTTGAAAGCTGTCTGCGGCGATCTAACCATCGGAACGCTTGTCACCGTCGGCAAGAATAAAAAAACTGCCTAAAATTTTTACCAGTAATTTTTGAGAAAACTATGAGTGTAGATACAGTTTTGAAAGATACGAAACCGAAAATGGATTTGGTTGTCGAAGATTTAAAGCGAAAATTAAGTAATATCAGAACCGGACGCGCAACCGTCGGATTTCTCGATGCGGTCGTGGTTGATTATTACGGTTCGCCGACTCCGCTCAGTCAGATGGCTTCGGTTGCCGTTCCCGAACCGCAATTGATTACCGTTCAGCCGTGGGATATGTCCCAGCTTAACGCCGTTGAAAAAGCAATTATCGCCGCAAATTTGGGCGTTAATCCTTCAAACGACGGAAAAGTAATTCGTCTGCCGATTCCCGCTCTGAACGAAGAACGCCGCAAACAACTTGGCAAACAGGTTCACGAAATTGCCGAAGAACATAAAGTTGCCGTCCGCATTGTTCGTCAGGCTTCCAACGATTCGTTGAAAAAATTGCTCAAAGACAAAGCGATTTCCGAAGACGATGAGCGTTACGGTTTGGAAGAAGTTCAAAAATTGACCAATACTTTCACAGGTAAAATTGACGAACTCGCCAAAACGAAAGAACAAGAAATTATGCACGTTTAAGTTAGTAAAGAGTAAAGAGTAAAGAGTGGAGAGTTAGTTGATTTTAACTCTCCACTCTTTACTCTTTACTCTCCACTCTTTACTCTTTACTCTCTACTCTTTTATTTTGCAATTGAAAAAACATCGTCGGCAACTTCCGAATTGACGAGAATGTCTTTTGCTTTAAAGTCTGCGTAAATCGTCGCAAAGCCGAGGTCAAAGCGTTGCGCGTATTTTTCGGGAATTTTCACGCCGTCAACTTCACGAATTTTGTCTATTTCGACCGACGTTGTCACATTTCTGCCATTAAAATCGTAGCTTGCCTCATAGCTTTTGATTTGTCCCGTTTTTTCATCAACAAAAAAATCCGTGAAATAACCTTCGGGCGAAGTAATCCGAAAACCATTTTTCTTTTTGCTGTTTTCAGGCAAAGCTGCAACCACGAAACCTTTCTCATCCATTTTTTGCAAAAGCGGCAAACCGAGCCGATTGACGGGCGGAAGGATAAAATTCGGGACCGACGAAACAGTTTGCTGTCCATCGTAAATCTGTTTAAAAGGCTGAAACGGATTGGTCAATTCAAAGCGGTATTTGTCACTCGAAAAAATCGTTATGAAAGTCGAGGGAAAGCTTTGCGTCGGCGAAGCGGAAACATCCGCCGAACCTTTGACGATCAAGGTTTTCATTGCTTTGAACTTATCACCGCCGTGCGCGGCAAAAGCCGCTTTTGCCAAATCAATAGGTTGCGCCTTCTTGGTTTCGACGGTTTTAGTTTCGGCAATTGCCGGTTGGTCTTTACCCTTTTTGACCTCCTCTTTCTGGGCAAAAACATTCGTTGCCAGCACAAAAATAAATAGTAAAATAGAAAGTTTTTTCATAATTCTCCGTTTAAAACAACTTTTCTCGAAAGCGAATTGTTTCTAAATAACGTCAGTTCGGGATAAGAATGGAGCGCGGGCTGCCAGCCTGCAAGCGTTTGAAAAACGCTAAGAACGTCTGAGTTTATTCAACCTTGCCGAAAATCGAAGTTAGTGACACCGCTTTGCAAGCGGCGTGGCAGGCTGGCAGCCTGCGCTCCAATCGGCAAATTGCTTATCCCGAACTCACGTTAAATACGCAAATGAGGGACAAAAGTTTTACTTTCGCCCCTCATCATTTTTACATTATCGCCAGGCAATTACCAATTAAATCTCATTGATAACTCAACACGGCGATTTGCCGAACCGCCGCCGCCGCCGAAAAATCCGAATGCTCCGCCCGTCGAGCGTGAGCGTCCGAATGAAGGCGAGGTCAGCGAACCGACCGGCGAACTCAGATTAACATTATTAAATAAATTCTGAACATTAATTCCCAACGTCAGATTATACGGTTTGCTGTTATCGCCGCCGCCGCCAAAGAAACCGCCGCCACCACCACCACCGCCGCCGCCGCCGCGATTTCCACCGCCGCCACCGCCACCGCCGCGACGATTACCGGGAGTAGTTGCGGGTGTCTGATTTCCCTGGGTTGTCGGAGTAGTTGCAGCAACCGTATTTTTTGAACCGCCAAAGCCGAATGTTTTGCTCAGGTTCATATTGACGTTAAAGCTCGCCGGACCGCTCCCGTAGTTTCGCGGGATAATTGTCGTATCGGGATTAGCAACGCCGCTGATGTCGCAGAATGAATTGGTTAATCCCAAAACTTGACAACGGTTTGCCAGTTCCGTAAAGGTGGGACGTTCAAAAAATAATGAATCGTAGTTTCTGTCTTCACCCGATGTGATATTAAAACGTCTTCCGGACGAAGCAATGATAATTGAATTCAGACGGAAGCCGTACGGCAAACTAACCGAGCCGACAAGAAAGAGCGAATGTCGGGCGTTAAAAGCCGACGGTGCCTTTTCCGTGCTTAAATCATAGCTGTATGCCGGAAATCCGACCGAGTTAACGGTAAAACGCGGACTGTTCAAACTATCGGTATCGCCATTTGCAAAACCCATTGTATAGCCGCCGTTGATCGTGATACGCTGATTCAGATTTGCTCTCAAACCGATTGCCAGAAGTTGTGCGCTTGAATAACCGCTCGATTCGATTTGATAAATGTTACCTGCTGTCGGATCGGGACGCGGCAGCAGCAAGACCTGCGGAGCCGTCAAATTACGCGGACAGGCGGCAATTGTCGGGCAAATCGGCGCATTTATATTTCTCTGTCGAAATAGATGATAAGATTTCGACATCGTATAAGTTGCGCTCAAAACCGTTTTGAAAGGCAATTGACGTTCAACACTAAGTGCCGTCTGAATTGAATAAGGCGATTGCAGATCGTCGGCAATTCTGAACGGGATACTCGCATTCGGAGCAAGAGTTGCAAGCTGCGCCGCGGTCGGAACATTGGTTACGCCGCCATTGTTGAAAATCGATTGTCCAAGAAGATTCGAGGTATTATCTCTGACAGTATAGGTCAACTGCGAAATTCCGTTTTGACGATTGGCACGAAGCGTGTTGTTTTCGCCGAAACGGTCATAAAAGAGACCAACACCGCCGCGAAAAACGGTTTTCGGAGCTTTCGCGCCGCCGGCACCCGGCGACCATGCAAAACCGAATCGCGGTGCAAAATTAAAACTATCGCCGAGATTGTTCTGATTTTCGTAACGCAAGCCGAAACTCAAGGTTAAATCCTGCCGCGCCTTCCAATCGTCGGTAACAAAAAGTCCGTAATCAATCTGCGAAACATCGGCAAGCGGATCACCGGTCGTCAGGCTGAATTGATTCGGATTATAACGCGGGTCAGGGTTTCCCAACAATTTTTCACGATATTGTCTGATCGAACTGACAAAAAAATCGTCATCCGGATTGGTCGGCGTGTTGTTGTTATCTAAAAAGCCCGAAAACGTAAAAGTTCCGCCATAATTCGATTCCGAACGGTCGTCAATACTGATGCCGCGCACGCGAACACCGAATTTAACGGCATGCTGCGAGGCTTTGCCGAACGAAGTTGTCGTGTAATTCTGCAATTCCCAACGGCTCGACCGATTGTAATTCAAGCCGATTTGCGAACCGCCGCCTGTAAATGCGCTCGAAACATTGACTGTCGGAATTGAATTATCGCCATCCTGTTCGCGATTGTTAAACTCATACCGAAAACGAGTTTCATTGACCGTTTTCGCGTTGATAATCATTGATTCCGTGAGCTGAATTTCGTGTTGCGTATTCGTCGAATCGAATGCTCGTGTCAAAAGCGAGAATCCGCCGATTCCTTGATTTTCCGAGGTCGAACGCGAAAAACTGTAGCGACCGACGATTGTATTCTTGTCGTTGATTGCATAATCAACACGCGGGCTAACCGAAAATCTGCGCGTCGGAACGGTCACGTCTTGATTGAAATTGATAACATTTAATGAAGGATCGAGAATTGTCGCCGAAATCACCGAGTTTTCATCTCTTTGACTCTGATTGACATCAACGAAAAACGAAGATTTTTTTGAAATAATCGGTCCGCTGACAAATCCGCCGAAATTACGAACCTGACTTGCCGCCCGATTCAACGCAAACGGATTGCGCGAGTTCAAACTTTCATCGTTAAAATTGAAAAACGTCGAGCCGCGAAATTTGTCGAAACCGGGTTTGGTCAAAACT
This sequence comes from Acidobacteriota bacterium, assembly GCA_031412675.1. Taxonomy (GTDB): domain Bacteria; phylum Acidobacteriota; class Blastocatellia; order Pyrinomonadales; family Pyrinomonadaceae; genus JAFDVJ01. The sequence goes on along the minus strand of JANODL010000043.1, from coordinate 24,615 downwards.
TCAATTCGTCCAAAACCGACACGGTCATACTCTGCCGAAAAAGGATTTTGATTGATGCGGATTTCCCGAATCGCTTCTTTCGGCGGTAATCTTCCGCCGTTAAATCCGTCAATGTTTATCTGACCGCCGTCCGGTCCTGCCAAAGGTCCTGCCAGGGCTTGCAATGCCGCTTCGAGTTCATCCGGGTCATCCGGCAAAGCATCCAAATCTTTGTCCTTCAAAACGGTGGCATTCGCGTTGTTATTCGGGTCGGTATCAATTTGCCCGTCGCCGTTAATATCAACATTTTCGTTGACTGCTTCAACCGTCAAAGCAATCGTTAATTCCTGCTTTTCGCCGGCTTTAATTTCGACCTGATTTTGTTCAAAAAGTCCGAATCTCGGTGCGACAACACGAACCGTGTAATTGCCCGGTGCCAGTCCGTTGATTGTAAATGCGCCGTCTTTGTTGGTAATCGCTGATTTTTCCTTAGCACTTGCGTCAACTGCAATAACATTTGCGCCGACGACCACCGCTCCGAGGCTGTCATAAACCTGCCCGCTCAAACTTCCGTTTTGCTGTGCCGAAACACTCAAACTTATAAGCAGTAATAAAAAACTTATAAAAGCAAATAATCTAATTTTTCTCATATTAATGTCCTGCAAAATAAAACTTACGGAGCGCAAATTACTGCTAAAATTATCGCGCTCCTTTTATAATAAAAAACTTTTAATTTCCGCCAAACCCGTCAAGTCCGGGAATATTCAGACTCGCGCCGCCGCCGCCGCGATTGCCGCCGCCTTGTCCGCCGATAGGCATTTGCTGCATTTTGATAAACGGCTCAACGCCCGATAATAATTTAATTGCCGTGATGCGGCTCGGATCAGCACTTTTCGTGCTGGAAACTGCAATCATTTGACCGACTTTCAAATCAGCAACTTTAACCGTCTTGAAACGGTCGAGCATCTCATCAATTCCGCCGCCGCTGCCGCGAAAACCACCGCCTTGTCCCTGTCCATTCGGAGTTTGTCCTTGTGTTGACGAATTTTGCTGCGAATTCGGTTGTTGATTGCCTTGTGTGGGCGGACGAAAACCGCCTTGCCCACCGCCTTGAGTTTGACCGCCAGCTAACATCTGCGCTCTATCAGCCGGAAATTCTTTCAAAATCGAAGCGTCGGTAACGACAATCGTGACATCTTTTTTGGTTTGAAAATCGTTGATCGTAACTTCGTTCTTTTCGGCGTTAATGGCGGTAATCGTTCCGCCGACTGTTTTAAATGAGCCTGTAACAATTCTTTCGGCTTTAATTTCCGAACCGTCTGCATTTTTATCGCCCAAAGCGCGAATTGAATCTCCAATCTCAATGTCGCTGATAACACCTTTTTTTGCTTCGCTGAATTTCACCGAATCCGGCGCGTAGCGATAAAATTCCGACTTCTCTTTCGGTGTTACGGAAACCGTTCTTTCACCTGCCAAACCGCGCACTGAAACCGTGAGAACATTCGTCTGCGGATTAAAAGCAACAACTCGTCCGTTAATTCCGCGTGTTCGCCATTCTTCTTTCTCTTTGATTTGTTTGTTTGAGATGTCCGATTTCGTGATCAAATAAACCGATTTTGCCGGAATCGTCTTTTTGTCTTCCGACAAAATTCCCGTGACGAGCAATTTGTCGCCCATACCGATTTCCGTAACCGTCGAAGCAACTGCCGCTTTGAGTGTCGGATTTTCGGGCGGAACACGAAAATATTGTGTTTTGTCCGATAAAACCGCTTCGAGGTCGCCGTCTTTGGTTTTCAAAACGATTTTTTCGCCGCTGATCGAACTGACTTCGCCGCTAATTGCACTCGGCTTAACTGTCGTAGTTTGGGCAAAAGCCGATATGGCAGATAAACCGAATATTAAAATTATGGCTGATAAAAACAGATTTTTACGCATTTTTTGTTCCTGATATTTTAACTTTTAAGAATTTATAATCTTATTTTATACGCAACTTCCCTATCAAAAGTTGCCTTTTGAATCACTTTAATACAGACGTTAATTTTACTCGAAAGGTTTTACCCGTATTGTAAAGATTTGTAAATATTTATGAGATAGGGAGAATTTTCGTTTACGTCGAAACTTTTAGAGTGATTTCAGACATTCTGCCAGCTATTTTTTGTTCGTGCCGTAAAAACGAGTCCGATGCTCACGGAGAAAAGTAGAAGCAGCGCAAATGTCCAAACGTAGGGAACGGAGAGAATAATTGTCCAGGCGATTACGCCGAGTAAAATAGCAAGCGTTTCGGAATGTTTTCTTTCCGATAAAAGATGTTTTTGCAGTAATTTACCAAAACTGACCTGTAAGGCGACACGCCCGAAAACATACGCGAGAAACAGCAAAAACAAGGTCATCAAACTGATAACTCCGCTCAGATAACCGGGCAGAAACGCGACGCTCAGCATAATTCCGATGGTCGTGAATAAAAATCCCGAAATACCGATTGCCAGAATTTTTAAGGTTGAAAGTTGGAAACGAGCGACCGCACGGCTGACTGCGCCGGGTGAAATTGTCGTAAAAGTAAAAGAAATCAGAAACCAGAAAAGAACCGATAAAACTCTTTGCGCCAAAAATCCCCAGGTTAAAGTCGGTGAAAAAACGGCGGACGGATTTTGGGCAAAATCGCGGAGTTCTTCTTCAAAAATGCCGATTATAACGGTTTCTTTTTCGGCGTTGCGAAGCGGTTTTTGCGTTTCGGGCTGATAAGTTCCGCCCAACACAATCACATCGCCGCCGATAAACGCATTTTCTTTTTGAATCACCGAACCGCCGATTGTCCCGACATCGCCGTCAACTTTTCCCTCAATCGTGACATTGCCGCCGAAAACAAAAACCTCTTTGACAGATTTTTTGATGATGACATTTTTGCTGAATATATAAACTTTGTCGTCGGATTTTCCCTCGATGATAACCGTTTGCCGGTCGTCCGAGGTCGTAATATTGGGAGTTTTTTGTGCGAAAATTACGAACTGGAAAAGAAGAATCGCAATCGCTCCGCCGATAAATTGCCAAATAGGAATTTGCGGAAACATAATACGATTGATTGTGGTATTCGGATAACTCACTTTTCTCAAAAATCTCAAAAATCTCTGTGCCGCGACATCATTCGTGAAAAAATCAAAAGTGAAACGACAAAGCAAATTCCGATAAATCCTGCCGAGATTGCCGATTTAAAAACAAATTGAAGACATAAAGACCGAAAAATAACCGTTGCCGCGATGGTAATATCGTGAACCAGATGAACAAAAAAACCGCCGACGGCTAAAAACTGTTCGGTCAAAGTGCCGAATGTTTCAAAGGTTTTTGAAGTTTCCGCGCCGAGTCCTAAAATAACGAGCAAAAACAACGCCGCACAAACAAACAAGGCGCGGTTTCTTTCACGCGGACAACGCAAGCCTCGAACATTGCTTTCGGCATTGGCGATAACAACTTTCGTAAAATTTTCCGGCAGTTCGATTTCTTCTTTGTCTTCGAGAGCAAAATCCAACGCGCACAGCAATTTTTTCTGTTCGTTGAGTTCGACGATGCAAGTCGAGCAAGCCGCAAAATGCAATTCTAAATCAATTTCTTCACGCGGACTGAGTTCGCCGTCAATGTAAGCGGCGATTTCGGTGCGCGGACAAGTCTGATGATTTGCGTTATTTTGCGGCATTATCTCGTTTTATTTTATAAATTTTATCGTCAAAGGATATTCCCAGAGTTCGCCGTTGTTTGCCTTAATTCCGGCAATGATCGGGAAGATAACCATCAAAATCCAAATAACCGGAGCAATCAAAAAACCAATCAAGACAAACATCAACAAAAAACTGACAGACAAATAAATGAACGATGAAATTACCCAATTCGTCGCATTTTTCCCGTGTGCGTCGAGCGCGGGCATTTGATCTTTTTGAGTCTGCCACAAAAGAATTGGCGCAAGTGCGCCGATTGGATAGACAAAAGCATACGCCAAACTCGAAAGATGAATAAACATTCCCATCTGTTTTTCTTCAGGCGTTTGCAACTGCATCGGCGGACGATATTGCATATTGTTCATAGTCTTTCCTCCTTAAATTCCGGTAAATCCGCGTTCGATAAAAATTTCGCGCATCATTTCACGCGCTCTGAACAGACGGTTTTTGACCGTGCCGAGCGGCAGATTCGTGATTTCGGCGATTTCGTCGTAGCTCAAATCCTGCGCGTGCCGCAAAAGAATCAATTCACGATAAACGGACGGCAGACATTTCACGACCGCTTCGATTTCTGTCCGCCACTCACTTCTTTCACGATCTTGTTCGGGGGTTGGATTGGGACTTTCGATTTGGAGTTGATACGCACCGTCTTTGTTTTCGGTTTCAATACTTTGTTGATTGGGTGAACGGCGACGGATGTAATCAATCGCGGCGTTATGCGCTATGCGGTAAAGCCACGTCGAAAATTTATATTCGGAACTGTAACGCTCAAGCGAATTATAAACTTTGATGAAAACTTCTTGCGTCACATCGAGCGAAGAATCGTAATCGTTGAGCATCCGAAAAACATAATTTGTAATCGGTCGCTGATAACGCCGGACGATTTCTTCAAAACCGTCTTCGCGCCCGCTGATCGCTTTCGCAATCAGTTCGACATCGGTCAAACTTTGAATATTATTTAATGAAATTGCTTTGGAAATCATGACGCTAAGTTACTACGGTAGTTTTATCAGAAAAGTTTCAAATCTGAAAGCCGAAAGACGGCTCAAACTTTTTTGACATTATATGACCGAAAAAACTTAGCGTCTTAAAGCATTCCAAAAGTTACTCGTTCGTATTTGCCTTGCCTTGGACATCATTTTTGGCTTCTTCGCGTCCCTGCGGCGTTTCATCGGTATTAACGCTTCCGGCGTTGTCGCGGTCGTCGGGATTTCCCTTTGTTTCATCGCCGCGTAAAGTCTGTCGCTGAATTTCGTCTTCGTCTATTTGGCTCGCTTCGTTTGCGAGTTCTTTAATATTCCAACCTTCGTGTTCTTTATTTTGCATAATTCCCCTTTGTTTTGTGCATTCGGAGTTTTCGATTTGATAAACCGAAAACTCCGAATAATTGATCTACCCTTGTTCGTTAATCCTTCCCCTTGTTCGTTAAAATGAATTCTTTTTTTCTTATGCGGTCAAACCGTCGCGTTTTTCCAAGATGTCGCGCAGCCACCATTCGTGTTTTTCGTGAATCTGGACAAAGCGCGTCAAAACATCGGCGGTTCCCGGATCATCGTTATCGGCGGCGATTTTGATGGCTTCGCGCATTTCTTTGATAATTTGCAAGCTGTTTTGATTGGCTTCACGAATCATTTCGCGCATATCCGTATTTTGCGCGGCTGATTTAATCGAAGCCGTCTGCAAAAATTCTTCGATGCGCGAAACCGGATTTTGCCCGATCATTCTGATTCTTTCCGCCATTTCGTCAATTGTCAGATAAACTTCTTCGGCGAATTCATCGAAAAGCCGATGCAAATCGCGGAAAAGCGGTCCGAAAGTCTGCCAATGATAATGTTTATAGTTCAAATACAAAATAAAAGCGTTCGCCACCTGTGTTTGTAAACCCGTGACAATCGCATCGCCCGGTTTGTTATGAACATTTAATTTTTCCGTTAAATTTGCTTTTGTCTTTGCTTTTTTTGTTCCTGTCTGTGCCATAGTCTGCTCCTAATTTTTTTAGAAAATATGAATTAGAATTTCTTAATTCAATTCTTGTGCCAGATTATCCGCAATGGCTTAAACGGTTTTAATTCTGCTGTTTAGTTATTTTATTGCTTTTCATCAAATTGCTTTGTGCATCAAAATCGAACGCCACTTTAAAAGTAAAAAAGGCGAGTTAAACCCGCCTTTTTTAGCCTAAATTGAAAGCAATTTTAGCGATTAACAGGAGCCGTTGCTGTGACTGCAAATTCAGTTCCGCTCGGCAATTCGAGATTATCGCGTCCCTGCAAAATCACCGAACCTGCGCCCGCACCGGCACCGACACCCGCACCAATCGCCGCGCCTGATCCGCCGCCGGCAATTGCACCGATGATTGCGCCGAGAGCCGCGCCGATTCCTGCACGAGTAACGGTTTTCGTTGTTTGATTACCATCGCGCACTGTTCCTTCATTGTTGACGCTGACGACATCGCCGTCGGGTTCACGAACCTGGTCAACGATTCCCGCGAAACGATAGGTAGTCCCATTCTGTAACCGAATCGTGTCGAAATCGAATGCCAAATTTGCTCTGCCCGAAACCGTTCCCGATTTCGAACCGTTGACGCGACCTTCGATAACTGCGCCCTGATACTGGGAAGGCGAAGTAACCGTCATTGAAAAGCGGTCGCCGTCTCGGAAAGTCTTGGTCGAAAGCGGTGTGTCAAGAGTTGCGATTAGTCGTGTGTTGTTCACCACGATAAAATCGTTGTTTACATTGTCGTTAGTGTTCGGATTATTATTAGAATTATTATTCTGATAAGTTATCGCATCCCAACGCGCAATTTGGTCTGTTTTGTCGTAAACACTCGTAACCGTTACGGTTTCGTTTTGGTTTTCGAGATAAAGACGACGCGTAACGCGCAACTGACCATTGTTCATCGGCATAAAACTGACGTTAAAATCGTTCATCCGGTCGCCTTCATACGAAATTGTCAATTCATTGTTAGTCGCAGTTGCGCTGGTCTGAACGGTTCGACCATTCTGATTTGTTTCCGAACGCGAAACGCCATCGGCATTAAAGGTAACTTGCGGTGAAACCGAAGATGCCATCATAATTTGCTGTCCGGTTTTTTGAATTATCAATGTTTCCGGCGATGCCAAACGGCGTTCCAAATTACGGCGAATCCGTTCGCCCTGATTCGCATTGTAATTATTATTCGCAATCGCTCTGTCAATTACCGTGCTGACAACATCACTCTGTGCCGTGTTTAAGCGGTAAGTTCCCGTCAAGCGTGCATCAAAACCACGCGGATTATTCGTGTTGCCCGGATACGTCGGAGTTGTCGGGTATGTCGGAACATTATTCCAGTTCCAACTGACACGGTAAAAACCCGCTAAAGTATTCAAATCCGTGCGAACCAGATTCCATTGACTTTGCGCTCTCGAAGCCGTGCGATTGTTTCGCATAAAATTTTCGATAAAAGCGGCACGATTGAGAACGTCTTGGACTTCGGTCGAAGAAGAACGACGTGAAGTAAAGCTATTCTTCAGATCGTCCGTCGAATTCTCAAAATCGTTGACGTAAGAAACTATCTGAGTTTTAAGTTGTGAATCGTTGTTACGATTGGTATAAACACGTTCAATTTGCCGTCTGAATTCATCAGTTCCGGTTTCTAAACGGTTAATTACAACTTGCACCTGATTATCGGTTACGCTGTAAGGCAAGTCGTTGGTATTTGTCGGATAGGTCGGAACCGTGTTCCAGTTCCAGCTAATGCGATAATAGCTCGCCAAAGTATTCAAATCCGAACGAATCAGATTCCATTGCGTCTGCGCGGCAGTATTAACGCGATTCGTTCGCAAAAAACTGTCAATATACGCGGCGCGGTTAAGAACTTCCTGAACGTCTTCGGTTGAAGAACGGCGCGACGTAAAGTTGTTACTTAAATCGTCGGTCGAGTTCTCGAAATCATTAACAAAAGTATTAAGTTGCTCGATAAGTTCCGCTCGGTTATTTCTGTAACGATTGTTATCAAAAATCCGGTCAATCTGTCTTCTGAACGTATCTGTGCGGGTTTCGATACGGGTAATAACTGTTTTTACCTGATTGTCGGTTACGCGATAAGCACGGACCTGTGCCGATACGGAAAGAGCCGTCGAAATTATGACAGCTAAAAATGTAAAGTTAAGTAGTTTATTAAATATATTATTCATGCTTCCTCCTGGTTCTCGTTTGTTGAATGATCAAAAATACCCTTCCGTTATCACCAACAGACTTTAAGTTAAAAGGGCAACAAGCGTGCCAAGGAATATTTTGCTTCACACTTAACCAGCAACGCTAAAGGTTTAAGTTGTTTTATTGCAGATTTTAAATTGTCGGAGATTTGTTTGAGAAAACTTTATGTGCAATCTATTGATACACGAATTTATCCCGCATTCAAGGGTAATTTTACTGAAAACGTCGAACCTTTGCCTTCGCCTTCGCTGTTTGCTTTGATTGTTCCGTTGTGGAGTTTGACAATATGCTTGGAAACCGCCAAACCCAAGCCCAGCCCACCGAATTTTCGCGTCGTCGAGGTATCGTTCTGAGTAAAACGGTCGAAAATATGCGGTAAATATTCGGGTCTGATGCCGCTTCCGCTGTCTTCGATTATTATTTCAATGCAGTTTTCGGTGTTTTCAATTCGCGTTTTTATGTTTCCCGCGGAAGGCGTAAATTTCAAAGCGTTTGAGAAAAGATTGAAAATGACAATCTTTAATTTATCGGCATCGCCGAGAATTTTTTGTCCGTTCAATTGATTTTCTTTGGTGATGTTAATTCCCTTTTTGACGGCAACCGTTTCAAATTCCTGATACACGCTCTCAAAAATCTCCGAACAATCTACTTCCTTTTTCTCCAGATTTTCTTTGCTCGAAACGAGTTGCGAATAATTTAAAAGGTCTTCGACCAGATTAGTTTGCAGACGCAGATTTTTTTCAATCTTTTGCAACGCAAGGTCTTTTGTATTTTCCGACAAATCCGCGCTCTTTAAAATTCTTGCCCAACCGGCAATCGCATTCAGAGGCGTACGCAATTCGTGAGAAACAACCGAAATAAACTCGTCTTTTGTCGTATTAGCGGTTTCGGCAAGCCGCCGTGCCGCTTGTTCTTTTTCGAGCAAACCTTGAATTTGCTGTTCCGATTCAGTCAGAACATTCGCGGTTTCTTGAAGTTTAGCGCGGGTTGCCGCTTCCCAATAGGTCATTCCGAACAACAATAAACTGAAAATCAAACCGGTTAAAAGAATCAAAGGTGTCCAGTTGACGCTTGATTGAGCGGCAAACGACGGAAGCGAATCGTATTGAATCACCCATTTCCGTCCGCCGACTTCTATTTCGCTTTGGGTCGAATAACTTCCGCTGATTTGTTCTGCTAAATTTTGTCCGTCAAGTTTTTCGGACTGCGCCAGAAGATTTTCGGCATCGGGAACGCCGTCGTAAATCCTAATGACAATATCATTCGTTCCGGCATTGTCCTGCACATCCTTTAAAAAATTCTTAGCGCGAAAAGGACTGTAAATAAAGCCTTGCAGATTTTGTTGTTTCTGCTCAACAGTTGCCGATTCAACTCCGTTTTTATAAATCGGCAGATAAATTAAAAATCCAAATTGGCGGTCTTGGTCATTTTCCTGCAATAAAATGACTTTGGCGGTGGCTGAGGCAATCCCTGTGTCTCGCGCTCGCTGCATTGCCGTCCAGCGACTTTCCTCGCTCGACATATCAAAACCCAATGCCTTATTATTTCGGTCATCAAACGGTTCGAGATAAACAATCGGCTGATAAAACGCCTTTTGGCTTTCAGGAAAAATTTTATAATCTGCAAAACCTTCGGCTCTCATCAAAGCGATAAATTTTTCGCGCTCTTCAATCCGAATAGTTTTTGAGTAACCGATTCCCTGCGCCCCGTAATAATTTTTTTCCAGTTCCAGACTGTCAACAAAGTTTTTGAATTTCCGGCGGTTTAAATCATTGGAAGATTCGATAAAACCGCGTCCGGCTTTGAGCAATGCGACATACAATCCGATGCGGTTTTCCAACGAAAAACGAAGCCGATTCACGCCGTTCAAAAACCTCGTATCATCTTTGCTTTTCGCACTTTGATAAAAAAGAATTGTCGCACCGAGAGTCAATAATATAGAAAAAAATAAGACGTAGTAAGGAAACTTTACTCGTTTATTAATCGTCCCATTTTTAGATTTTCCCTTTATTGTTACCACAAAAAACTGTGCCTTCCATTGCTTATCTTTAATTTAGGCAAACGCGAATCGGTTAAATTATTTAGTCAGCAATAAACATACCTTTGTAAAATACGTGTTTTTGGGTGCAAAACTTAATTATTCAAAATTTGAGTTTTTTTATTTGTATGAATATTTTACATAAATGTTTGATTTTATTGCAAAATAAATACCTTCCAATTTGAACAATTCCGTTTTTTTATCTTTTATCTCGCTTAAAGTTCATATTTACACCTATTTTTCATTTTGGCATCTAATTTGCTTAAATAATTACCGATTTATCGAAATTAATTTAACTAAGGAGAATTTTTAATATGTCAGAAGAAAATAGCACGGGAAGTAATTTTATTTGGGCGGTTGCCTTAATCATCATTGTTGCAATTATTGCCGGAGCAATGTATTACAGCGGATTTCTCGGCGGGACGAAAAAAGAGAAAATTGATATAAATGTAACCACGCCGGCAGCACCGTCAAGGTAGATGATTTATCTGAATTTGTTCTAACAAAAAAACGTCCTCTGAAATCAGAGGACGTTTTTTTTGCTTTGAATCATTAAATTCTTTCTTCCAAATTATGCCGTTTAATCATTCCGTAAAGTCGCGGACGATATAAGCCCAAAAGATTTGCCGCCGCTTGTTTGTTACCGTTAGTGCGCCGCAAAGCCGCTAACACAACGCCGGTTTCCAACGAATCGAAAACGTCCTTTTGCTCAACGCCGTCGGCGGGTTCGGGTAAATTTTCGACGATGATTTTACCGACCTCTTCAAAAAGCTGTTCGCCACCCAAACCTTTACCGATTTGGTAATTTTGCACTTCGTGGCTCGCGCCGTTTGATGTTGAGTGATTAAAGGAAACTTCTTTTTCAAGACCGGTTTCCGATAACGCATTATAGGCAAACGAAACCGTTTCAGACGAGGTTTTCGGAATATTCAACTCGGTAATCGTATTTGTCTTGCAAAGTAAGACGGCGCGTTCAATCGTGTTTTGTAGCTCGCGCACATTGCCGCGCCAGTTGTAATTGAGCATCTGGTCAAAAGCGTGTTGCGAAAATTTGTTTGCCTTGCCCTTATATTTTTCGGCATACATTTCCAAAAAATGCTCGGCAAGCATCGGAACATCTTCCATTCTTTCCCGAAGCGGCGGAATTTTTATCTCGATCGTGTTGATTCGATAATATAAATCCTCGCGCAGATTTCCCTCTTGAATCGCTTCAAACGGACTGCGATTGGTCGCGCAAATTAATCGAAAATCAACTTCCTGCGGTTTGTCGCTGCCGACGCGGTAATAAACTCTTTCCTGCAAAACCCGCAAAAGTTTCGGTTGCAGTTCAATCGGCATTTCAGCAATCTCGTCCAATAATAAACTGCCCGTATTTGCCTGTCCGATAAAACCACTTTTGTCGCTGATCGCACCTGTAAAAGAACCTTTCGTATGACCGAAAAGCTGTGATTCAATCAAATCTTTCGGTAAAGCCGAACAATTTACTTTTACGAAAGGCTTCTTTGAACGATAACTTTTGTAATGAATCGCGTTGGCAATGACTTCTTTACCGGTTCCCGATTCCCCCAAAATTAAAATATTCGCGTCAGATTCGGCGACGTTTTCAATCATCTCGTAGATTGACTGCATAGCACGGCTTCCGCCGATAATTCCTTCGTAAGAAGTGCGGCTGGCGAGTTTGCCGCGCAGTTCTTTAATTTCTTTTGCCTGTTGTTTGCGTTCGACGGCTTTGCCGATTAACAAACTCAGTTCATCGAAATTAACGGGTTTTTCGACATAGTGAAACGCGCCGGCTTTGGTTGCTTCGATGGCTTTTTCCATCGAACCGAACCCGGTAATCATAATGATTTCCGTATCGGGCGAGATTTGTTTCGACTGTTTGACCAATTCGACACCGTTCAAATCCGGCAAATTCAAATCCGTCAAAATTATGTCAAACTCGGTTTCCCGCACAAAGTCCAACGCTCTTTGCCCGCGTTCGGCAGTCGTCACGTCAAAGCCTTCATCCTTTAACTGAAATTTCATAAATTCCAGCGTTGCCACGTCATCGTCAATCACTAATGCTTTATATGCCATAATTGCACCTTGTTGCTATTCAAAATTTAATAATATTGATCGAGTTTTGTTTATTGTATCAAAGCAAAAATTATAAATACACGTTGATATATTGTTTGACTCAAAGCGGAAGAGGCAAGCCCCCTTTTATTCTTGCCCCTTCCTGAAATCCCGCAACTTCCATTGCAGGAAATTAAGATGTTATTCGGATTAATTTGCAATCCAAATACAAACCTTGCTGTTCTGAATTCGCAATGTCTGTGCCAAAAAGGAGTAAATATTCTTTTTCTTTATATTTAGACAACTTTAAGTAGAACATAGTTTCATTTTGTCTGGAAAAAACTGCAATAATTTCATACACACGCGATAATTTTTGAAGTTGACATAAAATCAATACAAAGCGAAACGGTTTGAGCGTATCGTTTTAATACTCCTTCCTTAAACATCGAAAATACTCGACCAACTAACTCTATTTGTTGCCGTATTTACATATTTTGGCACGGGAATTGAAATGCAATGAGTCAAGTGCCGGGAGGCATAATTTTATTGGAAATCAAAAAAGGGGGAAATTATGTTAGAAACAATTATTGTTATTTTATTGGTTTTATGGTTGATCGGATTAATTGGCGGTGCACATTTAGGTGGACTTTTACATCTTTTGTTAGTCGTCGCATTAGTAATATTCGTCGTTCGTCTTTTAACCGGCAGAAAAGCTATTTAACTTGTGTAAATTTGACCAACAACAACTCAGGTAAATTAGTGTTCTACCAACTTAACCTCGTATTCAATTGCATAAATTGAATTGCGGGGTTTTACCCTTTTTAACTTTTAAATATTTGTTGGAATATAAATCAGCAGTTTTATATTATGTATGTTGCAGACAAATAAGTAGGCAAATTGTTCGACCGCTAATTCTTACAAAGTGGCGAAATTAAATAAGAAAATGGAATTACCCCTTGATACTGAAACTATTGAGATTCTCAAAAATTTATATGCAATTTACGGAACAATCAGTCCGCAAGGCAAAGTTTTATCTTTGGCGGGCAAAGTTTTTGATAGAACATTTGCCGACCCCAATGATTTAATCGGTCATAACTTGACGGAAACGGTTTTTTGGCAATCTTCAGACGCGAATTTTCGAATGATTACCGACGCGGTTGAAGCGGCGGGCAAAGGAATTACGTCGAAAACCGTTCTCGAATTCAGAATCAGCAAGGAAGAAATATGTTTTATCGAACTCAATCTTTGTCCGGTTTATGAGGAAGACCGCCGAAAAATCAAGCATATTTTTCTTTGCGGTCAAGACGTAACATTACGCGAAAAGGAAATCGAATTTTATAAAAAACGCGGTGAACAGCTTTTATACGCGGCGGAAAGTGCGGAAATCGGTTTGTGGTTCTGGAATTTGGTTGAGAAAAAACTCTATTCTACGCCGAAATGCAACGAATTTTTTGAAATTTCACCTTTTGATGTGCTGAGTTACGAGGATTTTTTGGAAGTTGTTCATCCCGACGACCGGCAAAGTTTGGTTGACACTTTTCTCGAATCACAGCGAAACGGATCGGATTACGAAATTGAATACCGTGTCATTCATTCGGGCGGAAATATTCATTGGCTTTCGACAGGCGGCAAAACATATCTCGATTCGGAAGGAAAACCGGTCAATATAATGGGTGTTGTGCGCCAAATTACCGACCGGAAAAATGCCGACAAAGAGCTTTCAAAAGTTTATACACTTGAAAAAAAAGCACGCGACGAAGCCGAAGAAGCGAATCGGGCAAAGGATTATTTTCTGGCTTTTGTTTCACACGAATTGCGCTCGCCGCTCAATGCGATTCTGGGTTGGACGAAAATTCTTTTGACCAAAGAAGTTGACGAGAAAATGCGGCGGAACGCGCTCGAAACGATTGAGCGAAGCGCGTTATCACAGGCTAAATTAATCGGCGATTTGGTTGATTCGTCACGAATTGCTTCGGGCAAATTGCGGCTTGAAATGCGACCGATAAATCTTTTTGACGCGGTAAAGACAGTCTTCAATTCACATAAGCCGACCGCTGAAACAAAGAAATTAAATCTGGCATTTAATTTCAACACGGAAAGCGTAACGGTTTTCGGCGACCTCATCAGGCTTCAGCAAGTTTTTACAAATCTTTTGTCAAACGCCTTGAAATTTACGCCCGAAAACGGAAACATTCAAATCAACCTGACGGCTGACAATGAAAAGGTTTTGGTTTCGGTCAAAGACGACGGACAAGGCATCAATGCCGAAACTCTGCCGCGTATTTTCCGTCAATTTTCACAAGGCGACCAAACAATCGCCCGCGACCAAGCCGGTTTGGGTTTGGGTTTATCAATCGTTAAAACTTTGGTTGAAAAACATCAGGGAACAGTTACGGCAAGCAGCGAAGGCATCGGGGAAGGCTCGGTTTTCACGGTCAGTTTGCCTTTATATATACCGATAAATAATGTAAATAATGCTTCGGGTGAAAAAAACGAATCACGAAATATAGACGGAACGCCTTTGGCAAATGTAAAAATCTTATGTGTTGAAGATGATTTGGATTCGCGCGAAGTTCTCCAACTGTTTTTGGAACAAAACGGCGCGTTGGTTGAAAGCGTCGAATCGGCGGCGGAAGCGATTGCTGTTTTGGAAAAAAATAATCAAAGTTTCGATGTCATCATTTCAGATTTAGCGATGCCGAATGAAGACGGCTATTCGTTAATCTCAAATATTCGGCAATTTCCGTCGGAAAAAGGCGGGAAAACTCCGGCAGTGGCTTTAAGCGCATTCACGACCAAAGAGAATAAAGAAAAAGCCTTTGCGTCCGGCTTTCAAAAGTATCATACAAAACCTTTCGAGCCGGATTTATTAATTAACGAGATTCTTGATTTGACCGGAAAATAATGAAAAAAGGTGCAAAAGTCAATAAAAAACTTTTGCACCTTTTCATCCTTTTCACGTTTCTACTTTTTAGCCTTTCATTCTTCGTGCTTTTTCAATTAATTCGACAAATTCATTGCGGTAATTTTTCAAATCATTACTGCGCGAAGAATCGGCGATTTGCAAGATGTTGTTAAAATTCGCGTTGCCTTTGTAATTCGAATCACGAAGAAGCATTCCGAATCCGGCAACCGCCGCCGCAAAACGCAGATTTTCCGAAGCATTTTCAAAAGCGTTATTTTTATCGAGCAAACCTATCGTCAAAAGTTTCGACTGGTCGCCGTCAGGTTCTTTGTAGCGAAGTTTGACGGTCAAAAGTTCGGCGTTAAACTGCGTATCCGAAGGCTCGATTTTGCTGTAACGAAGTTCGTCAACGCCCGGATTTTCAACTTTTTGTCCGGCGGGAACGATTTCATAAAGTGCCGTCACGCTGTGTCCCGCACCGATTTCACCCGCGTCTTTTTTGTCATCGTTGAAATCTTTATCGGCAAGCAGACGATTTTCGTAACCGAGCAGACGATAGCCTGCGACTTTCGCCGGATTGAATTCGACCTGAATTTTCACGTCCTTGGCAATCGTGTAAAGCGTTCCCGCAACTTGCTGTCCGAGGGCTTTTCGCGCTTCTTCGTTAGAATCAATGTAGGCATAATTGCCGTTGCCTTTATCGGCGAGTTTTTCCATCATCGAATCATTCAGATTTCCCGTGCCGAAACCCAAAACCGACAGAAAAATATTGCTTTGGCGTTTTTGTTCAATCATTGAAACGAGTTCGTTGTCGCCTGTCAGACCGACATTAAAATCGCCGTCAGTCGCCAAAATCACGCGGTTGTTGCCGTTTGCAATAAAATTGTCCTGTGCAATCTGGTAAGCAAGCCGAATTCCCTGTCCGCCGTTGGTCGAACCGCCCGCTTCGAGTCTGTCGAGTGCTTCATTGATTTTTTGTTTATCGTCAGCCGAAGTCGAAGGCAACGCCAAACCGCTTGCGCCCGCATAAACGACAATCGCCACGCGGTCTTTGTTGGAAAGCTGATTGACCATCGTTTTCAAGCCTTGCTTCAAAAGAGGCAAACGGTCGGCAGGCTTCATCGAACCCGAAACATCAACCAGAAAAACCAGATTCGACGGGGGCGTGTCTTCCATCGAAACTTTTTTGCCTTGAAGCCCGATTTGCACGATTTTATGATTCGTGTTCCAAGGGCAAACCGCGACTTCCGTATTGACTGAAAACGGCAAATCGCCGGCAGGTTGCGGGTAATCGTATTCAAAATAATTGACCAGTTCTTCAATCCGCACCGCGTCTTTCGGCGGTAAACTGCCGTTGTTCAAAAACCGCCGCACGTTTGAATACGAAGCTGTATCAACATCAATCGAAAAAGTCGAAAGCGGCGCACGGACGGTTTCCAAAAACGGATTTTCGGAAATTTCCGCATACCGCTCGCCGTTTGTCGTGCCTTCAAAAGATTCCGCCTTTTGGTCGCTTACTGTCGAAGTAGTATTTGACGCTGAATTTGCCGTTGTTGTCGTTGAATACGGCTGATTTCGTGAATAATCTGCCGATTTACCTGTTGTGTTTGTGTTCGATGTTTCACTCGCACAGCCCGAAAAAATCACCGAATACAACAAAACCGCCGCGATTAAAATTTTGTAATTTGAAACAGATGTCCTTCTTCTCATAAAAAAATGTCCTCTCAAAAAGAAAATGCAAGTTTGAAACTTGACCGAAAACCTCTCTATGCGAAAAAGAACGATTCGGTTATTTCAAACTTGCAAGAATTTTTATCTTTTTAAGATTTTTTTACTTGTTTCGCAGAATTGTATCTTTAATCAACGACTTTCACCATGAACAAATAAAACCTGACTTGCTTGGGATAAGTTTTTACTCGGTTTTGAGTAACTTTCAGAAGAACTATTTTCTGAAATTTTTAGATTAACATAAAGATTTTGCCGTTCGTCAAATTTAATTTCCTCTCCGAACTTTGATAAAACTACCAGAGTTGCTTCCCGGCGATTGTTAAAAGTTCCGGTAAAAACCATCGGTTCGATGGTTTTTGATGCATCTTTCTGATCAAGAGTAAAAAGATTACCCGTCAAATAAATTTGTTTCGGCGGGTTTCCATCTCCGTTCCAATAAACCTTTACTTTGGAAGTTAATTTGTTAGCAACTAAATCAAATTGCGAACTTTGAACTTCATACGAAAGATTACTTCTTAACAAATTACAAAGATAAGGTTTCTCTTCGCGTGTTTCCGTCTGCGCAACCGGCGGTTTGACGGATTCTTTCGGCGGAATCGAAGGCGCGTTGAAAAACGCATAAACCAATGCAAACGATGCAACTATCAAACTAAAAAGCGCAAAACCGAAAATATGTTTTTTCATAGCTAAACTTCTCCTTTTCAAAAACTAGAACGATTGTAACTAATTTGCTTGCAAATTGACAATATTTTTTTGACTGGAGCGCAAGCGGCTCGCTTGCCAGCGCGGAAACGCGCTAAAAAACGCTCTTTTTCTTTCAAGATTCAAAGAAATGAAGCATTTTTAAACCGCTTTTCAAACGGCTTAGGCAAGCGAGTCGCTTGCGCTCCGGTCATTTCGTCGGCGAAAGTTTGATGTAGGCAAATTCGACCGGAATTTCCTCAGCCGTATTGCAGACGATTAAACCGACCTGCACTGTTTCGGGATAGCTCGACGAATATTTACCGACTTCTTTCCATTCGCCACCGGGAACACGCCAGAAAGCTGTAAATTCTTTGCCGACGCGCCGCATTTTCAATTCGACGATTTTTGCATCGGTCGGAAATTTTTCCTGCGTCGCGATCGGTTCAAAAACTTCGTCTTCGCGTTTATCGAAACGAACTCCGTTTTCGCCGCCACCGACTCCGCCGAAACCGCGTTCGAGCCGAATGTAATTATTATCGTTGCGAAAAACCAACAATCCCGCGCCTTGATAACTGTCTTTCGGGTCGAATTTTACTTTCGTTTCGATTTCAAAATCGCCCGTGATTGCCTTGAGCAATTGCGGCGCGGTGCGCGATTCGCCGAATAAATCCTTGCCCGTCGGCACATCAATCTGCAAAACGCCTGACGTTAAATCGTATTTTGTCGGATTATATTTACTGTCCGCGTCAATCCATCGCCAATCCGGCGGAAAACCGCTCGGTTCAAAAGTAATTTCTGTCAGTTTTTCGACCTTTTCGCCCGTTTGATTTTGTCCCGAAACGGGCGAATTGACCGCGCCGTTTGAATTATTCGTGGGTTTTGCCGTTGTGTTTTCGGTTTTGTTTGCCGCGACAGTCGTTTTGTTTTCGGTTTTGTTTTGGCTTGAACAGCCGCTAAAAACCAAAGAAAGCGCGATAAGAAAAATAACTTTTTTCATAAATCAACCTCGATCAAATCTGGCTTCGACCAAATCTCCGTTTCGTCTGCCGAACTGTAAAGTCAGGTTCGGATAAGTCTGATGTTCGACCTCAAAATCTTCCGCTTCGAGGAACATTTCGGCTTCGGCAATCGCCGTGACCGAGCCTTCGATTTCCATAAACAACCCGAACGGCAACTCGTCCAAAACAATTTCAACTGCCCTGAATTTCCACGTTCGACGGCGTTTTTCATAAATCAATGCTTGCCTAAAACCGAGACTTTCGATAATTTTTGAAATTTCGCCGAAATCCGCGACTTCGGTTTCATATTCGGTGTTCTGTTTAACCGCAAAATCGTTTTGAACTCTTTGTTTATATGTCAAAATTGTCTTTTCAGCAATCTTCCGCAGACGCAGAACGGCGCGTTTTTCAAGTAAATCGCTATTTGAAAACAGGATATTTTCCTCAAAATCTTCGCCTTCAAATTCCGCAGCGATTTCTTTCAAAGATTCTAAAACAAACTCGTTTTGCTCGACGGTCAAACGATATTTTTTCTCGATTTCATTCGCCATTTTCGTATTTCTCTTTATGTTCGCGCATCAAATTTTGATAAACTTCGTCGTTTTTTGCCAGATAATATTTCTCGCTGAAAATCCGTGCGCTTTCCGCCTTTTCAGCGTCGAAACCTTTCGGCAATTCGGGACGACCGTGCGCTCCCGAAACGCCTTTTTTGTCCGGCGGAACCGCGCCTTTATATTTTTTCCCCGACGGATGATTCGTGTATCTTCGCGCCCGCGTAATTCCCATTTGCAAAAACTTTCTCGCCATATCCATTCCGACAAAATCCTTTTGCTTTTTGTATTCGAGAAACAATTCGTAAATCTTCGCGCTGGATTCTTTGGCAATTTCGGGCGTTTTGAAAGCCCAATGCGGCAGAATTTGTGATTTATACGGCTCAACCGTCAGAACTCCCTGCTCGCCTTTGCCGACGCGATAAAGCTCGGGATTTTTCCGCAAATCGAGATTTTTATAATCAAGTGAGTAATCAAATTTCGAGGACATAAAATTATTTTAACGCCAGTGGCGTAAAGACGCGAAGATACAAAGAAATAATAGAAAACTGCGCCTTTGCATCTTTGCGTCTTTGCGTTAAAAATTACGCTTGCCGAATCCATTTCCAAACCTCGGGAATCGTGGCGCGTTTGCCATACATCAGCATTCCGATGCGATAAACTCTCGACGCGAGCCAGACAAGTCCGGCAATCGCCGCGCCGTTGACTAAAATCGAAAGCGCGATCTGCCAGAACGGCGGCATTTCCGCCATAATCCGCACAGGCATCGTCATCGGCGCGGTAAAAGGCGCGATTGAAGACCAGAAAGAAAGCGCGGAATTTGGGTCACGAATGACGGCAAAGCTGAAATAAAAGCCCGAAAGCATCAGCATTATCGGCAAAAACGCAAATTGTCCGCCTTCCTGCACGGTCGTGACCATCGAACCGATGAGCGCGAAAATCGAAGCGTAGAGAAAAAATCCGATGACGAAGAAAATCAGAAAATAAACAATCGCCAACGGTGGAATTTCGGGAATCGGCAAATCACCGCCGCTTGCCAAAATCATCGGAACGACAAAAGCGATGAGAGCCGCCGCCGAAATTACCCAAATCGCAAATTGCGTCAAACCGCCGAGCGCGACACCAACGAGCTTGCCCATCAGCAATTGAAACGGTCTCGCGGACGAAAACAAAATCTCGGCAATCCGCGTTTCTTTTTCTTCGACAACCGCCGACATAATTATCTGCCCGTAAATCGCCAGATTCAGATAAATCATAAAAGCGATGATAAACCCTGTCCAAAAACTTCCCGCATCGTCTTTTTCCGCGCCTGTTTCGTCAAGTCCTTTTTTTTCCAAAATAACCTTGCGGCTCAGATTTTTCAACTGCGCCTCGCTGATATTGGCATCCGCCAGACGCTGTGAACGAACGGCGTTGTCGAGCGCATTCCTCAAAGTTTCGTTGACGATAAAATCACCTGATTTACGCGAGAAAAACTCGTATTTGGCGTTTTCGTCCGCGTAATTTTCGGGAATCAACAAATACGCATCGAGTTCGCCGCTTCTGATTTTCTCCGCAAGCTCACCGCGAATTTGTTCGGACGTTTTACCCGCGCCGTCAAAATCCACGAACTTAAAGCTGTCCTGAAACTGCGCCATATCGCGTTTCATTTTTTCTTCCTGATTCGGTGTAAGGTTTTTCAGCGAATCCTGCGCGGCTTGATTGGCGCGTTCCTTAATTTTTTCCGCCGACAGATTTTCCTTCAAACGCGGCGTGATTTTGCCTTCGCGGTCAATCACGGCAATGCGCGTCGGTTCGCCTTTGATTGAAAAAATAATCGCCGGAACAATCGCAAAACCCGCCGCGATGATCGGAAATAACAAAGTTCCAAGCAAAAACGACCATTTCAAAACAATTTTTTTGTATTCGTGCTTAACAATCGCTAAAAATTTCTTCATATTTAACTTTCAACTACCGAAATAAAAATATCGTTTAAACTCGGCTCGATTTTCTCGAATTTTGAAATCTTCGCGCCGTTTTCGAGTAATCTTTTCAGTAAAATCTGTTCGTCTGCGTTTTCCGCCAGCACCAATTCCTTTTCGTCGGCGTGTTCGGTAATTTTCGCCACCAGAGTTTCATCTTGCAAAACCGATTCGCCGCCGACGGCGCGGAGCGCAATCATATTTTTGCTGTAACTTTCTTTGACTTCGCGCAGACTTCCGCCGATCACTTTGCGCGATTTGTTGATTAAAATGATGTCGTCGCATAATCTTTCAGCCGTTTCCATCAAATGCGTCGAGAAAATAATCGTTTTGTGCTGGGCTTTGAGTTCGGCGACGACTTCGATGAGAAATTCGACGTTGACGGGATCGAGTCCCGAAAAAGGCTCGTCCAAAATCAGCAGATCGGGATCGTGCAGAACGGTTGCGATAAACTGAATCTTCTGCGACATTCCTTTTGAAAGGTCGCTCGTTTTCTTCGTTTTCCATTCCGAAAGCCGCATTCGTTCGAGCCAAAAATCAATCCTTCTATCGGCTTCTTTTTGCGAAACGCCTTTGAGCGCGGCAAAATAGCGAAGCTGCTCCTGAACTTTCATTTTTTTGTAAAGCCCGCGTTCTTCGGGCAAATAACCGATTTTGTCCTGTAATTCCGAAGACATTTTGCTTCCGAAAAGCTCGATTTTGCCTTCGTCCGGCGCGGTAATTCCGACAATCATCCGAATCGTCGTCGTTTTCCCCGCGCCGTTCGGACCCAAAAATCCGAAAACCCGTCCGGCGCGGACATTAAAGCTCAGATCATCCACCGCCGTAAATTCGCCGAACCGCTTCGTGACGTTTTCGACACGCAATGTTACGTTTTGTTCGTTCATAAACTTGATTGAAAGATAACATATCTCAATACGCTTTCCGAAATTTTTAGTTTACGGAAATTTGTTATAAAGTTTGAGATACATCAATTTGCGGAAAAAAAATGTCGCAATCAATTATTAAAAACGAATCGAATTGTATGGAAATTTTTGTTTACCGAAAAGGCTCGGACGAAGTTGAAGAAGGCTTTACGAAGGAAGATTTGCCCGCGCTTTTGAAGGATGAAAATAATGTTGTTTGGGTTGATTTACAGGGCGAAACGACTGAACAGGCGAATGAAGCCAAAGATGTTTTGCTGAATATTTTTCATTTTCATTATCTGACTGTCGAAGATTGTCTGGAAACGCGCAATCAGCCGAAGATCGAAGCCTTTCACGATTATTTTTACTTTATCGTTCACGGTGTGAAACCCGAAGAAACCAATTCGGCAAATTTCGTGACCAAAGAGCTTGACGGATATTTGGGCAAAAACTTTGTCGTGACGTTTCACGTCGAAAGATTTAGGAGCATCAAAAAGGTCAAAAATCAGATTCGTTCGACGACTTTTGCGTGTGAGCGCGGTGCGGCGTATCTGCTTCATCAGATTCTCGACCAGATCATTGATTTGTATATGCCGGTCGTTGATGATTTCGATTATACGATCAACGAACTCGAAGACCGCGCCTTTCGGATGAAGAAAGGAAATACCTTGATTTTGGAAGAAATAATGGATTTACGCCGTGCAGTGGCGCGGCTCAAACGGATTTCCTCGCGGCAATTGGACGTGCTTTATCGTCTTTCAAACGGAGAGTTTCCGCAGATTCCGCAAAACATTCTGCCTTTCTACCGCGACGTTCACGACCATCTTTTGCGGATTTCCGATCTGGCAGAAAGCTACCGCGATTTGGTTTCGGGGCTTTTCGACATTCATTTTTCGGTGACGGCGAATAAAACCAATGAGGTCATGAAACTTCTGGCGGTTTTCTCGGCGATAATGCTGCCGCTTTCTTTGATTGCGGGAATTTACGGGATGAATTTTGAGAATATGCCCGAACTTAAAACGGCGAACGGTTATTATTTAACGATCGGTTTTATGGTAATTGTCGCGGTCGCGCTTTTGTTTTACTTCTGGCGGCAAGGTTGGATTTTCCAGAAAGAGGATAAACCGGTCGAAAAAGTTAAGGACGATAAAGAAATCTAAATTTCGGCTAAAATTCGCTGAACTTGCAAATCGCCGAAGCCGTAAACGCCCGCCCGCGCAGAAAATTCGGGAAAGATTTCCGCCAGATCCGTTTTGCCGTCAGCGATAATTCCCTGCAAAACCTTACGGGGACGCGAATTTTTCTCGATTTCGGCACGGCAAACTTCTTTGAGATAAGGAAAACATTGCGATTCTGTTTCCGAAAGTCTTTCGAGCGTTTCGTAATCCGCATTTTGATAGGCTTTCCACAAATCCGCGCCGAGCCGAATATCTTTGCCGGTCAATTCAACTCTTTCCGCAAAACATTTTTCCAAATCTTCAGTAGTTAAACTGCCGAAACCTTTCCAGATTTCCGCATCTTCGCGGACAACGGGCGCGACGCGGTAAATTTTTGCTTTGCTGGCTTGCAGAAAATACAGACAAAACCAGAGATTGATCTGACAAAAAAGCTCGTATTCAAACCACAGATTGATTTCCGCTTCAGGCGAAGCAAGATTTTTCAGCTTTTCAAATTCGCTAACGACTTTCTGAAAATAATCCGCCTCGTTTCCACCGTAAGAATCCGTGATAAAACGGGCGCGGGTTTGCCAAAAGTCTTCCAAATTAGCGGCTTTCACGTCGCCTTCGACCAAACATTCGCGGCACACAATAATTTCGCCTTCAATCGCGCCATTCTTAAAATCTTCGGCTAATGCATCACCCGCTAAAACGTGAATTTTCATAATATTTCCCCAATCAGTAGAGCGAGCGGTGGCGAGTCGGTTTTACTTTCAGGATTTCCAAATCGAAACGTGTTCGCTACCGCTCACTCTACTGATTTTCATATCTAAAAACTTATCGAAACCGCATAAATCAAACTCAAACAAACGCCGCCGTAAACGCCCGCTAAAATGTCGTCGGCGCAAACTCCGACTCCGGCGGGCAGATTTTGCAGAGAATCAATCGGATACGGCTTCCAAATATCAAAAAGACGAAACAATAAAAATCCCGCTAAAATCAGCTTCCACGAAATATCGAACGGCACGAACAAAAAGACGATCAATTGTCCGATCACTTCGTCAACGACGGCTTGCGACGGGTCTTTATGTTTGAAAAGTTTCGTGGCGCGATTCGCCGCCCAGATTCCGAGCAGACAAAACGGCAGAAAAACAAACAAATTTCCAACGTGAACCCACGCCGTTATTTGCGCCTCAGTCCAGCCTTTTAAGCCGAAACTCGTTGACAGGCTCGCTTCGATCCATCGAAACAAAAGGTAAATTGCGACACCGACCATCGAACCCCAAGTTCCGGGCGCAAGCGGCAAATATCCGACCCCGAAAGTCGTCACTGCCAGAGAAAAATAATCTATAAAATTCTTCTCTTTGATCTCTTCTTTGGCGAGTTCGCGCAATTCGATGGTTGCGGAAGTATGAATTAGTTCGTCGTAATCGGGCATTGATTTTGATGGTTTTACAAGCTAATAATTTAACACGGCGACCTGTAAAAACCTATCCCGCAAAAGATTTTCTAATTTAATAGGATTTGACTTTTAGTTGCGATGCGCCTATAAATACTCGCATATCGTTTCAAATAATCGAGCTTAATCTAGGTTGTGTTGACATAAGGACTAGAGCGCAAGCGTCCCGCTTGCCAACGCCGCGTTTTTCAGCGGTGTCACGGCGATTGCGTTAAATCGAGTTGAATTTATCCCGAACGCTTTTTCGCGTTTCACGCTCAGGGCAAGCGGGGACGCTTGCGCTCCAGTCGAAGA
>JANODL010000042.1:0-8818 GCA_031412675.1 Acidobacteriota bacterium | reverse complement strand
TATCGCGCCAGCGGTATTGCTCGGTAGCTATGTGGAGCATGGATAAACGCTGAATGCATCTAAGCGTGAAGCCAGACCTAAGATTAGTTCTGCCAGTGAGACTCGTGGAAGACCACCACGTTGATAGGTTGGAGATGTAAGCACAGCAATGTGTTTAGTTGACCAATACTAATTGTCCCAAGGCTTGACCATAAAATTTGTTTGTTAGCAAATTTAAGTCAATTGTAATTTGTTAAAAAGAAAAATATCTATTTCAATTATTGGAAAATTTATACGGTTTTCCGGTGATTTTGTCGACAGGGTCACACCCGTTCCCATCCCGAACACGGAAGTTAAGCCTGTTAGAGCCGATGATACTGCACCTTTCAGGTGTGGGAAAGTAGGAAGTCGCCGGATTTATTTTAAAAAAGTCTGCTTGGAAACGAGCAGGCTTTTTTTCGTTTAATAAAAAACTTGGACAACATTTTTTCCAGAAGCTATAATCAAACTTGGCAATAGAAAGCCTCAATTTCGATGAATTTCGACCGTTTCTTTAAATTTATATCTTATGCCGTGGTTTTTTGCGGCTTCCTGACGCTTTGGGTTTCGGGAAGTTTCGGAATTATTATTACGGTTTTCTTTATCGCGGCGATGATTGGGGCGTGGTTTTTGGAAAATACGCGCTGGCAAGTTTCCGAGCGTTTGGGGACAGTTTTAATATTCGTTATAGTTCCGCTTTTTTATATTGGTTGGAAATATCAGTTTTTTGGATTTACGTCCAATGAAACGGTTATCGCAGGAATTCTAGCAAGGCTTATACTTGGACTTTCGGTCATTAAACTTTTTCAGAAAAAGGCGGATAGAGATTGGCTTTTTCTTTATTTGATGGCTTTTTTTGAAGTCTTACTTGCGGCTGCTTTGAGCATTAGTCCGCTTTATCTGGGTTCTTTGATTTTGTATTTGTTTGTTTCGGTTTTAGCAATTATCGGCTTTGAAATTAGGAAGTCGGCGAGAGTTGTTAATAAATCCGCCGATAAAAAATCTCTCGAAACAAGCGAATCATTAAACAAAACTCCTTTCCGCAAACTTCCGGCGACAGCGATAATTTTGCTTTTTCTTATTGTCGGTTTTGCCGCGCCGATGTTTTTTATGCTGCCGCGCGTCGGCGGTGCGGGATTTGGCGCAAATCAAGGCGGAGTGACGGGATTAACCGGATTTTCCGACAAGGTGAAGCTCGGCGAAATCGGGCGAATTCAGCAGAGCGATGAAGTCGTGATGCGAATTCGTATCGAAGATGATGATACGGATGTTTTAGGCGGAATGAAATGGCGCGGGGTGGCTCTCGATACATTTGACAATAAAACTTGGAGCAAATCGAAAACGCCGCCGCCAAATTCATTTATTAAGAGTGAAAACGATATTTTCCGGCTTGGCTTTGCTTCGGGGAAAAGAACATTGACGATTCAGACGGTTTATCTCGAACCGCTCGATACATCGGTTTTATTTGGGCTTTCGCGTTCCGTTGCGGTTCAAGGAAATTTTCAGGTGTTGCAGAAAGACGCTTATGGCGGGATGAGTGCAATTCGCAATAATTTTGAGCGCATTAGCTACAAAGTTCATTCCGACCGATGGCTTCCGAGCGTTGAAATTTTGAAAAGTGATAATACGATTTACAGAGCGGACGATGCGAATAATCTGCAAATTCCCGATAAATTTGACGAAAGAATCCAAAATCTCGCGTCGCAGATAACGCAGGGCAAAACAAATCGCTACGACAAAGCGCGGGCAATCGAGGAACATCTGCAAACGCAGTTCGGTTACACTTTGGAACAAAAAGCGGGCGGCGAACAGCCTCTGGCGGATTTTTTATTTAATGTCCGCGAAGGTCATTGCGAATATTTTGCGACGGCGATGGTGATGATGCTTCGCACGCAAGGAATTGCGGCGCGGGTTGTCAACGGCTTTCAGCGCGGCGAATATAATGAAACGGCGGAAATGTTTGTCGTTAAACAAAAAGACGCGCATTCGTGGGTGGAAGTTTATTTTCCCAAAGAAAATGTGTGGGTAACTTTTGACCCGACACCTGCCGCCGGACAAAATCTGTCGGGCAGTTCGGCAGGAATGTTCGGATTTGTCGGTAAATATCTCGACGCTTTGGAAGCGTTTTGGATTCAATATTTCGTGTCTTACGACAATCAGGAACAGCGTTCGCTTTTTCGCTCGATGAAAAACGGCTTGGTTGATTATCAGGCAAAGCTGACCGAATGGCTCAACGAATATCAATATAAAATTCAGAATTGGTGGAAAGACGTGCGCGGCGACAAAGGTTTTCAGGCAAGCGCGTGGGCGATTGCTTACGGCGCGGGCTATTTGATTGCTTTTATCGCGGGATTTTTGCTTTTGCAATGGATTTACCGGCGCGTTAAAGAGTTGGAATTCTGGCGAAATTTCGCGGATTGGTGGCGACGCAAGAAACAAAAATCAATCGTCGAATTTTATGAACGGATGGAAAGAGTTTTAGCAAAACACGGCTTTCTCCGCGAGCCGCATCAAACGCCGCTCGAATTTGCCTTTGCGCTTGAAATGCCCGAAGCCGTCAAGATTACGGAAAAATACAACCGTGTCCGTTTCGGCGAAAAGAATTTATCAAATGACGAAGCGCAGGAAATTGAAAACTGGCTGAATACTCTGGAAGAAAAAAAGGCGAAATCTTGAAGAAAAATAATATTTCAACAAAAAAGACGGTTTTATCAAAAGGAAAAACTGCTTTGTTGGTTGAATTTAAATCAAACAAACAAAGCAGTTTTTAATTAAAGCCGTCAAGGAAATTATTTATTTAACGTCAATATTGGATAAAAATTTGTCTGACGGAGCGCAGGCTGCCAGCCTGCGAGCGTTTGAAAAACGCTCGAAACGTCTAAGTTCATTCAAACTTGCCGATCATCGAAGGCTTTGACACCGCTGTGCAAGCGGCGTGGCAGGCTGGCAGCCTGCGCTCCGTGCTTATCCGATACTGATCGTTATTTATCTTCTGAATCGGCATCAGGTGCGTCCTTCGGTTTTTCGGTCGAAGCGGCGGGTGCGCTGCCTTTGACGGTTACGGTTCCCGATTTTTTATCAATTTCTTTGCCGTCTTCGCCAAGTAATATTGCTTCGACTCTATACTCTCCCGGCAGCGGCGGAGTAAAAAAGAAATTCGTTGCGCTGCTGCCATCAATATCGAGATCTTTAGTCGCGGCTTCTTCACCTTTCCCTTTGCCCTGGACATTTTCAAAAGTAAGTTTAAATCTTATTTTTTGTTTTGAAATGCTGTTTGAAACATTGGCAACTGCATAAACTTTTTCACCGACATTGAAAGTCGTTGTCGGCGGATCGGCTTTGTCGTTTTTGCCGAAATTGAAACTGCTGATGTTAGCTGTTGTAAAACTGGCGTTGCAAGCCATCGCAATGAAGACCAAAATGCCAATCGCAATGATTGAACTGAAATGTTTTTTCATAGATTTTCCTTTGTATTATCGGTTTTATAGAACGAGGCAAGTTTAATAAATCGGGCAACCATAATCAAGCCGAAACGCTTCAAAGTCAGTCATTTTGTGTTATTCTTGTAAATTATTTTGTTTTATGAAAAAAGTAGGATTTGTCAGTCTTGGTTGTCCGAAGAATCTGGTTGATTCGGAAGTGATGATGGGACAGTTAATAGAAGCCGGTTACGAGATAACCAATAATGCTGACGAAGCCGATACGGTCGTCGTCAATACCTGCGGATTTATCGAATCGGCAAAGCAGGAATCGGTCGAGGCGATTTTAGAAGCGACCAACGCGAAGGCGAACGGCAAAGCGCAGAGAGTTATCGTCGCAGGTTGTTTGGTCGAGCGTTACCGCGACGATTTGATGAAGGAATTGTCCGAAGTTGACGCTTTTATCGGCACTAACGAAGTCGGCAGAATCCTGGAAGCCGCCGATGAAACGAAAAACTTCAAAGAACTTCCGCTGCTTCAAATCGGCAACAAAACCGCGACTTATCTTTACGATTTCGACACGCCGCGTTATCGCGCCACCGATTCCTACACGGCTTTTATCAAGATTGCCGAAGGCTGCGACCGCCCGTGCGCGTTTTGTTCGATACCTTCGATGCGCGGTTCGTTCAGATCGCGTCGTTTCGGTTCGATTTTGAAAGAAGCCGAAGACCTTGCGAAACAAGGTGTCAGAGAAGTTGTTTTGATCGCGCAGGATTCTTCGCGTTTCGGCGAAGATTTGGGCGAAGTAGATGCCTTAGCAAAACTCATCCGCGCACTCGGCGAAATCAAGGATTTGGAATGGATTCGCGTAATGTATGCTTACCCGACGCATATTTCCGATGAATTCTTAAAAGCGATTGCCGAAACTCCGAAAGCCGTCAAATATCTCGATATGCCGCTTCAACACGGTTCGCGCAACGTCTTAAAACTAATGAAACGCGGCGGAACACGCGAAAGTCTTGAAAAATTAATCCGCCGAGTCCGCGAAAAAGTTCCGAACATCACGATTCGCACGACATTTATCACGGGTTTTCCCGGCGAAACCGAAGAAGATTTTGAAGAATTGATTGCTTTTGTCCGAAACTGCGAATTCGATAATGTCGGCGTTTTCACCTATTCCGACGAAGAAGGAACTCCGGCGTATGATTTGCCGAACAAAGTTGACGCGAAAACAATGAAACGCCGCCGCGCTACTTTGATGAAAGAACAAGCCAAAATCTCCAAACGCAAAAACAAAGCGAAAATCGGCAATGTCTATAAAGTTCTCTTTGAAGGCTTGTCGCAAGAATCGGATTTGCTTTTCCAGGGCAGATTGGAAGGACAAGCCCAAGAGATTGACGGTTACATCTTAATCAACGATATGCCCGAAAATCTCGACCCGAAAATCGGCGAATTTTACAACGTCCGCATCAACGAAGCATACGATTATGATTTGATTGGCGAGATTGTTTGAGTTTATAAATCAAGCTGTGTTTTGATAGCTTGTTCGACTTTTTTCAAGTCTGCCGCCGACAATTTTCCTTCCAAATTTGTCAGACGCAATTTGCTGACAGTCGTTAATTGGTCGGCTAACGCTTTGCCTTTTTTACCGTTGAGCATTATGTAGGCTTCGCTCGGAAAAAGTTTTTCGATATTTGAAGTAATCGGGACAACTTGGGCACGATTGAGAAATTTGTTTGAGGCATCATTGCTGACAATCACGACGGGACGTTGTTTTTCGATTTCACCGCCAACCGACTGCGTCTTAAACTTTACCCACCAAACTTCACCGCGTTTCATCAGCGACATCTCCGATTGTGCTTTCCGACCATTCGAGAGCCTCGGTTTCTCGCAATTCGTCTAAAGCCATTTCTTGATAAGCCGATTCAAGACTCGGTTTAATAACGTGCGGACGCACCAACGATTCGATAAATTGACTGATTTTTCGTTGCCCAATGACATTTTGCAAGCCAAAATATACTTGCTCATCAATTGTAATTGTAAGTTTTTTCTGCATAGCAAAATTCCCCGATTTCTCTTACATATTTTATACGCAAAAGAAATTAAGGGCAATAAACATCGGCGGGATTTACAACGTCAAAATAAACGAAGCGCACGATTACGATTTGATTGGCGAGATTGTTTAAGAAAGTCCTAACGTCGGAGTTGACCGGGCGGCGCGATTTCACCCAACCTTCGCCGCACCAAGTTTGATGAGAAACACGCTCCCGCCGCTCCGGTCCAACAGTTGTTAGAACTGTCGATGATAGTCAACGGAATAACTTTACCAGTGCATTGAGAATGACGCTAAGCACCGGTTTTACCCACGGAAATCGGTTGACTACTTTTGCCAAAGTCGGTCCATGGACGTAATACAAACGTATAAATCCATTTCCAAAACTGGATTTGGTGAGTCGCTCATCGCGTATTCTTCTTAACTGCTCCACAGTTGGGTGGTCTTGATCGTTAAATACAGCTGTTGCCACGAAACAAACTTTCACGGTAGACAATACGAAGTCGCCCTTGAACCAGTCCCCCCGAATAGTTGTGCCACATTTTGAGCAAGGTACATTATTTACATGCCAGCCACAATTATTGCTGCATCGAAATTGGCGCCAAGATTGCCTTGCCTCCGGAGTCTCAAACCCACGATTAGGGTAAGCCGCCATTCCAACGACTTCCCCAACGGTCATAATCGCGGGAGCCGCACAGTTATCGCATTTCTTGGGTGCCAACGCTTCCGAGAATTCAATGTTGTGACATTTGGGGCACTCGGCTTGCCAGTTCTTCAAGTGTACATAGTTTATTTCGCCTTTCATACTTTGAATCTCCTTCGTTGAAAGTCCTACGCTTGAGATGACGTGTGGCGAAACCGCCACCAAGCCCGCTAAAGTTTAACGGACAACGTGATAAGAAAGTCGCTGTTTCGCCCTCACGTCCATTGATTTGTTCGGCTGCCGTTTGCCTAACGGATTTCTGCCATTCGCCGCCGCTGATTGCATTTGCGCGATTAACAAAAACTGCTTCTAACCTGAAATTACGGCTTCGGCGGCGCGACTTTCGTGCGAACATTCTCTTTCTCGGTGCTGCTTCTATCCGCCATATTGCATTTCCAATCGCCGAAGGTTGTTTTGTAACAATAGCCCGTCGCCTTGGGGTTGTTGTAAGTAATGCAGTTCGTGTTGGGCGGACCGACATACGCAGTTTCCGGGTCTTGGCATTGATACTTAAGAAAACTACCGCGAATCGGATAGACTGGATATTTCACGTCTATCTGATCCAAAGAATACTGTCCCATAATCGCGGCGTAAGAAATACCGCCGCCGACTTCGACTTTGACGTTTTCGACCAGATACAAATCATTGCTCCAAATCCCTTCCATTTGGCAATTAAGATACTTCAGGGCGAGAGCCGCCGTGATTGCGCCTTTTGCCGGTGCTTTGGTGTCTTCGCAAGTTCGCGGGTCGCGCGCTCCGAATCGGTTGGTTTTATCTGTTTGCGCGGGATTCGGTTTGGGTATTTCATTGTCGGCGCGGTTGTTTCCGTCCGTTTGATTTTGAACTTGATTGTCGGCGTTGTTTTGATTGCCCGTTTGCGTCTTAGCCTTGATGGGACGTAATTCGTTTCCATAATACAAAGCACCGGATATTCCTGACTTGACGAAGCGGACTAGATACTGGTCGTTTTCTTTTACTGCGATAATTTCGACTTCGACCCAATCTCCAGCCGACAGTTTTTCAGCGCGGTCGCCAACTTTATAAGTCGTTTGCGCCGATGCGGGCGAGTTTGCCGCAAACATAAAAACGACAGCTGCGATTGTGGCGAACACGATTGTTTGCCAATTAGATTTGTTTTGTTTTTTCATTTTGATTCTCCCGTTTCGAGTTATTTTTCAGTTTCCCGAAATCGTCCTTATTTAGTAATGCGACAAAGTTAAGGAAAATGGCTCAAAGTTTTTCGCCTTGCCCCGTTTTGCCAAGTTCGATGTTAAGGAAGCAGGCTAACGGTCGAGATGACGTGGGGCGAAACCGCCGCCAAGCCCATTTGAGTTTAACGGACAAGCCAACAAACAAAGTCGCTATTTTGCCCTCACGTCCATTGATTCGTTAGATGCGGTGTTATTTTCATTACACCGTTTGCCTTCGCGCAACGTCGAGGAAACGTGGAGCGTTTTTAAATCCTGTTTAAATCGAACTTTTTCAAGAAGCGTTTATCGCGTTTTGCTTGGGAGGCGGACTTCGCCCCAATCAGGGAATCCATTGAGTCCGGGCGTGTCTGTCAACTTCACTTCGCCCGTGCCATCGTTGTTGATTGTCCAAAGCTGGTATTTAGCAACTCCGCGAACTTCACCGGTTTCGCGCGCCGGTTGTCTGTGGAAGACAATCTTTTTTCCGTCGGGCGACCACGAGCAAGTTAAGTCGGGCAGAGCATTATCGGTCAACTGCACTTGATTCGTGCCGTCCGCGTTCATTACGCAAATCTCGAAGTCAGTGCCGCCTTTGCGGCACATATACGCGATGTGCTTGCCGTCCGGCGACCATTGAGGAGCGCGTTCCTCTTCGGAGTTATTGGTCAGCCGTGTCCGCTTACCCTTTCCGTCCGGTTTTATGACGTAGATTTCGGCGGTGACGGAATCAAGTTTATCGTCGGCGACGAGGTGGCTCGTGAATACAATCTTGCTTCCATTTGGCGACCAGTCCGGGTCTTCGTCTATTGCCTCCGGGCTGTTCGTGATATTTTTGGGCAAAGCGGCTTTTTGGAGAACATCGTTGACATTCATCACAAAGAGGTCGCTGTCAATAGTGACTGCGCCCGGAAATGGCTTGGTCGGGACACCCGTGCCTGATGCCGAAGCGTGAAAGGCGATTTTCTTACCGTCCGGCGACCAAGTAGGCGAACCGCCTCGCGTCAACAGCGTCTGTTCCGTGCCGTCCGTGTTCATCAGGAAAAGGTGCGAAGTGTTAATCGGCTCTGCCTCAGTCCGAAGACGGTTGCTGTCAAAGACTATCTTGCTTCCGTCCGGCGAAAGTGTCGGGAAATTATCAGCGTATTTGTTATTTGTGATACGCCGCGCGTTTGTGCCGTCCCCGTTCATCAGGTAAATCTGGGAAGCGAACAGATTCGCCGTCGGGTCGTGGCGCGTGCTGACGAACGCAATAGTAGATGTCATCACGGTCTTCTTTTCCTGCTGCTGTCGAACCTGCGCCCGCACTCCAACAAAAACCGCGCTTAAAACTCCGACAATCAACAACGCAATAAGCACTACATTCTTAATTTTCCTGAATTTCATCATATTCCACCTCTCCTTCCTCTATAATACCAAGTTCAAAGAAGCATCTAAC
>JANODL010000041.1:0-12643 GCA_031412675.1 Acidobacteriota bacterium | reverse complement strand
AGTTCGGGTTGACAGTTTGATGCGGCTGATGAGCGACTGACAGGTCGCCAACACTTGACATATATGTTACGCTCGCAAACGACGCGCTTAACGCAAGTTGAAGCGGATCGTTTGCGAGCGTAACAGGCTTTCGTGGTTGACGTTCCCGTCTTTCGCTCGCAGCATCAAACTGCAAACCGAACCACTCAATGGACAGGATCACAAAAAGCGCGACCTGTCATCTCAATTGTTAGGTTGCTCCTCTATCGGAAAATATGTCCGTGAATAATCAAGAACTAGAAAGTCTAATTGCTCAGGATGAAAGTTCAACTCTTGAGTTTAAGGAAAAAATTTCTCCGCCCGAAATTATTGCGCGGCATATTGCTTCGTTCGCAAACGGCGAGGGCGGCATCATAATTTTTGGCATACGCGAACCTCATCAAGTAATTGGAATTGATGACGAACAACGCCTTCAAAAATTCGTAAACGCAGCGCGACGAATGGTGAATGGTGAGGTTGACGTTGATTTAACTTTTGCTGAAATACAGGACAAAAAATTAGGTGTTCTTTCTGTTAAATCTTCAAAAGGTATCGTTGCTGCCGGCGGTGGTTATTATAGGCGAGTTGGAGAAGTTTCTCGTCCCATGACTGCCGAAGAAATTCAAAAACATTTAGCTCCGACCGAGCCAGCTAGCCCCGCGCTTACCGAACTTTCAGGTGCGGTAGCTCAACAGACTCAAATTATTGAACAACTTCGAGAAGATTTTAACAGCGCAAATGCTCCTTGGAAGAAAATACTTCTAGCTTTAGGCGGTGCTGTTGCAGGTCAGGTTCTTAGGTTTTTGATTGAGCATTTTTTAGTTTAATAAATGCTTTACCCAAACGCGCAACCTAACAATTCAATGGACGTGAGGGCGAAACAGCGACTTTCTTATCGAACTTGTCCGTCGAACTTCAACGGGCTTGGTGGTGGTTTCGCGCTACGTCAACGCCGCCATTAAACTTGGAACTTTTTAAAACTTCCCTTTCAGTTTGTCGTAAGTTGTCTGCAAGTTTTCGGGAATCGTGCGGGTTTGCCCGATGGCGGTCATAAAATTTACGTCTCCGATCCAGCGCGGCAAGATGTGTTGGTGAAAATGATTCGCCACGCCCGCGCCTGCCGCTTTGCCGAGATTCATCCCGACATTAAAACCGTTTGGCGAATAGGCTTCGCGCAGAGCGGTTTGGCATTGTTTCGTCAAATCCATCAATTCGTCGGTCGTTTGTTTGCCCGCGTCGTCAATATTGGCAAGATGTTCGTAAGGCACGACCATCAGATGTCCGCTGACGTATGGATAAATATTTAAGATTATAAAATTAAATCCGGCGCGATGAAGAATAAATTTTTCTTCGTCGCTCGCCGGATTTTGTAAAATGTCGCAAAACACACAACCGCTTGAAACGGCGGATGTTTCGCTGTTACTGCTTTTTATGTAATCGTATCGCCACGGACTCCACAAAACATCCATAAGTGAGCAGAGAGTAAAGAGTGGAGAGTGGAGAGTAAAAAATTAATTCCACTCTCGACTCTCCACTCTTTACTCTCTACTTATTTTCCTTTATTAATTAGTTCTTTCAACTCTTTGCCGGGCTTGAAATAGGCGACACGCTTTGCGGGAATGCTGACTGCCTCGCCTGTCTTCGGATTGCGACCTTTGCGGGCGTTGCGTTCACGAACACGAAAACTGCCGAAACCGCGCAATTCGATTTTCTCGCCTTCGTTGAGCGATCCGATAATGCTGTCGAAAACAATCTCGACGAGTTGTTCGGCATCTTTTTTGGTCATTTCCGCTTCTTTTGCAACTTTTTCAACTAGGTCAGCTTTTGTCATTTTTTTCCTATCCTCTCGTCAATTTACAAAATTAGCCTTTAGCTGTTTTTTCTTCGGCTTCTTCTTCTGTTGATTCTTCGGTTTCGGCTGTGACAGCCGCTGTTTCATCAGCAGATTCATCAGTTTCGGCTGTGGTGACATCGGGGGTTATTTCTTCCTCACTCGCTTCCGCCTCAGTTTCAGTTTCCGCAGTTTTCGCTGTTACTTCAGTTTCGGCAACGGCTTCAGCTTCCGTTACC
The DNA here is from genome assembly GCA_031412675.1 of Acidobacteriota bacterium. Classification (GTDB taxonomy): domain Bacteria; phylum Acidobacteriota; class Blastocatellia; order Pyrinomonadales; family Pyrinomonadaceae; genus JAFDVJ01. The sequence continues at coordinate 10,555 of JANODL010000041.1, read as the reverse complement.
GTTTCTTCCGGTGTATCAATTGTTTCTTCTGAAATCGTTTCTGAAATCGTTTCTTCCGGTGTTTCAACTGTTTCTTCTGAAACCGTTTCTGTTACTTCGGGAGTTTCTTCCGCAACTTCGGCAACCGTTTCTTCAACAACAGTTTCCTCAGTTTCGGCAACTTTTTCTTCGGCAACTTTTTCTTCGGCAACGGCTTCCGTTGAAGAATCGGGTTTCGACTCTTCAACGGTTGTTGCTTCCGCTTTTACTTCTTCCGCTTTTACTTCTTTCGGTTCAGCTTTCGGTTCTTCGGTTTTCGCCGAAGGAAATTTCAGATTTGCCAATTCCGCGAGCGATGCCATACCGCCTTTTGCTTCGGTGGTGTAGCTTCGGTAATCAACGACCGGCTCGTCTTCTTTACCGACGGCACGCGCTGAAAGACCGATTTTTTGGTTATCGAATTCAATACGAAGGATTTTGAAATCCATTTCCTGACCGATTTTATAAATCTTTTCAGGATGTTCGATACGCTCGTCGGATAATTCCGAAATATGGCACAAACCTTCGAGTTCATCAGCCAATTCGACAAAAACGCCGAATCCGGCGAACCGCGAAATTTTACCTTTGACGACATCGCCCGCTTTATGGTCGGCAATATACGCATCCCACGAACTCGGCGCAATATCCTTCATCGAAAGCGACATCCGATGTCCTTCGGCATCGAGACTCGTAATAACGGCTTTGACTTGTTCACCGCGTTGGAGCATTTCCTTCGGAGTTTTGGATTTCTTCGAGCGCGAAATATCCGAAACGTGAACCAGTCCGTCAATTCCGTCTTCAAGTTCGATAAACGCACCGAAATCGGTGACATTGCGAACTCTGCCTTCAACCGTCATTCCGACACGGTATTTGCCGGCGGCGGTTTCCCACGGATTCGGTTGAAGTTGGCGCATTCCTAAACTGATGCGGCGGTCTTCGGTATCAACACCGAGAACTTGAACTTCGACTTCTTCGCCGGATTTGAACATTTGTTTCGGACTCTTTGAGCGTTTCGACCAGCTCATTTCGGAAACGTGAACGAGACCTTCAACGCCGGGTTCGAGTTCGATAAACGCGCCGTATTCGGCAACGCTCGAAATTTTTCCGTTGATTTTTGCACCGACCGGATAAATCTCGACGACACTCGACCAGGGATCGGGAACCAGTTGTTTGTAACCGAGCGAAACTTTTTCTTTTTCTTTGTCGAGTTTGAGAACTTTGACCTGAACATTGTCGCCGACTCTAAACATTTCGTGCGGATTCAGAAGTCTGCCCCACGACATATCCGTGACGTGGAGAAGTCCGTCAATTCCGCCGATGTCAACAAATGCGCCGTAATCGGTCAGGTTTTTGATTGTTCCTTCGATCACGTAGCCCTGTTCGATCTTGCTCAGGGTTTCGCCCTTTTGGGCATTGATAACTTCGTCGGTCAAAGCCTTGCGCGAAAGCACGATGTTGTTGCGCTTGCGGCTGAATTTAATAACTTTGGCTTCGATTTCTTTGCCGCGAAACGTGTCGAGATTAAAATTCGGACGCGAATCGGCAAGCGAACCGGGCAAAAAGGCTTCAACCCCGTTGATGTCAACGCGCAAGCCGCCTTTGGTTTTATCAACGACATAACCGGTAATCGGCGTACCTTCATTGTATGCCGTTTCAATTACATCCCAGGCTTTGCGGCGCAAAACATCGTAGCGCGAAAGAATCGGCGGCGCATCGCCCGGATGAATGTTTTTGATCACAACTTCGACCTCATCGCCGTTGCTCACCGTCAACTCACCGTCGGGACCCGTAAATTCTTCACGCGGCACGATTCCTTCGGATTTATAACCGAAATCAACCACAATGCCGTGTTCCGAAATGCCGATTACTTTACCGATAACCGTTTCGCCCGAATGGAAAACCGTTTGGTCTTGCTCGAATTTTTCGAGAATCGAACCAAAATCTTCCTCAGCCGCAACCGGTTGATCTGATAAACTTTCATCTGTCGCCGTTTCGACAGAAGCTACTTGTTCTTTTTCTTGGGAAACTGAAGTTTCGTTTGTCGGGGACTCTTCAGTTTCTTTTATAACATCATTAGACATCTATATTTTTGTAAATTTCCTTTTAAAATAGCTACTTTATAATAAGTGCGAATTCCGCTTTGTGTTCGGTCAAGCGAACTAATTGTTTGACTCAGCGAATTTTTCAATTATAGCCTTAATCAATGCAGAATGGAAAGAAGATAATTTATGCCGCCTATTTTTTTCTGTGAAACCTATATGAATTGAGAGAAAAGGCATCTGTTTTGCTTCTATTCCGTTATCGCACTTTTGACCGAACAAAACTAGAATTTACATTCCCAACGGCGTTGCTGTCAAGACCACGCCGAAGAAAAAGAGATTTTCTATAAATATCGGTAAAATTTAACACTTAAAATCGTTAGTGGAGAGTAAAGAGTAGAGAGTGATGAGTCTAAAAACAACCTGACTCATCACTCTCTACTCTTTACTCTCCACTAAAAAAAACTACATCCGCGTAATCAAATCGCCGACCGAACCCATTGCGCCCGAATGTTTCTCCATTTCTTCTTTTGCCATGGTCGAAGTGTTCTGGATTCCGGCAAGCCGCAAACGGAATTCGTCGGGATTGGTCGAACCGCGCAAGGCTTCTTCGAGCGCAATCAAACCCGATTGATAGAGATAAAACAGCGATTGGTCAAACGTCTGCATTCCGTATTGCGAAGTTCCCGCGCCGATTGCGTCGCGGATTTGATTGGTTTTATCTTCGTGCAGAATGTAATCACGAATCAGCGGTGTCGAGATTAAAACTTCGACCGCCGGAACACGCGAATTCCCTTTTGCCGATTTCATCAAACGCTGTGAAACAACGGCTTTGAGCAATCCGGCAAGCTGAATCCGAATAGATTTTTGCTGATAGGGGGGAAATGCCGAAATAATCCGCGTCAAGGTTTCGGAAGCATCGAGCGTGTGCAATGTCGAAAAAACAAGATGTCCCGTTTCAGCCGCGACGAGCGCGGTTTCGATGGTTTCGAGGTCGCGCATTTCGCCGACGAGAATCACGTCCGGGTCTTGGCGCAAAGAACCACGCAGGGCTTCGGCAAACGAGCGCGTGTCAACATCAACTTCGCGCTGTGTAATAAAAGATTTTTTGTCTTTGTGCAAGAATTCGATCGGGTCTTCGACCGTCACCACGTGGCAGTTGCGCGTTTGGTTGATATGGTCAATCATCGCGGCAAGCGTCGTTGATTTACCCGAACCGGTCGTTCCGGTGACGAGAATCAAACCGCGTTGTTCGTCGGCAATTTTGGTCAGAATCGGCGGCAGACCGAGTTCCGCGAAATTGCGGATATGGTCGGAAATAACGCGGGCAACGATGCCGATTGAATTTCTTTGCTGGAAAATATTGACGCGGAAACGCCCGAGTCCCGAAACGCCGTAGCCGATGTCAACTTCGTAGGCTTCTTTAAAATGCTGTTTCTGACGATTGGACATCATCGAAAAAGCCATTTCAAGCGTTTCTTCCTGATTCAGACGCTCAACGCCGGAGAGCGGACGCAGCTCGCCGTTCACGCGAATCACCGGATAAGAACCTGCTCTAAGATGCAAATCGGACGAGCCGAAGCTCATCGCCATTCGCAGTAAATCGTCTATTCTGCTCGACATATTGTTATTTCTGCGGACGTTACGGGTTTTGGTGAAATGATTTTATGCTTTGAGGTGAAAAAAGCCAAATCGTCCGAATTAATTCTATCTTTTATTAAAGAGATGCGTCAATGTTTTTTTCACATTTGACTTGTTAAAACATCCGCCAATAGAATCTAGTATTCTATGCAACCGCGCACCAAACGTCAGAAAGAAATCTTGGAATATATCAGCACGTTTATCGAAACACGCGGCTATAAGCCTTCATATCAACAGATTGCCAAACATTTTCGGCTCGCATCAAAGGCGGCAGTCGCTAAACATATCGCCGCGCTCGAAAAACAAGGCTTGATTTCGCGCCGCCGCGAAAACGGCAGTTTCAGTCTCGAACTTTTTCCGAAAGAATCCATGACGGATTTGGTTTGCCAAATTGAATGGCTCGAACTACCTGCAACTTTGAGGCTTCTCGATGATTTCAGCGATGAAATTTTGTTTGTTCCGACGTTTCTGCTCGGCTTTCACCAACCCGAAAAACTCTGCGCCTTCCGTGTTCAAAATGATTCGATGCTCGACGAAAATATCTGCGAAGGCGACATTGCGATATTTGAAAAACGCGCCTTTGCTCGCGACGGCGATATTGTTCTTTCGATAATCAACAGCGACCGCATTATCCTGAAACGCATTTTCCGCGACGGCGCAAACGTCGAACTTCGTCCGGCAAACGAAAACTACGAAACCATCAAAATTCCCGCTGATAAAGTCGAGATTAAAGGACTTTATCGCGGACTGATTCGACCGCTTCTTTAAGTAAGAAGAGGAGAAGAGGAGAGATTGTTTTTTCCCCTCTTCTCCTCTTCTCCTTTTCTCCCCTTCTTTGCTTATCCGTTGACGACGCTTTCAGTCCGCGGCATCGGCGGATAATTTCTAAGTTTCGGACGGCGATGAATGCGTTGGAAGATTATGAGATTCATAAAGTGCATTCCGCCTAAAACGAGCAGCACCAGACCGATTTTCCACGACAGCGATTCGATGCCCTGCGCGGCATTTTCGGGATATTGGCTCATCTTTAACGCGAGGCTGACGTAGCCGAAATTTATCAGGTAAAATCCGACGACGAGCAGATGATTGACCGAATCGGCTAAGGCTTCGTTATTATTAAACACTTCGACCAAAAAAACTCTGCCGTTTTTGTGCAGAGTCTGCGCGACCCAAACCGTTAAGACGACGCTTAAAACAACGTAGCTAAGATAAGTCGTGACCACGACCATTGTATTTGTTTCCATAATTCCCTCCAAAAAATTTCAAGTTTGCGATGCTGTATTTTCCGGCATCTGCTTTTTAATCAAACAAGCCGTGTGCCAGTTTTGGGACGCGGCGACACGGTGTGGCGGCGACGCGGAGAAATCTCGATAGATACGGATCAAAACCTGCAAAACCGCTTACGATTCAACTCTTTTTCACCGCGTCGCCGCGTCCCTGTGTCGCCGCGTCTTTTTCGCAATTCGCTGAAATTCTTCAAATAAGTTGGCAATTTGCAATTTGCGAGTGCGACTTTGAAAAGGTATTCTAAATCTTCGTAATTATGTCTAACAATCCGACACCAAACGCCAGTTACAGTTTAACTTTACGCATCAAGATTCATAATAAACCGGGCAAGCTCGGCGAGATCACAACCGCCATCGGACGCGCCAGCGGCGACATCGAAGCCGTTGACATCGTTTCGGTCGGCAAGGATTTCTTAATCCGCGACATCACCGTCAACGCTTTCTCGGAACAGCACGATAAAGAAATCGTCGCCGCCGTCGAAGCGATTGACGGAGTGGAAGTCATCAATGCTTCGGACAGAACTTTTTTGATTCATCTCGGCGGAAAAATTGAAGTTTCTTCAAAAATCCCGCTCAAGACGCGTTCCGATTTGTCTATGGCTTACACGCCGGGTGTTGCTCGCGTCTGTGAAGCGATTGCCAAAGACCCGGAAAAGGCTTTTACCTTAACCATCAAGAAAAACACGGTTGCGGTCGTTTCCGACGGCACGGCGGTTTTGGGTCTCGGCGACATCGGACCTGCCGCCGCGATGCCCGTGATGGAAGGAAAATGTCAATTGTTCAAAGAATTCGGCGGTATTGACGCATTTCCGATTTGTCTCGATACGAAAGACCCGCACGAGATTGTCGAAACCGTCAAACGGATCGCGGTTGCTTTCGGCGGCATCAATCTCGAAGACATTTCCGCGCCGCGCTGTTTTGAAATCGAGGACAGATTAAAGGAAGAACTCGACATTCCCGTCTTTCACGACGACCAGCACGGCACGGCGGTTGTCGTTCTCGCGGCTTTGATCAACGCGCTCAAAATCGTCGGCAAACGAATGGAAGACATCAAAGTCGTCGTCAACGGAGTCGGCGCGGCGGGCGTTGCCTGCTCGAAGATTGTCATGGCGGCGGGTGTCACAAATATCATCGGATGCGACACGACCGGCGCAATTTACGAAGGTCGCATCGAACGTATGAACTGGGTCAAGGATTGGTATGCACGAAACACCAACCCGAACAAGGAAAAAGGCACGATTCACGATGTCATCAAAGGCGCGGACGTTTTCTTCGGTTTGAGTGCGCCGGACGTGATTGGAGTGGAAGACCTGCAAAATATGGCGAAAGACCCGATTGTTTTTGCGATGGCAAACCCGACTCCCGAAATTATGCCCGAAGTAGCGGCGGGACACGTCGCGGTGATGGCAACGGGTCGCTCGGATTATCCGAACCAGATTAACAATGTCTTATGCTTTCCGGGCATTTTTCGCGGCGCATTAAACTGCCGCGCATCGCGCATCAACGAACAAATGAAGCTCGCCGCCGCGAACGCGATTGCCGGAATCATCGGCGAAGACGAACTCCATCCCGATTACATCATTCCGTCCGTTTTCGATAAACGGGTCGGCGAAGCCGTCGCCAAAGAAGTCGAAGAAGCCGCGTATCAAACAGGCGTGGCGCGGCGCGAACGCACCGACAAAGACAGCGAGTTTTAGTAAATTATGAATGATGAATGATGAATGATGAATGATGAATTAAATATTTTCATTCACCATTTATCATTCATCATTCATCATTAAAAATATGGTCAAAGCCCGTCTCAAAGAATTAACCATTGAAGAATTTGCGAACACGCTGACGCACGGCTTCGGATTGCTTTTGAGCATTGCGGGATTTGTCTTTCTCGTCGGGTTGGCGAGCGTCAAAGGCGATTTTTGGTATATGACGAGCAGTATTCTCTATGGCTTGTCCCTGGTCATACTCTTTGCCGCCTCGACTTTTTATCACAGCGCGGTTTCGCCTGAGCAGAAACGCCGTCTTCAAATCGTTGACCACTGTTGTATTTACATTCTTATCGCAGGTTCTTACACACCGATCTCGCTGATCGTCCTGCGCGAAGGCATCGGTCAGAATCTGTTTATCTTCGTCTGGGCATTCGCGGCTTTCGGCATCGTCAGCAAACTTCTTTTCGGGAAACGCTTCCCGGTTTTGTCGGTCATCTCATACCTCGTGATGGGCTGGATCGGCATCGTTGCGGTTCAGCCGTTATTCGCCGCGCTCGGATTCGCGCCCGTCGCACTCGTCGTCGCGGGCGGCATCGCCTACACCGTCGGCGTGATCTTTTTCGCGTGGCACAGCATCAAACACCACCACGCCATCTGGCACATCTTCGTACTATTGGGCAGCATCTGCCATTTCCTCGCCATCGCCATCTACGTCATCCCGTATGCCGTCAAAGCGTAAATGTCCGTAAAGCATAGCTCAAAAACAACAAACCTTTTGGGCAGTATTCACAGATTATGAGGATTTAGATGAAATTTGAGGGATGAATGTAAAACCTTGTGGCGGCTTTAAATTCATCCCTCTTCATTCATTGTTCAATACTTAGGGCGGTTCATTTTGCATTTACGGGTCAGAACCGCCTGCGGTAGCGGGCGGGTTTCCCGTTTAATCAAAAACCACTTTGCCGACGCTTGACCCGCCCGCTACCGCAGGCGGGTCTGACAGATCGCACAAACCCGTATATTGATTCCAAAACCGCTCTAGGCAAATTCCGAAACTTCTGCCAAACGATATGGAATGCCGAGCTTCGAGAGCAATCTTTCGAGCAGTTGAGCTTGTTTCAAATCGCCGTTCTCAAACATCACCCCGAGCGGTTTCCGATTATAAATCGCTTCGAGCGTATCGTCCTTAATGCTCTGACTAAGTTCCAAAGCCGCTAACTCCTTCCGCGTATTTTCCTTATCAATCCGTTTATTTTCAACCACAAACGGAATATCCATAAATAACATAATTCTGAGTCTAACACTTTTCGCGCTTTATTATATTTTTACGCCGCTTTATTTTGAAGAATGAGTTTAAAGCAAATGATGAAATCTTTGGAATCGTCAAGATTTTGATTCAAAGCCTTTAAAGCAAAAAGGATGAGAAACTTTCATCCCTCATCCCTCATCCCTTCAGCTTTGCCCTAGCAAAGCAGATAACTGCTGTCAACCCAACCGATGGCAACCCATTTTCTGCCGCGTTTGACGCTGATGCGCGCCCATTCGCCCGAATATTCGTTAACCCAGACGCGTGTTCCGTGACGAAGTTTGCCGATTACGCGACCTTCCCACGTCCGCACGTTGAGGTTGCTGCTGCGGTCGTCCAAGTCAACCGAGCAATATTCCATATTCAGATTATAATTCAGCCAAAGCGAGTTTGATTGCGCCGTGATCGCGGGCGGAACGGTTTTGTCGTTAACCTTTACGTCAGCCCCGAAAACCGTCAGACTCGTCAAAACAAAAATACCGATAAGCACCAAAGAAATAAATTGTTTTTTCATCTTCTCTCTCTCCTATTTAGATAAATGTTGAATCCGTCAACGAATAATTGACACCAAGCAAATTGTAAATTTGCCTTAATTCTTATCACTAAACGCGAAAAGTTGCAATCAAAAGTGTCACGCCCGACGCAATATTTTTCCGAATAAATTGCCTTTTCTGTCCAGTCGGGCGTAAGATGCTATTAAAAGTTTTAAAATTTGAAATCAAAAAGGGGTAATTATGTCTAAGTTCACAAGAGTTTTTGTAGGATATTTGTTCGTTTTGTGCCTGGGTTTGTCGGTTTCGGCGGCAACTTTTACCGTTACCGGCACTGCCGACAGCGGGGCAGGTAGTTTGCGTCAGGCGGTCTTGGACGCAAACGCCGCGGCGGGCGACGATGTTATTGAATTCTCCGCGCTTTTTTCAACGCCGCAAACAATCACGTTGACCGGCGGTGAAATCGTCGTTGCCGCGAACGGCAGTTTGACGATTAACGGTCCGGGCGCGGATAAATTAACGATCAGCGGCAACAACGCGAGCCGTATTTTAACGAGCGGCGCAAACGTCGTCGTCAATCTCAACAGCTTGCGATTTACCGCCGGAAACGGTGTCGGCGCAACCGGTACGGGACGCGGCGGCGCGATTTACAACGTCGGCGGCACGATGGTCATTTCAAATTCGATTATCACCGGAAATACGGCGGCAAACGGCGGCGCATTAAATAACGCGGCTTCGACGGGTCCGGCGGTGAACGCCAATCTGACGATTATCAACTGCTCGATCACGGGCAATTCGTCAACCAGTTCGGGAGCGGCGATGCAAAACTTTTCGACATCATTCGTGAACATCCGAAACTCGACCATTTCGGGTAATACGAGCAACGGATCGGGCATCGCGGGCGCGTTTCAGGCAAATGGCACGGTGACGATTACCAACTCGACATTTTCGGGCAACAGCGCACCCAGCGGAACGGGCGGCGGAGTTTATTTTAACGGCACGAGTCTGACGATGACCAACACGACCATCGTCGGTAATTCGTCACTTGTCGGCGGCGGCGGTTTGCATCGCACGGGAACGAATCCGACGCTGATTATGCGAAATTCGATTGTCGCCGGAAACAACGGCGCGGCGGCAAATCCCGATGCCTTCGGACTCGTCAGTTCGCAGGGCAACAACATTATCGGCAATGTCGCGGGTTCGACGGGTTGGATCGGTTCGGATTTGCAGAATGTCAATCCGATGCTCGGCGCATTGGCTGCGAACGGCGGATTGGGCAATACGCATCTGCCTCAAACGGGTTCACCCGCGCTCGATGCCGGACAAAACTGTGTCGTTGACTTATCCTGTGCGACCGGCAATCCGCCCGTCGCCGTAACTGCCGACCAACGCGGCATTTCGCGTCCGCAAAATGCAATCGTTGACATCGGCTCGGTCGAAGTTGCCGTCGCCGCCAATGCGACGGTCAGCGGTCAAGTTTTATCGTCGAACCTAACTCAAGTCAGAAACGCTTATGTCACCATCAGCAATATGAGCGGAGTCGTCGCGGCGGTCAGAACCAACAGTTTCGGTAATTTTAAATTTACCAATATTCCGTCGGGACAATCCTATACGCTTAACGTGATTGCCAAACAATATACGTTCACACCCCAAATCGTGAACGTCACCGGCGATTTGACGGGCGTTACGATTACCGCGACTTCAGGAAATGTCTCCGAATCGGAGAAATAATCTGGTTCTGTTGACAATTCATAAATTGCCACCAGCTTCAGCTTGTGGTGCTTGAAGAAGAAGGCTTTGGGCTTTAGCCGAATAACAAAAATAGTTTTCCGAATCAGCTTTAGCTCAGCTAAAGGTTGATTGATATTTTATTTAAGGTTTGGCTAAAGCCTGTTTTTATTTAACTTTCGCCCACTAGCTAATGGTCTTTGAAAAATGAATACCGTAATAAAAATGCGGAGCGGACTGGAGCGCAATCGGCTCGATTGCCACGCCGTGTTTTTCAGCGGCGTAACGACGTTTGAAAGGAAATCGAGTTGATTTTATGCAAAGTCTTCTGAGCGTTTTT
>JANODL010000040.1:0-15198 GCA_031412675.1 Acidobacteriota bacterium | reverse complement strand
GTTATTCAAAAAACTCTGCGTCCTTTGCGACTCTGCGTGTGATAATTTGACGCAGAGTCGCAAAGGACGCAGAGAAAAAACAAAAGTTTTCGTCAACAACACATTATTAGGACACTATCTATCGAAGAAAAGGCTTGACATATTTCAATTTAAGGTTACAATTTTAGGAAATTTTAGAACAAATTTAATTTTCACGAAAAATATGTTTCCACAAATTGAAACAGAACGGCTTTTGTTACGGACATATAAAACCGATGAGATGGAAAAAGTTTATGAACTGAGTTCAGACAAAGATGTCACCAGACATTTTCCGCCTTATTTTACGATTGTTAAGGAAGAAGTTTTGACAAGTTTGCCGGCGCGTCTCGAGCGTTGGCGAACACAAGGTTTCGGGCAATTCGGCGTTTTTGGCAAAGCGAACGAAGACTTGATGGGTTATTGCGGTTTTCAGTATTTGGACTGCACGGAAGCCGTCGAAATTTATTACGGTTTTTTCAAAAGACATTGGGGCAAAGGTTTTGCGACCGAAGCCGCCGGAGCCGCTCTGAGATTTGGCTTTGAGCAAGTCAAACTTCCGAAAATCGTCGCTGTGACGCATACTGAAAATGTCGAATCGCAAAATGTTTTGAGAAAAATCGGTTTCAAAGGCGGCGAATCGGCGGAATTTTATCGAGTGCCGGTCGTATATTTTGAACTCACGGCAGAGCAATACGAACCCGACGGCGCATTTTACAATTTAAGTTTTACGGAAGGTTAAAATCGGTTTGGAAATAAGCGAATTACTGAAGAAAACCCGCGTTGAAATCGCGCCCGACACATTTACAATCGTTTCTCTACGCAATGAAGATTGGCTGAAACTGCTCGAAAATCCCGCGCTTTCGCCGCGTATGACTGCGCCGTTTATGATTTTTAAAGATAAGTGGGAAGTGACGCTTCTGCTTGACGAAATAGATTTTGAAGCGATGCGCGTCGGTTTGCGCGACGCGAAAATCGGCAAAGGTTTTCGGCTTTTGAGTTTCGATATTAAAATGGATTTTTCGGTCGTCGGTTTTTTGGCTTTCATTTCAACCAAACTCGCCGAAGCCGAAATTTCAATCGTCGCACTCTCGGCATTTTCACGCGATCATTTACTCATAAAACAAGAAGATTTGGGAAAAGCCTTGAATGTTTTGGGTGAATTTGTTGAGGAACTTTGTTGAAATTTACCCGTAGAGAACACAGAGTTTTGAGAATAATATTTGGTAGAGAACTAAAAGTAATGCTTTGAGAAAAGAACGTCATCGCCGGGAGCGCACACATCCTTGCGTGCTGAACGCGGAGCGTTCAAACATCTTGTCATCAATGCAAGTTGATTTCGCAACCAACGGCAGATGCGCCGCGAAGCGCGACTTAGCACGCAGGGATGCGTGCGCTCCCGGCGACGACGTTTTGCTCTTTGCAATCACGAATCGAGAATTTCAAAGAGCCTTACTTTCTGTTCACTACCTAATATTTTACTCTGTGTTTTCTGTGAACTCTGTGGCAAATTTTATGTTTTGGAAAGATAAAGTCGTCTTTTTAACAGGCGCATCAAGCGGAATCGGCGAGGCGTTGGCGGTTGAAATTGCCAAGCAAGGCGCGATTGTCGGTCTTCTTGCGCGGCGCGAAGAATTGCTCAAAGAGCTTGCTGAAAATTGCGAAGCTATTGGCGGAAAAGCGCGGGTTTTTGCGTGCGATGTGGTTGATGCGGAAGCCGTTCAGAAAAGTGCGGACGCTTTGCGCGAAGAATTCGGGCGGATTGATATTTTGATTGCGAACGCCGGAATCGGCGGAAACAACAAGGAAACACGCGAGCTTCAGCCCGAATTCGTCAAAAAAGTCATTGACATAAATCTGATGGGCGCGGTCAATTCGGTCTATGCCGTTTTGCCGCAGATGTTGGAACGCGGAAGCGGGCAACTCGTCGCCGTTTCGTCGCTTGCAGGTTTTCGAGGACTTCCGAAATCGGCGGCTTATTCGGCGAGCAAAGGCGGAATGACGAATCTTTTTGAAAGCATCAGGCTCGATGTCCAAAACAAAGGCGTGGCGGTGACGATTATTCAACCCGGATTTATCAAAACGCCTTTGACTTCGGGCAGACAAAACAAAATGCCGTTTTTGATGGAACTCGAAGACGCGATTCCGCTGTTTCTCAAAGCCATCGAAAAGCAAAAGAAATTCGCCGCTTTTCCGTGGCAGTTAGCTTCATTTGTTCGATTGGGAAGAATTTTCCCTGCGTGGCTCTACGACAAAATTGCGAGCGGCGCGAGATACCGCGAATAATCGGCGGTTGTTAATTGTCCGTTCAAACACTACAATTAGCAATTTACGATTAGCCATCCACAAACAACCATTTTATGGACATTTTACAGGCAATAATTCTCGGAATCGTTCAAGGATTGACCGAATTCATCCCGATTTCTTCGACGGCACACCTTGTTTTTGCGAGCCGCTGGACGAATATTTATAACGGAAATCCCGAACAAATCACAGCGACAATGGCGGTTATCCAACTCGGAACGCTTGCCGCCGTTTTTGTTTATTTTGCTTCTGACATTTTGAGCATCACCGCCGCATTTGTCCGCGACCATTGGAATTTGCTGACCCGAAAACGCGGAATGCGGTTTTCGGGAACAAACGGCGTGCGTCCGATCTGGCTTTCCGAAGAAGCGTGGCTCGGTTGGCTGATCATCATCGGTTCGATTCCGATCGGCACGGTCGGTTTGTATTTCAAAGACGTTATCGAAGGTCCGGCGACAAAAAATCTTTGGATAATTGCGATAATGATGATTGCGATTGCGATTTTACTGGCTTTTGCGGAAATCGTCGGAAGTCAGCGCAAATCGTTGCGCGAGTTCGGTTTGGTTGATTCTTTGGCGGTCGGATTCGCGCAGGTTTTGGCGTTGATTCCGGGTGCAAGCCGTTCGGGTTCGACGATTATGGGCGGACTTTTTGCCGGACAAAAACGCGAAGCGGCGGCGCGGTTTTCGTTTTTATTGATGATTCCGGCAATCACGGCAAGCGGTCTTTTGGAACTCAAAGAGGCAATTCAAAAACAACTACTTTCAAGCAACGATTTTGTCGCGCTCGCCGTCGGAACGGTTGTCGCGGGCATTGTCGGTTATCTGTCAATTTGGTTTTTGCTCGCCTTTTTAAAGAAACGCTCGACGGCAATTTTTATCATTTATCGAATCATCGTCGGTGTTATAATTCTTACATTACTTTGGCAAGGCGTTTTAAGTCCGCTGGTTTAGATGCAAAAAATATGTCAAATTGTTATTGATACAAATGTTTTGGTGTCGGCTTTACGTTCAAAACAAGGCGCATCATTCAAACTTTTGTCGCTTCTGAGAAGTGAAAAATTTAAGTTTCATCTTTCCGTCGCGTTAGTCTGCGAATATGAAGATGTTTTGAAACGTGAAAATATTGGGATAAACTTATCACGCGAAGAAATTGATGGATTGTTGGATGTTTTGTGTTTATTGGGTGAAAAAAATCGAATTTGGTTTCTTTTACGCCCACTGCTCGAAGATGAAAAAGACGAATTTGTTGCCGAACTTGCGGTTAACGCAAGAGTTGACGCGATTGTTACCTATAATGTCAAACATTTTCAAAATATCCGCCAATATGGTGTCGAAGTGTTAACTCCAAGCGAGTTTTTACGTCTGATTGGAGAAATCAAATGAGTGTTATCAAGGTGGATTTGCCGGACTCAATATCGGAAAAATTAAGCGAAATGACCAAGAATAAAGTCGAAATCGAGAACTTTGTTGTCGTTGCTATTGCGGAGAAATTAAATTACCTCGAAGAAAGAGCAAAACGCGCCAATCTTGATGATTTTGAAAAAATACTTACCAAAATCCCTGATGTTGAACCCGAAGAATTCGATAAATTTTAAGTGAAAAAGCGTTGGGCAATCCGAAAACACGACCGCGAAGAGGTTATCAAACTTTCACAAGCCTTGAAAGTTTCGCCTTTAATTGCCGCTTTGCTTATTTCACGCGGGTTTGAATCGCCCGAAACAGCCTACAAATTTCTTAATCCGTCTTACGAAGATTTACACGAGCCGAATTTGCTCAAAGATATGACAAAATCGGTCGAGCGCATTTTAAAAGCCATCGAATCGGGCGAAAAAATCCTGATTTGGGGTGATTACGATGTTGACGGCACGACCGGCACGGTTGTTTTGCGAAAGGCTTTGGAAATCTTGGGCGCGGAAACGGGTTTTCACGTTCCGAATCGTTTTACCGAAGGTTACGGTTTGAATATTCCCGCGCTCGAAAAAGCAAAGGAACGCAATTATTCGCTCGTTATCACGGTTGATTGCGGAAGTACTGCGTTTGAACCGATTGCGTGGGCGCAAAAAAACGGAATGGACGTGATTGTGACTGACCATCATTTGACGAAGGACGAAGGTTTGCCGAATGCTTTTGCGGTTGTCAATCCGAATCAGCCTGATTGCGAATATCCCGACAAAAATCTCGCCGGAGTCGGTGTCGCGTTCAAACTCGCGCACGCTTTGCTTCGTGAAAAAGGCAAGGAAAATATCGTCAAAGGTTTTTTGAAAGTCGTCGCTATTGGCACGATTGCCGACATTATGAAGCTCACGGGCGAAAATCGGGCGATTGTCAAAATCGGCTTGCTGGATTTGCCGAAAGCGCATAATTTCGGGTTGAAAGCCTTGATGGAAGTTGCCGATTGCCACGCCGAAATGACGAGTTATCACATCGGTTTCCGCATCGCGCCGCGCATCAATGCCGCCGGAAGAATGGATGTCGCACGCACGGTCGTCGAGCTTTTTGAAGCCGAAACATTTGAAAAGGCGCGTGAATTGGCGGAAGTTCTCAACAGCCGAAATCTCGAACGCCAGAAAATTCAACGCGAAATTACCGAACTCGCGCTTTTGGAATACGTCGAAAACGGCGGCAGCGCAAATCAGACGCACGTCGCGGTTGTCGCAGGGCAGGGTTGGCATCGCGGCGTAATCGGTTTGGCGGCATCGAAAATCAGCGAAAAACTTTATCGTCCGTCGGTCGTTATTTCCATCGAAGACGGCATCGGTCACGGCAGTGCGCGAAGCATCGCAAATTATCATTTACTAAAAGGTTTGGATTCGTGCGGCGATTTGATGGAGCAGTTCGGCGGACACGCCGCCGCCGCCGGAATGAAGATAAAAGCCGAAAACATTGACGATTTGCGCGTAAAATTGAACGAACACGCGATCAAAAATTTGTCGGACGAAGATTTGATTCCCGAAATAAAAGTTGACGCGCAGGTTTCGTCCGCAACGCTCGATTTGTCGGTGGTCGAAGAATTAAAAATGCTCGAACCGTTCGGCGCGGGAAATCCGAAACCGATTTTTGTGACGAAAGATTTGGTTTTGCTTGATGAACCGTTTGTGATGAAGGAGAAACATTTGAAACTTCGCATTGCCGACGCGAAAGGCAAACAATTCGAGGCAGTTTGGTGGGACGGCGTGGAAAAATCAAAAGAGCAAACTCTTAAACCCAAAACACGCATCGAATTAGCCTATACGCTCGAAGCGAACACCTGGCAGGGAAATACCCGGCTTCAACTTGTCGTGGAAGATTTAAGAACGGATAATTAATGTTAGTGTCAGACGTAAAACGCCCAAATATCCAAAAATTGCAGAAACGCGCCAATCTGCCGAAGTATTTTCGCGTCGGGGCGATTTGTGCGTTGATTCTGACGCTTCTGGCAATCGGCATCGGGTTTTATCTGGCGCGAAAAAATACCGAATTTCGGTTGAAACCCGAACACGCTAAACTTTCAAAGGATGTAACGAGCGAAATCAAAGGTTACGAGCGCACGGAAACCGACGGCGACATCAAAAAGTTTTACATCAAAGCCGATAAAGCCACGACTTTTTCTGATAATCACATGGAATTGGAAAATGTCTATTTGCAGGTTTTCGACGAAATCGGCGACAAGTCGGATCAAATAACCTCACAAAAAGCCATCTACATTCCGGCGGAAAACAAAAATTTTACCGCGTATTTTGCGGGAAGTGTCAACATCGAAACGCGTGATGCTTTGAAGGTGAAAACCGAACAGATTTTTTATAAAAAAGAAACGGAAACAGCGGAAGCCGAGGGACTTGTCGAGTTTGAAAGAGAAAATATCAAGGGCAAATCGCTCGGCGCGTTCGTCAAAATCAAGGAAAAAAAACTCGAGTTGCTGAAGGATGTCGAAATCAATGCATTTGCCCTGAATCCGACAGACGAGCTTTCAAAAAGCAACATTCAAAGCGCGAAAATTACCGCGAATTACGCGTTGGTTGACCAAAATACCGAGAAAATCGAGCTTTCGGACAATGTTTTTATCAACATCATTCCAAACGGACAAAACTCCGAAATGTCGCAACCGACCGACATCAAATCCGACCGTGCAGTTGCAAGTTTTGCGAACAAAGAGATTAAGCAGATTGATCTAAATGGAAATGTTGATGTTTATCAAAAGCCGACGAGCGCGAATTCAAAATGGACGCGAACGAAGGCAAACAAAGCGACGGTAAAAATCGAAAAAGAACTGAAAAGCGTTGAACTGACCGAAAATGTTCAGATCGAAACCGCGACGAATGACGCAAAGCCGACGAAAATCAATTCGGGCTACGCGCTCTATGAAAAAGATATTGACCGCTTCCACTTGAAAAACGGCGTTCACATCGTCACGGTCGAAGACAATAAACCGACGAATATTAAAGCCGCCGAAGCCGTCTATGAACAAACGAACGGCAAAATCTTTTTGAACGGAAATGCGGAAATTGACAACGGCACGGAATATTTGAAAGGCGATGTGATGACTGCCTTGTTGTTTCCGAACAAAAAAGTAAAATACTCGAACGCGAAAGGCAACGCTTATCTCAAACAAACTTCGTCCGAAAGAACGACCGAAGTTTCGGGCAACGAATTGAACGCGACATTTAACGAAAATCAACAACTGCAAGCGGCAAATTCCGTCGGCAACAGCAACACGATTTTGATTCCGGCGAAAGCTGAAGAATATTCCAAAGTTACTTTGACAGCATCGAACGCGATTCATTTAACTTTTCGCGGCGAAGGTCTGCTTGAACAAATGAACACCGAAGGTCGCACGACGATTCAGATGAACGCGCCGAATAATCGGGCGGACGCGGCAAACAAAAAGCTGACCGCGGATTCGGTCAAAACATTCTTTAATGCCAACGGCAAGGATTTGATGAAAGCCGAAGCGGTCGGAAACGCCGAGCTTTTCATCGAGCCGCTGCAAAATTCGGCGACAAATTACAAAACGACCGTCAATGCGCCGCGTTTTGATTGCGAATTTTTCCCGACCGGAAATAACGCGAAAATTTGCATCGCGCAAACCAAAACAAAAACCGTTCGTGTTCCGACTATTGCAAGCGAAAAGCGCGGAACGCAAACTTTGATCGCCGATAAATTAAACGCACAATTTAATCAGCAAACACAGGACGTGCAGGTTTTTGACGCGCTCGGCGACACGAAATTTACCGAGCTTGACCGCAACGGAATCGCCGAACGGATAAATTTTACGGCGGATGACGAAGTTGTCCGTTTGCGCGGCGGCGAACCGACCGTTTGGGATTCGCGGGCGCGGGCAAAAGGCGACGAAATTGATTGGGACACACGCGCCGAAAAATCGTTTTTGCGCGGAAATGTCAGCACGACATATTACAGCCAGAAACAAACCGGCGGCGCGACCCCTTTCGGCGAAACCAATAAACCTGTTTATGTGACGGCGGCAAACGTGGAGTTTAATCACGCGGAAGAAACCGGGCTTTACACGGGAAATGCGCGGGCTTGGCAGGATAATAATTACGTTCGTTCCGATAAATTACTGCTGAAACAGAAAGAAGGACAGCTTTTTGCCGAGGGTTCGGTGCAGAGCGTTCTGTATGACGCGAAAAAGAAGGAAAAAGGCAAAGAGACGACCGTTCCCGTTTATGCTTCATCAAACAAAATGTTTTACAATCGTGAAAATCGTCAGCTTCGCTACGAGGAAAACGTAGATATTCGGCAAGGCACGGACAGAATCACGGCGGGCAAAGCCGACATTTTTATGGACGATAAAAACGAAATGTCGAAAACCATTGCCGAAACAAATGTCGTGATTACGCAGCCGAACCGCCGTGCAATCGGCGATTGGGCGCAATATACTTCGGAAAATGAAGTGGCGATTCTTCGGGGCAATCCGGCGAAAATAGACGATAACGAAAACGGCTCGTCGCAAGGCTCACAGATGACGGTTTATATGCGCGAAAATCGTGTCGTCGGCGAATCGCAAAGCGAACAAACCAACACGGGCAGAACGCGTTCGGTTTATAAAGTTAAGAAAAACGAATAGTTGAAAATGGCGGAACTTTCAAACGAAAACGGGGCAAACTCATCAAACGGCAATCACGCTCAGGTGCTTGCCGATGCTTTGTCGGCGTTTCATTTGCAAAAAACTTACGGTCGGCGGCGCGTCGTGGATAATGTCAGCATTTCGGTCGAGCAAGGCGAGGTTGTCGGACTTTTAGGCGCAAACGGCGCGGGAAAAACGACGACTTTTTATATGATGGTCGGGCTTGAACGCGCTGAAAACGGCAATATTTTTCTCAACGGTCAAGACGTTACAAGTTTGCCGATGTATCTGCGGGCGCGGCTCGGACTCGGTTATTTGCCGCAAGAACCTTCGATTTTCCGCAAAATGTCGGCTGAACAAAACATTCTCGCCGTGCTTGAAACGATGAAAATGACGCGTTCCAACAGATTTGCCCGGCTCGAAGAACTTTTGGAAGAATTCGGTGTCGAACACGTTCGCAAAACACGCGGCGACGCGCTTTCGGGCGGTGAACGAAGGCGTGTCGAAATTGCCCGTTGTTTGGCAACCGAACCGCAGTATATTCTTCTCGATGAACCGTTTGCGGGAATTGACCCGTTGGCGATTGACGATATTCGGGAAATCATTTTATATCTCAAAAACCAAGGTATCGGCATTTTAATCACCGATCATAATGTCCGTGAAACTCTCGGAATTACCGACCGCGCCTATATTATGGCGGAAGGAAAAATTCTGAAAAGCGGAAAACCCAACGAATTGGTTGAAGATGAAGAAGTTAGACGGCTTTATTTAGGTGAAAGATTCAGTTTATAGACGTTTCTATTTTTCACATTTCATTAACAAAGCGTTATAATTTGAATGTGAAAACAAACAAGGGGAGAAAAACACAGAAGATAAATTTCTTGAAATAATATGTCATCTTTAAGACTTCAAACATCACTCAAACAACAGATGGTTCTGACACCGCAATTACGGCAAAGAATCGAAATGTTGCAGATGACATCGGTTGAACTCCAAGACCTGATTTCGCAAGAAATGGTTTCAAATCCCGTTTTGGAAGAGGTTCAACCCGATGAGGAATTTGAAGAAATTTCCGAGAAAATTCTTGATCAAAATTCCGACGGGAACGACGAAACTTTTCTCAACGGCGTTAACTCCGATGCCGATATTTCCGCTTATTCGGATGCTTTTTCGGATAGCGTAAATGCCGAAAAAGCGAGTGAAAACGGTTTTGACGAACAACATAATATAGATTTTGAAGGCGAAACGGATGATTTCTCGGAAGTAAAATCCGATGCTTTTGAAGAAATTGATTACGGCAGGGAATTTCAAGATTATCTCGACCCGGGATATAAAACGCAGGAAATCGAATACAAGGAAGACGCGCCGAGTTTTGAGCAGTTTTTGTCGCGTTCAGAATCGCTGACCGAGCATCTCGAATGGCAGGTCAATCTTTCGCAAATTGATGAAGAAACCGAAGACACCGCGTATGCGATAATCGGAAATATTGACAGCGACGGGCGTTTGAACGCGACCGACGAAGAAATTGCCGAGATGTGCGATTGTTCGATTGAAACGGTTGAGAAAGCGCGGCAGATTGTTTTGAAACTCGAACCGGTCGGTTGCGGTGCGCGCGATGTCAAGGAATGTCTTTTGGCGCAATTACAGGCAAATGGTGAGGGGAACTCGCTTGCCGCCGAACTCGTACAAAATCACTTTGAAGACCTGCAACCGCATCGCTTACAGCATTTATCAAAAGATGTCGGTGTCGAGCTTCACGCGCTCAACGAAGAAATCAACAAAATTCGGATTCTCGACCCGTATCCGGGCAGACGTTATTCATCGGAAGAACCGATTTACGTCGCGCCCGAGATTTATATCGAGAAGATTGAAGGCGATTTCGTCATTTATTTTACCGATGACGGAAGTCCGCGCCTCAGAATCAGCAGCACTTATCAGAAACTTCTCGGTGAACAAAAAACCACCAAAGAAGAAAAAGATTTTATCAAAGACAAAGTTCGTTCGGCGGTTGATCTGCTACGGAACATCGAACATCGTCGGCAGACAATTTACCGCGTGGTCGAATGTATCGTCGAACGGCAGACGGAATTTTTAAATTATGGTGTCGAGCATCTCAAACCGATGATGCTCAAAGACGTGGCGGAAGACATCGGAATGCATCTTTCGACAATTTCGCGGGTCGTCAATCGTAAATACGCGCACACGCCTCAGGGCGTTATCGAGCTTCGCCGGTTTTTCTCGGAAGGAATGTTAAATGAAGACGGTGAAGAGGTTTCGACGCGAATTCTGAAGCTCAGAATCAAGAAAATGATCGAGGATGAAGACACGAGAAAGCCTTTGACCGACGACGAGATTGCGAAAGTTTTGATAAAAGAAGGCGTGAAACTGTCGCGCCGAACGGTTGCAAAATACCGCGACCAAATGCAGATTCCCGGTTCACGGGAACGCAAAACTGTTATTTGATTTGGGGTTTCAGATTTGCGATTTCGGATTTTTATTAAAATCTACTTGTGGTTTTGAACGAACAATCCGAATTCCGCAATCCCAAATCCCAAATTGAATCGTTCTTTGATTTTTTAATAATAGACGAGGGAAACACTATGAAATTTGAATATACCGGCAGACATATTGAAGTAACTCCGGCACTGCGTTCTCATGTTGAGGAACATTTTGAACGGCTTAATCATTTATTTGACGGGAAAGCCTTGAACGCGCACGTTATTATTGAAGTTGAAAAAGGCAGACATCGTTCTGAAATAATCGTTAAGTGGCGCAATGAAGTTTTAACTGCAAATTCAACTTTGACCGATATGTATCAATCACTCTCTAAAACAATTGATAAAGTTGAAAAGCAAGCTCTGAAGATAAAAAATAAAATCATTGATAAACATCACAAAGCGAAAAAAGTTACTGCGGTTGCCGCTCCTGAAGATGAAGTCAGTCCAACGCCGATCGCGCCGAAAATTGTCAGCGCAAGACGTTATGCCGTCAAACCGATGACCGCCGAAGAAGCCGTTTTTCGCCTTAATGACGAAGAAAATCAATTTCTGGTTTTCAGAAACGCCGAAGACGAAAAAGTTTCCGTCATCTATAAGCGCAAAGACGGAGATTACGGATTGATTCAACCATAATTTTGGACGGTTGTCAGTTGTTCGTTGCAGGTTTTAAAAAATAACGAACAACGAACAACTGACAAACCCGATGCAAAACGAAACCCCGAAAATCAGCGTCGCCGAATTTATCAAAAAAGCACCGCCCGAGCTTCAAATCGAAATTTTGGGAGGCGGAGGCGGATTACAAAAACGTGAAATCAATTCGGCACGGATTCAAAAACTCGGCTTGGCTCTCGCAGGTTTTGCACATTACATTCACACGGGTAGAATTCAGATTGTCGGGCAAAGCGAGATTTGGTATCTGTCGCAACTCGAAAGCGAAAAAAAAATCGAAGCCATCCATAATCTCAATCTCGATAAAATCAGTTGTATTCTGATAACCAAAGGGCTTGAACCGCCGATTGAATTGGTGGAAATTGCCGATGAAAGCCATGTTCCGCTTTTGCAAACGAATCTGATCAGTTCGGGCGCGATAAACAAGGTCAGCGAATTTTTGCAGGAAGTTCTTGCACCGCAAATGACGCTTCACGGCGTTTTGATGGGAATGTTCGGCATCGGCGTTTTGATTTTGGGAAATTCGGGTATCGGTAAATCCGAATGTGCGCTGGATTTAATCACCCGCGGACATTACTTGATTGCCGACGATTCGGTTTTGATAAAAAAAGTCGGTGAAAAACTTGAAGGAAAATCGCCCGAATTGATTCAGGATTATCTCGAAATTCACGGTCTCGGCATTATCAATATCCGCGACCTGTTCGGTGTTTCGGCAATCGGCAAGGGAAGCTGGATTGAAATCTGTATCGAACTGAAAAAATGGAGCGAGTTTGAAGAAATTGACCGTTTGGGAATTACGATGAACGAGGAAGAAATTTTCGGTCTAAAGATTCCGAAATTTATTTTGCCGGTCAGTTCGGGCAGAAATCTTTCAACTTTGGTCGAAACCGCCGTCAGAATTCATCTATTAAAAGCGTCGGGTTATGATGCCGCGCAAAATTTGATCGAAAAACATAAAACATTAGTCAGCGGTTTGTAAAATATTTTCAATGTCTCAAGAAAAATCCGACAAAACTAATCTTCCGAACTTTGTGATAATTACCGGTTTGAGCGGTTCGGGAATGTCTTCGGCGACTAATGCTTTTGAAGATTTAGGCTATTTTTGCGTTGATAATCTGCCGATTACGATGCTTTCGACCTTTTCGCGTTTGCTTTTGCCAAATTCCGAAGAAATCGTCGCCATCGAAAAAGCCGCTCTCATTATTAACATCCGCGAACGTCATTTTCTTTCGGATTTTCCGAACGAATTAAAGCGTTTGAAGCGGAAAAAACTCACGCCGTTCGTTTTGTTTTTCGAGGCTTCCGACGAAGTTTTGCAACGCCGTTTTTCGGAAACGCGCCGTCCTCATCCGGCTGATAACGGGACGGGTTTGCTGTCGGCGATTCGGGATGAAAAAAAGGAGATGGAAAACGTCCGCGAGCTTGCCGATTTGATAATTGACACGTCATCGCACACGGTTCACACGCTTCGTCGTCTTTTGGTTCAGGAATTCAGTCATCGTGAAGAAGGCAATCCGTTGCACGTCCAAATCGTCAGTTTCGGGCATAAATACGGCGTGCCGAATCAGGTAGATTTGCTTTTTGACGTGCGTCATTTGCCGAATCCTTATTTTGTCGAAGGCTTGCGCGAATTGCCCGGTTCGGATAATAGAGTGATTGATTTTTTGGATAAACAGGAAGAAGTCGGTGAAACTGTCCGCCGTTTTACGGATTTGCTCAAATATCTTTTGCCGCTTTATAAGCGCGAAGGAAAATCTTATTTGACCATCGGTGTCGGTTGCACGGGCGGGCGGCATCGTTCGGTGAGGGTTGCAAATTTGCTCGGGAACGCATTGGACGGCGACGGAATGGAGGTTTCGGTTCAGCATCGTGATGTCCAAAAATAATTTCGGAAGGTCAAAATTATGAAAAAAATCGGCGGAGTGATAATTTCCCACGGGCAAGTTGCGAATGAACTTTTGGCGGCGGCGGAAACGGTTGTCGGGGAATTAAAACACATTGCGGCGGTTTCAATCGGTTGGCACGATGATGTTGAAACGGCTAAAAACGAAGTCGCCCGCGCTATCAAAAAAGTGTCCGAAGGCAACGGAGTTTTGCTTTTAACGGATATGTTCGGCGGAACTCCGACCAACATTTCGGCGATGTTTTTGGAGCATAACGATATTGAAATCGTGACCGGCGTTAATCTTCCGATGGTGATTAAAATCGCGTCGCAAAACAAAGAAATGACTCTGAGCGAAATGGCGCAAGCGGTTGAAAGTCAGGGCAAACAGTCAATTTACCGCGCAAGCGAACTTTTAATGCCGCAAAAGTTGAAAAAAGATGCTTAAAGGTCGCGTAATAATAATTAATCGGCTCGGACTGCACGCCCGTGCCGCCGCACAGCTTGTTCGTCTGGCGAGCGGTTTTAAAAGCAAAATAAAACTGATTCGCACGGATAGTGCGGTGATTGCCGACGCGAAATCAATTTTGAACGTGCTGACGCTTGCCGCCGCCAAAGGTGTTGAATTAGAAATCGAAATCGAAGGCGATGACGAACAAGAAGCATTTGAAGCAGTTCAAGATATTTTTAAGAACGGATTTGGGGAGTTGTAGAAATTTTTATGAGTTTTTCAAAAGTATATTTTCCGGGTAATGACAAAAAAGTCGGTTTGTTAGGCGTTCCGCTCGGCTACGGTGCGGGCAAAAAAGGAAGCGAACTCGGCTCGACCGCAATTCGGCTTGCCAGCATTCGTGGCAATCATTTAATCGAACATATCAGAGAATTGGGCTACGAAGTCAACGATTACGGCGATGTCGAAGTCGTCAAACCGAATTATGTTGCCGAAGCTGGCGAGAATCCGAAATATTTGCAGGAAATGATTGCGACCAGCAAAAATTCGGCTTCGGCAGTCAAAAAAGTCCTGCAAGCAGGCGAAATTCCGGTGATTTTAGGCGGCGATCATTCAATCGCCATCGGAACATTTTCGGGTATTTCATCATTTTTTCACGACCGGAACGAAGAAATCGGTTTGATTTGGTTTGACGCGCACGCCGACATCAATACGCCTGAAACTTCGCCGTCGGGAAATATCCACGGAATGCCGTTTGCGACAATTCTTGGTTTTGGAAACGAAGAACTCGTTAATTTAGAAGGCTTTGCGCCGAAACTGAATCCGAAATTTTGCGCTCACGTCGGCGCACGCGATTTGGATTTGGGCGAAAAACGCGAAGTTCACGAACTCGGCTTGCGCGAAAATTTCTTTACAATGAGCGACATTGACCGGCGCGGAATGCCCGCGTGTGTCGAAGATGCGATTAAAATCGCCTCACAAGCTCCGGGCGGATTTGCCGTCACGTTCGATGTTGATATTATTGACCCGCGTTTTGCGCCCGGTTCGGGAACGCTCGTACGCGGCGGAATTACATATCGTGAAGCGCATCTCGCATTGGAAATTATTGCCGAACACGGCGGAATGCGTTCGTTCGAGATTGTCGAGGTCAATCCAATGCTCGACGAACACAACATTACGGTTGAACTCGCGGGCGAATTAATCCTTTCCGCACTTGGAAAAACCATTCTGTAGATTTAAGATTCAAGATTCAAGATTCAAGATTAAATCTCGAATCTTGAATCTTAAATCTTGAATCTTGAATCTTGAATCTTGAA
>JANODL010000039.1:0-5686 GCA_031412675.1 Acidobacteriota bacterium | reverse complement strand
AGGAAAGTTTGAGCGCGGAAGAAGCGGCGAAAATAATCGCCAAAGGAGTTCGCAATATTTTGCCGGACGCGGAGATTGCAGAAGTGCCTTTGGGTGACGGCGGGGAAGGTTTTACCAGAACGATGATGGCGGCGACGGGCGGGAAAATTCATAAAGTTCCGGCGACGGGTCCGACGGGCAAAAAGATCGAATCGCATTTCGGAATTTTCACCGACGACGACGGCAAAAAAGTCGCCGTTTTGGAAATGGCGGCGGCGGCAGGTTTGAGTCTTGTTCCGAAAGACGAGCGCAATCCGTTTGCGACGACGACTTTCGGCGTGGGCGAATTGATTAAAGCCGCGCTCGATAAAAAGGTTGATAAAATTTTGATCGGCAACGGCGATTCGGGGACGAACGACGGCGGCGCGGGCGCGGCGCAGGCTCTCGGCGTGAAACTTTTGAACAAAAACGGCAAAGACATCGAACGCAGCGGAACGGGTTTGAAAGAATTGGCGAAAATTGATTTGAGCGAACGCGACGAACGGCTCGATAAAATTCAGATTGATGTTGCCTGCAATATCAAAAATATTTTGTGCGGCGAAAAAGGCGTGGCGCGTGTTTTCGGTCCGCAAAAAGGCGCGACCGAAGCGCAAGTTGAAGAAATGTCGAAGACGCTCGACAATTACGCGAAAATTATTAAACGCGACTGCGGCGAAGACGTGGCAAAAATGCCCGGCGGCGGCGCGTCAGGCGGTTTGGGCGCGGGACTTCACGCTTTGCTCGGCGCGGAAATTCATTCGCGTTTCGACATCGTTTTCAAATATTTCAAGTTGGACGAGGCTCTGGAAGATGCCGATTTGGTCATTACGGCGGAAGGCGGACTTAATTTTCAAACGCCGAATGGCAAAATCCCTTCGGAAGTGGCGCGTCGGGCGAAAGAGCGCAATCTGCCCGTGCTGGCAATCGCCGGAAGTCTCAATAAAGGCGCGCGGGACAATTACGAAATCGGCATTGACGCGATTTTCAGCATTTTGCGCGAACCCTGCACGCTCGACGAAGCGATTGAATCCGCGCCGGAACTGCTGGAAAAATGCGCGGAAAACGTGATGCGAACGCTGCTCGTCGGCAAAGCGTTGGGCGCGAAACTGCCGAAAACTTTGCGGCAGCAGAATTTGAGCGACGCGGATCAAAAATAGAACGCGGATGACGCGGATCGGGCGGATTAAGACGGATAGAAATTTTTTGGGTTTTATTGCAAATATGTTTTGTTGTATGAAGATTTAATGGTAAAAAATTTAACGGTAAAAATTTTTCCGCTTTTGGATCGGCGAAAATCCGCCTAATCCGCGTCATCCGCGTTCTATTAACAAACTAAAATTATGAGTGAATTGATCCATTCGGAAATCACCGGACAAATAATTAAGGCGTTCTATGATGTTTATAATTCGCTCGGCTATGGTTTTTTGGAAAAGGTTTATGAAAACGCTCTGGCTTTCGAGCTGCGCGAAATGGGTTTGAAAGTTGAGCAGCAAAAACCGATAAACGTCTATTACCGTGGGAAATTAGTTGGCGAGTATTTTGCGGATTTGATTGTCGAAGACTGCGTAATCGTTGAGTTAAAAGCTAAGGAAGCCATCAACACGGCTCACGAAAATCAACTGATAAATTATCTCAAAGCAATTCGCATCGAAGTCGGATTGCTGCTGAATTTCGGTCAAAAACCGGAATATAAAAGAAAAGTTTTTGAGAACCGGCGCAAAAGTTTGATGGATTCTTTGTTGGGATAGAACTTGGGGGAATAGAACGCGGATGACGCGGATTTGGCGGATTAAAACGGATAAGAAATTTTTAAGTTTTTTGTGGAGCGTTGCCAAAACAATAAAAGTTATTTTCCTAATCAGCGAAAATCCGCTTAATCCGCGTCATCCGCGTTCCATTCCCGAATTTAAAAATGGCGAGTAAAACGGAAAACATAAACGGCGAAAGCCTGTGGGCGCAGATTGACGCGCGGCTTGAAAAAAGCGATAAGAAGGCTGACGAAAAGAGCGGCGCGGCGCGTGGGTTTCGCTGGGTAGTTGACGTGATTTTGCCGATTTCGATGACGGTTGTTGCGGGAATCGGCGTGATGTTGCCCGCAACGCTGACACGCGAGGCGCGGATCGCGCTTTTTTGTTTTGCGCTGGCGACGATTCTCTGGTCAACGACGAAATTAAACGCCGCGTATGTCGCGCTCGCCGTGACGATAATTCTGGTCGTATCGGGCGGCAGACCGCAGGAAGCGTTGTTCGAGTCCTTGGCGACCGACGTGATTTGGCTGATGATTGGCGCATTCGTTTTGGGCGAGGCGGTCAAAAAAACCAATCTCGCGGGACGTTTGACTAATCTCGTTACAACCAAAGCGGGCAAAGTCAGTCAGGTTTTCTGGCTTTTGACCGGCGTTTTGGCGATTCTTTCGTTTTTTATTCCTTCGACTTCGGGCAGAGCCGCCGTTGCGATGCCGGTTTACAACAGCTTGAGCGACAAAATCGGCGACGAAAAAGTTTCCCGCGCACTCGCGCTTTTGATTCCGACGATTGTTTTGACTTCGACGATTTGCACTCTGATCGGCGCGGGTTCGCATCTGATCGCCAACGATTTGCTGCGGCAGGTTTCCGGCACGGAAATTTCATTTTTGAGTTGGGCGATTTACGGCGTTCCGTTCGGATTTGCGGCGAGTGCGGCTTCGTGTTTCGTCATTTTGCGGATGTTTTTAGATAAAGAACAGCGCACGATAAAGCTCGAAAAAGAAGAAACGAAAACGGCGAAAAAATTCTCGTCCGCCGAATGGAAAACCGTCGTCGTTGCCGCCGTGATGGTCGCTTTGTGGATGACGGAAAGTTTTCATCATTACGAAATCGCGCTGGTGACGACTGTCGGCGCACTCGTTTTGATGATGCCGAGTTTCGGCGTGATGAACTGGAAAGACGGCTTAAAATCAGTGTCGTGGAACTTGATAATTTTCGTCGGCGCGGCTCTCGTTTTGGGCAAAGCTTTGATTGATACGGGCGCGGCGCAGTGGATTATCGAAAACATTTTTTCCCTCAGCGGCATTGATAAATCCGACCCGCAATATTTGATTTTATTGACGATTGCGTTCATTTCGCTGACCTCGCACATTTATATGACATCGCATTCGGCGCGGGCGGCGGCACTCGTTCCGGCGATGATTTATTTTGCGACGAGCTTCGGTTTCAATCCGGCGGCGATGGTTTTTATCAGCACCGTCGGGATGGATTATTGCCTGACGTTTCCGGTCAGTTCAAAGGCTTTATTATTGTTTCAGGAACTCGACACGGAAACTTTTCAGCCGTCTGATTTACTGCGGTTGAGCGCGGTTTTAATGATCGTGCATCTCGTTTTGATGGTCGCATTTTATTACGGCTACTGGCAGTTTGTCGGGTTGCAATTTTGAATTTGAGTTGGAGTTGGAATGGAACGCGGATGACGCGGATTTAGCGGATTTTCGCCGATCAGGAAAATGATTTTTTATTAGTGTTTTGGCATAGTTTCTAAAAAAACTTAAAAATTTTCTTATCCGTCTTAATCCGCTCGATCCGCGTCATCCGCGTTCCATTCCACAAAGTATAATATGAATTTACGCAGAAAATTATTAACCGTCTTCGGCGCGTTGGCGTTACTTTCGCTGGTGACGGCAGCGGTAACTTTGTGGACGATTTCGAGTTGGACGCGCACTACGAAGGCGACGGAAAATCATTACCAGCGCAGTCTTTTATTACAGCGGATTCGCGCTTCGACGTTTCGCGCTTTTAAGGAAGTTCCCGACGCGGTAACGGGTGACGACGCTGATTCGGATCAGGAATTTGCGGAATATATCAAGCCCGCCGAAGAGGATTTTGAAACGTGGGCGAAGCTCGCCGAAGACGAAGCCGAACTTCAGCAAGTCAAACAAATCCGCGAATCTTTCGATGTTTTGGAAGCGACGGCGAAGGAAACTTTCGCGCTCGTCAAACAAAATCGAATGAAGGAAGCGTTCGATTTGATGGAAGGCAAACTCGAAGACAACGATTTTGAAAATTTTAATCGCTTAACCGCCGAAGCCGTCGAATCTGACCGCGCCAAACGCGAAGAAATTCGCGCAACGAACGCCAACACGCAGCGCACGGCGCGAATCGTTTTATTCGTCGTCGGTTTCGGCACGATTGCACTGGTTTTGCTGCTCGCCGCTTATCTCGCTTCGGATTTATTCAAGCCTTTGGAAGATTTGCGAAAAGCCTTAAAACGCACGGCGGAAGGCGATTACAATCAGGAACTTCACGACACGCGCGAAGACGAATTCGGCGCGGTTAACCGCGCTTTTAACGAAATGGTGAAAACGATTTCGCGCCGCGAAAAGCTCGCGGGCAGCGGCGAAAACGCGGAGAACGCCGAACTCGGATTCAACAGTTTCACGTCGAAAATGACGATTCACAAACTCGTCGCGCAGATGCGTCTGCGAATTATGGAACTCGATTCAAAACTAAATCAAAGCGAAACGAAGGAAGCCGAAAAAGCCGAAAAAGCCGAAAAAATCAATCTCGACGAAATAGTGGAAAATCTCGAAAATCTATCACAAGCGATTGTCCGCGTCGCGGATTTCAGCTTTCCGCTCGACATTACTTTGTCGAAAACCGATGTGTCCGCTTTGCTTTACGACACGCTTTTGCGGTTTCACGACGAATAGAGCAAACGCGGAATCAGTCTCGAAATCGAAGTAGATAAAGAGATAAAATTCGCCACGCTCGATCATCTGAAAATCCGCGAAGCCGTTACCGAACTGATCCGCAACGCGCTCAAAGCCCTGCCCGAATCCGGCGGAAAATTAGGTTTGCGGGCGCGGCTCGACGACACCGATCTTCTCATCGAAGTCGCCGACAATGGCGCGGGCGCAGACAATCTGACAGTTGATGAAATTGACATAAAAACGCGCCGCGATTATCGCACCGGCTTGAAATTAACTAAAGCCATCGTCGAACAGCACGGCGGCAAAATGCGAATCAACAGCGAATCGGGCACAGGAACTTTCGTGCAGATGTGCTTGCCATTGCGAATTGAAACTTGATCTTAGGGTGAAAAGGACGATTAAAAATATGCTCTTACTCATATCTTTTGCTTTATCGAAGTAAGGTGTTTTCTATCGTTCCTGCTCCGATTTGCAAACTTTCTGCCAACTTTTTAATACTCATATTTTGATAAAATCTTTAAAACTACGAATTGAATGCAGTTGCTGATTTGAATGTTTGCGCAAAAATCGGCAATAATTACCCTTTTGCTTTAGTCGTGTTTATTTTCATTAGCCGACATAGAGCTTCATAATTTTAAAACTTAAGTATATTTAACAAAATGCTTGCTCCGATTCCTGCCGGAATCCACGGCATGTCTTCGCCGCCTTCGTGCAAAATTCCCCACAAAAAAAAGAAAAAAGCGATAGTTATCGCTGTCGCCAAAATATAATAACTGGACGCAGGAAGCCAAAACGGACGGCGATATTTGTTAGAAGCACGTCCGATTTTTCGGGTTGCAAATCTTTGTGTTTGATAGTTGTTGTTTGGTCTTCTAGTCAAGTTTTTTCTCCAGAAAAACTATCGCTTTTCACCATTTCAGTTTATAAAAACTAAAAGCCAAATGTTATACAATAGTTAAATTTTATTGACGAGTTGTCAACAGCAAC
>JANODL010000038.1:0-41399 GCA_031412675.1 Acidobacteriota bacterium | reverse complement strand
CAAAGAACGAACTGAGAAGAAAATCAAAATTGAATGGCAGTTTTCTATCGGGAAGGCTCGAAAGAAACTAAATCGCCATTATGAAAATGTCAATTCTGAAAACAGCAAGTATAAAGAAACTTAAAAAACAGAGTATTAATCCATTACAAGCATATCGAATATGATGTTTCTCATGTTCGTCAAATTCTTCTCCACAAAAACATTCAAAATTGTTTGTGTCTGAATTCATACTATTTCTCCTCAAATCCTGATATTGCCGATTTTCTCAGGCTTTTTGCTTGAGCCTTGTTTTATTCGTCTTGAAGCCAGAGAGCATCGTTGCGGTCTTTTGGTCTGCCGGTTGATTGTTTGTTGATGAGGAGTTGAACTTTGCCGATGACGGGAATTTTTAAACCTTCGATTTCAACCGTTTGATGTTCCTGCCAAGCCGCTTCAAATTCAACGCCGTCAATTTGCGTGATAACATCAATCCGGTTCGGAACAAGACCGATTTGAAAAACCATTCCGGGCGTTTTCAAATCTTCAATATTCAAGTCAAAAAGAGGTGCGCCAAATGTTTGCAAGGCTCGCCAAACCCGTTCGGCATTTTCGTCGGAACAGCGAATCCACAAATCAATATCGCCCGTCGCCCGAACGTAGCCGTGAAAAGCCATCGCGTAACCGCCGACGACAAGAAATTCAACTTTCTCGGCGATAAACGCGGATAATA
The DNA here is from genome assembly GCA_031412675.1 of Acidobacteriota bacterium. GTDB lineage: Bacteria > Acidobacteriota > Blastocatellia > Pyrinomonadales > Pyrinomonadaceae > JAFDVJ01. Next base: position 40,690 of record JANODL010000038.1, on the reverse strand, counting down.
TGTCTTTGAAGTCCGGGTTCAGCAACAGGTTCTCCTTTAAATGCCCATGCATCGAGCGCAATCTGCCACATCATCGCCCAACGCTCTTCGGCGGTCGTGTTTTTCAAATCGTCGGTTTCTTCCTTTAATGAAGTTTTACGAATCTGAATGTTTCTTTCCAAAACTTTCATACATTACATTTTATCACGAGCGTCAAATTCTGATGTTGCCGATCTTCTCGGGCTTTTTGTCCGAGCCTTGTTTAAGGCGCGTCAAATGATTTAGAGAGTTTTCGGATCAACGGCAACGATTCCGAGGTTTGAATAACGCGCAAAATCCGAAGTGTTGAAAGTTAAAATATGCGTAATCTGATGAACGAGCATCGCCGCCGCGATTCGTGCGTCGTGAACAGACACGCCTGACACGCCGAATTGAACAACTAATTTCCGCCATTCTTGATGGACATTTGCATCGTCGGGCAGAAGCGGGAAAACTCTTTCGATTAAACGCAGAAAGAAATCGGCATCGGAAACCGAAAAGCCGAAACCGTTATTTTTTATCGGACGAGTCGCGGCATTCCAAAACTCGACGCAGGTTTGCGGAACAATGCAGATTTCATCACCGCGTTTTCTCAAAACTCTGACGGCGTTCCTGACCGTTTGCTGCGGATTTTGCTTGAAGGCGAAACGGAGCGCGATGTTCGTGTCGGCGAGATAAATCATAAATGGTCTTCGTAGATTCCTTCACGGCTCATCGCGTAATCGGAAAGCGGTTTGAAATCCTTCGGCAGACGTTTCTCGAATTCATCTGCCAGCAGATCGGCAAGCCGCTCAAATTCATCATCATCGAGTTTCCTGTCGGTCGTCAGCAAATCCAACATCTCAAGCGCGATTTCTTCAACCTTGCGCCCTTGCGCTTCGGCTTCTTCCAACAAAGGCAGATAAATATTTTCAGGAACTTCCAAAACAATCGAATGTGTCATATTTTTAACCTCTCAAACGCATTTTACCACAAAATTATATCCGAATATTGCCGATTTTCTCGGGCTTTTTATCCGAGCCTTGTTTTAAGTATGGCGCGTTGTCCTGGTCGCGTTTGTCTTTGGAATCCGTCGAATGCCATTTCATCCATTCCGAAGGCGCGTCGAAGGTTTCGCCGCCGTGTTCGGTCAGGCGTTTGCGAATGCGGCACATCACGGGCGTGTTGATGCCGACACCGGAGATGACGGCTTGACCTTTGGTTAAGGCGGGCAGTTCGGCGAGCATGGCGCGTCCTGCGCCTTCGACCGATTGGGCGACGGTTTGTTGGTCAATCGGGTTGACGATTCGCATAATGATTTGCGTCATACATTGCGAGAGAACGTCTTGATCCAGTTTGCCCGGACGCTGTGTGATTAAGCCGATGCCGACACCGAATTTTCTGCCTTCGCTCAAGATTTGTTTTAAGATATTTGTTGAAACAACGCTCGCTCCGGCGGGCGCGAAACGATGTGCTTCTTCCAAAAGTGTAAAGACCGGATAATTGATAAAATCGCCGCGTTCCTTGGGCGTTTCGCCGCGTGTCGCCATCATTCGCGCTTTGTTGACGCGGCGCAAAAGCGTGCCGACGATGACTTGCTGTTCGTGTTGTTCGATGTCCGAAAGTTGTAAGATCGTGCAACGTCCGGGCGCGAAAAGGTCGTTCAATTCGATGTGTTCGTGCGCGTGAAAAATGCTGTCGGGTTTGTCGAAACGCGAATCCATCCGCCACAGAAGTCCGTCAATCGAAGAAGCATTGCCGCCGCCGTCTTTTTTCTCGTCGCCGAATTTTTGTTTGTTCACTTCGTCGCGCAAATCGTGGTAATCGTAAGCATAGTCCTGCCGCCGTTCGGCGCGTAATCTTTCGGTCAAACTGCGAAATGCCTGCGATAAAAAATGGAGCATTTTATCACTTGTGCCTTCGGGCAGAAGATATTTGACATCGGCTTCGGTGAGTGTCGAAAAACGGACTTTGATCGTTTCGGGTTTGAAGATTTTCACTTCGGGTTTGTAGCCGTCCGCGCCGAAAAACTGCTCGTTGCCCATAATCGAATTCATCGTTTGATATTCGCTGTGCGGGTCAACGATCAAAACGGCGGCGCGGTTGTAACTGTTCATCAATTCTTCGATAAAAACACCTGCCGTGTAGGATTTTCCCGAACCTGTCGAAGCCAAAATCGCCAAGTGAGTCGAGACAACATCTTTGACCGACAAGACAATCGGAACTTCGCCCGATTCACGGGTTAAAAGCGAGCCGATATGCGCCGAACCCGTCTCCGCCGATTTTTTTGAACTGAGCATTTTTGAAAGCGTTTCGGACGACGCGAGAAAGACGGCTTGCCCCGGATTCGGCGGAATGCGCGGATTGTTAAAATCTTTGACGGTCGTGTCGAAAAATCCGATGGTTTCAACCTGAATCTCGTAAATCTCGCAACCGTCGCCGTCGAGTCCGATGAGCGAAGAAACCATTGACGGCGGCGTGTTCGGGTCAGACAAAAATGCGTCGGGCAAATTTCGCACGAGCTTTCTGCCCTTGATCGTGCCGATGATTTGGCGTTCCTGTTCGCCGACTTTCGCCTGATAATAAACAAACTCGCCGATGCGCGTTTTTTCGTTGTCCTTGGTGATAAAAAGATATTCGTGCGGCAATTCGCCCGGACCTTTGACTGTGCCGGTCAGGAAATCTGTTGTCATAATTTTCAGTTTGTTTGAGATAAGTTTCAGAAAATTATAGCACGTTTCAAAGTTGAGAATCCTTCGCAGACGCGGTGCCGAATTAACCTGAAACTGCATTATAATAATTCAGCACAATTATTAGGAGGAAGCGATGACTACCGAAAATACAATCTACGAGGTAGAAAAAATCTACATTTACGAATCTGAACCGGGATTTGTCGAAGTTAAATACTATGCGATAGATGACGGTCTTGATGTGGGCAGTTGGCTTTATATCGAGCGGGCGAGTGTTCCGACGCTTATCGAAATGTTGAGTCAGCGTTTGAATGGTCACGGTCAGGGCGAAATCCTATGCCGGAGCGGAAATGACAGCTTTCAAATCCAACCGTTCTACGACATTCTGAACCGGCGCAACGGCGATGTGCCGCATAGCGGACATAGAGGTTTCCTAATGCCCAAATCTGATGCCGAAGAGTTGTTGAGACTACTTTCAGACTTAGCCGCAAAAACTTCTACCGAGTCAATCACCGAGTCAATCACCGAGTCAATCAAGGAAATATCGGAGCGACAGCTTCTGGAAGCCGCCGCAAGCGGAGACTTAAACGCTCTCGGCAATGCTCTGACGAGCGGCGCGGATGTTAATGTGCATAATCAGCATAAACAAAGCGCATTGAGCATCGCCGCCGAAAAAGGACATTTATACGCCGTCGCAATTCTGCTGACAGCCGGTGCTGACATTGAAAATGCTGATGTCGCCGACAGGACACCGCTGATGGCTGCCGCCTTCCACGGAAAGACTCAAGTTGCATACTTATTATTGCGGTACGGCGCAGTCATTAACCGCGACCTGCTTAGTTCACTAAAACTCAAGGTAGATATTTTTGAAGAAAGTGTTGGAGGAGCAGGTCTGGTTTCTGCGGATGAGGCAGCGGCGTGGCGGAAATTTTTAGACTTTATGATTGAAAAATGGCATAAGCAAAATGAAATGACTTCTCCATAAATCGGTAGTAAAAAAATATTGGTGCAGCAACTCGCCCGGACCTTTGACCGTGCCGGTCAGGAAATCTGTTGTCATAATTTTAATTCGTTTGAGTAAATTTCGTGAAAATTATATCCCGAAATTTTAATAATCTCGGGAACAAACACGGCGCGGCGGTGTCTAACCGATTACCGAATCTTAAGGAGGAAAAAATTATGAATATTAAAACAAATTTGAAACGTATCTGGTCGGTCGTCGCCGTTCTCTCGCTCGGTTTATTGATTTACTCGTGGCTCGGTAACGAATCGCCGTATCTGCTGAACACGCTTCTCGCACTCAACGGCTTGATGCTTCTGCTTTCTCTGCCGTGCGGTCTGTTCGGCGGTGCGGTCGTCTTTTTCGCGTGGTATGTTTTGGAGATGAATCCGCTCTCGCTCGAAGGCGCGTATTTAAACACGATTTTGCTTTCCATTTTGGGATTTGTTCAATGGTTCTGGCTGACGCGTTTTTGGTATCCGACCGAAACGCCGTTTCAAGAGCTGAATTTAACCTGAGGCTGTAGTTTGCGAAGTTTTTATGATTCCAAAAGTTTTATAAAACCTTCTTGCTCAAAATGTCTATCGGTTGTTAAGGCTTCGCTGATTACGCGTTCACGCATTACGATAAAACTTACCGCATCACACAGCGAGTAAGTTTTATCGAGCCGATTTTGTAAGAGTTCAAAACCCTGTCTGTGTAAATTTTCATCTATCCAAACCAATTCCAAACGTGGAAGATTACAAAAATCAATTAAAAACTCCAAAGAATCTGTTCGGCGCAAACCTCTCGTTTGTGATAATGGAACAAACTCTGCCAAAACGTAATTTGTCGTTACAAGATGTTTTGTTTGATTAAAGTTTTGTGCGGCAGTATCGTGCCGAAAATCTGCTTTATCCAATAAACAGAGCAAACCTGAAGTATCAATAAGCATAATTTTTTACAAATCTTTGCCGTATTCTTGAGCAAGGTCGGCATCAATCTGTTCATTATCGGCGGAACGCGGATTTCCGCTATTGACCGCACCAATCCAACGCGCCAATTGTTGTTCTGCTTTCTGTTCGTTTTTTGAGTTGACGTTTTTTGTGCGCGGTACGTTTTTCAAAACAATTTCCAAAACAAACTTTTCGGCGGTTTCGCCCTTGCTCGCGGCTTGCTTTTGAAAACTGCTGAAAACTTCGTCGGGGATTTCTAATGTTATTGTTTTGCTCATAACTTTTCCTCAAAGCGATTACAAACACTTTTTAGGAGTTTCTAGAATAATTCAAGCACAGTTTGCCAAGAATATATTTGCATTCTTATTTTATGGGAAAGTTACGGTTCGCAGTTCGTCCGCGTGTTCTTTTAATTCATTTTTAACTTGCAAATGTCCAAGTGTTACAAGAACTACTTGAACGCCTTCACGTCTTGCAAATTTCATTGGTGGAACAAAATCGCTGTCCGCTGTAACTAAAACAATCCTTTCGACGATTGATTTACTTGAAAGCCACGCAACATCCAAACCGATTTTCATATCAACGCCTTTTTGTTTAATGTCGGGCGTAAAATCGTCGTCAATAAAAGCGCGATTAGTCTTCAAAATGTCTTTGGTCGCATTTTTTGAAATTATCCAGCCGTCAAATGACAATTCACCCGAACGAAAAGCGATGTTGTCCATTATTTTCAGATCGCTGATGACTTTTGTGCGCCCGATAAAAGTTGGCGTAGTCGCAAAATCTATCGTGTTTTTATTTAACGGATGTGTTTGCTTTTCACCGTAAGGCGGACAATCATAGCAATAGATTCTGAAAATCTCTTCATCTTTTTCCAAACATTTCATCGCAAATTGTCTGATTTCGATAGCTGTCGGCTGTCTTTTGCCGAGCAAGTTTTTGAGTTTATGAAAAACAAAACCCATATCAAGGAGAATCGCTGTTTTTTTCATAGCTTAATTTTATAAACTAAAAAGCCTTTTCCTGTAAAACAAGAAAAGGCTTTTAGATATTGTGCCAGCCTACTGGCGGTAGCGGATAGCTTTAAATTAACACGAAACTAACTTTCGTGTAAATCAATTATGCCATATTTGATTTTAGTAAGTCTTTGTCAATTCGATTCCGGTGTAGTAATGCTTCAGAATCGCGTCGTATTTGACACCCATTTTGCCGAGTCCGAACGCGCCGTATTGACACATTCCAACGCCGTGTCCCCAGCCGCGTCCGGTGAATGAATATGATGTCACGCGACCGTTGCCGTCGTAGCGTTTGTTCATCACGAAAAGCTGTTCTTTCAACCTTAAAGCAGAACGGATTTTGCCGCCTTTCAAGGTTTTGACACCGTTCGAGCCGATGATTTCGAGTTCGGTAGCGCGACGCGAATAGCCTTTCTGTTTGATTTTTACATCATAAAGCGTGCCGATTCCGCGCACATAACGCGACAGACGCGATTGAACTGCGCCCGCCGAAAGACTCGCGTTCCACATTGTAAAAGGCGACATTTTTTCGGCGACGGTCGGTAGTGCGCTCGGTTTGATTTCGAGATAAGTGACCGCGCCCGAAGCGTCGGTTTGAAAATTCACCGATTCGCCGCCGACGAGCGCGGTTTCTTTGACCTGATAGAAATCTTCGCCGAATTGGCGGAATAGAAAAACGTCCGGGCGAAGCGCGAGAGTTTTTTTGGATTTGCCTTGCCGAATGTTCAGATTGCCGTTTTCCGAGGCTTCCGTGATGCCGCTTTGAAGTGTCGGCATCCATTTCTTTTTCTCGTAAATCTGCTGAATCAGGCGCAGCATTTTGGCGCGTGAGAAAGGTTTGTTCGGCTTCAAAGTCAAATCGGGATAAATCGTAAAATAACCGTCGCGTAAGAGAATTGCAATGTTGGCGCGGGCATCTTTCGGAATTTCCGCCGCGTCGTCAAACGATAGCTGATAGCTGACATCGGAATCCGACAAAAGCGTGTCGGCGAAAGATTCGGGATAAATATAACTGACCAGAAGTTTGGCGAGTTCCGCCGGTTTTGCCGTGTCTTTCGTGACATTCGGGTAAGTTTTGCCGAATTTAGTGGCGAGATTATTCATCCAGTTTGAAATTTCGCTCTGCGTCGGCGAGTCTTCAAACCAATCGTCGGTCATCGGATTAACATTCAACTGAAAACTGTTGACGGCGAGCAGCGACATCAAGCGAACGAGTTGTAAATTCTGCTCGTCGCGCAAACGGGCGGGTGCGCGCTGTGTTTTGATGAAAAAAGGCTCGAAAAATTTGCGTCCTTCAAACGAACATTCAACGCCGCGCAAGTAAGGCTCGTCAAACTCGAAAATATTGCCCGAATTTTCCGTGCGTCCGCCGCAAGTCGAAGTGTAAAGCGCGTTTATCGGCTTGCCTTTGTGGGTTGCGACGATGCCGCGAGTTTGCTGAACAGCTTGCGTTCCCATCGAACTTTCCGCCGAAACGCCGCCATAAACCTGCGACCAAACCGTCGGAAGCAAATCGAAACCCTGCGTCGCAAATCCGTCGCGGTTGGCAATCGCGTAAGTTCTGGCGGCAACGGCTTGCGCCTTTTGCGCTTCGAGCGACGGCAAACCCAATTCACGCGGAACAACGCCGAGCAGATAATCCTCAATCGAAACGACATTAACAACGGTCAAAGTTCCGCGTGTGTTGACGAAAACCTCGATTTTTCCGCGATACGCTTTGCCGTTCAGACGGACAGGCACGGCGCGTTCGTTGATCGAACCGAACGCGAGCGGTTTGAACGACGAAAATTTTGCCGACTCGGATGAGCCTGAAACTAAAATTTCCTTTAAATTCGTATCAATCGGCGTGTTGACGGTCGTTTGTGTTGAGCCGGTCGTTTTTATCAGACTGCGGTTTTCGGTTTTTCCGCCTTGTTTTAGCTGTTGCGAAAGCGCAATCGCGTCTTCGGACGGCTGAGTTTTCTTTTCCGTGATGATTACGACATCTTCAAAACCTTTCTCGGCTAAATCGGCTTTGTATTGATTCGCGTCTTCGATAGCTTCCTTGATGTCGCCGATAATCACGCGCCAAGTGTTCGGCTGGATTCCGAGCATCGCAAACGCTTTTTCGCCCGCTTCACGAAGGTCGGCGGCAAGCGCGTCGGCAATCGTTTGCGATTCGAGATTCTGAATTTCAAATTTGTAAAACTCGATTTCGGGCGGACGATACGCCCGCGGCGCGACAAAAATTTTATTCGTCGCGAGCATTTTATTCGGTTCGTCGGGACTGACCGCGACGAGTGAAGAATCGGTCGTCGTAATCGAAACCGAACGCGCATTCGTCGCCAAACCGATACGCACGGTCGGCTCGCTCGCCAAATAAAAAAGATTGGTTTCTCCGGCGGAAATGGTTGTAAAACTGCTAAAAATAAGGAAGAGAGCGAACAAAACAAGGGGACGCAAATTCATAATGGTAAAGTTTAACACTTATCGAAAAGCGCGGACAAGAATTTCAGATGCAATTCTTGTCCGCACTTAAATTAGTTGCGAATGATTTCTATTTTGTTTGGCTCAAAGGCGGCATCTTAAGACCGAAAGCTGTCGGGTTTTCGCCGATAATCGCGGCGGCAAAAAACTTCGGCACGTATTTGATGTTTTCGCTTTGAAATTGTTCGATATAAACGGGCAGTTTAGCGTTCTTAGCGGTATTTTCCGCCGCATCTTTTTCGAGTTTTTTGATAAGTTCTTCCTGCGTCTCAATTAAACCCCAAAAACTGATGCGCGGAGCTTTTGAAAAAGCGGAAACATCCGCGAGGTGTTTTTTGGTCATTCCCTCACCACGATTGAACGCGCTGATTGACAACGGAAAACCGACGGCATCGCTGCCGAAAATATCGCCAACCATTTTTTTGAAATATTTGGCGGCTGCCCGCGCCGCGAGCTGCGGCTGGCATCTTTCGTCGGGTTTTGCCGGACTCGCGCCTTTGACTGTCTTTAGCCCGTATTCTGTGCCTGATGTCGAAGTCCATTGATACATTCCCAATCCGCCGATTGGCGATTGCAGACACGGGCAGAATTCGGTTTCAATCATCGCCACATAAATTCCCAGTTCGGGCGGCAATTTTTGCGCGGTAAATTCTTCGCGGATAACAGCGGCATTTTTACCGCCGCGCATTAAAACCGAGGTCAAATCGCTTCTTATCCAATCTCTCGATGAACAGCTGTCGAATTTCGGTCCGGAAAGCCGCGCCGCATATCCGTCAAGATAGTTTTTAATTATTTTCAGTCCTTCGGCACTGATTTCATCGCCTTTGACGCGTCCGAAAAGCGATAAAACCGCGTCGGATTTAGCGGCAACGAAACTGTTTTTTTCGTCGTCGCTCATCTGCGAATAAAGTTGATTTTTCAAACTCGGGGTTTCATCCGTTTTCGGTTTTTGCACATCGGTTTTGGGATTTTGCGCGCAAGCAAAATTTATCGAAAGGACAAATCCTATTAAAACGGTCAAGCAAAGTTGTTTCATTGCCAATCTCCTTTTTTTATATTTTACGGGTGAAGGCAATCTTACTTAAACTTTGCGATTAAAACAAGTTTCGTTACTTTTCCAGCGTGTTAAAGATAAACGGAAACGTCGCCCAAGATTGTCCGCGATGTTGCGGGCGGAAAGCGAAAAGCACGATTTTGCCTTTGCCGTAATCGGTTTCGGCAAGCGCGGTTTTGCCGTTCATAAATTTTTCGCCGAGCGTCCAACCCGATAAAAGCGAATCTTTGACGGCGTAGTTTGCGATGGACTTGACCTTTGATTCGTCCGTGATTTCATACGCCGAACTGTTTGTAAAATACGCGGCGGTTTGTTCGCGTAAACCTTTTGCGAGCGGATTTTTGGTGTCAACTTCGAGTTTGACAATCGAGCCTGGATTGTAAAATTCGCTGCGTTTTAAGCCGTTTAAGACATTTTTCACCGGCAGATTAAACTGCTTGATAACGAGTTCGCAACTGTCGTCAAAACAAATCAGCTTGCCGCCGTTTTCGACGAATTTCTTTAAATTCTCAACGCCTTTTTCGGTGATTCCGCCCGCAAATTCTTCGGCGTAACGCTCCGCGCTCAAACCTTTAACGATTGTGTTTTCGTTGTCGGCGGGCAAAATTATCACGTCGAAATTTAAATTATTTTCACGGAAATCTTTGTCGGAAACACTCGAAAAAGGAATCTGAAAATTATCCAAAACAAGCCGCGTCCAGCCTTCGTCCATCGAACTCGTGAAACCTTTATAAAGCCCGATTTTCGGATTTGTTTTGAGCGGATTAGGAATTTTGGCGAAAGGCTCATTGTTCGGCGCAAGATTTAAAACCGCCCGCGCTTGATTGATATTTTCCACCTTTTTGAGCGTCGTTTTGAATTTATCCAAATCGCGTGTATTCCAAACCGCTTCCGCTTCAACGCCCATCTGCAAAGGCAAAGTCCAACCCGCGACATCATACGGAACTTCGGCTTCGCCGTTGGCGGTCAAACGGTTGGGATAAATCTGTTTTTCAAACAAACTCAAAACATTATTTTTCTGCGTCTGATTAACAAAAATCAAAAATGACCCGAGCGGCATTTCGTGAAAATAATCAGGCTTTTGCTTTTCCATCGCAAAATAACCTTCGTTCGTCATCTGATGAACCTCGATTCCCTGCCACATCAGAATTTCGAGAAAACGCGCAACGGTTTCGGTATTCGGCTGTCCCGCCGTAACGATGAAGGCTTGCGGTTCGTCCGTTTTGCGCGTCAGGTTTGCTTTGCCCAAATCGTAAAAATTCCGTAAATAGCGCGGACGAAATTTTGCCGCCATTTCGAGTAATCCGCGTGACGCAATCATCTCGATATTCGCAATATCGGCAGGTCGCCAAACTCCGCCTTTCCAAGCGTCGGGATAATTCGTCGCCGTTTCGAGCAAATTCGCAAGCCCGCGAACATTGCGCGTTCGGCGTAAATCTTCTTCCGTCACGGTAATCGGCGACATCAGATTCGCGCTCGCGGCTTCGGACAAAATTCCGATTGAATTGTGATAATACGGCGCACTGCGAAAACCGCCGTGCCACCAAGTATCGTAAGCCGCGTTGGTGGCGACACCGGCGATATTTTTTGACTGCAAATCAGCCGCCATTTTGTAGCCGATCAGTCCGACTTCGCGCAAAATCGAAGGCGCAAGACGCGGATTCGGCGGATCGAAAAATGGCGGAATCGTAAAACGCGACGAATTTTGACCTTGCTGATGCACGTCGTAAACAATCTGCGGAAACCATTCTTGCCAATAAAGTCTCGTAATAAGCTGGGTTTCCTTTAAATTCATCATAAACCAATCGCGGTTATTGTCGTGTCCCGCGTAATGATGATAAAGTTCGGGCGGCGTTGTGCCTTCCGATTTCGTGCCGAGCGTTTTGCGATACCAGTTGGCGACAATATCAATGCCGTCGGGATTCGGCGATGGAATCAGCAGTAAAATCGTGTTGTCGAGAATCTCTTTCGTCGTTTCGTCGGTTGCCGTCGCAAGTTCGTAAGCGAGATTCATTGACATCTGCGACGCGACGATTTCGGTCGAATGAATCGAACACGAAATCGAAACAACGGTTTTGCCGTTTTTCAGAAGATTTTCGAGTTCCGCCGCGTCTTTTATCGAATTCGGATTAGCGAGTTTGGCATTGATTTGCCGCAGTTTTTCGAGGTTTTTGATGTTTTCCGCCGAGGAAATAAACGCGACGATCAAAGGTTTGCCGAGTGTTGATTTGCCGATTTCACGGACTAAAACCTTATCGCTTTTCTCATCGAGCCGCGCAAAATAATTCGTAATCTGCGACCAATCGGCGATGGTTTTATCGTCCGTCGGCTGAAAACCGAGAACCGATTTCGGTTTTGGAACTTGTGCGGAAACCGAAAAATTAAAGAGTAAAATTACGGCGCAAAGCGATAAAATAAAACGATTAAAATTTGAAATTAGCGAAGAGGACTTTGGACTTTCGACTTTCGACATTAAACTATTTTTCATGCAAAACCTTTCCCTTGAAGCAATTCGAGATAATAAAAAATTAGTGTTTCCTGTCAAAGAGTCTAACAAATTGCGACTGCTCGGCAAACTGCGTTATTGGTGGAGTTTGTCTTTTGCCGGATTTTTACTTCTCTTCATTTGTTTTCCTTCGATGATGTTCTTACAAATTATCAATCGCCGTATTTGGCTTTATCCGTTGTGCCTTTGGGGTGCAAAGCTCTGGATTCGCGGTTCGGGAGTCGAGGTCAAAGTTACAGGCAGAGAAAATTTGGAAAAGGATAAATCATATATTTTTATTGCTAATCATCGCTCGTATATTGATACGACCGCGCTTTTTGCCTACGCCGGAAAAAAAATCGGACTGATCGCCAAAAAGGAGATTTTAAAAGTTCCCGTTTTAGGGCGCGGAATCAGTTTTATAAATTTTGTGACGATTGACCGTTCAAATCCGCAAAAGGCGATTCAAACTATGGAAAAGGTGCGCGAAATCGTTGACGGCGGTTACTCGTTCGGTGTTTTTGCCGAAGGAACACGCGCTATGCCGGGCGATCTTCTGCCGTTCAAGAAAGGCGCGTTTCATCTTGCCTTGCAGACCGGCGCGGCGATTATTCCGGTCGCCATTAAAAATACCGACTATTTAATGGGCAAAAAAACAGGCGTTGTAAATTCGGGAACGATGGAGATAGTTTTGCTTCCGCCGATTGAAACAAAAGATTGTGAACCCGAAGATTTGATGGAAGTTTTGAAAAAAACCCGCGTAGCGATTGCAGAAGAATTGGCAAAGTAAAAAGTAAAAAGTAAAAAGTAAAAAAAGCGTCTTGCTTGAAATTTAATAGTCAAGTAAGACGCTCTTAATTTTTGCCTTTTTACTTTTTACTTACCTACGGTTTTTTCGGCGCGGGAGTCGGTGTCGGTTTTGTTTCTTCCTTGACTTCTTCCTCGCCGTCGCCAATTTTCACATCGCTTCTGCCGACGCGGTAGTTTGAATATTTAACGCGAATTCGCATACGGACGACCTGTCCGTTATCGAAAACCAACTGGTCATCGGAGGTCGAGAAAACCGGAAACCAATATTTTCCGTCAACGCTGTCGCGCCACGTTTCCATCACCGCAAAACGCTCTTTGCCTTCGGGAACGGCTTTGCCTTTTGATTTGACGATCATTAAATCGCGGTCGTCAACCCAAATTCTGCCGGAAAAATATCTTTGCGTCGTCTTTTTCCAATCGGGAATGACTTTTGGCGAAACATCGAAAACGTATAGATCGAGTTCGTCAATTTTTTCCTTGCCGACGAATGAAAAATTGTATTGATTAACGACTTTGGGTTCGATGGCAAACGGATCAATTCCACCGAGATTTTCCAAATCGGCAACGGTAATGGTAATTTCCTTTAAGGTCGGAACCGGAAAATAGATGATTTTTTCAAAGCGCGTGCCGTCTTCATTAAACGTCAAATACGAATCACGCTTGTATGTTCCGGTAATTTGTCCGCCGAGACCGAGAGTTTGAATTGTGGCAGCGCGATTAAAAGCATAAACGCTCAAGGCTTGCCGAAAATTGAATTCGTTTTCCGTAAATTTTTTGATTATTTTATCAATTTCAGTTTGGCTTAAATCCGTTCTGACAACCGTTGAAGTTTGCTGTCCTAATACTCCGATTGCCGAAAAACAAAAAACAAGCAGGCTAAATAAAATTATTCGCGTTTTCTTCATAAAATTTCTCTCGATTAAAAAAGCTATCGAAATAGATGCAAAATTTTACCGGTAAGATGGTTAGTTCGGGTGAGATTTTCAAAAAAACCGATGAAAATAAAAAATTGTAGTCCTGCACCGGCAAGACTACAATTTTACGAAATCACAATTGATTACTGCCGAAAGTAATCAATTCTTTCACCGTTATCAACGCTGGTTGCGCGAATGCCGTTATTGATTCGCGTGATTCTGGCAACTGCTCCATTGTTGGTCAAACGGTCATTGTTCATTGTGGCATACTGGGTTGTGCCGTTTTCAAACGTAATCAAGACCGAACCGTTTCTGTTAATATCCAAAGTAATGGTGCCGCCGGTTTGCGGATTTCGACCGTAAAATCTGCCGATTGCCCAACTCGGCACATTTCCGCCGCCGCCGCCGCCGCCGCCGCCACCGCCGCCGCCCGCCAAATCAGGCAAGTCGTAGGTATCGGCTAATTTATTAATGTCGCGGCGCATCTGATTCCATTGCCGTTCGAGCTTGCGGGCAAATTGCAGGTTGTTCATCATGACATTGACTTGGCGGGCTTCGCTCATCACATCTTGAACATTATTGCGGCTCTGCCACCAATTATCCGAACTGTCGAAATCGCGGCGCAATCTGTTCAAAGCGCGCTCGTAATTTTGCACGATTCTGTTGAGCCGATCTTCTTCGTTTGTTCCGTTAATATTGCTTTCATCCAAATATCGGTCAAATTCCCGCCGAAACGTGTTACTACTCTGTTCCAATTTGTTAATGATGGAACTGACATCACGCTTAGAATATCTATTGGCGTATTTGCCCTGCGCGTTTGAAACGGCAGGCGATACCAACGCAATTAATCCTAAACAAAAAGACGCTAAAACAAATAAATTTAGTTTTTTACTTCTCATATTTCCTCCTTATTCTGACAATTATCAATCCGAAGCGGATTTAGATTCTATAGTTTGACGGGGCATTAATTCTGTATTTCAATAATACATTTTATTTTTCCGACTCTCAACATTTTATCAAATTTTTAATACCGGTTTTTCGCGTAAAACTAGAAAAGCCGGACATTAGATATCCGGCGTGTAAATTTAGTTTTCCGTATAATTTAAATTTTGGAAAAAATTAGTCAACGAATTCGACTTCGACCTTATTTTTGATAATGCCTTTGTCGTAACCTTCCTGCAAAAGACGTTTCACGCCTTCTTTGCCGCGTTCACCGTAATCGAGCGTTAAATCGTTAACCCACATCGCCACGAAGCGGTCGGCGAGTTCGGGCGGCATATCACGCGCAAACTGCATTGCGTAGGCAAGCGCATCTTCGCGGTTTTCCATCGAATAGACGATGCTGCGGTGCAGATGTTTGGAAACCTGGCGCATCAAATCTTCGCCCAAATCACGCCGAATCGCGTTTCCGCCCATCGGCAACGGCAAACCTGTCCGCTCGAACCACCATTCGCCGAGATCGAGAATTTTGCTCAAACCCATCTGCTTGTAAAAAAGCTGTCCTTCGTGAATCAAAAGCCCCGCATCAACTTTTCCGCGCTGAACTTCGTCAATGATTTCGTCAAACGGCACGACAACATATTCAAAATCCGGATTGTAGATTTTCAAAGCCAGAAACGCGCTCGTCATTTCGCCCGGAATGGCGATTTTCAGATTCGGAATATCTTCGGGTTTGTATTGCTCTTTGGAAACGAGAATCGGACCGTATTTATCGCCGATGCTCGCGCCGTGCGGAAGCAGTGCGTATTTGTCGGAAATATACGCGTAGGCGTGAAAACTGATCGCCGTCACATCAAACACGCCGTTTTTCGCGTCTTCGTTTAACGATTGAATATCTTTTAAAGTGTGTACAAATTTTAATCCTTCGGTTTCGAGCTTGTTCGTTGCCAATCCGTAAAACATAAAAGCGTCATCGGAATCGGGCGAGTGTGCAACTGTAATTGTTCTAACTTCGGGTTTTACTTCGGTTTTTGCGTCCATATTATAATCGGCTGTAGAAAATATTCGTGTTATATAAAATCTGTATTTTACCGCTTTCGGCGTATTTCTCAAAGAGGCGTTGAAGTTCAATAATCATCGGCTTAAAACGCGAGTCGTTTTCCGACGGCATATAAGACGAAGACAACACTCTGCCCTTTAATCCTTCAAAATCAAGCGTTTGCACGTTCAGAAAAGTTTTCACGGAAAAATCGGCTTGAAAAGATTTTTCAAAAATTTCTTTGTCGAGATTGTCGTGGCGAACTTTTTCGTAGTCGGTGCCGTATTTTTTCAAAAGTTCTTCATAATCTCGCAAAAACGCGTTTGAATCAAGTTGACGCTCGTTCCAAATCAAAACGACAAAACCGTCTTCGCGCAAAATGCGTCTGAATTCCGTCGGCGTTTTGTTTTTATCGAACCAATGAAAAGCCTGTGCGGCGATCACGAAATCAACTGAATTATCAGGCAAATTCGTATTTTCAGCAGTTCCGTCAACACTTTGAAATTTTGGAAAATTCTTCAAAAACTCTTCCGCCGCTTCGCGCATCGCCGCGTTCGGCTCAACGCCGAAAACCTCGTTGCCGTTTTCGAGAAAAAGGCGTGCGGAAATTCCCGTTCCCGAACCGATGTCGGCGACCGCCGAATTTTCCTGCCAATTCATCTCGCCGCGAAAAACTTCCAAAATTTCCTTTGGATAATTCGGGCGATATTTGATGTAGTTTTCAACGCGATTTGAAAATCTTTCGACCGTATTTGCCATAAAACCTCAATCTCCTGCGATAAAGGCAGTCATTTTCCAATTTCCCCCTTTCTTTTCAAAGATAGCGCGATAATCAATCGGACTGCGGACAAATTTGGCATTGACGAAACCTTTTTTGCCGCCGAGAGTTTCGACTTTGAGCCAAAGATATTCTCCGTCATTCTTTTTGTCGCCGACCGAATTTTGATAATCAACTTTGACAACATTATAGGAGAGCCGGTCAATAACTTTCGCCTGTAAATCGGGCTTGACGCGAAGATTGACGTTGTTGCCGAAAATCAACTGATATTCAAAAACATCCAAATCGTCGGGAAAACCGTTAAAACTGTAAGGCGCGGCAAAATATGTGTTTTTTCCCTCTTTGTCGAATCTTCCGCCGTTTGTCAGTGCTGTCAGCAATTCGTCCCAGAGTTTGCTGTTTGGACTGCTGATTTTCCAAATTCGCTTAAAATCTTCGATTCCTTCGTCACCGCCGAAACTCAACTTTATATCGCGGTCAACAATGCCGAGAAGATATTTTGTGTCACGCTTTTTGACGGCTGCGATCAATTTCTCTCTGAAAGCCAGAAACGACGCATCTTTTTTCGCTTCATCAACCGGTCGCACGTAGCGTTCCTGCGTGAAAACATTGAAAAAACCGAAAACAATAAAACATAAAAGAAATATTTTTTTCATCCCTCATCCCTCATCCCTCATCCCTTACTTCCTCACCTGACCACTCGGATTTTTTAGAATGCGGAATGTCGAATTGGTCTAAAATCCGAAAACATAAATGTTCGACGAGTTCTTCAATCGTTTTCGGGCGATGATAAAAGCCCGGACTCGCGGGCAAAATTCGTGCGCCCGATTGCGAAAGTTTCAGCATATTTTCGAGATGAATCGCGTTATACGGCGTTTCACGCGGAACGATGACGAGCTTTCTGCCTTCTTTTAAACAAACGTCCGCGGCGCGATGAATCAGATTAGTTCCCGCGCCCGTCGCAATCGCGCCGAGCGTTCCCATCGAACACGGCACGATGATCATTCCGGCTTGTTTGTTTGAACCCGACGAAGGTTTTGCCGCCAGATTATCTAATCGCCAAAAGCGGATAATCTTTGAATCTTTTGCCAGTCCAAGCCATTCGTTAATTTTTTCGGCGTTCGGGTCTTTCAAATTCACGCCCATTTCAACTTGCGCGACAGTTGCCGACGTTCCCGACATCACCAGATTTATCGTTTCGACCGCGCCGCTTGCCGCCAGCAATTGCAAAGTTCGATAAGCGTAAATCGTCCCCGATGCGCCCGTGATTCCGACTGTCAATTCCATATAAAAATAACTCTACACCGTTGTAAATCTTTCTGCCAGATAAGACTAAATAAGTTTCGTATGATTTTAAAACAACTGCCGTGAATAATTTCGATTCATTTTAACATTTCAGCTTTTGTGTTTTTTGATACCAAATGCCAAAAAATTGCGCGTTAATCAATGAAAGTGGAATGTTTTCGGCTTTCGGCGGAATATAAAAATGAGCGGCACACAAGTTGCTTCAGGTTAAAACGGGAGTTAGGTAATGAGTCAGAAAATCTTAGAAAACGATGTTTTATTAAATTTTGTCAGCCACCGCGCAGTTTCGTGGACATTTGTAAAATTGTGTTCGGCTTGCAAATACGTTCGCTTGTTTGTCTGATTTTTACTTATTTCATTTGTCTTCTTTAAAGAAAAAAGCGGCGAAGCGTTTCGCCGCTTTTTTAATTTCCAGAGGCGTTTTGCCGAAAACGCGTTTGAACGCATAGAATGAAAATATGAATTCAAACGATATTGAAGAGATTTTACAATCTCATTCAAAAGGAAATCTTTCGACCCAAGAAGCAACCGACAAACTAAAAAATCTATCATACGAAAACATCGGCTATGCGCGGGTTGACCATTCGCGTGCTGTCAGACAAGGTTTTCCCGAAGTAATTTTCGGGCAAGGCAAAACCACGGAACAAATCGTCGGAATCTTTGAAAAGCTGATTGCGCGTTCGCAAAATGTTTTGATAACGCGCACAACCGCCGAAGTTTACGGCGAAATCCGCAATGTTTTTACCGAAGCGGAATGGCACGCGGACGCGCACATTATCCGCGTCTTTCGTGATAAAACCGAACTCGGCACGGGCGAAATCGCCATCGTTACTGCCGGAACGAGTGATATTCCGGTCGCCGAAGAAGCCGCACTGACCGCCGAAACGATGGGCAATCGTGTCAAAAGAATCTGGGACGCGGGCGTTGCGGGAATTCACCGGATTTTGTCCGAACGCGAAATTTTACAAAATTCGCGGGTCGTCATTGTCGTTGCCGGAATGGAAGGCGCATTGCCGTCGGTCGTCGGCGGACTCGTCAAAGTCCCCGTCATTGCCGTGCCGACATCAATCGGCTACGGCGCGAGTTTCGGCGGAATTGCCGCGCTTTTGGGAATGCTCAATTCGTGTTCTTCAAATGTCACGGTCGTCAATATTGACAACGGTTTCGGCGCAGGTTTCGTCGCAAGTTTAATAAATCGCAAGTTTGAAGCATAAATTATGATTCGGACTAAACAAAAATTTTATCTGTCCTACCGCAACCCGATATTTCGCCGAAACCTGTCCGTCACGGCAATGTTTTCCTGCGAATCGCACAACGAACTGCCGCACAGCAAAATTATCCAGGATAACTTTTTAACGGCTCTGATGCAGGAATTGCCGCAATAAAAACATTGTAAAACACAAGCATTGTTTGTTAGACTTATAAAGGTTCGCAGTCTGCTTCAAACCCGTCTTTACCTTTTTATATGTCACAGAAAAAGTCATTGGTTTTATCAATATTTTTAGCTCTGTTCGCGCTGATTTTTGTCGGAGAATTAGAGGCACAAACCAGTAATCCGCGCGACTTCAGCGAAAGGTTTGCCGTTCAATCCGTGCGGACAATTCACTCTGCCGAAGCAACTTATCAAGCAACGGCGGGAAATGGACTATACGGCTCTTTGATGGATTTAAGACAGGCAAATTTCATAGATGCGGTTTTGGCAAACGGCGAAAAATACGGTTATCTTTTTGTCCTTTCAAAAACGAATCCGACCGCCACAATGCCCGCGAAATTTTATCTGACGGCGACACCGCGAAGTTACCCGAAATCAGGTCGCCGCTCGTTTTATATTGATGAAACCGGCGAAATGCACGGTGCAGATAAGAACGGCGGCGTTGCCAATGCCGGCGACCCATACATTGACGATTGCGCTTTATACGGCGGTTTGGCGGGCAACGAAAGCTGTGTGATAAGTGATTTGCGGACGCTTCGCGGCGCACAAATGACTTATCGGGCAACTACCGGAAACGGTAATTATGGACTTTTTACAGATTTATTCTCCGCAGGATTGATTACGGGAAGAATGGCAGCCGCGAACAATCACGGCTATGGTTTTATCGTTGAAACCATTTCCCAAGGTACGGATGTTCCGGCTTTCTTTAGATTCAAGGCGACTCCGACAAATTACGGCGTAACGGGCATCAGGTCTTTTTACATTGATGTCAACGGAGTTTTGCGCGGCGCGGACAAACAAGGACAACCTGCCGACGAAACCGATCCGCCGATTAATAATTAGAAATTATTTAGGGATTTAATAAAACGTAGAGTTTATCCGCCCAATCGGATTTTGCGCCGCGCAGGATTTCGTATTGGACGCTTGCCGAATCGCGGTCGCCGAGTTTGAGATAAGCGCGACCGAGATTGTAACGCGCTTTTTGAAAATCGGGATTGTAGCCGACAGCGTTGTTGAGGGCTTCGACAGCTTCTTCGTTTTTGCCGAGTTCAAGATAACTTTCGCCCAGATAATTATACGTTTTCGCGTCGGGTTTGTAGGTTTTTAGTTGTTCAAACGCGGCAATCGAATCGTTGTAGCGTTTTTGTTTGAAATACGCCGCGCCGAGCTGTTCGTAGGCATTAACGTAATCGGGTTTAAGCGCGACGGCTCGTTTATAAGCGAGAATTTCTTCGTCCGTGCGATTCAGTTTGCCTAAAGATAAACCGAGCGCGTATTGCGCGTCGGCGTTGTCAGTGTCGAGCCGCGTTGCCTGCCGGTAAGCCTCAGCCGCGTCCTTGTATTCTTTCAAAGCAAAGCTCGATGCGCCGATGTTGATATAAGTTTCCGCCCATTCGGGACGCAATTTCGCGGCTTGACGCGAGGCTTTTAAGGCTTCTGTGTGCCGTCCCGTCATTCCGTAGGAAAATCCCGCCTGATACCACGCTTCGGCGTAATTCGGATCGGTTTCCGTCGCCTTTTCAAAAAACTGGACGGCGCGCGCATAATCGTCGCGCGAAAGATGCGCCAAACCCTGCGAGTAATAACTCTGCGCGGCGGAGCGTTTATTTTTCAGCGTTTCGTTATTAAGCGTCGAAAAAGTTTGCAGTTCGCCGATTTTCAGTTGCGCGATTCGCTCAGACGGAACGGCAAAATTCAGGCTTTGACCTTCGGCGGCTTGGAGCGTCGCAATTCCGATAACTTGCCCGAGCATATTGACGACGGGTGAACCGCTCGAACCGGGCGAAATCGGCGCGGTGATTTGGATAATTTTGCCGTAGCCGGAAATTTCACGCACCGCAGAAACTATACCGTTCGAAACCGAGCCTTCCAAACCGTACGGATTGCCGATGACGACGATTGATTCGCCTTCGAGCGGCACGCGCTGCATGATCTGTAGCGGAACTGCCATTCCCGCCGGAACTTCGACTTGAAGCAGAGCCAAATCGCCTTCGCCGTCAATCGCCAGAACACCTTTGACGGGAAATTTTTTGCCGTTCGCCAGATGAATCTCGGCGCGGCTCGATTTTTCGATCACGTGGCGGTTGGTAATGATTTTATCGGTTGCGACAAAAAAACCGCTACCGCGTGAAAGCGTGTTGCCTTTCGCGTCAAAGGTTTCGATGGCGACCGCCGAAGGCTTGATGCGTTTGACGAGTTCGGGCAAAAAGTCCTGCGCCGCCGCGAAAGTCGCGCCGAAACACAGGACGATAAAAAGAAAGATTATTTTTGCGGCAAACCTCATCTGTTGAATGATGGCAAACTTCTTCCGAATTATAAAGGTTTTATTTGCGTCAAACAAATAGATGTTCGTTTAACAGGTAAGTGTTGCCGAAAAATGTCGGTATAAATTTTATATTTGCCCGATCAGCGACGCGGATCATTTAACATGAAACCGCGAGAAAAACGATAGACGGCACGATGAAAAGATTAGCACCGCCGCTCTTTTCATCGTGCCGTCTATCGTTTTTCTTTAACTGCTCCCTGCGTGAGCTTAAGTCCACGCTACTTCGAGAGATCAACAGTCTGCGTGTTCAGCTTAAATTCTTCCTCTTCTCTGAATTCAGCGTTCCAATATTTCTCCCCTCTCTTGAGGCTGTAAGTCAGCTTTTTATTGTGATTATACAAACTAAAGTTGATTACAACCCCAAACACTTTGTCTTGGTTTTTCCCTGAGCCGTAATACAGTTTGCTGTTTTTGCCCTCCATCTTAACGTAGCCCTCTTCGGCGGCTGGCATGGTTAACCACCGGACGGAACCGCGTGAATCGCTTAATTTAAGTTTCGTATAACTGTTTCGGTTGCGGTCGTATAAATAAAGTTCGCACTCGGTCATAATAAATTCTCCTTGTTTCGCCGGACTTCAAAGCGGCGTGATTTTTATCAATCCGCTGTCGAAGATATATGCGGGAAAAATGAAAAAAGTCGGTCAATTTATTTTTTGAACTGTAAATTGCACCCTTAATTTATTAATCAAAAAACACGAAGCGGCGCGAAATTGTAATTTCGCGCCGCTTCGTGTTTTTATTGATTTCAAATTTTATTTAATGATTCCGTTGCCGTCGAGCGCGGTGTAAACGTCGGTGTTGTAAAGACCGAGCCATTTGTCGGAATCGGGCGTTTTGAAAAGCTCGGCGTAAACCCGCGAATTAAAACTTTCGAGTTCGAGCGGTTTGGCGCGTTGCTGATTGAGCATTTCGTAAAGTTTTGTGTGAAACAAAAAATCGTTGCGCGTCGTGTCGAGCGCGACATAGTTTTCGAGGTTCGTCAGAAGGCTTGCAAATTGCGCGTCGGTCAAACCCGTTTGCTTGTTTTGCCGTTTAATAAACGAAACGCTCGCGTCATCGAATTTCGTTGCGCCGGCGTAAAGTTTCGACAGTTTTTTCCAGTCGTCGAGATTAATGTTTGGTTCAAAGCGCGAAAAGTCGTCGGAGATTGCGGTCAAAATCGAGGCTTCGCTAATCATTTTTGTGACGGCTCGCGGCGCAACATCAGGCGCAGTCGTGCTGTCTTTCGGTTCGGTCAAAGTAACTTTTGCCGCCGCGACCGATTGATTGCGTTTGCCGATAATTTCGTTAAACATCACGCGGCGATGACGAAGTATCGCAAGTTCTTTTTTGTCTTTCGGCAAAGCGTCCGTCGTCTTGCCGAATTCCCTGCCTTTTGTGAGATATTTCAGAAAATCCGAAGGCGCATAAAGTCCCGGAAGCGCGTCAATTATTTCGCCGTTTTCGTCCAAAATGTAATGAATGCTGTTGCCCGTGATGGTGCGTTCGATTTTGCGACCGTCGCCGAAATCAATCGTTACCTTGGGCGCGGGGCGAACCGATTTCCAATGCAGAACGTAATTTTCGCGCAAGTATTTTGAAACTTCCGAGTTTGAGTAAAGCAAAGCGCGGAAAAATCTCGAATTCGCGCAACTGAATTCCTCGTTCAAATTACCGAGAAGTCTTAAAGATAAAATCGGTTTGTTTTTTTCATTAGCGACCTTTTTGGCTTCTCCCAAATCCGTGAACCAGAAAAGATTTGAAGCGTAAACGTCTTTCTGCATCGCCACCGAATCGAGCGCAAACGCGATGCGTTTCCAATCGTCGCCGCCATTGCCCGTCTGCGAAAATTTCGCGATCTCGGCGGAATAAGTCTGAAAAAGCGCGTCCAAACCGTCTTTGCCCATCGTGCGAAGATTTTTTATCGCTTCGGCAGAATCGGCGGAATCGGCGGAAACAGCCATTTCAGCGAGTTGTTCCTTCGATTTTGATTCGGCAAAAACCGATACGACCGAAAATAAAGCAACCAAAGTAACCAGCCAAATTGTTTTGATTTTCATAAGTTTCTCCTTCAAGTAGTTAAAAGAACGCTTGTAGTTGGAGATTTTGCAACGATTTTTGGTTGCTTTCGGCGCGGCTTTCAATTATTTTAGACAAGAAAAAGTTTGTAGAGTTTGTAGAGTTTATAGAGTTCTTAGAGTTTAAGGATTTTTACTCTACAAACCCTACGAACTCTATAAACTCTATAAACTCTATGAACTCTATAAACTCTATGAACTCTTCTTTGGAAAATCGTTATCAGAAATTGCGGCGCGAAGCGACTGTTTTGGCGGGCGAACCGAAAGACATTCCGCAGCGGGCGGCAATCTTGCACGAAATTTATCTCGACTCGCACGGGAATCACGGTTTTGCCGAAATCGCGACACACGGCGCACTTTGGGGATTTCGTTTTTTTGAAACGACGGGAACGCTCGGAAACCTGATTTCCTACCGTTATTTTTATAACAAAACCGAGATGAAATACCGTCACGGATTGCTTCAAACATTTGCCGACGGTTTCAAAACGGCGAATCGTTCGGTTTTTATAGACACTTACTCAAACTATTATTTCACCAAAGAATTCGGCGCGGAAAAAGAAGCCGAAACGATTCTCGAACCCGAATTATTCGACGCTTTGCGGCAAATCACGAAAGCCGCCAAAGCCAAAGAATTGCTCGACACAAACGTGCGCCGCAAACTTTTTCAGACGACTTTGCAATGGGAACAGGAAACGACCGTCGCGCCGAAAGTTAAGGAAGAAATCGCCAAATTCGACTGCCCGATTCTCAAGCGTCTGGTTTTAAAACCGTTCGTTCGCTTCAGCTATTTTCCGCGCTTTAAGTTGTTTTGGTTCAAGAACTTCAGCGACACCGACGAACGCATCCGCAACGCCCACGAATGTTTTGAGATTGCCGAAAAAGTCGGTTGGACGCAAGTTTTTTCGGCATTGCAAAAATATGAAGTTTTAGACAAGGATTTTTTCAATCAACCGCTCGAATTTGCCCGAAATTTGAAGGAAAAACTTCTGCTTCAAGCCGTTTGAACAATTCCTGTTTCAAAAAAATTACGATAGTGAAATAAAAGTAATGCTTTATCGGGAAAAAACGTCATCGCCGGGAGCGCACGCATCCCTCCTGCGTGCAACGTCGCTTGAAAAGCGGTGTAAAAGCGTTGCTCGATTTTGAATTTACTTGCAGCGCAATTTATTCGCGTCTCACGCTCAGCACGCAAGGATGCGTGCGCTCCCGGCGATGACGTTTTTTTGGTTAATGACCGATTGAGAATTTTAACCGGCATTACTTTCTGTTCACTACTAAAATTTCTTTCTGCGTTGCTGACTGCTATTTTCTGCGCTTTGCTTTATAATTTAACTGCACCCCGAAAAATGTAAGTTAAGCGATGCAAATACTTTCGATACCCGAAAAACCGCAGGAAAAGCATGTTTCCATCACCGTCGGCGAACATCTGATCGGTGAATTCGTCGGCGACGCGGCGGGCGCGACGCTGATTGTGTTTGGAAGCGTTCACGGCAACGAGGCGGGCGGCGCATTGGCTTTGCAAAAGATAGCGAAAGTTTTGCCCGAATTCGTGCCGAAACTGCGCGGTAGAATTTATTTTCTTGCCGGAAATACGCGGGCGATTGCGAAAAGTGTGCGTTTTATTGATTCGGATTTGAACCGTCATTGGACGCTCGAAAATGTCAAACATAACCGCGCCGATTCGCCGATTACGACGAAACGCGCCGAAGACCGTGAGCAAACCGAGATTTTAACGATTCTCGAAAATATTTTAACAACCGCCAAAGCCGAAGTTTACGCGCTCGATCTGCATTCGACTTCGGCTGACGGCGTGCCGTTTGCGACCGTCGGCGACACGCTTCGCAACCGCGATTTCGCCCAAAAATTTCCGATTACGATTCTGCTCGGCATCGAAGAACAGCTCGACGGCACGATTCTGGAATATCTCAATAATCGCGGAACGGTCACGCTCGGCTACGAAGGCGGACAGCATTTTGCCGAACAAACAATTAAAAACCACGAAGCATTGGTTTGGCTCGCGCTCGTCAATTCGGGAATTTTGCGCCGTGAAGATTTGCCTGATTTTGAAAAACACGAAGAAGTTTTAATGAATGTGACGGGAAAACCGCGCATTGTCGAGATTCGTTATCGCCACGCGATTGCCGAATCGGACGATTTTAAGATGGAATTCGGCTACGAAAATTTTCAGCCGATAAAGCACGGCGAAGTTTTAGCGAACGACAAGCGCGGCGCGATTCGTGCAGGCGAATCGGGTTTGATTTTGATGCCGCTTTATCAAACTTTAGGCGAAGACGGATTTTTTCTCGGTCGTGAGATCGCGCCATTTTGGTTGAAACTTTCGGGATTTTTGCGAAGATTAAATATTGCCAAGTTGATGCGATTTTTTCCGGGCGTACGAAAATCGCCGTTTGACGACGAAACTTTTGAAATCAACACGCGTATCGCACGGGTTTTTCCTTTGCAGATTTTTCACCTTCTCGGTTTCAGAAAAAGACGTTGGCGCGACAATAAATTAGTCGTCAGCCGCCGAAAATTCGATACGAAAAGCCCGTTTGTTAAGTGAAAAGTGAAAAGTGGAAGGTGAAAAATATTATCTTTAATTTATCACTTTTCACTTTTCACTTTTCACTTCCCGGTTGCTCTTTCGTTTGTTTAATTTCTGACATATAATTCATTTGTTCCCTTACTTTTTCAAGGATACCCCCGAATCATTTTTCGAGGCGAGTTTTAATCGTCCGCAATCGGTTTTTGTGCGGAGTGACGGATTATCGAAAAATGACGGAATATTTGTGAAAAGACAGGAGAAAATATGGGCGATAAACAAGTTACGACTGAGACGGACGACCATCAAATGCGGCAATTTACGAAAGCCGTCTTGAACGATTTGCAGGCTCTCGAAAAAATGTTCGCGGACGGTCAGATGGAAACCGACGCACTCAGAATCGGCGCGGAACAGGAAATGTTTTTGGTTGATTCGTCGTTTCATCCCGCGCCGCTCGCGCTCGAAATTATCGAAGCCGCGAAAGATGCGCGATTAACCACAGAAATCGGACAATTTAATCTCGAAGCGAATTTAACGCCACTCGACTTTGCGGGCGATTGTTTGCAAAAACTCGAAACCGAACTCAACGAAATTATCGGCATTGTCAAAAAAACGGCACAGACATTTGATGCCGAAACGATTTTGTGCGGAATTTTGCCGACGATTCAAATGTCGGATTTGACCGAAAAAAATCTCACGCCGAATCCGCGCTACACGGAAATGAACCGCGTTTTGACCGCGCTTCACGGCGAAGAACGCATCGTTCACATTAAAGGCTTGGACGAAATCAAACTTCATCTGCACGACACTTTTACCGAATTCTGCAACACGAGTTTTCAGATTCATCTGCAGGTTTCAAACGCCGATTTTGCGAAATATTACAATTGGGCGCAGGCGATTACCGCGCCGGTTTTGGCTTCGGCGGTCAATTCGCCGCTTCTTTTAGGTCATCGTTTATGGCACGAAACGAGGCTCGCGCTTTTTCAGCATTCGACCGACGAACGCTCGACCGTTCAGCAGGAACGAAGCCGTCCGTCGCGGGTCACGTTCGGCAGAGAGTGGGTCAAAGATTCGATCCTGGAAATTTTTCACGAAGACGTGGCGCGTTTTCGGATTATTTTTACGCGGGATTTGGAAGAAAATTCTTTGGAAGCTCTGCAACAAGGGAAAATTCCCGCGCTTCACGCCTGGCGGATGCACAACGGCACGATTTGGCGTTGGAATCGCGCCTGTTACGGCGTGATGAACGAAAAACCGAGCCTCAGAATCGAAGCGAGATTTCTGCCCGCAGGTCCGACCGTCGCCGACGAAATGGCAAATTCGGCGTTTTTTCTCGGTTTGATGATGGCTTTGCCCGCAGAATACGGCGATGTCACGAAGCTGAAAATGTCGTTCGACGACGCGAAAACCAATTTTTTCACAACGGCGCGTTACGGTTTGAAATCGCAAATCGCGTGGCTTGACGGCAAAAATTATCCGGCGCAAAAATTGATTTTAGATGAGTTATTACCACGTGCGCGACACGGTTTGCGCTTGGCAAATATTGATTCGGCGGACATCGAAAAATATCTCGGAATTTTGGAAGAGCGCGTTTCGCAGGAAAAAACCGGCGCACAATGGATGCTCGATTCGCTTGCCGATATGGACAAAGCCGCGAAACCGAACGTCCGTTTGCGAACGCTGACGGCGGCGATGCTTGCGAATCAGGAAACGGGTGAACCGCTGCATCTTTGGGATTTGGCAGAAATTGCCGACAAAAGCGATTGGATTGACAATTATCAAACGGTCGAACAATTTATGTCGCGTGATTTATTTACCGTTCGTCCCGAAGACGTGATTGATTTGGCGGCGAATCTGATGGAATGGAAGCACGTTCGCCACGTTCCGGTCGAAGACGCGGAAGGAACGCTCGTCGGCGTGGTTTCGCACCGCGATTTGCTCAAACTTTTTGCCGCACAACGGACGAGCATCTGCGACGAAATCATTGTCAAAGACGTGATGCAGACCGATTTGATCACCGTTCAGCCCGAAACCGAAACGCTTGCCGCGCTTCATTTAATGCGCGAAAAAAATATCGGCTGTCTGCCGGTCGTCAAAAACCGGAAACTTGTCGGAATCATCACGGCGCACGATTTTCTGACCGTTTCAACACGGCTTTTCGAGGAAAGATTAAAGGAACAATCAAAATAAAAGCGCGTTTCATCAAAAAATTATCTCCTTTCATCACAGATTTGTTGCCGAAAACGAAAAATTGCGCTTCAATGAAAAAATGACCGAAGAACCGCTGATAAATCGCAAATGGGTGAAATGGAGTGCGATTTGGGCAACGTGGACGCTGTTCGGATTATTTTTCACCAGCCAGTTTGCCTTACAAAATCAACTTTCGAGAAATCCCGTGCCGTTTTGGCAGATTTTGCTCTGGCAGATGGTTTCGGGCTACGTCTGGTTTGCGCTGAGTCCTTTGCTTTTGTGGCTCACGCAAAAATTTCCGTTTGAAGCCGGAAAATGGAAGAAATCGCTGTCCGTGCATTTCGTCGCAAGCATCGTCATCGCATTTTTTCAGCAAGCGGTTGATACGTTTTTTCTGACTCGTCTCGGTTATCCGCCGAACCGCCGGTTTGCAAGTTTTCTCGAGGCTTACAAGTATTTTATCTTCATTAATCTGCACCTGAGCATTTTGATTTACTGGGGCGTGGTCGGCATCAAATCGGCGTTCAACTATTATCAAAAATACCGCGAACGCGAGCTTGTTACGTCAAAACTCGAAGCGCGTCTCGCAACTTCGCGTTTGCAGGTTTTGAAAATGCAATTGCATCCGCACTTTCTTTTCAACACTTTAAATGCGATTTCCGAATTGATTTACAAAGACCCCGAATCGGCGGAACGAATGATCGGCGATTTGAGCGATTTGCTTCGTTTGTCGTTTGAAAAACTCGAAGTGCAGGAAATTTCCCTCAAACAGGAACTCGAATTTTTGCGAAAATATCTCGAAATCGAACAAATGCGTTTTCAAGACCGTTTAAGAGTCGAGATGGAAATTTCGCCCGAAACTTTGGACGCGAGCGTGCCGAATATGATTCTGCAGCCGCTCGTCGAAAACGCCATCAAACACGGCATCGCGCCGCGTTCGACGGGTGGAAAAATCGAAATCGGCGCACATCGAAATAACGGAACGCTCGAACTGAGCGTCTGCGATAACGGAATCGGCGTGCCGTTTAAAGATTTGGAAAATCTTTCGGAAGGTGTCGGACTCTCGAACACGCGCCGCCGTTTGAAACATCTTTACGGCGAAGCACATAAATTTGATTTAACAAACGCCGAAAAAAGCGGTTTGCGGGTGAATTTAACGATTCCGTTTAAGGAAATCGAAAGCTAATCAGTATGGTGAGCGGTAGCGAACAGGTTCGCGCCCAAAAATCTTGAATAACTAAAAAGATGTTCGCTACCGCTCACTATACTGATTTTAATATCAATGAAAATCAAAATCTTAATTGTTGATGATGAACCGCTGGCGCGTGACCGCGTTAAGCGGATGCTGCGCGATGAACCCGATGTGACGATTATCGGCGAATGCGGCAACGGCGCGGAAGCGATTAAATTCATCAAAAGCGAAAAGCCCGACCTCGTTTTTCTCGATATTCAAATGCCCGAGAAAAACGGCTTTGAAGTCATCAAAGCACTCGACGCGAAAACGGTTCCGACCGTCATTTTCGTGACGGCTTACGACCAATACGCGCTTCAAGCATTCGACGTTCACGCGCTCGATTATCTTCTCAAACCTTTTAACCGCGAGCGTCTGCATCGCGCCGTGACACGCGCCCGCGAACTTATTGAAAACAAACATCGCGGAAAAATGGACGAAAGATTGGCTTCGTTAATTGCCGATTTAAAGACGGAGAAAAAATATCTCGAACGGCTCGTCGTCAAATCCGTCGGGCGCGTTTTCTTTTTAAAAATTGACGAGATTGATTGGATCGAAGCCGCCGGAAATTATCTGAAACTGCACGTTGGACGCGAAAGTCATTTAATCCGCGAAACGATGAACTCCATCGAAGCGAAACTAAATCCCGATAAATTCTTACGGATTCACCGCTCAACTGTCGTCAACATTGACCGCATCAAAGAACTTCACCCAATGTTCAGCGGCGATTACTCCGTCATCCTCAGAAACGGCACGGAACTAACTTTAAGCCGTAATTTCCGCGAAAGATTTTTAGAGCTTTTCGAGAATCAGACTTAGGAGAATTCAATCCCCTTTAACCTAGCGGCAAATAGACGGCGTTATTTAACCATTCGTCGGGTTCGGTAGCTTTAGCGATTAGTTCCAAATCATCAATGCACTGTCCGACGGTGATATTGAGTTGATGCGCGTAGATCACGCCTGCAAAATGTTCGCCTGTTTGCTGGCGTTTGGTTGCTTCGCGTAAAAGGTCGTCGTCTTGCGAGAAAAGAACGCGGCTTAATTCGGTGGCTCGGTCTAAAAGTTTCGGGTCTTCAAATTCCGCCGCGCCGTCTTCCCGTGCAGTTAGAACGTCAACGCCGCGCAGACGCAAACCGTCGGTTACGGCGCGTTTGACGTGAACATCCATATAAATTTTGACGCTCATTTTTTCGTTCGTAACCCGCGCAATTTTTGTTGAAGCGGCGAATTAGCATTGTTAGCGGCGAGTTCGTTGACCTCTTGCAGACGGCGCAGGATTTCCGCGTCGAGTTCTTCCTGATGGTCGTAGTAATAGGCAAGCGCGCTATGAATTTGCGCCATTGAAAGATGCGGATATTGAAAATGCAGTTCTTCGGGACTTGAGCCGTGCGCGAGTTTGTCGAGCGCAATTTCGATAACCTTAATGCGCGTGTCGGCTATCCACGCCACGCGGTTTTCGTCAATCTTAACGTAACTGTCAATAACGGCGGTCATAGTTTCTTCATTTTACCTTTAACCGGAAAGATTAACAAACGATTTTTCAATATCGCGTAGCGATGAAATGAATTTAGCCGTGTAATTTATTGCACGGAAAGGAGAATGAAAACGGTCGTTTGTCGCGTGAGCGACAATTGAATTTGATGCGATGAATTTTTCAATCGTCGCTGACGCGACGCGAAACTTTCCCGTTTGTCAACCGTGCGTTAAAACACACGGCTAAGTTCACAACGTCGCTACGCGACTTCAAAAAACATTCGCCCGCCGCGATTAAATTCGTCGCTTTTGATTTGCCGAATAAATCACTTGACATCTATTCGAGCGTCAAAATTTCCGGCACTTCCTTTCCAAATTCTGCCTAATTCATTGTTACTCCATAAACGATTGCCTTCAACATCGCTTACAACGTGATTCACGCCCAAATACAAGCGACCAGATTGGTTTGCGGTAAATGAATATGAACTACCAACCTTAAAAGGCGCACCATTTTCTCCAACTTTCCCAGTCATACACTCTAAAGAAGAACCTGAACCTAGAACTTGTATCCAACGATTTGGTTTCCCTTGATTATTGAATTGGGGCTGATACCCCCAACCATCTGGTCCAACCCATTTATTAGCGGCATCGCCAGGAGAAGTTGTTGCCGTAACTTTTCCAGTAGCAGAAATACTGACAAAATCTCCCTGCTTCAAATCAATGGTTGTATCTGTCCACATATATTGAGCATCAACTGAAATTTGTTTTGACGTTTTACGGGAAATTTGTTGCTCAGACGTCGAAGATTTAGAACTGGTATCTGAAATAGTTGGCGAATTATCTTTCGATTTTGAATTAAGCCAAACTAAACTTCCAACAATTATCATTACAGCCAACAATCCGGCAATTGCGTAAATAAAATGCGGCGAATTGCTTCACTTTTCAGGTTGTGAATAAACAGGTTGCGGCGGTAATGTATTAATTGGCGATTGAACAGTATAAATAGATTTCTCCGCCTGAAAATTCGGGTCTGTTTCGTGCGGGTTTCGGAGAGCCGACCGCATTTCGGCGGCTGATTTGTAGCGCACATTCACGTCTTTGGCAAGTGCGCGGGCGATGACGTTTTGCAGAGGTTTTGGAACTTCTCGCGGTAGAGGTTCGGGATTACGCATCAGAATTGCGCCGACCAACGATGTTATATCTTCTTCCCGATACGGAAGATGTCCCGCTAACAATTGATAAAAGATTACGCCGACCGACCAAATATCGGTTTGTTCGTTGCGCTTGCCGTCAAATGCTTCGGGTGCCATATACGAAGGCGTTCCCATGATGTTGCTGCTCTGGCTGGTTGATTTCAAAACACGCGAGATGCCGAAATCGGCAAGGCGCGGCGTGTTGCCTTGAAAAAGAATGTTGGCGGGTTTTAAATCACGGTGAATGATATTGCGCGAATGAAGATGTTCGAGACCCGACAGAATCCCCGCGACAATTTCAACTGCCGATTCAATCGTTGGAGCTTTGCCGTGTTTTTTCAGATACGCTTCCAGCGAACCGTCGGGCGCGTATTCGCTGGCGATGATGATTTGTTCGTCATAGATATTCGCTTCGATGATCGGTAAAACATTCGGATGACCGCTCGCCCGAACCCACAAATCGGCTTCGTGTTTGATGCTTTCAATGCTGATGTCTTCGTCAAGCGGAATTTTAATCGCGGCGGTTGTCGTCGTAATTTGCGTTCGCCTCTCCGCCAACCAAACAACACCGAAAGCACCTTTGCCGAGTTTGTTGATTAAGGTATATGGTCCGATTTCATCGCCTGAACGAAGCATTTTGATTCTCCTAAGTTTTGGATTTTCGAGCAAACTCATTTTGCTGATTATGAGATTTGTTGTCAAGAAATACAGGGCTTTCTCATAAAAAGGTGTGGAGCAATCAGTATCGCGAGTGGTCGCGAGCAGGTTTCTTGTCATTCGAGTTTTCAGGTCGCAAAGGTGTTCGCTACCGCTCACTATACCGACTTGTTTTGTTTTTATGAGAAAGCCCTGTCAAGAAATCTAATTGCCTGCATTATAAAATGGTTTTCAAAACGCTTCATCACTTCCCTTTTTCGTTTCATCACAAAACTGTTTTCAATCGCGGCAAAAACAATTAACTTGATAATTGAAATAAATTCATTCGTCGGAGTTGATAAATGTCGGGCAAAACCAAATTCAAAGTTCTTTTTCTGCTGTGCTTTTCAATTATTATCGCGTGGCGTAATTACGTTATCGTGATCGGGCAAACGTCGAAACCCGTGTTGGTTGCGCTCAATAAAAATGAAGCCAGTTTGACGATTATTGACCCGAAGGATATGAAGGTGATCGGCAAAGTTCCGACCGGCGATTCGCCGCACGAAGTCGTGATCTCAATAGACGGCAAAACGGCTTTTGTCGCCAATTACGGAGCGCAAACGCCCGGAAGTTCGCTTTCGGTGATTGATCTGGAAGCGAAAAAAGAATTGCGGCGCGTTGATTTATCGCCACTTCTCAGACCGCACGGATTGGTCGAAGTGAGCGGCAAAATTTATTTTACATCGGAAACAAATCGTCTTATCGGGCGTTACGACCCGGCAACAAATCGTGTGGATTGGCTGATGGGAACAGGACAGAACGCTACGCACATGATCGTCGTAACGCCCGACCAAAAAAGAATTTATACCGCAAATATCGCGTCCGATTCGGTGACGGCTTTTGAATTTCAAAACATTCCGCCCGCGCCGTCGAAAATTACGCAGATCGCGGTCGGCAAACAGCCCGAAGCGATTGACGTTTCGCCGGACGGCAAAGAAGTCTGGGTCGGCTTGAACGGCGAAGGCGCGATTGATGTGATTGACACGGCAACGAGTAAAGTGGTTGAAAAAGTAAAGCTCGGCGAGCGTCCGTATCGCGTCAAATTTTCGCCCGACGGCAAACAGGTTTTTGCAACGATGCCGAACACCAAAGAAATTATCGTGATAGATTCGGGAACCAGAAAGGAAGTCAAACGGATCAAACTGGAAAGTGTGCCGCTTGGCATTGTTTTCTCGAAAGACGGAAAAACCGCGTTCGTTTCCGCCGTGCAGAGCGACTTCATTTTGAAAATTGATTTGGAAAAAGGCGAAGTTACTGGTAAAGCAGTCAGCGGACAAGCACCGGACGGTGTGGCTTTGTCGGGAATGTAGATTTCATTTTTAACAACTTCGGTCTTTTGAGCGTTCTTGCGACTGCCCGGACAAAATCCAAAAACAGTAATGCCGAATTACAGCAAGACACCGACGAAATCGTCAGAACATTTTCTGTTAACCGGCGCGGAGAGTTGGAAAAAATCTCTGCCTAAAATACGTTTTAGCAAACAAACTTAAAAAAAGAGGAAAATATGAAAAAAATTTTAGTTGCCATTATTTTTACATTATCAATTTCAATCGCGGTTTCAGCGCAAAAAACCGACGACGCGAAAGACGCTTTAGCCGTCGTCAATAAGATGTTCGCGGAAATGGCGAATCACAATCCGGCGGCGATTGCCGAACTTTACACGAAAGACTCGAATCTGACCGCGATCATCCGCAAAAAAGACGGCAAAAACGCATTTGCGGCTTTCACGGGCGAAGCGTTTTCCAAAAATTTTGCCCAGAAAAAAGGCGAAATCAAGGAAGATATGTATGCGCCCGAAATTAAACTTTACGGCGATTTGGCATTGATTTTCGGTCGCTATGTTTTCTACGTTGACGGCAAATTGGCGCATTGCGGCGTGAATGCTTTTCATCTTGTCCGAACCGATACGGGCTGGAAAATCGCCAACGCTTCTTCGACGATTGACGCGACCGCTTGCACCGAACAGGAAAAAGCGATGAAACCGCCAACCGCCGCGACCAGTCCGAAATAATCAAACAAAACGGACGCGAACGACGTAAGGATTTCAGATTTCTAAAATTCAAAAATTAAGCGAGAGGAAAAACTTTAATGCTACAAAGCAAGATTTTAAGTGCAATTTTACTTTATACCGTTTTATTTTCGAGCGTTGCCTTCGGACAGGCGACCGCGCCGACGGTTTATACCGCGCCGAAGGAAACGATTGACAAGATCAAAGACGAAGGTTTGAAAAATTCGCAGGTGATGCAGACGCTTTCGTATCTGACGGACGTGATCGGCGGGCGTTTGACGAATTCGCCGAATATGAAAAAAGCGAATGAATGGACGCGCGACACGATGGCGAAATGGGGAATGCAGAATGCCAAACTCGAAGCGTGGGGACCGTTCGGACGCGGTTGGTCATTGAAAGGTTTTAGGGCAGAAGTCGTTTCGCCCCAAACAATTCCCGTCATCGCTTATCCGAAAGCGTGGTCGCCTTCGACCAAAGGCGCGGTCACGGGCGAAGTCGTTTTCTTTGACGCAAAATCGGATGCCGACTTTGAAAAATATAAAGGCAAATTAAAGGGAAAAATCGTGCTGGTTTCGCAACAGAGACCGCTCAAAGCAATTGATAAACCACTGATGTCGCGCTACTCGGACGAAGATTTGCTCAAGCTGGCAAACGCGCCCGCGCCGACCAAAGACAGCGAAGAATTTACGCCCGAACAAATCAAAAATTTTCTCAACTATTTCAATAGTGAAGCGCGCAAGATGAAGTTTTTGATGGAAGAAGGCGCGGCGGTGGTCATTGACAACAGCGGCGGCGGAAGCGGCGGAACACTTTTTGTGCAAGGCGCGTCGCTCGCCATCGAGCTTTCGCCGAACATCAAAACTATCGAAGACCTTTTCAACGATGCGGGTTTTCAGCCGCAGCGCAAAGGCGCGGACGCGAATATGCTGCCGCAGGTGACAATGGCGAGCGAAGATTACAATCGCCTCGTGCGGATGATCCAATTCGGCGCGAAACCGACGATGACGGTTGATGTTCAGGCGCAATATCACGACGAAGATTTGATGGGTTACAACACGGTTGCCGAAATTCCGGGAACCGATCCGAAGCTGAAAGATGAAATCGTGATGCTCGGCGGACATCTCGATTCGTGGCATTCTTCGACCGGCGCGACCGACAACGGCGCGGGCTGTGCGGTGGCAATGGAAGCGGCGCGAATCATTTTAGCGTCAGGTTTGAAACCGCGCCGGACGATTCGCGTCGCGCTCTGGTCGGGCGAAGAACAAGGTCTTTACGGCTCGACCTATTACGCCAAACAACATCTCGGCGAGATGAAAGACGGAAAGCTCGTCAAAGGCGCGGATTACGATAAAATTTCCGCCTATTACAATCTCGACAACGGCACGGGCAAGATTCGCGGCGTTTATCTGCAAGGCAACGCGGCGGTGAAACCGATTTTTGAAACGTGGCTCGCTCCGTTTAATGATTTGGGCGCAAAGACTTTGACGCTTTCAAATACGGGCGGCACGGATCATCTGCCGTTTGACGCGGTCGGCATTCCGGGCTTCCAATTTATTCAAGACGCAGTCGAATACGGCACGCGGACGCATCACTCGAATCAGGACAATTTCGACCGCATCCAAGCCGACGATATGAAACAAGCCTCGACGATTATGGCGGCATTCGTCTTTCAAACCGCGATGATGGACGAAAAACTTCCGCGCAAAGCAATGAAATAATCGGTTCAAAAATCAAACGTGAAAGTCTTGTCAAAAACATTTTGACAAGACTTTTCTTTTTCCGAAATATTTAACTTCACTTCTGTTTTTTTTACGATTTGCCACTTATTTTTTACGTTTCGTCCCAATTTCATTGCGACTTCCAATAAAATGACTGAAAATTACATTTGGTCAGCCAAAATAAATTTATGAAAAAATTTCTTTTTTTAATCCTGTCACTTTTGACTGTTGCGGGTGCTTTTGCTCAAACGGAAAGAAGCATCGTTGCATTTGTTAATGTCAACGTCATTCCGATGGACAAAGAGCGCGTTTTGACGAATCAAACCGTGGTTGTTTCCAACGGAATTATCACGGCAATCGGAGCAAAAGTTAAAATACCGAAAGACGCGTTGAAAATTGACGGGAAAGGCAAATATTTGATTCCGGGTTTGATGGATATGCACACGCATCTGCTTTCGGACGGCGACGATTACCCGAAATTCATTGCCGAAGATGAACTCAAAGTGATGATTGCGAACGGTGTCACGACGATTCGTTTGATGATCGGCACGCCCGAACAACTCGTTTTACGCGCAAAATCGGCGAAAGGCGAAATCATCGCGCCGACAATTTATTCGGCAAGTCCGCATTTGACGGGCAGAGAACAAGGCAACAATTTTGTCGTCAAGACCGAAGAAGAAGCCCGCGAAGCCGTCCGCAAATCAAAAGCGGCGGGTTACGATTTCATCAAAATCACGACTTTTATTGATGCAAAAGTTTATGAAGCAGCGATTGACGAAGCCGCCAAACAAAATATCCGCGTCGTCGGACACGCCGATTCGCGTTTTGTCGGAGTCGAACGCGCTTTGAAAGCGCGTCAGCAAATCGAACATCTCGACGGTTATCTCGAAATGCTTTTGAAGCCGGATGCGCCGATGAAAGGTTCGGTTTCCGACCTCTATATCTACAACCCGAAAAACTGGGAAAGTTTTGATTATATGGACGAAAGCAAAATTCCCGATTTGGCGAAACGGACGGTCGAATCGAATCCGTTTGTTGATCCGACACAGCATTTTATGAAAAACAGTTTCGGTGTTTCAAGAAGCGAAGAATCAATACGCGCTCAGCCCGATTTCAAGTTTTACCCGAAAGCGGTGCAGGAAAACTGGCTGAATTTCTACAAGAAAAATCGGTTCGTCAACGAAGTTCCGCTCGAAAAACGGGCGCGTTGGATCGAAATCCGCAACAAAATTATCAAAGCGATTTACGACGCGGGCGGGCGCATTATGGCGGGTTCGGATTCACCCGAATTTCTTTTTCTTTACGGCTTTTCACAGCACCGCGAGCTTAAAGCCTTAGCCGATGCCGGACTTTCAACCTTCGCCGCGCTCGAATCGGCAACGAAAAATACTTCAATGTTTTTCGGCACGCTCGATAAAGTCGGAACGATTGAAAAAGGCAAACGCGCCGATTTGATTCTTCTGGACGCAAATCCGCTTGAAAATATTACGAATACGGAAAAGCGTTCGGGCGTGATGCTCAAAGGAAAATATTATACGCAAGCCGAATTAAACCGTTGGCTCGACGAAATCGCGCCGAAGATTGCAAATTCGTATGTTGGACCGAAAAAATAAACTTATGAAAACAATTTTATTGGCGATAATCTTTTCGCTCTTAATTTCAAATGTTTTCGCGCAAACGTCGAAAAACGAAGACATAAAATCAGCGTCCGAAGTTCCCGACCGTCTTTTTGCGGCGATGAAGGCGAAAAGTTTTGAAGAGATTCGCGCTCTTTTCACGCCCGAAGGTCAGCTCGTCGCGATTGACAAACCGCGTGACGGCAAAGGCGTTTCAAAAATGCGAGTTTTTACTGCCGAGAGTTTTGCGAAAGCAATTTCCGAAACGAAAGACGCGGATTTTATCGAAAAGATGCCGAACAAAGACGTGCGAATTACGGGCGATCTGGCAATCGTTTCGGGTCGTTATACATTTTACGTCGGCGAAAAATTTTCGCATTGCGGGACGAATACTTTTAATTTAGTAAAAACTGAAACGGGCTGGCGGATTGCGAACGCGGCTTCGACGCTCGAATTTCAATGCGATAGAGATTTGAAAGCCGTTGAAATTGTGCCGATCGAAGCGAATCCGGCGGACGTTTCGACGATTGACGGAATTATCAAAGCATTCTACGAAACGATTTCGGGCGGCAAAGGCGTTCCGCGTCAATGGTCACGCGATAAGACTTTGTATATGCCCGACGTGCGCTTTGTCGGAATGAGCGAACAAGACGGAAAAATCCGCGCCGGAATTATGAATCACACGAATTACGTCAACGGCACAAACGAATTTTTCGTCGCGGAAGGTTTTCAGGAACGCGAAATTAACCGCGTCGTTAAAAGATTCGGCAATATCGCGCACGTTTTTTCGACCTATGAATTTTCAACCGAAGGCGGCAAAGAAAAAGGTCGCGGCGTGAACAGCATTCAGCTTTTCCGGGACGGCACGCGCTGGTGGATTTCCGCCGTCAGTTGGGACGAAGAACGCCCGAACAATCCGATTCCGAAAGAGTTTTTGCCGAAAGGTAAAAAATAGGCTATTTATTATCAGATTGCCGAAAACGGCGAATTAAAATTTATGAAACTTAAATTTGCGATAATTTTTACACTTTTTCTGCTTGCCCAAAACTCGTTCGGGCAAGACGCTCTGCGCTCGAAACTGCAAGCCAAACTCGATGAATGGCACAAATCCGGCAAATTTGCGGGCGCGACTTTGGGCGTTTGTCAGGCGGACGGAAACTGTTTCGGACTCGCCACAGGTTTTTCAGATTTGGAAAAGAAAACGCCGATGAAACCGAACGATTTGATGCTTGCGGGAAGCGTCGGCAAAACTTTTGCTTTGGCAACGGCTTTGCAACTCGTTAAAGAAGGCAAAATCAATCTTGACGAAAAGGTTGAAAAATATCTCGGCGCGGAAAAATGGTTTGCGCGTCTGCCGAATGCGAAAGACATCACCGTGCGTCAATTGATGAATCACACGAGCGGT
Organism: Acidobacteriota bacterium; assembly: GCA_031412675.1. Taxonomy (GTDB): domain Bacteria; phylum Acidobacteriota; class Blastocatellia; order Pyrinomonadales; family Pyrinomonadaceae; genus JAFDVJ01. The sequence continues at coordinate 1,378 of JANODL010000038.1, read as the reverse complement.
TTGATTCGTTACGAATTCAAAGACCAATTTACCAAAGATTTGACGGCGAATCCCGACAAGGTTTGGAAGCCCGAAGAGCTTTTGTCATATCTTTTCGACGAAAAAGCTCCGTTTGAAGCCGGTAAAAGTTGGGATTATTCCGACACGAATTACATCGTTCTCGGAATGATTATCGAAAAAGTTACGGGTAAGAAATATTACGCGGAAGCGACGCGGCGCGTCTTGAAACCTTTGAAGCTCGAACGCACCTTTCCGCAGGACAAGCGCGAACTCAAAGGTTTGATTCAAGGTTATGCGGGCGCGGACAATCCGTTCGGCGGGAAAGATTTGGTATTGGAAAACGGCAAATTTATCATCAATCCGCAGTTTGAATGGACGGGCGGCGGAATGGTTTCAAACGCGGAAGATTTGGCGCGTTGGGCAAAATTGATGTATGAAGGCAAGGCTTTTGACGCTTCGCTGTTGCCCGAAATGCTTGCCGGAGTTTCTGCACCGATGCTCGGCAAGGAAACAAAATACGGACTCGGCGTGATAATTCGCCCGACTCGTGCGGGTTTGACTTACGGTCACAGCGGATTTTTTCCAGGTTATATGACCGATATGATGTATTTTCCCGAACATAAAATCGCGGTCGCCGTTCAAGTAAATTCGAGTGTTCCGCAAAATCTCGGCAAACCGCTCGGCAGAGTCTTAGTTGAAACGACGGAAATTGTTTTAGCCAAAGAACCACCGCCGACTACGACACAGACTCCGCAAACGAAAAAGCAATTCGTGATAGTTTTGCGGCTTCAGCCGAAGTATCAGGACGACAAAAATTGGACGCAAGCCGATAATCAAGCTGTTCAAAAACATTTTGCAAAATTACAGCAATTACAAAAAGACGGCAAACTGATTCTCGCGGGCAGAACAACCGTCAAAGAATCAATGGGCGTTGTGATTTTAGAAGTCGAAAACGAAACGGAAGCGCGAAAGATTATGAACGACGACGATGCTGTCAAAGCCGGAATTATGTCGGCGGAACTTTTGCCGTTTCAAACGGCTTTGATAAAGGACAAATAGAAATGGTCAGACGCAGAATTTTTTGGTCAGATGCTCTTGTCAATTGGTCAGATGCTCTTGTTACTAATAAAAAGGCGGCAATTAGTAACTCACCTTACGCGATTTTTGAAATATTAGCCCGCGTAGCGGGTAAAAGCGTGTAGCCCGTAGCGCAAGCTGCGGGAACGGTTGAAAAAATTATTAAAGCCCGTGTCAGCGGGCGACAGATGCGCGAATCTGTCGCTATCTACGATAGCTCGATGTCAAATTCCGCCAAATTCCACTTGCGCTGTGGGCTACACGCTTTCGCCATCTCCGATGGCTAAAAATCCTAACTGCG
>JANODL010000037.1:0-24284 GCA_031412675.1 Acidobacteriota bacterium | reverse complement strand
AGCTCGTCGTTTAAGCTCGGCGATTTCGCGCCGTAAGCGACCGCGAGAATTCCGCTGCCGTCTTTGAGCCAGACGGTTTGACCGGCGGAAATCCAATTTTCGTGTGAAATGATTTTCTGCTCGCCTGATTCGGCGTTAACGACCGCGATTTGCGCTGATGTCCGGTTGTTTTCCGGCTGAAAAACGGTTGCGGAAAGCAATTTTCCGTCCGGCGACCACGAAACGCCGCCGTTTGTAAATCCGCTTTCCGACGGGCGAACCGCCAGAGTTCGTTCGTTTTTGCCTTCGATGTCCGTCAGAATCAGCGCGGTTTCTTTGCTTTCAGAATTGCGGCGAATGAAGGCGAGACGGCTTTCGTCGGGCGAAATCGCCGCCGGACTGTCAATGTCGTGGAGAATTTTCCGTGCCGCGCCGCCGGGAACGGAAACTTTGTAGAGCGTCGAAACGGCGCGTCTGCTCGAACTCGGACACCCGCCGATTATTGGTGTGAACGCGGCGTTGCCCGTTGTCGAACGCGCCGATGTTGCCGACGAATACGAGGCAATAATGCAAATCTCAATGACTGTCGTTTCGGGTTGCGACGCGATTCCGGTTATCGGTAGTTCAAAAGGCGCAGACCGCGAACGCGATTTTTTCATCCGCGCAAACAAGCCTGTTTATTATTCGATTGACAAAGTTCCACTCAAAATTGATAAGGAAACTATTTTGGTTTTCAGCCGATAATGTTAATAATTCCAGTTCCCGCGAAAACCGATCATAAAGGCTCTCGCATTGGCTAGGTTCTCTTTTCCTGGCGGTGGATATAAGGCTCTGTTTTAAGCCGGCGAACGCTCGGATTCAGCGATTCCCGGATTAAAGTCAAACCTTCCATTCAACACCATAATTAGAGCATACCGCCGATTTCAGAATGGAATTCGTGTTTCAAAATTCGTTCGAGGACAGAAAATAAAGTTCTCCGCCGCCGGTTTGAGGACTGCGGAGTAGCGAATTTAATTTTTATTAAAATCAAAATAGGGAGGGAAAGAAAGTGAAAGAAAATAAAGCAACAATATCCGGTATCAGGTCATTAACCGCCGGATTTATCAAATTCAGTATGGTGGTCTTGTTGATGGCAGTGTTTTGCGCCGCCGCTTCTGTTGTTCGGGCAGTGCCGATTGACGTGACTGCGCCGCCTTATAATGCCGCGGGAAACGACATCGCCGATGATCGAATTCCGATTCAAAACGCTATTTATGACGCGGCTTCCGTCGGAGGAGGAACGGTTTATTTTCCTCCCGGACTCTATAAAATCGGCGGCACAATCTATGTGCCTTCAAATGTTCGGCTGCAAGGAATGGGGTCAACCGTCTATAACACCCAGCTTCGCCTGACACCGACGCAAACCGCTTTTTTTGAAGTCCAAGACGGAGCGTCCAACATCGTCTTTAAAGATTTGGCTTTAGTCGCTAATAGCCGCCCCTTTGTATATCCACGGAATACTGCTGCTGAAACAGCAATGATCCGTACGGAAGGGACGACAGGCATTGCTTTCAAGGCGGGAGATCGCGGGATCAGCAACATCGTGATCGAGAACGTCCGCATCAATCAGTTCACCTACGGCATCTCGGCGACATCCGCAATTCTTAGACTTGATACCTCGATTACAAATGTCAAGATTCGCAACTATGCTTCCGACGGAAACGAATATTCCCTATATACCGATACCACGGGCGCGAGCGGCTGGGATGTCCAAAATATGAATGTTTATCCGATGTATCATGAACAGAACGGGATCTTTCTCGAACGCAGCGGAGAGATGCGCTTTTTGCAACTTTCCTGTGCCGGTGTCAACACTGCCGGCATCTGCGCCAAGTTATTGGGCAACGGTGACACTTACTTTCGCCAAATGCACGTCGAAGGTCCGCGCCTCGGTTTTTGCTTCGGAACTAATTGCGACCCAAACAATCCGAACGAAACTCCGGTCGAGAATTCTTCAGTAGTAACGGTTGAAAACAGCGCGACCGGCGGTGATGTTCACCGGGCGACTAATTTGGTTTTAATCAACAATCGTTTTTGGCTCGATTATCCGTCTCCGGCGACAAGACCATATTGGTTCTATGGTACCGGTGCCAACTCTTCGCTGGCAGCTTGCGCCAACGTCTGGGTGAGTTGGCATCCAACGACCCATATGACCAATACGACGGTGACTCCGCCTTCAAATCCTTATCCGGGACTGGTGACTCCCGTGGCGGGTTGTTTGGCGAGTAATCTGACAGCGGTACCGGTTTTTGACACGGGTTACGAAGCCGACAACGAACGATTGACGAACGGAACAAAAGACGTGACGGCGTTTCCCTACAACGCGATCCCTAATGACGGGATTGATGACACGACGGCATTCGTCAATGCCATTGCCGACGCGAGCCAGACTCGCGGCAAGCGCGTTTTCGTTCCTGCCGGAACATTTGACATCAGTTCGACGCTCGATCTGCTTTACGATGGGCAAACCGTTTTAGGCGAGCCGGGAAGTGTCATCAATCTCACCACCGACGGCATTTCTTTGTTCAGGATATTCAACCGATTCGGTTATCCGATCAATGGAATCACTTTAAGAAATCTGACCCTGACCTCCAATTCAACTGACAAAACGATCGGAATCAATTTTGAGAATTTTGATCCTTCCACAGTCGGAGCGGCATCCGACTTCCAGATTCAAAATGTGGATGCCCATGGCTTTGAGGTCGGAATTGCGGTTCGCCCGTTCGATGGGGTTTTAACGAACGCCAACCCGATGTTTGACTCAGTCTCGATTAAGGACGGCGATTTCAGCGGCAACGAAACTGCCATTCTGATTAGAAGTTCTAACGCCTCGAACTGGAATCTGGAAAATCTCAAGGTGGATGTTCCCAATGGCGAAGAAGGCGTTCGGATTGACGGCGGAGGTCACGTCAGCACCCGGAATCTTTCGTGTACCGGTGTCGGTGCCGGTGCCGCTTGTATGACGGTGCAGAGACAGAGCGGCACATCAATCGAAGGACTGACGGCGAGCGGTGTAATGGAGGCATTGGTGGTTCCATGGGAAAACGGCTGGACGCAGTTTCCCGTAACTTTGCGTAACAACGACTTCCAGGCGGGAGTTTATTTTCAGGGCAGGATTTACCTAAACAGCGTGGGTAACACCTATCCGGCTCGACTGAGAAGAAATTCAACGGCAAGGCAAGTCAGGTTCGGTGCCTCTCAGGAGGGCAACGTCAACAACGTCGCATTTGGCGGCTTGAGCGACATTTTCTCCTGCAATGACACTTTCAGAGACGTGCTGCAGGGGTTGCCTCAAAGCACCTGGGCGTATGTCGGAACTCTGAACACGCCGGTAACATATTGCCAGTAACCGGAAACTTATTGCCGGTAATCGGAAAGGGGCTTTCACAAGCCCCTTTTCATTATTTAGGACTTACGCAGTTGAACAGATATTTGATAAAAATAAAGAATGAATCCGCCGAAAGTAACTGACGAAGATTACATTGGCTTAATCATCGCCGCGCTGCGCGAGGTAACTGCCACCGAAGCCGGGCGCGTGCAGCCGGAGAGCCGAGAAGCTCCCGCGCACGACGCTTTTACTCGCTTGTTGACGCGCGCCTGAAAGTGAACCGGCAAATCAACGTCAACCGACCATCGTCGGCTGACTAAAGGTAAAGCGTTTTGAATAGACGGTGATAGTATAGGTTTCGCCGACCGGAATTTCCTCGAAACGATAAAAACCGAAGGTAGAACTAATCGCGGTTCTCGTTTCGCCGTTCGGGGCGGTCAAAACCGGTCGGATACTGCTGATGCCGCGTCCGTCATTGGTTCTCACGCGCCCGCCGACAGAAACCGACGCGGCGGTCGGCGCGAACGGTGAGTGGCATTGCTTCCGTCCGCGTCCGCCGTAAAAATATCGGTGTTCATCGGCGCGAATTTGGCAAACGCGATTTCATAATTCGGCTCGTTTTTGCTTGGTGCGTAAATCGCCGAAGCGAAAAACAAAACGATAAAAATAATTTGAAATTTCTGCATAAAATTTTATCCTGACCAAAGCGCGAAGCGGACTGGAGCGCAATCCAAAGCGCGAAGCGGACTGGAGCGCAATCCGTCCCGGTTGCAATGAGCGTCGGCTTCCGACGCGAAAACGCCCGTTTGATTTTTTAAGTCGGAGGTTGACCAACGCCTTTTCGCGGTAAAAAACACCGTCAAAAATAAAACGATCAAATATAAAGCCGAAATTGCCTCTCGATATTTCATAATTAATCCTTTCAAAACCACCTGCACTTTTTCGTTGATAAATTTTTCGGCTGGTTCTTAATAGTTGCAAAAAAAATCGCCGACGTAACTACCAGTTCAGGCGGGTAAGGCGTGTGCGAATTGGAGATAAAAACACGAAAGCCTTTATCTCAAATTCGACCGTAGGTAATGCCTCAATAAAAAGTTACAGAAAGATTCTTTGCCTGCGAAACATCCGAAAAACACGAAAAAAGTTAAAATTTGAGCGAAATTTCGTTACTTTCGTATGTTTCGCAGGCAAATATACTTTTTATTGAGGCATTACGACCGTAGGTGTTTATTCAAAGCGAATGCCGGTTGAGGTCGAACAGCCCGTGCCGATGACCGTGCCGGTTGAAGTAAAATCAGAAAGACCGGATAAGGTTTTTCCTTGATTCATTTCACGAAATCACTTTTTCCTCGATTATTAAAGAAAAATGCGAAATTGAATAAACCGGCATTGAACCTCAAATTTTACTTTTAATGACTTTTTTCAGATTGCGATAACCGCGAACGTAAGGTTTTAAGTAAGAAACGAAAATTCCCCTGTAGAGGTACTTTGACACCAGATAGTTCATCAAAAGGTAGAATTTTCGATAATAAATGTAATTGAATATATATGGGTTTCGAAGGAAGGCTTTACAGATAAAATAACTGTATAAGCCGAATTGCTTTTTAACGAAAAGCGGAAATTCGCGAAGAAAAACCGGGTCGCGGGTGATTTCCGCGCTTAATCCGCCTTCTTCGTAATCGGCGATGACGCAATCAATGTATTGTTTGGTTATTCGGTCGTCAATAAAACATTTTAGATTAAACATCCAGTCGGAAAGAATTTTATATTGCAGATCGAATTTTCCGACCAGTTCGAATACTTCGCGGTGATAAAAAATACCCTGTTGACAAAGGTTGTCCCGGATAAATAATTTACTGTCAAATTTTTTCCCGTTATCGAAATTTTGTTTGACGAAATAGCATTTACCATAAACAAATGACGGAACTTCCGGCGGTAAAAATTCCTTGATTTGGTCTAAAATGCCCGGCTTCAAACAATCGCCCGCGCCGATAAAATAAATGTATCTTCCCGTCGCAAGATCTATTCCTTTGTTAAATGCGTAATAAACTCCCTCGTCTTTTTCGGAGATAAGCCTCAATTTGTTTTCGTATTTTTTCAGATAATCGAGGGTATCGTCTGTCGAAACGCCGTCAAGAACAATTACTTCAAACAGATCCCTATTTTGAGAGAATATGGATTGCAAAGTGTTTTCGACCTTTTGACCGCAGTTAAAAGTTGCCATAATGATCGAAAATAATTTTTGATTGCCGGTTTCGGATACTGTCATAAATATTCAGAGCGACTAACTGCGCCTACCGCGCTCTAGCGTGAAAATTTTATCATCAAAACCCGCCGATATAAATTATTTACGGCATTTTTCCAGCGCACGGCAAACGTAATCAATGTTATCTTCGGTTAAGCCCGCCCAGGTCGGCAGGCTGATTCCGTGAGCCGAAAGATTTTCGGCAACCGGAAACATTCCCTCGTCAGAGGATTTTAAGTAGGGCGGAAAGGTGTGCGCCGGATAAAATACGGGTCGGGTTTCAACTCCTTGTTCGATTAATTTCTCGATAACCGCGTCGCGCTTCAGCCATAAGTCAGGCTCAAGAACGATACTGAACATCCAGTTAGCGTGCCGCGCCCAGGGTTGTTCGGGCTGCGGTGAAATTCCGGGCAGCTGCCGCAGCCGTTCGCGGTAAGCCCGGGCAATATTCAATCTCGCCGCGAGCTGCTCATCTATCTTTTCGAGCTGTGCCAGACCGATTGCCGCCGCCAGGTTCATCATCCGGTAATTGTATCCGATGACCGGATGCCAGTAGCGACGGTTCGGATCCATCCCCTGACCGCGCAACAGACGGATCTTCTCCGCGAGCGCGTCGTCGTTTGTCACGACCATGCCGCCTTCGCCGGTCGTGATGATTTTATTGGCGTAGAAACTAAAAGCGGCAACGTCGCCGATTGAACCGATGATTTGACCGTCGCAAACCGCGCCGTGCGCTTCTGCCGCGTCTTCCAGCAAGAATAGATTGCGGCGCTGCGCGATTTCCTTCAATTTTTTCATCTGCGCCGGATGACCGTAAAGATGGACGGCGATAATGCCCTTGGTGCGCGGTGTAATTTTAGCTTCGACCTGCGCCGGGTCGAGATTCCAGGTTTCCGATTCAGAATCAACAAAGACAGGCATCGCGCCGCAATATGTAACCGCGTTCGGGGTCGCGACAAAAGTCAAAGTGGGTACGATTATCTCGTCTCCCGGCTCGACCCCGAGCGCGGCGAGCGCCAGATGTAAAGCCACCGTGCCGTTACAGCAGGCAACGGCATGTTTGACATTGCAGAATTCAGCGAAACTCTCTTCAAAAAGTTCGACGTATTTTCCTGCCGATGAAATCCACCCCGAGTTCATGCAATCATCTACATATGCTTTTTCATTGCCGATAAGGGAAGGAGCCGCAACGGGTATTGTTTTTTGCATTTCGTTCTTTAGATAAATCATTGACGGTCGGCTTTTTTGTTCGGACTTTCTTATTTAAGGCAATTTCTTATCAACCGTAAATTCCACCTTTTGCTCTTTTTCTTCACGCTTTTCGGACAATATTTTTTTGATCCGATATTTGAAAGAGTTCGTAAATCTTTCCAGAATATAAAAACAAACCCCGAGAGGTGCCAAAGCAAATGCTTTAGCTATATTCATAATGATAATTTTTGAGATGTTTTCACGTTCCCATTTTATCCACCCCAAGTTAAAATAATTGCTTGCAAGCCGTTTACGGAAGATATGTTTTTCCGCCATTGTTAAGCGTGAATAAAGATGCTGTGACATTAACAGATCGTCGTGCAGTAGATTTTCGCTCACTTCCAGTTGATCCCGACCATCATAAATATTATCGTCAAAAACCCTTTTCATCCAATAAGTTGACAAAGTGAAACCGGCACGGCACGGTTTGGAAATCACCATTTCCAGAATCAGAAACCAATCATCAGCGGCAATTACTTCTTCATTCCAAAGCTTAACCGAACTGCGCCGCATTAAGAACGACGAGGTCGGAGCCGGGCAGCTTAACAAAAATAACCGGCGTAACTGTTTGGAATCGATCAGCAGCCAGTCTTTGTCGCTGCCGTCAATGTACTTATCCCATTTTTCATCTCTCTTCCAGCAATCCAGAAAATTTTCTCTGCCATCCGTGGTTTTCCAGTTGAGAAACACGAAGTCTAAATTATGTTTTTCCAAGCATCCGATACTTTCAGCAAGAAATTCCGGCTCCCAGATGTCATCGGAATCGAGCGAGGCGACATACTCGCCTTTTGCACACTTCAAGCCTAGATTGCGAGCCGCGCCCTGTCCCCTGTTTTCCTGGTAATAATATTCGATGCCTTTAAATTGAGCGACAACTTCTGCTGTATTATCCTGCGAGCCGTCATCAACAATAATTATTTGAACTGCCGAATAGCTTTGGTTTATTACACTTCGAATGGCATCAACGACCGAATGAGCGCGATTGTATGTTGGGATAATTACTGAAACTAATTTATGTTTCATCAAGTTAAGGACAAAATTAAAGAAAGTTTATAATTTGTTGAATTTGTTCGGGAATCTTCGGGGACTGCCGCGTCATTGAGCGATGCCGCGTTATTATACAGTTTCTGTTTCTGACCGGTAATAATAGTTTTAACCCCTTATTCTGATAATTTTGCGCTAATACAAAGACTAACACAATTGTATCTGTTTTACTGCATTTTTTCACCCTGCTTTAATCGGCAAAGAAGTTCGAAAAAACAAAATCTTTCCTCGCCCGCGGCGGCAGATTATGCCAGCGAGTTGTAACAAATGACCAAGCCGACACAGGCAATCACAAACGCACTGAAAACGGGAATCATTTTGACAATCCGGTTCCCTGCCAATTTTGAACCGCCGATTAACTTTCCCCCGTAAAGAAAAATCAAACCGACTGCCGTTAATGTTGCCGCCAATCCGAAACTGAAAGCTGTCGTCAAAATTATTCCGTAACCGATCCGCTGCATATTTATTGCCGAAAGCATTAGAACCAGCGCCGACGGACAAGGCAGCAATCCGCCCGAAATCCCGAGTGCCAGAAGACTGCCCCAGGTAATGTTTTCGGGCGGCAGATGCGTATGGGTCGAACCGCCATGCGTATGCGTGAAATCAGCCTCGTCGTGGGCGTGTTGATGCTCATCGTGCGAATGATGATCGTGTGAATGATTTTCCGCGTCGTGGTGTTCGTGGCTGTGAAGATGTCCATCGTGCGCGTGACCGTGACCGTTATTGTGATGACCCTGCCAACCAAAATATTTAAATAATCTGTCCTTGAACATCGAAATTCCGATGAAAAAGACGAGCAAACCGGAAACAAATCCTAAAAACGGCATCAATTTTTCGGGCAGAATGAAATTTGAAGCAAAAAGCATTATAAAACCCAGTGCGAAAACACCGAGGGTGTGTGTCACCGTGACTGTCAAACCCAAAAAAAGCGCATGTTTGACAGTCCCGCGCGAACCGACCAGGTAAGCGCCGACGACGGTTTTGCCGTGTCCGGGCGACATCGCGTGCATCGCTCCGAAACCGAAGGCGATCAGCAAACCGAAAAGCGCGATTGCCGGAGTGATTTCCGGCACTGAAATCAATTCGGCAAACTTGTCTTTTTGAACCGGCGAGTTTGCGCTTCCGTTTCTGTTTTGAAGTAATTTGCCGCCTTCGGGAACGGCGGACGCAGAAAATGAAAGCTCAGCCGATTTTTCTGCTAAAGGCGCGGACAGCATATCTTCGGGATAAGTTTTCAGTTCGTCCGTGAGAGCGCTTCCGAATACGCTGCTGTCGAAAATATTTACACCGGCAGTGCGGTTGACAACGATTTCATTCCAGCCGACGCGTTCATTATAATTATTATTTTCAAATTTTAGGCGATGAACAGCCGTCTTTTCGGTCGAAGATATTTCACCGATAAAAGTCCATTCTACTCTGAGCGTCGGTAAATCTCCGTCGCCTAAGGGAAACGAAATCTCCTTTGAAACGGGCTGGATTTGAACCGGCTGCTCATCAATTAGAAGATTCAAACTGGCTGCAAATTGTGGCGTAAGATTTTCAAGATAGTTCTTAAGTTCCGCCTCTCCGAGCGTTCCGTTTTTGTCGGTATCGATTTTTTGCGATTCCTGAAAAGCAGGAATCTCCGCCATATCCAGAACGCATTTTAGACGAACCCGGTTTTTCTCGACCTCGATTCGGGTGAATTTGTTGACACTGAAATTATTTAATGGATGCGCGCTCGCGAAAATAGCGAAGGCGAGCAGGCAAAAAAGAATTGATATTATTTTATTCCCCATAGCCGGTTTTTACTTTAATGTTTATTTTTCTTTAAGGTCAGCTAACTTCTTTTTTGCGATTTCCGCCTGCATAACATCGAAAAACGGGTTGATGTCCAGAGCCTGCTGAAGATAATCCGCGCCCCTTTGAGAATCTCCGTTTGCCGCCGCGATCAAACCGGCGTGATAAAGCAGTCGCGGATCGCGCGTGTTCAGGCGAAGCGCCTCGTCCATCGCTGTTTTTGCTTCGGTAAATCTGCCTTTTTTATATAAACACCAGGCGAGAACATCGGAAGCATAAATGTCTTTACGGGTCGCCCGTTCATTTTCGGCGATTGTTAAGGCTTCATCTAAACGCTTGTCGTGGTCAGCCCAAAACAGCGCTAACTGACGCGAGTAGGTTCCGCCCAACGCGTCCATTTTTTCGATAAATTCCACCTGATCGTACTGCTGTTTTGCTTCATCGGCGCGACCGAGTTTAGCATATATATCGCCGAGCGCGGCGATATAATCGGGCAGCGGAACACGTTCGACGGCGCGTTTGTATAACACAATTGCGTTTTCGGTGTCGCCGGCGGCATAACGCGCCCGCGCTTTGGCGGCTAACGCGGGATGATAATCAGGGAATATGTAGAGGGCGTGATCATACTGGCGTTCGGCTTCGTTTAATTTCCCGTCGTTGAGCAGCTCATCGCCCAAATTAACGCGGCACCAGGCAACGCTTTCGACATTTTGCGGATTAGCCGACTCGGTCGCCATTTTCATTAACTCGATTGCGCCTTGGCGGTCGCCGTGCAGCGAACGCAGATACGAAACTCTCGAATAGGAAGCCGTATCGGGACGCAGGTCAACCATTTTCTGAGCGGTTTCGACGGCGCGTTCGTAATCGCCCAATTCGACCAGCGCATCAACCATTATGCCGTAAACTTCATGATCGCGCGGATTAATCGCCTGTGCGCGTCGGGCGATTTGAAGAGCCTCTGCGAAACGATGATAATTGAGCAATAAATTCGCTTGCAATTTTATTCCTTCATAATTATCCGGCGAGACCCGGAAAGAATGTTTGAGCGATTCTTCGGCACGCGCGTTCAAACTGAAGTCTCCCGACTCGCGGGATTTCTGCATAAACGCCGCCGCCAATATATTGTAGCCGCGCGGGTCGGAAGGATTTTTTTGAATAGCCGATTGAGCCGATTGAATTTGTTTGTCGGTCGCCGTTGTTTGACTTGAATTGAAAGGTCGCAAAAGTTCGGCTTCGGGCGCGGATTTGGTTTCGAAAGCCGTCGTGATTATCAAAGCGAATATCCCGCCGATGATAATTCCTGGAATAACTATTAGAAAAAACTTTTTACGCATACTGTTTCGGAGATATTAAAACCATAAATTCGCGGGCGGTATTTTTAATGCAAATACCGCCCGCGAATTTTCTTCTTTTACCCGGAAAATTCCGTTAAAATGCAGAATCTTCCTTAAATTTGGAAATTACGGACGCGGTGTCGGGTTCGGTGACGGACAAACTCCATCCGGCATTGATGAACATTCACGACCGTGATACGGATTTTCATATCCGCTCCAGGGTGAACCCAAATACGGGAACGTCGTCCGATACGGTTTATCGTTCTGCGTAACGCCGTCGCCGAGTTGATTATTCGGTGCCTGATTACAGCTGGTCGTACCACCGGCACAAGCGTTGCCCGGAAGTAAGATACCTGCACCAACGCGCAAAGTAATATCAACAACGTCATCGCCAACGCGACGACCGTTCGGATAACCGCCTAAATCACCGGCGATTACACCAAGACGACTATAGCCCGGCGAGGTCGGCGAGGTCGCCGGAATTGCCGTGTTAAGACGCATTAATTCCGAAGGAACCGCACCGAGTCCGGCACTCGGATCATCCGGGTCTGCTACTACCGGCGGACGATTAAGTCCCGGTACGCCTGTCAAAAAGACTCTGACGAGGTCAACTCTGCCCATCGTCGGAGCATCCAAAACGGGCGGATAGAGCAAGTTAATCAAAACTATCGGTTCGACCCCACGCGTCGGTGTGCCGAGGATAAAACCTTTACGGTTGATGTCCGATAACGGCAATTGCGCGTTGTATAAATCCTTGTCGTTTTCCGAAACTGTCGGCGACGTGCCGATCGGAATAAACAATTCATTAACGAGCGGATTGCCGATACGCGAAATCTGTACGCATGACGGATCGGCTCCTGGAAGTCCCTGTCCGGCAGCGCAGTTTCCGGTATTCGTAACCGTGCCGTTCGTGTTGAGCACACGCGTTGACGGGCGGCTCGCGGTCGCATAAACACCGACAATCGCATTCGGGTCGCTCGGACCTGAAGGCAGCGCACCGGTCGCCGTTAAGAGCTGCGTCGGAATCTGCACGGCAATCGTGTGAACATTGTATCCGGCAGTAGCATCCACGCCGTTCGAAGTCGGCAGCGGAGCTAAATGCGCCGAGTTAAACGGTCGGAGTCCGAGTAAGTCGAAAGCCGAACCGAGGTCAACATAAAAACCTTCGTCGCGCTGACCGGCAAAAACTTTGATGTCGCCGACACCGGTCGGAATCGTACTAATCGAGGGTTCGGCTAAATTAGTTTCGTAATTCGGCGTCGAGCGCGGACCGATATTGACGGGCGGCGTCGGAAGATTGGTTCCGAGCACGAAAGTCGTAAAAGTCGGGCTGTTCGGATCGCCCTGACGAATTCGCGCCGTCACGTCCATAAACTGTTTAACATTCCAGTCCGGATCGGAAAGGTTGTTAATCGTGTTCGTATTGTAAAGAAAAGTGTCGCCGTTACCCACAACCGTGCGGAAACGGAATTCGAGCGCGAGGTCTAATCGCGCGTCGCCGTTGTTATCAAATCTGACTTGATAAAGAACATTGTCGTCGAACTTGAAAAAATTCGGACCGCTCGCCGGTTCTTCGAGCGGGATGTAATTGGCTAATAATGTAACCGAATTTGCTCTATCAGGACTGACGAACGCATAAAGGTCCGTGTTGTCCGCACTCGGATCGAGTGCGATTAAAGGCGCTTCGCGGTGGCTCGATGCTTGTGCCACCGGCGTTGCGCGAAATCCACTAATGAGTAGTGATGTAGCCGTAACGACAGCAATTGCTATCGTCAAAAAAGTTTGCGTTGTTTTTCGCATTAAAATCTCCTCCTCGTAACCTTAGTAATTTAACCCCAGTTCGAAACTATCAAAACTTTTCACCAAACGCTTCGGCTCACGTTTTGATAGTGGAAAAACTGTTTTTCCGATTCAAACTTGAACATTCAATTTTGTTTTCAATTCAATCAAATAAAGCCAGTTCGTGTCGGCACACATTCTTAACGAGAATATATTTTCTTGAATTTAATCAGCTTTATAATACAGCTTTTATAAGTCTTACAAACTGCTATTCGTCAGCTTTCGAAATTTGGATTCAAATTTGAAAAATTATTTTTCAAAAGAATTTTTAGCTGAATTACGCTTCGAATATTTTAATTACCGGAGCGTTTTTAACAAAAAATTGTTTTGGCTTCGCTTCTTCTAAAATTTTATACAGTTACAGCCTCCAAACTTGATGGATAATAAGCAATTTTGGGTTATTGAACCATAAAGCTTTTCGAAGTCCTGTAAAAATAATTCAATTATCGTGTACGGGAAATTTTTTATATATCGGGGAAACTGGAAGATTGTGAAGGGATTTTCCTAAGCGATGGAAAGGAGAATCCCTCGTTTTCAGGCAAATATTACTTTTTAATGTCAGTTCGGGATAAGAATGGAGCGCGGGCTGCCAGCCTGCCAGCGTTTGAAAAACGCTCAAAATGTCTGAGTTTATTCAACCTTGCCGAAAATCGAAGTTAGTGACACCGCTTTGCAAGCGGCGTGGCAGGCTGGTAGCCTGCGCTCCAATCGGCAAATTGCTTGTCCCGAACTCACGTTTTTTAGAAATTCGCAAGAATAATTGCGGCTCGTCGGAATGTGGTAAAGAGGGCTGGAACCGGATTGAGAAATTGAGCGAGCTAATCTGATTCCGGCGATTGTTTGGTTAACCTGAAATTAAACTAATTTTCCTTAAGCCAGCCTTGAACAATGGCGTAGCTCACAATCTCGTCACGTCCGTTAATTTTGAGTTTTCGCATCGCCGTCGCTTTTTGCGTTTCGATTGTTTTGACGCTGGTTTTAAGTTGACCGGCAATTTGTTTATTGCTGTAACCGCGCGCGATCAGGCGAAGAACTTCCGATTCCCGGTCGCTTAACTGTTCGTTTGCAACCTCGCCGCGCAGTTTATTCGGTTTGACCGCGCAGATGTCGAAAACTATTTCAGTGACTGCCGGATCGAGATAATTACCGCCGCCGGCAATCGTACGAAGTGCGCGGAGCAACTCATCCGCTTCGCTTTGTTTTAAAACGTAACCTGAAACTCCGACTTGTAGTAATTTCTGCAGGTAGGCTTTATCGTTGTGCCGCGTCAGTGTCAATATTTTAATCGAGGGCGCGATTTTTTTAAGCTCCGCCGCCGCTTCAATTCCGTTTACCCCGGACATCGAAATATCCATGACGATGATATCCGGCTGAAGTTTTTGCGCCAGTTCGACGGCTTCCGTCCCGTCGCCTGCCAAGCCGACGACTTCCATATCCGTTTCCGCCGCAACAATCATTTTTAAGCCTTCACGCACCGTTTTGTGATCTTCGGCAATCAAAACTCTAATCTTACTCATTTTACTTTCTTTCATCGGATAAAACCGGAAAACGGGCAAAGACGGTCGTCCCCGCGCCTGCCGCGGATTCTATTTCAACCGTCCCGCCGACGAGCGCGGCACGTTCGTGCATACCGATCAATCCCATACCCCCAAATCTGTCTCCGGCAAGATTTCGTCCGTCTTTTTTGAAACCGATGCCGTTGTCTTCAATAATCAGAACGGCACAATCGTCCACCATTTCGAGGAAAATATTTACCCTGTCTGCCCGCGCGTGCTTGTAAATATTATTGAGACCTTCCTGGGCAATACGGTAAATATTCGCTCCGACTTCGGGCGCAACTTCCGTCGTCCCGAAACGATCAGCATCGAACTCAACCGAAATCTTGAAATTTTTCGACCACTGACGAACATAATAATCCAGCGCGGCGACAATTCCGTGATCATCGAGCGCAGTCGGACGCATTTGCCACGCCAGAAAATCAACATCTGAATCGAGCTGCCGCAAAAAGTTTTGTATTTCGTCAACCTGACCGGATATTTCCTCATGACCTTCGGATAATCGTTTGAGAATTTTCAATTTGAGCCGAATCGCGGTCAGCTGTTGTCCCAGTTGATCGTGCAAATCGCGGGCAATGCGCTGGCGCTCGTCTTCCTGCACGGTTACGAGTTGCTGCAAAACTTCGATGCGGGCTTTATTGGATTCCTCCAATTCCCGGGTCCGTTTCAGGACGCAGAATTCCAACTCATTGCGCGAACGCTGTAATTCTTCCTGCGCTTCCCGGCGTTCGGTAATATCACGGATAATCGCTTGCAGAACGCCTTCCTGAATCATTTTTCCGCTAATCTCGACCGGCAGGATTGTTCCGTCTTTTCGCAGCAAACGGCGTTCACGTAATAATGTTTTACCGGTCGTTAATTCATCGAAACGGATGGGATTGAGCATAATGTCTTCAGCAGGAACGAGGTCTTTTACATTGAGCCTAAGTAATTCTTCCCGCGTGTAGCCGAGCATTTCACAGAGTTTTGAATTAGTATCAATAAAATTTCCTTGAAAATCGTAAGTGTGAATGCCGTCGGAAGCCTGTTCGACAAGTGTTCGGTATTTGTCTGCGCTATCGCGTAGAGCTTGATCTAGCTGCCCGCGGTTTATGATTTCGTTAGACAAACCAACGAAGCCGGTCAATCTTCGCGCATCATCATAAATCGGCGCGACGGTGATTTGTACCGGAATCGTCGTCCGGTCTTTTCGCTGCGTGGTAAATTCTCCCGCCCAGCTTTTACCCTGACGAAGAAACGACCAAATTTCCTTTGTCTGCTTAATTTCAAAATCCGGTGTTATTAATTCAAAGATGCTGCGACCTGACGCTTCTTCAGCCGACCAGCCGAAAAGCGTCCGGGCGAATTGATTCCAATATATAACGATACCGTCTAAATCGGTCGCAACAACGCATTGCTCAATGGTATTTAGTAATTGCGCGTGTAAGCACGAGGCTTTTTCCGCTTTAACGAAAGCGTCTTCGGCGGACTTTTGCGCGAACTGTCCGATGGACTTCAGGGCTTCAGATTTTGAGTTGTCTTTCACGTTTAACTTTCCCCGGTTATTAAATATGTAATGACCGAAAATTCTCCCAATCCTTTTGTATTAAGCTGATATTTAATCTATCTTATATTTTCAACGCTTTCAAAATTGAAGGGCGGTCATAATAAATAAATAATTGAAGACCGGACATAATTCAAAGTTAATAAAAACGGGCGTTTGACTGGAGCGCAATCGGCTCGCTTGCCTGAGCGTTTGAAAAACGCTCAAAAGCCTTTGCGTAAATTCAAGTTAATTTCTTTGCAAACGCCGTTACGCCGCTGAAAAACGCGGCGTTGCAATCGAGCCGCTTGCGCTCCAGTCAGTTGAATTATGTCCAGCCTTGAAATAATTATAGATTTTAAAAGAATGTCTTTAAATAAATCTTTCTCGATTCGCCCGCTTGAACCGGACGATGCCGCCGCAATCTCCGGCTTTATGCGCTCGCAGCCGCCGGAAGATATGCGTTTCTTCTACGCCTTTGGTGTGGATGAAGCGGCAATCGCCGAAATGTTGTCTGCCGCCGAAAAGGACGTTTATTCGGGAGTATTCTGGCAAACGAAACTAATCGGCATTTTTATGCTGCGCGGCTGGGATGCGGGCTATGAACTGCCGTCTCTCGGAGTTTTTGTTGACGAGAAATATCGCGGCAATAGTATTCTGCCTTTGATGATAGATTCGGCTAAATTGATTTGCAGACTATCCGGCGGTAATAAACTCTTTGCGAAAAGTCATCCCGACAATGCCGGACTCAAAAATCTGTTACGAATGGGTTTTCGCCAAGTCGGCATTGAAGAATCAACCGGCAATACGCTCTGGCACCTGGAATGCTAAACATCTTTCGGCAAATATGCGCTTTCTAAAATTGGGTATTTACTACACGACGTATTTGCAGAATTTTTATGCGAAACGGCGCGAACTCGAAAATCAAAGTTATTCGATTCAGCATCGCGCTTTGATAAAGGACTGTTTCGGTTCATCAGATTTCTGGACTAACGCCCTACGCAAGTTAAATTACGAAACCGCCGACATTATCGCGAATGCGGAATCTTTGCAGAGGGCGTGGGCGTGCGAAAATAATTTTAACTTTACCGAAAACAATTGGCTTTTTGAAATTGCCGCGGCGCAAATCAAAAAATTCCGTCCCGAAGTTTTGCTGGTCGCGGATTATTCGACTTTCACTGCCGATTTTCTGAGAAACATCCGGCGCGAATGTCCTTCCGTGAGGCTTATTTTAGGTTGGTGCGGTGCGCCTTACGCGGATTTATCGGTTATTCGGGAATGGGACATCGCGCTTTCGTGCGTACCCGAAATGGTCGCGGATTTTCGTGCCGAAGGGCTTCGCAGCTTTCACGTCAATCACGCCTTTGCGCCGCGTATTTTGAACGAGATTGATATAACGCGTCCACCGGAAATTGACTTTGCTTTTATCGGTTCTGTTTTGAAACAAAACAAGTTTCACATCGAGCGTGAACGGCTTCTGCTCCATCTCGTCAAATTTACGAATCTGCAAATCTGGTCTGACTTAAAACGCCCGACGTTCCGAGAGCGCGGAAATTCGCAAATGCGGCGCGGGATTTATGAGCTTGTTGCCCGCGCGCCGCAAAAATTAACCGACAAACTGCCGCTGACGCGGAGAATTGCCGCGTGGAAACTGCCGCCGCCTTCCGAAACCGAGATTGACCGACAAATCGCCCGCCGCACACATCCGCCCGTTTTCGGCGTTGAAATGTTTCAGCAACTTCGCAGCAGCCGCGTGGTTTTCAACAATCACATTGATATTTCGCCCGTCAGCGCGTCGAATATGCGCCTTTTTGAAACGACCGGCATCGGCGCGTGTTTGATAACGGATTGGAAAAAAAATCTGTCCGAGCTGTTTGAACCCGACAAGGAAGTTTTGACTTACGCTTCGGCGGAAGAATGCGTCGAAAAGGTCGGCTACCTTCTCGAAAACGAAGTCGAACGGCGTTCGATTGCCGAAGCCGGACAACGCCGCACCTTACGCGATCACACGTTCGAAAACCGCGCCGCGCGGATTGACGAAATCATTCGCCGGAGTTTAACTTCTACAACATAGGCGCGCGATTTATCGAAACGCCCGCTATTTAAAATGAAGCCGATTATCAAGGTCGAAAATTTAGGCAAGAAATATAAGCTCGGAACGCGCCGCGCCGCATATGCCACGCTGCGGGAAACCTTTTCAAATATGGCGCGCGCCCCGCAAAAATTACTTTCCCGAAGCACCCCGGATGAAGAAAAATGGTTCTGGGCTTTGCGCGGCGTTGATTTTGAAGTCGCGCCGGGCGAGATTGTGGGCATCATCGGTCGCAACGGCGCGGGAAAATCTACGCTCTTAAAGATTCTCGCCCGCGTGACCGAACCGACCGAGGGACGCGTCGAATTATACGGGCGGGCAAATAGTCTTTTGGAAGTCGGCACGGGATTTCATCAGGAATTGACGGGACGCGAAAATATCTTCGTCAACGGCGCGATTCTGGGTCTGCGAAATTCGGAGATCAAACGCCTGTTTGACGAAATCGTCGCTTTCGCCGAAATCGACAAATTTCTCGACACCACCGTCAAACATTATTCTTCCGGGATGTATATGCGGCTCGCGTTTTCGGTCGCCGCGCATTTGAACCCCGATATTTTGGTGATTGACGAAGTTTTATCGGTTGGCGATGTGCAGTTTCAGAAAAAATGTCTCGGCAAAGTCGAGGACATCGCGCGCGCCGGACGCACCGTGCTGTTTGTCAGTCATAATATGGCGGCGGTTGAACATTTATGCCGCCGCGGCATCGTTCTCGAACAGGGCAGAGTTATTTTCACGGGCGATCAGACGAGCGCGATTGCGCGTTACATGGAAAGCGTCAGCAAAAACATCGGCATCGAGATGACTGACCGCACCGACCGTTCCGGATCGGGCGAAGTCCGCGTCACCGCCATTGAAATTAAAGATTTACAGGGCAATCCGCTTTATAATGTGATGTCGGGTCAGGACATTGATATTTATTTCTATTTCGAGACCGCGCCCGGTTTCAAAGCGGCAAACGTCACGGCGGGCTTTATGGTCAGAACGCATCTGGACGTGCCCGTATTTTTACAGCACAACCGTTTGACGGGCGATAATTGGGACGATTTGCCGCGGCGCGGCGCGTTCGTCTGCCGCATCGAAAAACTGCCGCTGCCGCCCGCCAATTACCGTTTCGGATTCAGCGTGATGCGCGGCGGCGATGAGGAATATCTCGACCGGATTGACGATGCGAGCGATTTGCTCGTCATCGAGGGCGATTTTTACGGCTCGGGCGAAGTCCCGCCGGCGTCGCACGGCTGTTGTCTGGTTGACGCGGCGTGGCGGCTTGTGGATTCCGATTATTCTCGTTAGTTTCAAACTGGCGGAAAGCGGTTTTGGATCCGAATTTTTCTTTGATTTTTAACTTCCTTGCAACAAAATACCGGTGCCGCCGTCTCGAAACTTCAAAGCCGACAAATTCAAAATTCGCGACTCGTATGACTGTTTTTCGATTGTTCCCGCCTGCTTAAAAAAAAGAAGAAATAAAGTTGTAAATTACTTTGTGAAGAAGTCCGATTATCATAAAAAGAGTAAGAATAAAAAAAATGCTGACTTCCGAATATGACAAATTCAAAAGTTTTAACTTTCTTTTGAAAAAAGGTTTTTTCTTTTTGCCGGTACGCTTTCTAACAAAGCGGGTTTTTTCTTGCATACTAATAAAACTAAAAAAGTTTTCTTACCTCTGTAGAAATCTAACAACAACCATTTTCCAATACTAAGCGATTTAGTCTATGGAGATATGGAATTGTGCATTTTCTAAACAATTGAATTATGGCGGGACATACAATTTGAGGCTCGGTACAAACGGAAATAAATCAGAGTGCCTTCCGCTTTTGCCATTTATTTTCAGCCGCAAAGGTTTTCAAATATTTTACAATCGAATAGAATATTAGTTTAAACACATTCTCCGAGGAGAAGTCAACAACTAAACCTGCCTGAAATAATTGGTTATATTCTGACCCCCCAAATTAAATACCAAGTGCCGGCAATTTCTCGATCGGATAAACTTCAATGATAAAAAGTTTCTTAAATGCCCCGCGACTGCGAAAATTGCTTTTTCGCAAATTGCCCGAACCGAATACTTTTTCGGAAGTAGAGCGTGCCGAGCGCATTTTTTATCTGAATTTTTTGCGCGAAGGAATGACCGTTTTCGATGTCGGTGCCAACGTCGGCGAATTGACGCTGCTGTTCTCGCGCTTTGCGGGCGACAACGGCAGCGTGCATGCTTTCGAAGCGTGCGGGGAAGTATTCAGGAAACTCGAAACGGTCTGCCGCATTGGCGGGCGGCGCAATGTCGCGCTTAATCACCTGGCACTCGCGGACAAAACCGGAACGGTGCGATTAAACATTTACGACGAGGCTTATTCGAGCTTTAATTCGCTAGCCGAGCGACCGCTCGAAAAGTATGGTTTGGATTTGCAGCCTATCGGAACCGAGGAAACGACCGCGATGACTGTTGACGATTACTGCGCGGAGAATAAGATCGAATTGATTGATTTACTGAAAATTGATGTCGAAGGCGCGGAACTTCAGGTTATGCGGGGCGCGCGCCGAATGTTACAGTCGAAAAGCATCAAGTGTCTGACATTCGAGTTCGGACAGACGACTTTTGATATGGGCAACAAACCCGCAGAAATCGAGAGTTTTCTGAATGATTTTAATTATAAAATTCGCAATATAGTCGCGGGCGAGCCGGTATTTCCCGGTCGCGAAAGCGTCGAAACCGCCAAATATTCGATGCATATCGCCACGCCGGTCTAAAAAATGATTCGTCTGAAACCCGTCTTAGAAACAATTTCAACCGCTTGCCCGTATTGCGGCACGACGCTCGACGAGCGCGGTTTTCTGATTCCCGGAATGCGGAATCTGGCGGATTATTACTGCCTGCGCTGCGGCGGCGGCTATTACGGCGATTTGCCTTCCGGACAAGGGCTTTTCACGCCGATTTTGCTCGACCGGAAAACGGGCGCGGTTTTCGATAATGACAATGCCGCGTGGTTTTCCGGTTGGCTGGCTGATTCTTACAAACAGCGAAACGATAAGCCGCTCGGTTTTGAAGAGCGCAAATTTTCCGACATTAAAGAGAAAGTAATCCTGCTCAATTGTCTCGACACTTTATACGGACATTCGCTTCTCAAGCTGCTCAACGCGCAGTACTATCTGGATTTTCTGCCCGATTTCAGTTTGATCGTCATTGTGCCGCCGTTTCTCGAATGGCTGTTGCCCGAAGGCGTTGCCGAAGCGTGGATTGTTGATTTGCCTTTGCGGCGCGGAACGGAATGGAACGATTGGCTGGCTGGTGAAATCGCTCGCAGGCTCGAAGCTTTTTCGGAAGTTTTCCTGAGCGTCGCTTTTTCGCATCCGCATCCGGCAGATTTCGACATCGAGCGCTTTACGCGCGTCGCGCCGTTCGCGCTCGAAAAATTCGGCGAATCGCCAAAAAATCCGGTCATCACTTTGATCTGGCGCGAAGATAGATTGTGGGAATCCGAAAACACCATAAAAGCGGCGGATTTCGCGAAGTTAAAGCGCCTCTTCGGTTCAATTGAAAACCGGATTGTCGGACAAACGCGCAAAATCATTGATTTCGCCGAATGTTTACGCAAAGAGTTTCCCGAACTCGATTTTGCCGTCGCGGGTCTGGGCAAAACGGGTGAGTTCCCGTCCTGGATTACGGATTTGCGGCTCACGGAATTAAACCCGGAAGCCGAACGCCGATGGTGCGCGCGATATGCCGCGAGCCACACGGTCGTCGGCGTTCACGGCTCGAATATGCTTTTGCCGTCCGCGCACGCGGGCAGTGTCATCGAACTGCTCGGCGCGGAGCGGCAGGGAAATTTTTTGCAGGACATTTTATTTCGCGGCGACGGGGACGCGCGGGAAACGCTTTTTCGCTATCGCTTCGTGCCGCCTTCGACCGCGCCCGAAGTTTTGGCGCGAATGGTTTCCGATCTTCTCCGATATGAAGATTTCCGGCGGCTGATGAGTCCCGAATTTTGCCGGCATCAGGAAAATTACGACTTTGGAAATTGGCTGATGAAAAAGCGCGGGCAAACGAATTAAGCGGAGAAAGTTAAGTGTGCGGAATTAGCGGTGTTGTGAGGAAAAAAAAGTTGTCGCCCGAATTGAAAGCGGCGGTCGGGCGAATGAGCGCGGCGCAGATTCATCGCGGACCGGACGGCGCGGGCGAATATTTTGGCGAAACGGTCGCGCTCGCTTCGCGCCGTTTGAGCATCATTGACCCGCACGGCGGCTGGCAGCCGCTCTATAACGAAGACAAATCGCTCGCGCTCGTCATCAACGGCGAGATTTATAATTACGTCGAGCTGCGCGAGCGGCTGAAAGCTTCGGGACACGAATTTCGCACCGCCACGGACGGCGAAGTGATTCTGCATCTCTACGAAGAAAACCCGGCAGATTTTATTGAATCCTTGCGCGGAATGTTCGCATTCGCACTCTGGGACAACAACCGAAAACGTCTGATTCTGGCGCGGGATCGAATGGGCGAAAAGCCTTTGTATCTTTATGAGTCCGATGAGCAGATTTTGTTTGCTTCGGAAATGAAAAGTCTTCTCGCCTCGAGCCTCGTTCCGTTTGAATTGGATGCCCGCGCCGTCAATCTTTATTTTCATTACCAGTATGTGCCAGAACCTTTCACGCCGATCAAAGGCGTGCGAAAACTGGACGCGGCACGAATGTTCGTCATTGACACGGAAAATTGGCAGACGCAGGAAAAAACCTACTGGAAAATGGAAGATGCGCCGCCGCTCGACGGAAATCCGTTTGACTTGATTCGACAAAATCTCGAAGAAGTCAGCAAATTGATCGTCCGCTCGGATATGCCGGTCGGCGTTGCTTTAAGCGGCGGTTTGGATTCGAGCGTCGTCGCGGCGTTTGCGGCGCAGCAAAATCAGAATCTGACCGCTTTCAGCGTCGGTTACGAAGGACGACCCGAATCGGACGAACGCGCCGATGCCGAGAAATTCGCGCGTTTTTTGAAAATTCCGTTTCACGATGTCGAACTCAAAACGCGCGAAATCGTCGAGTTTTTCCCCGAACTGAATTTCCGGCGCGATGACCCGATCGCCGACATCGCCGGATTCGGATATTACGCCGTTATGCAGCTTGCCCGCGAACACGGTGTGCCGGTCATTTTGCAGGGACAGGGCGGCGATGAACTATTCTGGGGCTATCCGCAGATGCGGGCGGCTGTGCAGGAAAATTTCAGAAAAGCCGCGCTGCTCAAAAATCCCTTTCCGCAAGCTTTGGTTCAATCTTTGAATTTCGGCTTTCCGCAAGGTTTTTCAATTAAAATTCTTTCAAACTGGCTGCGTGATTTGGGCGGCGCACGTTCGGCTCTGCGAAACGTCAAAAAACATCTGGCAAATTCAGACCGGCTGGTTTTCTACGATAAATCCGACGATTTTCTCTCTGCCGCCGCGCAGGTTCAAACGCTTTACAGTCCGAAATTCGCCGCTCAAATCAACGAATCGGACGCTTATTCGCTGTTCGATTTCGCGGGCGATTGGGAGTCCGCCGAAATCGCTTTGACCGCGCTCGTTTGTGCAACTTACTTGCGGGAAAACGGAATCGCGCAGGGCGACCGGCTCGGCATGGCTTCGTCGGTCGAAATGCGCCTGCCGCTTGCCGATTATCAATTTGTCGAAACGGTCATCGGGCTGCGAAAAGCAAACTCGGACGGCAAACTGCCGCCCAAATACTGGTTGAAAGAAGCGGTCAAGGGCGTTCTGCCCGAGTGGGTTCTGAATCGCCCGAAACGCGGGTTTGCGCCGCCGACGCGGGAATGGCACGACGCGCTTTTTGCCGCCCACGGCGATTCGCTCGGCGACGGCTTTTTAGTCGAAGCCGGTGTTTTGAAACCCGAAAGCGGTCGGCTCTTGGCAAAAGGCGAATTTCCGCCCTCGGCGGTCTGCCCGCTTTCGTTCAAAGCTCTGGTGCTTGAGCAATGGTGTCGGCAAATGATGAAAATTTGCTGAAAAAGCATTAAGCTAAAGAAGTATTTTATACCTTGTGTGCAACTTTAATTGAAAAATAGAATCGTTGCTAAGTTATTGAAAATACATATAATTCCTTAAATGTCGCAGAGCGACAATCTGAGTTTAGCCGTGTCTTTTAAGGCACGGAACGTGAAAACCGGATATTTTGTCGCGTCAGCGACAACTGAATTATCGCCCGTTCAGTTGTCGCTGATGCGACAGGAAATCAGCTAAAACAAGACCGTGCAATAAATTACACGGCTAAATTCAAGTAATCGCTACGCGATATTTAAGGAAAATT
>JANODL010000036.1:0-18467 GCA_031412675.1 Acidobacteriota bacterium | reverse complement strand
AATAACCTCAGTTCGGGATAAGGAATTTGCCAAACGGAGCGCAGGCTGCCAGCCTGCAAGCGTTTGAAAAACGCTCACAACCTCCGAATTTATTCAAGATTACTGAAAAGCAAAGTTCGTGACACCGCTTTGCAAGCGGCGTTGCAGGCTGGCAGCCTGCGCTCCGGTCTTATCCCGAACTGAGGTTAAAATAGATTTCTCCCGTTTCGGCTTATCTGCCGCCGCTCATTTTCGATAAACATTCGATCAGCTCGCGCAGACGGTCATAGTTCAAAATAAGCACGAGCGGCAAAATAATCAGCGGCAGAACTCCGAAAATCACGCCGACTTTTGCCCAAACGCGATGTTCGCGTAAAACCGGCGCAGGTTCGGCGCGCAGTGCCAGCCAGCCAAAGACAATCGCCAGAATCGCTTTTTCCAAACCTAAAAGATTGACGAAACACGAAATTCCCAAAACCAGCGACACGGTTGCAAAAGCGTATTTTTGCCCCAAAATCGTATAATCTTTCGCTTCAAATTCATTATTCATAATTTTTCTCCAACCTAAGTCCGGTATTAATCCTGAACGGATTTTCTTTGAGAAAGCCAAACAGCACGGCGACTAAAATAAACGGCACGATTTTTAAAGCCCAGCCGAAATCGCGTTCGGGAATCATTTCGAGCAATTTATAAACGACCAGAAAAGCACCGAGCAGGATAAACATCCGCCAATTTGTTTCAGACACGGTTTCAGCCTCAATCCGCTTTTCAATCGCCGACCACAAATCGACATCCGGCTCACGCCGTTTTTGGCGGTTAAGCAGGACAATCGTGTTTTGCATCTGCTCGATTTCGCGGCGGCAATTTTCGCAAGTTTCCAGATGCGCGTTGATTTGCGCGTCGGAAAATTCGGTCTTTTCGCCGTCATTGAGTGCCGATTTTTGTATTAAAACATCTTCGCAATTCATATTTTTCATAAACTTCAATGAAATTTTCCCGTTAATTTTGCCTGCAATTGTTTGCGGGCTGAAAAAAGACGGCTCATCACGGTTCCGTGCGGAATTTCCAGCAGTCCGGCGATTTCGTCATAAGAAAATCCGTCCAAATATTTCAAAGTAACAATTTCGCGGTCGGCTCTCGATAACGAAAGCAAGGCTTTTTCAAGCGCGAGTCTTTCCTCGCCCGAAACTCCGGTTTGCGGCGCGAGAATTTCCGCGTCTTCGATGTTTTCCGTTTCGCGTCTTTTTTCGATTAACTTGTAACAGCGATTGCGGAGCAAAACGTAAAACCACGGATAAAAACGTCTTTCCGGGTCAAAGCGTCCGAGTGCTTGAAAAGCATCAATAAAGGCTTCCTGCGCCGCATCGAGCGCGTCTTCACGATTGGCAAGAATCGCAAATGCGTGACCGGCGGCTTGCGTTTGATAGCGTTCGACCAGAAAGCGGAACGCTTCTTTTTCGCCGTTCAAACATTTTTCAATTATTGCCGTGTCGTTCATCATTGCCACTCATAATAACGTATCCGTAAAACGGAAAAATTATTCAAAATATTTTTCCGCCGTCAATAAAAAAAGGACAAGTTCGGTGAACTTATCCTTTTTGACGCTTTAATCTTGCTCTAAAAATTAATTGACCGAGCTTTATTTTTTGTATTTACCGATCAATTCAGGCAAACCGTCCAAATTTTTATGGCGGTATTTGTAGTAAGTTTCCAGATTCGGCAGAATCTGGTCATAAATTTGTTTGGTTTCTGGTTTACCTTCGGTCAAGGCAACGATCCGCGCAAACATATCAATCACCTGATCCATTTTCTCGTTGGCTTGTTTTAACACTTCGTCGCGCTCTTTGCCTTCGTTGGCGACATTATATTTCATTGCCAATGCCTGATACTCCTCATCAACCATCGAAGACAAAAGAAGCCAACTGTTCACGTCGCCCGAATCGAGTTTGGTCGCTTTTTCCAAACTGATCCGCGCTTTCGGTTTGTCTTCCGCGTAGAAATCGAAAATGCCGAGAGTTTGATAAAGCTGTGCCAGCCATCTGGTTTGATATTCTTTCCAACCTGCATCGTCAATATTTGACGGCTTTTTATTTGCTTCAATCAATGCGATTGCCTCAGTCGTGTAAGTGCGCGACGGCGCGGCAAAATCTTTCGTTCCCGTGCGAAGTAAATTCGCGCCTTCGGTTGATAACTTCAAACGAATGACAACATCTTCCGGGTGCCGCGAAAAATATTTTTCTGCCGCCGCAAAGGCATCCGTATTGCGTTTAACCGCACTATATGAATAAACAAGACTCGGCAAAACCAAGTCCGCCTCTGCCGGTTCGGTAAAAATCGTCAAATAAGTTTCACCGTTTTGAACAATCTGCGCGTCGTCTTTGACCTGTGTGATCTGCACCGCGAGATAATTGGCAGCCTGACTGCGCGCCGGACTTTTCGGATATTTCTTTAAAAAATCGGTCGTCGCCTTGATTTTATCGGCGAGCGTCTTGGCTTCCTCGATTTTTTTAATCGCTTTCGCCTCGTCCGCCGACACTTTGATTTGGGCTTGTTTGTTGTCTTGAGCCGATACCAAACCGAAAACTCCCAACAAAATCCCGATTGTCAGGAGCAATACTTTACATAAATATTTCAAACGCACTTTTTTTTTATTCCTTCCTTTAATAATAAATCCTTCAAAAAATGAAGTTTTTTTCTACAATATCAAAAACAAAAGGACAAAGCATCAACGCTTCGCCCTTTTGTGTTTTCGATTTAGAGTTGACCTTACTCGATCGGATTGCCATCCGCGTCGAGAAAGCGGATCGAGCTTCCCCAAACTTCGATTTCTTTCAGTTTGGGTTCAATCACTTTGCGGTCGCCGACAATCAAAATCGCCATTTTATCGGGCGTTAAATATTTGTTGGCAACACGATTTACGTCGTCAACCGTGACGGCGTTGATTTTTGCGATGTATTCGTTGAAATACGAATCCGCCAAACCGTAAACGACGAGGTTTGAAAGCTGACCGGAAATTTGTCCGACCGTTTCAAAACCTGCCGGAAAACGCCGAATCAGGCTTTGTTTGTTGTATTCGAGTTCTGCCGCCGTGACGGGAATCGCACCGCGAATGCCGTTGAGTTCCTTCATAAATTCCTGAACGGATTCTTTGGTGACGGCAGTTTGGACATCAGCCGAAGCCTCGAACGGTCCCGCGCCGCGCCGCATACTCCAGCCGGTGCGTGCGCCGTAAGTGTAGCCTTTCTCTTCGCGCAAATTCATATTGACGCGCGCCGAAAATTGTCCGCCAAGAATCGAATTCATCACTTGCAACGGGAAGAAATCGGGATTATCACGCGAAACACCGACTTGTCCGATGCTCACGACCGATTGCGCCGCGCCGGGTTTGTCAACGATGTAAATTCCGGCTTTGTCGAAAGTTACTGCGCTCGGCGTTTCAACCTTCGGAACGTCCGCCGATTTCCAGTTCGCAAAAGCGGTTTCGAGCTTCGGCAAAATCGTTTTCGCGTCCGTATCGCCGACAACAATCAAAGTTGCGTTGTTCGGACGATAATAAGTCGCGTAAAACTTCTCGATTTCCGCTTTGGTCAAAGCCTTAATCGAATTTTCGTCGCCGCCCAAAGATTTGCCGTAAGGATGATTTTTTCCGTAGAGCAAATTGCTGTAAGCAACAGCGGAAATCGCATTCGGGTTGTCTTTGCGCTGTTTGAGCGCGACCAAACTACGACCTTGCAGAGTTTTGAACTCGGTTTCGGGAAAAACCGGATTCGTTACGACATCGGCGTAAATTTCCAGTGCCTTGTCGAGATTTTTCGTCAAAGACTGCATCGAGACGTTTGCCGAATCCCAACCCGAATTAGCCCCGACGCTCGCGCCGATTGATTGAAGCTGATTGGCAATCTCAACCGCCGAACGTGTTTTCGTTCCCGTGTTGAGCAGGCTCGCCGTGAACGAAGCCAAACCGGCGCGGTCTTGCGGGTCAGCCGTGCCGCCCGAATTAAAGACCATATTCATCGAAATAATCGGCAGTTCCGGCTGACGAACAATCCAGACGTTCATTCCGTTCGAGAGTTTCTGCTTGTCAATCGAAGGCAGCGCAAACGACGGGTTCGGTTGCGGTTTCGGTAAGTTTGCCGAGTAATCCTGCTTTTTCTCGGCTTCTTTTTTAGCCGTCACGGAAGTCGGCGTATTCGCCGGATTATTCATTTGCGAAACGGCTTTTTCCTTGCGCGGAACAAAACTCATGACCAAACGGTTGCCGTTCAAATAAGTGTTCGCCACGCGCTGAATGTCGGCGGGCGTAACTTTGCGGTAACGGTCTAAATCGGCTTGAAAATTATCGGGCTTGCCCTGAAATGTTGCATAACTGTTCATCTGGTCGGCTTTGCCGAGAACGGTTTGCATTCCGAAAATCGTGCTTGATTCGATCACGTTCAAAGCTCGTGAAAGTTCTTCAGCCGTCGGAGCTTCTTTCTTGATGCGCTCGATCTCTAAGTTGATTTCCTTTTCGATCTCATCCAGAGTTTTCTGCGGGCGAGCCGTCGAAATGACCTGGAATTGTCCGGCAATCTCACGCGAGAAATGCGAGGCTCCGGCATCCTGCGAAAGCTGTTTGCCGTAAACCAGATTGCTCTGAAGCCGCGAACCGCGACCTGCCGAAAGCACGAATTGGAGCATATCGAGCGCGGCTTCGTCCGGATGATTGTCTTGAACGGTGTGCCAGACCATATAAAGACGCGGCAATTGGACGGAATCTTCAAAAGACTTGCGCATTTCGCCGTCTATTTTCGGTGTCGCAGGAGCAGGACGCGTAATCGCCGCGCCGGTCGGAATCGTGCCGAAGTATTTTTCAGCCCACGCTTTCGCCTGTTTCGGATCAAAATCGCCCGCAATCACGAGCGAAGTATTGTTCGGCACGTAATATTGACGGAAAAATCCTTTGACATCATCCATCGAAGCGTTCGACAGATCGGTCAGCGAACCGATGGTCGTCCAGTTATACGGATGATCTTTCGGATAGATTAGTTCCGAGATTTTCTCGAAAGCCGTGCCGTAAGGCTGATTATCATAACGCTGACGACGTTCGTTTTTAACGACATCGCGCTGGTTGTCGAGCTTTTCCTGCGTCATTGCGTCGAGCAGTCCGCCTAAACGGTCGGCTTCCATAAAGAGCGCAAGCTCTAAAAAATTCGACGGCAGGACTTCGTAATAGTTCGTGCGGTCGGCGTTGGTCGAACCGTTGATGTTCGCACCGGCTTCCTGTAAAGGCTTGAAATAATCGTCGTTATAATTTTTCGAGCCTTGAAACATCATATGTTCGAAAAGATGCGCGAATCCCGTGCGTCCGACAACTTCGTTTTTTGAACCGACATGATACCAAAGGTTGACGGCGACAATCGGTGTTGATTTGTCAACGTGCATAATTACGCGAAGCCCGTTTTTCAGACGAAACTCCTTGTAATTCAATTTCGGTAATTTATCGGTTTTTTGTGCTGAAACAATTGTTGTCATAAACGAAACGAGAACAAACAGCGCAATAAGAAATCTCATTAACTTCATTGCAAACTCCTTTTTATTTTTCCCTAAAGTTTTGATAGATAAAATTCGGCAATCACGGTGGAATTATTTCGCCGTGATTACCGATTTTGATTAGTGATGTGATAGACGTAAGATTCGGGATTTAAGTTTCAAAATTTTGTGCCTAAGTCAGAACCATCCGCTTCCGCAGACGGTTCTGACTTGATTTGATAAATTTTAAGTTGAAACTTTGGCAACCGCCATTACTTTTTCAAGCGGTGAAACGACCACGCCGCCGGGTTTTTCCACCGTTATCGCAAACATTTTCGGTTTTTGAACCTTTAGTTTTGCATCAATCGGAATGATGATTTCGCCCGCTTCGTTGGCATCGAAAATTCCGCCGTCAATCGGCTGTTTCTGATTTTCGTCAAAAATCCAAACTTGATAAGTTTCCTTTGTTTTATCATTGACGGGCAAATTGCTGAAACGCACAAAACCTTTCTGCTTTTCATTGCTCCAAACAACATCGCCTTGCATATTTTGCGGTTTTTTCGGGTCCAGATCACCCCAGTTTGACCGCAGAATATCTTTCGCCGAAGCCAGTAATTGTTCGCGTTCCTGCGTTGCCGTCAATTTAATTTGCGGCGTGGCGGTCGGTGTCGGAGTAATTTTTGCAATATCTCCTTTATCAGTCCGCGTCGTGTATAGATTCAACGCCAAAACCATACAAGCCGCCGCCGCAACTGCCCAGCCCAGCCAACTCCAAACAGATTTTTTCGGTTCAAACGCAAAAGTCTTTTGGAAATCTTCTTTTTCGGCTTGCGGTTCGGACACAGCAACTTCCGTCTTGCGTAACGCGAAATATTTTTCCGCGTTCGAGGCAATTTTTGTCCGCAAATGCGCGGGCATTGGTTCGCTTGTGTCGAGATTCATCATTCCGATTGTCGCCGCCGAAAGTTCGAGCGATTGGGTGAGTTCCAACGATTCATCGCTAAATTCGGGAAAATTCTTTTCCAGTTCAGCGAGTTCGGCAAGTTCCGTTTCGGTCAAACCGAAAACCGCTTTGTCCGAAAGGAGTTCGAGCATTTTTTCTTTTTCTTGTTCACTCATGCCGTTCCTCCTTTCATTCCTTCGATACTGCTCATTCCTAAAAATTCTCTGACCTGCAAAATTCCGCGTCGGGCGTGTGTTTTGACTGTTCCGAGCGGCATTCCCGTTGCATCGGAAATTTCCTGATGTGACAAGCCCTGCACAATCGAAAGCTGTAAAACCTGCCGCTGTTCGGGACGCAATTGATTCAGCGCACGCGCCGCATCTTTCGCTTCGATGTTCGTTTGCAACTCTTCATCGGCGCGATTTGATGGCTCGTTCACAATGTCCTCCAACGAATCCGCCGAAATCCGCCGTTTGGCATAACGCAAACGGTCAATTAAACGCCGCCGCGCAATCATTGCAATAAACGTCGTTTCCGACGATTGGTTTTCGTCAAAACGCTGTGCATTTTTCCAAACATCAATAAAAATCTCCTGCACGGCATCTTCGGCATCGTCAGTATTTGCCGACATTCGCCGCGCCAAAGACCAGACTAAGCCGCCGTATTTGTTCAGGCAATCCTGAACGGCAGTTATGTCACCTTGGGCAACGCGATGAAGAATGGTTTCAGCCACTATATTCTTTCTCTTCCAAAAAAACTTTAGTAAAAATATGCTTTAAACTATTTCATTTCATCGCATTTGCCGAAAATTTGCAAAAGCAAACTTCAAACAAATAACGGAAGGCTTTTTTAACCTTCCGCAAATGTATTCGTTTAATTTGGGAAAACGGTTTCAAGACCGCCAAAAACGCGAAAAAAGTGCAATCACGAAAAGCGTTACACAAACCGCCGCCGAAAGCAGACAATACTGGCAAAACTCCCGAATCTCGTATTTTTGAACATAAACCAGATAAAGGGAAAAAACTGCCATAATCGCCGTTTGAACTCCGAAAAGTTTCCACATCAGACGATTCCCGAAAGCCGCTAAGATTGCCAGACTGAAAGCGATAAAATAAGCCGCCGCCCCAAACATGGCAAGTGGAATTCCGCCGATTTCAGCATAAGAACTGGTCAAAACGGCTTCACAACCGCCCGACACGCTGCACGGAACTTTTTCGCCCGTGTAATGATGAATTGTCAAATAAACCGCGTCGCCCAAACCGACGAGCGCGACCAATGCCGCAAGAAGCGGCAGTTTGGCGATTTTATGATCGGATTGTTCGGATAAAACTTCTGCGTCGTTCATTTATTTTTTCTGTTCGGCAGGCGCGGCGTTGGTCGGCGCACCGGAAGTATTCGCCGGATTGTTGTTGCTTACCGCTTTTGCAAGTTCGGCATCAATGACTTGGCGCATCAAATCAATCGTCATCTGGTCAAACGGAATCGAAACGCCGTTGATGAAAACCGTCGGAGTCGAACTGAGATTTAAGGCGCGACCGCGCTGCAAATCGGCATCAACCCGCGATTTGGCATTCAAACCCGCCATATCGTTTTTGAACTTTTCGATGTCGAGACCGATTTTGGTCGCGTATTCTTCCCAAATGCGGCGGTAATCGGGATTCGATGTCCAGGCTTGCTGATTCGTAAAAAGCATATTTTGCATATCCCAATATCTGCCTTGCAAACCGGCGGCTTCTGCCGCGACCGCCGCATCGTAAGCCTTGTCGTGCGCCGCAATTGACAACGGATAATTGCGGAAAACAAATTTGATGCGGCTTCCGTAAATCGAGGTCAATTCCTTCATTCGCGGATGAACCGAAGCGCACGCGCCGCATTGAAAATCGGCGAATTCTTCGACCGTCACCGACGCATTCGGCGAACCGAGCAAATTCGGCGGTTGTGATCCTATCGGCGCGTTAGCCGCCGGTGTCGTGGTCGGTTTGTTGGCAGGTCGGTTGCTCACTCCGGTCGTAGTTTTAGTAGAAGAATTTCTGTTGTAAAGCCACCAACCGCCGCCGAGTGCGGCAATTAAAACCAGACCGATGATTATTAAAGGAAGATTGCTGTTATTGCTGTTATTGCTCTTAATACTTTTTTTTCCGTTACTCATTTATTTAATGGTGAATGGTAAATGATGAATGATGAATGGCAATTAAAAAATTAACCTTTCATCTTTCACCATTCATCATTATTTAACTATTTTCAGCCGTTTTTTTCCGACACGGCGTTCTTCTAAACTTTCGATTGTTTCTTTTGTTTTCTGATAAATTCCGTCCGCGTCCAAGCCGTATTTCGCGAGCAGCAATTTCGGGTCGCCGTGCGTGATGATTCGGTCGGGAACGCCCATTCGGATAACTTTAACTTTATCGAGCAAGCCTTTTTCTTCCAGACATTCCATCACCGCCGAACCGAAACCGCCCGCGAGATAGGCTTCTTCAACCGTTATTATTACCCGATTCGATTGCGCCAGCTTCAAAATCAATTCCACGTCAAGCGGTTTGACGAAGCGGGCATTGACAACGGTTGCCTCGATGCCTTCTTTTTCGAGATTATTTGCCGCTTCGACCGATGGATAAACCATCGAACCGTAAGCGACAATCGCCACTTCACCATTGCCTTCGCGCAAAACTTCCGCCTTTCCGATTTCGATTTTCTTCGGCGGCGCGGAAATATCCACGCCGAAACCGCTGCCTCGCGGATAACGAATCGCGGCGGGCGCGGGATGTTCGATTGTCGTGAGCATCATATCGCGCAGTTCCGCCTCGTCCTTCGGCGCACATAGAACGATGTTCGGATAACCGCGCAAGTAAGAAATGTCGAGCAAGCCGTGATGCGTCGGACCGTCTGCGCCGACGATTCCGGCTCTGTCCATCGCCAATGTAACATTCAAATTTTGCAGACAAACATCGTGAACAACCTGGTCAAAAGCGCGTTGGAGAAATGTCGAATAGATCGCCGCGACGGGCTTTAAACCTTCGCAAGCCATTCCCGCGCAAAACGTAATCGCGTGTTGCTCGGCAATGCCGACATCAAACGAGCGTTCGGGAAATTTTTCCAAAACTTTATCAATACCCGTTCCGTCAGGCATCGCGGCGGTCAGCGCGACGATTGATTCGTCAGTTTCCATCAATTCGCACATCGTTTTGCCGAAAACTTCGGTGTAAGTCGGCGCAGAAGAAACCTTGCTCGATTTATACGGCAAACCCGTTTTCGGGTCGAAAGGTCCGGTCGCGTGATAGGCGTAATAATTTTTCTCGGGATTCGGAAAACCTTTGCCTTTGGTCGTCAAAGTGTGAACAATGACGGGACCATCGGTAACTTTTTTGGCTTCTTCCAAGGCTTTGACGAGCATCGGGACATTATGACCGTCAACGTAGCCGATATATTTAAAACCGAGTTCATTAACGAGTGCGCCGGGCAAAACTGCCGCCGCAATCGCATCTTTAAAACTTTTCGCGGCGCGACGCAAAGTTTGTCCGAAACCCGGAACGCTTTCGAGCGCGTCGCCGAGTTCTTCCTTAAAATGCTGATAGCTCTGTGCGCCTTTGATGCGGTTCAGATAACGCGCCAAACCGCCGACTGCCGGAGCGATGGACATTTCGTTATCGTTGAGCAAAACGATCATCCGCGATTTCAGATGTCCGGCTTGATTGATGGCTTCCATCGCCATTCCGCCCGCCAACGATGAATCGCCGATCAGAGCGCAAACGTGAAAATCTTCGCCTTTTTTATCTCTGGCGACCGCCATTCCGAGCGCGGCTGACAGAGATGTCGAAGCGTGTCCCGCGCCGAATGTATCGTATTCCGATTCTTCGCGCCGCAGGAAACCCGAAAGTCCGCCGTAGGTTTTAATCGTGTGCAGTTCGTCGCGTCTGCCCGTCAAAATCTTGTGCGCGTAAGCCTGATGCCCAACGTCCCAAACCAAACGGTCGTCCGGCGTGTCGAAAACGTAATGCATCGCGACCGCCAGTTCGACCGCGCCAAGACTAGCGCCCGTGTGTCCGCCGACCCGCGAACAGGTGTCAATAATAAATTGACGCACTTCGTCGGCAACTTCCTGTAAATCTTCAACTTTTAACTGCCGCAAGTTTGCCGGCGAATTTATTTCCGATAAAAATCTCATTTGATATTCCCGTTTCTGCTAATACTCAAACTTCGCATTTTACAGTTATAGCAAGCAAAAGTTAAATGCAAAGCGGTGTTTTTGGTCTTTGGTCTTTGGTTTTTGGCTTTCGACTTTCACTTTTCACCATTTAATCTCTCATCAAAGACCAAAGACCAAAACCCGAAGACCAAAACCCGAAGACCGAAACGCCTTTACAATTCTTTACCTAAGCGTCAAAAAAACATTAGACCAAAACCATTTTGCTTGCGTCTTAGACTGTGAAAAAGCGAAAGCTAAATTCCAATAAATTAAAACGAGGTAAAAAAATGTCTTTAAAAAATAAATTCTTTTCGGCTCTGACAATGGCGTTTGCCGTCATTGCGTTTTCAACATTTGTTTCGGCACAAGAAACGACGAAAACCGACACGGACACAACGCAAAAGCAGGAAAAACGCGAATGGCGCAAAGGCAAGCGCGACGGAATGGGTAAAGGATTTCGACGCGGCGGATTTATGCGCGGTTTTCGTGATTTGAATCTGACCGATGCTCAAAAGGAACAGGTTAAAACCATTATGGAAGCCAATCGTCCCGCACAAACAACGATGGAAGAAATGCAAACTCTCCGTCAAGCCAAACGCGACGGCACACTCACCGCTGACCAACAGGAAAGAATGAAAACCCTGAAACAACAAGTCAAAGAAAAAGGTCGAGCGGTTCGTCAACAAGTTTTGGCGGTTTTGACACCCGAACAGCTTCAACAACTTGAAACAAAGAAAGCCGAAATGAAGCAAAGACGCGAAGAACGCAAACAACTGCGTCTGCAAAAACAACAAGTTCCTCAATGAAAAGAAAGATAACTAATTCTTCTTTTCTCTTTTCTAAAAAACAAAAAAGGCTCGGGATAAAATCCTGAGCCTTTTTGTTTTAACAACATCAACAACCTACTTGATAGGTAAATTCAATTTCTTCCTCAGAAATCTTTTTTCCACCGGAGAATTTTTGCAAAATTCCTTTGAGTACGATCTGATCGTCAAAATCGCTCTCAAAATATTCATCCTTGGTAAATGTTCCTTCAAATTTGTATTCAATCCCCTTTACCTTTGAGGTTTTTAAGATAATTTTGTCTTTAGTTATTTTAATCGAGATGTTTTTAAAATCTCTTTTCTGGTCAAAAACAGAGCCGTCTATTTTTAATATTTCATATTCCTGATTTACGCCGCGAAGTCTTCGGGTTTTGTAATTTTTTTCATAGGTTAATTCCATTTGAAATTCTGACTGTTCATCTTTATATTTTATTGTTGAAAAATAGATACCTGTGCGTGGAAAACGATAAATCGGATTAGGATAGGAAAATTCCTTTCGCTCAGACTTTATTGTCAGTTTTTCATCTGAAGAAACGAGATCCGGCATGTTTTCGACGGATTTTACTACGACTTCAGAATTTAATTTATCGGTAAAATTTGCTTGAAATTGAAATGAACCTTGTATCAAAACTCCAACAAAAAAAGTTGTAACAACAGCCACCAAACCGATGAAAATTCTTTTCATAAAATTAGTATATACTTTTCAAGAAAAATCTACGCCCTAAACCAAAGAAGCCAAGATTTTTGTGGATAATTTAAAAAAACTTGAAGAAAATCTCCAAGTCTTTCAATTTTCTTTGATAAAGAACTCGAAAAACTAGCCGATAAACATTTCGTCGTCAACATAAACGCGGTCAATCTGTTTCGGCGTAGGTGCGAACAGAACTTCCAAACCTTTCCGTACGCCAGCCATCACGGCGGCGATTTCACGCGCCGGTTCGACAACTTTATGCTGAATAAATTCGGTCGTTGAAATAACCTGATTATTGGTGCGTTCAATCGTGTTGCTGACAAGTTCGACCTTATCCCTGGCGACCAGAGCGGTTTGCCCGACGAGCAATCTGAGTTCGGAAACTTCTTCGCGGACAAGTCCGGCAGATTCGGCAAAATATTTCGTCGCGGTCGAGAGATTTTCCGAAATCTCGTTAAACTGCACCGAAATCAGCTTGCCCTGTTCGCCGATGGCGTTGACTTGCTTCATCAAAGGCTCGATTTTTCCAAGTATCGGGTCAACCTTTTCTTCGACACGTTTGACCGTTCCGACAACTTTTCTGACGATCACGGCAATCGCAATCATCGCAATCGCCATTGCGATAAAACATATCGCAATGACGATTGACGCAATCATCATCCAAAATTCAGGCTTACTTGCATCCATAAATGATTAACCTTCTTGTTCTTTTTCAACCGGATACGTCGGACGACCTTCGGTAATCGCTTTCGATTCGGTTTTGCGTTTTTCTTCCGTGTAGGCTTCCTTTCCGGCTTCAATCGCGGCGGTAAAAGGATTTGCCGATTGGGCGACCGCGCCTTTCGCTTTTTCGGTCAATTCACCGGCTTTATCTTTCAACTCACCGACTTTTTCCTGCGCGGTTTGGTAATATTCGCCCGCTTTTTCGCGTGTTACTTCGTAATATTCGCCCGCTTTTTCTTGCAGTTGAACGGCTGTTTCCTTGCCTTTTTCAATACCTTTGCGAGTTACGTCGGCAATATCGCCGCGCAGTTCTTCACCTGATTTAGGTGCAAAAAGCAATGCCAGAACGGCACCGATTCCGCCGCCAATCAGTAAATAAGTCAATTTCGTGGTCGCGCTGGTTTCTTCTCTATCGTATTCGTTTCTCATAAATACCTCCGAAAATTTTTAATTTAATGTATCAAAATAAAGCGTTTGATTCGATAAATGAAATATAGCAAAATTCGCGCCACAAAACCAACAAAAAATTTTAATTCTCAAGTACGCGCCTTAACCATTCGCCCGATGCCTTGCAGATCAGGCAAAATTTCAACTGTTCGCCAGATTTCCGCGTCGAACATTCGTTTCACGTCTTCCGCTTGACCGAACCCGATTTCCAACAATAAAAAACCGTTTGGCTTGAGGAATTTCGGCGCGGCGGCGATGATTTTTTCGATAATCGAAAGTCCGTCTTTTTCGTCGGTCAAAGCGTTCAACGGCTCGAAATCACGCACTTCCGCTTGCAGACTTTCAATATCCTTACGCGGAATATATGGCGGATTTGAAACAATCAAATCGAATGTTTCGTCCGTTAAAAGACCGAACACATCCGAGATTTTCAAATCAATTCTTTCCGAAACTCGATGATTTTCCGCGTTTATTTTTGCAATTTCGAGAGCCTTTTCCGAAATATCCAAACCAATCGCCGAAACTGTTTCGGCATTGTGCAAAATCGAAACAGAAATACAGCCCGAACCGACACCGACTTCACAAAAGCGCGAATTTTCCCGCATTTTTAAAATCTCCAACGCATTTTCGACGATTATTTCAGTTTCGGGACGCGGAATCAAAACATCGGGCGTGACGATAAAATCCAAACCGTAAAATTCCTGTTTGCCCGTGATGTATTGAAACGGTTCACGTCCGGCGCGTCTTTGCAAAAAAGACTGAAAATTTGTTTGCTCAGCGGCAGTTAATTCGTATTCGGGATGCGCGATAAGAAAAGTCTTATTTTTTGCGAGAGCAAACGCCAGCAAAGAATTTGCCTCGCGGCGCGGTTCGGCAATACCGCTTTTTTGCAAGATTTCAGTCGCTTTTCTCAGCGTTTCGGCAATATTCGGCATAAATTACCACGCGGTTTTAATAATTCCGCCGCAAATACCAAATCGGATTGATAAAAGCGAACTCCTTTTTATCCCCATCAAAAAAAGGCGTAATACTTGCGGTGAGCCATTTATGAACTTCTTCAATCGGCTCCGTGCCGTTTTCAACCCGTGCAATAACATTGCTAATTGTTACCAAATAATTAACCATTTCATCTGCCGAAAATTCAAGCGTGTTTTCGTTAAATTCTTCATGTTTCAGCACAAAATCCTGTTTGTTTTCACTCGCTCTGTCAAATGCACGTTTCCCGCGTGACGGAACGGGATAATTTTGCAGAAATTCGTTTTGATACCAATCATTAAAAGCCGGATTACCGAGCATTTGTCCTTGAAAAAAATTATCGTAAGCCGCGATCAGCGCATCGGGCTTTAAAACGCGGTCGGCTTCCGCGAAAAACTTCTCTTTATCAACCCAATGAATCGCCTGCGAAATCGTCATCAAATCGAATTTTTCGCCGCTGAACGGAAGATTTTCGGCAGAAGCCAAAATATATTCGATGCCGTCAGTTTTTTCCGCCTGACTCAGCATCGCGGCGGAAATATCAATTCCGACGACCTTTTCGGAAATTTCTTTTAGTGCCGCGCTCGAAAAACCTGTTCCGCAACCGACATCCAAAGCGAGTTTCAAGGATTTTCGGGGCGCGAGAAATTTCTCGATTTTTTCAATTACAAACGAATGAAAACGCGGACGACCTTTTGCATATCGCTCTGCCGCCGTTTGCGGACTGAAGTAATTTTTGTAAATTTCTTTCATTTGGGTTTAACTTCGAGCAATTGCGCCAGAGCATACGCCGTCCAGGCGTTCGACCAGCGAATAAAAGACGTTTTGACGAGTTTTTCTTTCCGCTTTTGATAATAAAAAAATCCGCTTTCATCACGCATATTTTCGATTGTCCAACGCGCAACTTTTTCCGCGAGCGGCAAACATCTTTCGTCAAAATCGTTTAATTCACAAAGCGCGACAATCGCCGCGCTCGCGGAATGAATATCAACCGGAAAAGTTTCCTTGTCGTAATATTTCGGCGTTCCATTGCTCAAGAAAAAGTTTTCGAGCCAGTAATTCAGACCTTTTGAGATGGTTTCATCGCACTCGAAATCGGGAATCAATTTTTGCAGACGAAACAGCGACAGCAAAACATACGCCGTGTGAAAATTATCAATCCACGCGTGTTTCGATTTTGCGCCGTAAAGCCACGCGCCGTTTTCGTTTTGACGTTTGATGACAAAATTCGCCGTCTTTTCAGCCAAATTCAGATAGTTTTCTTCCCGTAAAATCGCGCCGGTTTTTGCCAAAACTTCGCCCGCCAGAAGCGATGCGTTGAAAATTACGTTTGTATCAATCGGCGTGTAGCTGAAACAAACTTCCTCGCGGCTCTCGCCGATGCGGTTCAAATCTTCGGTGATAAACGCGCAGATTTCTTTGGCGGTTTCGAGATAAATCTCATCGCCGAAAAGCGCGAAACCTTCGAGAAAGGCTTGCGCCGCAAAAGCCGTCGGCACGATTGTCGGCGTTCCTTCGGGCGCGAAAAAGGCGCGTGATTGCCAGTCGAAGTTATAGCCGAAAGCCGTTCGATTTTGGATTTTGGATTTTGGATTTTGGATTGAAATTTTTAATCTGAGAAGTTTTTCGAGTAGAGATTTGGCGTTTTCGGCGTGCTGAGATTTATAAGTGGCGCGAAATCTTGAAAGCTCCGCGAGCGCAAAAAGCGCGATTCCTTTGGCGTTCACGCCTTTTTCGATTTTTAGCGTAGGACGTAAGTTTTTCGCCGAACGCTTGACCATTTGCAAAAAAGCGAGCCGCGCAAGGCGTGAATATTTCAGCGGCGAGGCTTGAAAAATGCGGCTGTTCAAACCGTCAAAAGGGTCGTAGCCCGCAAAATTTTCCGCTTCGCAATAGGCAAAAAGCGCGTCGTAAGTTTTTTGTAGCTGATTAAAATCTCTCAAAGCGAGGCAATTATCCATTATCAAATATCAATTATCAAATATTTCAGCAGTTTTTACTAAAGCCAGCAACCGCTGAAATAATGAATAATTGATATTTGATAATGGATAAATTTTTATAGACGCGGAAGCGTGAAACTAAAGCGCGAACCTTGTCCGACTTCGGATTCGACCGTTACGTCGCCGCCGTGTTGTTCGATCACTTCTTTGACGAGCGAAAGTCCCAAACCCGTTGATTCGTCTTCTTTATCCTGACCGTCGCGGGCGACGCGGTAAAATTTTTGCCAGATTTTTTCCTTTTCATCGGACGGCACGCCGTAGCCGCGATCTTCGACGACGACGCGCAGAAAATCGGCTTCCAAAACGGTCGAAATCATTACGGAAGTTCGTTCGGGACTGTATTTGATGGCGTTATCAACGAGATTTGTCACGGCGCGGCGAATCAGACCTTTGTCGGCGGCAATCGGCGGCAAATTGTCGTTGGTCTGTTCGATCAGCCGAATCCGTTTGCGTTTCGCGGTTTCCTGCATTTCGTCAACGACTTCGCGGACGACCGTGTCGAGCTTGACGGCAACTTTTGAAACTTCTTTTTTGTCGGATTGTTCAAGATTCGAGACCGAAAGAAAAGTCGAAAGCATTTTTGAAAGCCTTTGCGATTCGTTGGCAATAATGTTCAGAAACTCGCGGTTTTCTTCCGACAAAGTTTCATCCATCAAAAGCAGTTCAGCAAAACCTTTGATGCTCGTGATCGGTGTGCGAAGTTCGTGCGACATCAGACTCGTCATATCCGAACGCAGTTTTTCGTTTTCCTTGACGGCGGAAATATCGCGCAAGGTTATCAGAAAACACGCCGGTTTCATCGCAACATTCGTTTCGTGAATCGAAACATTGTCCG
This sequence comes from Acidobacteriota bacterium, assembly GCA_031412675.1. Taxonomy (GTDB): domain Bacteria; phylum Acidobacteriota; class Blastocatellia; order Pyrinomonadales; family Pyrinomonadaceae; genus JAFDVJ01. Next base: position 1,359 of record JANODL010000036.1, on the reverse strand, counting down.
ACGGAACTTTAACGAGTGAAATTTGTAAATCGAGCGTGCGGTTTTTGGCTTGAAAATACAACTCGTTTTGATAAGTTTCGCCCGTTTGCAGTACGCGCCGAATTGCTAACTGCGGTTCGCTGAAAACGTCGGTTTTGAAATTTTCAAGCAGTCCGAAAAGGTCGAGTTCGTAAATCTGATCGGTATTGACTTTCGCCAGATGACGCATTTGGCGGTTGAGATAAGCCAGCGTGCCGTCGAGATACGCAATCGCGTGCGCTTCCTTCAAATACGAACTGGCAACCGCGCTGAATGATTGCTCCTTCATCAGACTTTTGATCAAACTCGTCGTGCCGATGCGGTTTTCCGCCGAATTTGTCGAAAGAAAACTCCACCAGAATTTGTTCGGCAAATCTTTTTCGCGCAATTCCTTGCGCTGAAAATTTCGTGCCAGTTGTCCGCAGAAGGATTCTAAAACATACTGGTCGGCGCGTTCAAAATCACGATAAACTTTAACGAATAAAACACCGACCGCAACGCCTTCGTAAATCAGCGGAAGCGCGACTTGCGCCGAATTTGCTTTGTTTTCGTCCGTTTCGACAACCGTCGTGCGCGATTCCAGAGCGCGTTCGCAAAGTGCCACGCTTTCGCGCCAGGCATTCTGTCTGGAAATCAGCGAATCCACCGAGTTTCCGCTTCGGGCGCGTCCAATCGGCGTTAAACCTGCATATTTATCGAGCCGAAAAACAATCGCTTCCGAAAGCGGCAAAACCGTTTCGAGCAGGCGCAGACCGCTTTCGATTCGCAGATCGGCGGATTTTCCTTCGAGAATATGTCCGGCTGAAGCGAGTTCGACCAGCTTTTCCGTGAGTTCCGAATCAATCAGCCAGAGTTTTTTCAAATGCACGAAAAAGATCGGCAGAAAGATAACCGAAGCTGTCCGCAGAAAAAACAAATTGACCGAAAAATATGTTGCCGCGCCGAAAGATAAAATCGCCCAAACGACCGTGAACGGAACGGCAAACTTCAAAATCCGCTTGACGCTGAATTTTTCGGTTAAAGCACCGACTGCCAACGCCACCAAAATCATCATCGAAAAGCTCCACCAATTGAGCGAAACTTTTTCGACCGGCAGATAATTATTCAGATAGAACGCAACACGGACAACAATTTCCCAAGTAGAAATAGCCAGTAAAGCGGCAATCAGCGATAAGAGCAGGGAAACAAAAATACTTTTGCTTCGAACAATTTCCATAGAATTTGAGTGAATCTTAAAAGTTTTGATTTGATGGGAATAAGCGAAGAAAATTTTATGTGCGACAACAATTACCGCTTTAGGAATTATGCAATAAAAATGCGGCTGAATTCAAGTTTTTAATT
>JANODL010000035.1:0-39347 GCA_031412675.1 Acidobacteriota bacterium | reverse complement strand
TACCTTGTGTGCAACTTTAATTGAAAAATAGAATCGTTGCTAAGTTATTGAAAATACATATAATTCCTTAAATGTCGCAGAGCGACAATCTGAGTTTAGCCGTGTCTTTTAAGGCACGGAACGTAAAAACCGGATATTTTGTCGCGTCAGCGACAACTGAATTATCGCCCGTTCAGTTGTCGCTGAGGCGACAGGAAATCAGCTAAAACAAGACCGTGCAATAAATTACACGGCTAAATTCAAGTAATCGCTACGCGATATTTAAGGAAAATTAAGTTGCACACAAGGTAAAAGTTTCAAATCAGAATCCAAATCTCCCTTTCTCCCTTTCTCCCTTTCTCCTCTTCTCCCTTTCTTGTTTTACTGTGCTGTCAGATTCAAATCAACGATTTCGTCATTGACGGAAACGACCTGCGAAACAAAACTGTAGCCTTTTGCCGTTGCAGCGAGCGTATAGGTTTGTCCCGAAGGAACCTGGTCAAAGCGGAAATAGCCGAATGAATTGGTTCGCGCACTGCGGGTTTGCCCCTGCGAATCGGTCAGCGAAACGATGACGCGGGAAATTGCGCGACCGTCCGCGTCCGTGACGATTCCCGAAATGCCGACGTTTGCCGATGTCGGCACGAATAACGTGCAGACAAAGTTGCGCGGCGTAACGATCAGCGACCAGCTTTGCAGCGTTCCCGCATCAACGGCGAATTGGTCGGAAAGAACCGCCGTCCAATTACCGAGCGTATTCGAGCCGTCAAAACGGCTTAACTGCGGAACGCTGTCGGGTCCGGGAAATCCGAGTGTTGCCCACGAAGGTGCGTTCATTGCCGGCAGATAATTGCGCGTATGCGGTGCGTTTGCCGGCACTGCGCTGAGCAAATCAATCGTGCGTCAGACTATTGATCCGCAAATTAATATCGGCAATCTCGTGGTCGTCCGCAATGTTCAGCGTCGTTTGAACACCGCTCGGCGAATTATCGGGAATCGCCGGGGTTAATCCGCTTTGCGGATAGGTGACGGGCGCGAGCGTGCCGCTCGGTTGTCCCATCCGAATCGAAAAATGGTAGTGGGATAGTGAACTAAAAGTAATGCTTTGAAAATTGCTTTATCGGAACAAGAAACTTTCATCGCAGGGAGCGCACGCATCCCTGCGTGCTACGTCGCTTGAAAAAGCGGCGCAAAAGCCTTGCTCGATCTTGACTCGACATTCAGCGCAATTTATTCGCGCCCTGCGCTCAGCACGCACGGATGCGTGCGCTCCCGGCGAACCACGCTTTTCTTTTTCAATCACCGTGAGAGAATGCAGAAACGTCCATTTAACTCCCTTATTTCGTGCGGGCTTCTGCATTTTTTTCAGCAATTATTGTGCAAAGTTATCTTTTAATTAAATCTTCCGTGTAAAGCTCGCGGTACACGCGGTAATTGCTCATCACCTTGTAGACGTAATTTTTGGTTTCGGCAAAACCGACTTCTGAGGTGAAGATTCCCGCGTCTTTCGGTTTTGAACGGTTGAGCCACCGCGCCGCATTGTCTTCGCCGCCGTTGTAGCTTGCCGCGATGGCTTCGTAAAGTCCGTCGAATTGGTCTTTGAGTTCGGCAATATAAACCGTTCCGATGGCAATATTGACCGACGGCAAATATAAATCGTCGGGTTTCAGGCTGACATAACCCGCTTTTTTGTTGTATTTCGTGGCGGTATCGAAAACTAACTGAAGCAGACCGCGAGCCGCCGAAGGTGATTTGGCGTTGGCGCGAAAACTGCTTTCCTGTTTCATAATCGCCAACACGAAACGCGGGTCAATCTTTAAGGATTTCGCCGACCGCAAGAGTTCGGCGCGGTAGAGAACGGGATAATCCTTTGACATCTTGGCGGAAACCGAAGCCGTGTTTTGAACCTGATTGCCCGCGTTCATCTGCCGAAGTTTTTCGCTTGCCAAACCGCCGTAATACGACGCGATGCCGTTGTTGATCGAAGAATACGCGCTAACCGCTTCCGCCCTTCGACCGAGTTTTTCGAGCGCGAAACCTTTCAGATATTTAACTTCATCGCTTGTCACCGTCGCATTGGCGAAATTTTTCCGCAAAAGCAAATCATCAGCGGCTTTGACGGCTTCCAACCAGTTTTGACGAAAGATTTCCATCCGCACACGCGAGTGCATCGCGTTGGTTTCGACCGCCATTCCCGAAAAACGTGAGCGCGTTTTATCAACCCAAATGTTCGCTTCCGTATATTTTCCCGCCTCGCGCCAAGCGTCAATGATGTTCAAATAAGCCGATTCGATCTTTTCGCCCGTCGGAAACATTATCGTGTATTGTTCGTAGGTTTTCGCCGCTTCCGTGTTCTTGCCGAGCCGCACGAGACACGCGCCTTTTTGCGCCAAACCTTCGCGCCCGTCCTTGGTCATCGCGTAATCTTTCGTCAACTTGTCGAACCAAACCACCGATTTATCGCATTGCCTTTCCCACATCAAAGAGCGTCCCATTCCGAACAAGGCTTTCGGCATCGCGTTCGAGTCGGTCGAATAATTGTCGAGAATTTTCTGCCAATGCGCCCGCGCTTCCGCGAAATGGCGGTTTGCCATATAAACATCGGCGCGGTAGAGATGTTCCGCAACCGTCAAGGTCAAAAGTTTGCCGCCGGTGTCGCGGCTCGATTTGTCCTGTTCGGTAACGAGTCTTAAAGATGAATCGGATTGGGCAAAAGTCAGAATCGAGAAAGCGAAAATGATGGCGATTAAAAGAATTGATTTTTTCATAACGGCGAATAATTAGTAGGGAGATCGGTTTGCGTTTTCCAGTTTAACCGATTTTTAGACGAGATAAAAATCCGCTGCGTTGTCGGTAGTTTTTACATGACCGGAGCGCAATCGGCTCGCTTGCACCGTTCGAGCGAAGCAAGAACGGAAAATGTCCGATTAGCTGAATTTTCAGGTAATCGGACATTTTTGCGCTGCTTTCCAAGCGACGCATGCAAGCGAGCCGCTTGCGCTCCAGTCATTGCGCTCCGGTCATTGCGCTCCGGTCATTGCGCTCGTCTTTCATAAATTTTACAATAACCCTATTGGTAGAATTTGCGTAGGAACCTTCAACAATTTCGCAATGTTCATTACAGAAAATCACAAGGGAGAAAAAACACATCGTGCATTTGCGTAAAATTTCCGCAATTCTTTTTATTTTATTCGTTTCCGTCTGTGCTTTCGGGCAATCAAAATCGAAGCCTTCGGACAAATTCAAACAACTCGACGAAGATTTGCCGACACCCAACGAACAGCGCACGGCTTCCGGCGCACCGGGCAATAAATACTGGCAAAACCGCGCCGATTATGTGATTGATGTCGAACTCGACGACACAAATCAGCGCATTTCGGGCAGGGAAACCGTTACTTATAAAAACTTTTCACCCGACACTTTGAATTATATCTGGCTACAACTTGACCAAAATCTCTTTGCCAAAGATTCCGACGCGCAAAAAACGCAAACCGCGCCGAATTTCGACAATCCGAACGGCTTTCCGATTTCGGCGGTCGAACAGCTTGCCGCCCGCGAATATGACGGAAAAGTAAATATCACGGAAGTTTCGGACGCGAAAAAAGTTCCGCTCAAATACACGATCAACCGCACGATGATGCGGATTGATTTGCCGACTCCGCTCGTTCCCGGCGGAAATTTCGTATTCAGCATCGCGTGGAATTACGCGATCAACAATCAACGAATTTTCGGCGGTCGCGCCGGTTACGAATTTTTTCCGCGTGACGGAAATTATCTCTACGAAATGGCGCAATGGTTTCCGCGTATGGCGGCTTACACCGATTATCAAGGCTGGCAGCACACGCAATTTTTGGGCGCGGGCGAATTTACGCTCGAATTCGGCGATTATCTGGTGCGAATCACCGCGCCGAACGATCACGTCGTCGCTTCGACGGGCGTTTTGCAGAACTCGAAAGACGTTCTCAAACCCGATTGGATTGCGCGTCTGAAACAAGCCGAAACTGCGAAAGAGCCGCTTAAAATCGTGACCAACGAAGAAGCGAAAGCAAACGAAACGAGCAAACCGACGGGCAAAAAAACCTGGGTTTTCAAAGCCGATAATGTCCGTGATTTCGCATTTGCCTCGTCGCGCAAATTTATCTGGGACGCGCAGGGTCATAACGTCGAGGGCAACAAGGTGACGGCGATGTCTTTTTACCCGAACGAAGGCAATCCGCTCTGGGAAAAGTATTCGACGCACGCGATTATTCACACCTTGAACGTCTATTCGCGCTACACATTCAAATATCCGTATCCGATTGCGATTTCCGTCAACGGTCCGGTCGGCGGGATGGAATATCCGATGATCTGTTTCAACGGTCCGCGTCCTCTGCCCGACGGAACTTATTCGGCGCAGACGAAATACGGCTTGATTTCGGTGATTATTCACGAAGTCGGACATAATTATTTTCCGATGATTATCAATTCCGACGAGCGCGATTGGACGTGGATGGACGAAGGTTTGAATACCTTTACGCAGTTTTTAGCCGAAGCCGAATGGGAGAATAATTATCCGTCGCGGCGCGGCGAACCGCAGAAAATTACCGAGTATATGCTTTCGGAAAATCAAGTGCCGATTATGACGCAAAGCGATTCGCTTTTGCAGTTCGGCAACAACGCTTACGGCAAACCCGCGACCGCGCTCAACATTTTGCGCGAAACGGTTCTCGGCAGGGAATTGTTCGATTTCGCTTTCAAGGAATATGCCCGCCGCTGGCAGTTCAAACGTCCCGAACCGGCAGATTTTTTCCGCACGATGGAAGACGCAAGCGGCACGGATCTCGACTGGTTCTGGCGCGGCTGGTTTTATTCGACCGACCACGTTGATATTTCCATCGAAAACGTCAGGCTTTATCAAATAGACACGAAAAACCCGGATGTCGAAAAAGAATTACAGCGCAAACAGTCGAATTCACAGCCGAAAACGCTTTCACAGCAAAGAAATGAATCTTTGCCGAAACGCCTTGACCAATATCCTTCGTTAAGAGATTTTTACAACGATTTTGACCAATTCAAAATTACCGACAAAGACCGACAGAGTTATGAGGCGTTTTTGGCGAACCTCGACGACAAAGACAAAGCACTTCTGAACGGTAATTATTTTTTCTATATCGTTGATCTGAAAAACGTCGGCGGACTCGTGATGCCGCTTATTTTCAAAGTCGAATATATGGACGGCACGAGCGAAGAAATTCGTATTCCGGCGGAAATCTGGCGGTTTAATAATTTCGACGTTTCCAAAATGATTGTGACCAAAAAGGAAGCCAAAGCGATCGTTCTCGACCCGAATCTCGAAACTGCCGATGCGGATTTGAACAACAACTTTTTCCCGCGGCGTTTTGTGCCGACTCGTTTTCAGGTGTTCAAACAACAGCAAGGACAAAGAAGAAGGTAAAAAGTAAAAAGTAAAAAGTAAAAAGTAAAAATGAATTTAGTGAATAAAATATTTGGTTTGAAGTTTATACGCGGCTTTATTTTTGCCTTTTTACTTTTTACTTTTTACTTTCTTCCGCTTTCGGCGGAAGCGCATACCTATCACACGAGCCTGACGCGGATGGATTACAACGCGAAGGACAAAAATATCGAAATTTCGATTCAGCTTTTTATTCACGACGCGCTGCCGATGCTCGAAAGACGTATGAAGAAACGCGTTGATATTGCAAAAACGGCTGGAGTTGACGGCGAAATCCTTAAATATCTCGAAGAGAATTTTGTTTTCCAAAACAAAAAAGGCGACGTGCAAAAACTGAAATGGGTCGGCAAGGAATTTGAAAACGATGTCATTTACGCCTACATCGAAATTCCTTTTGAGCAAAGTTTGGAAGGCGTAAAACTTCAAAATACTATCTTTTTTGAAAGTTTTCCGCAACAAACCAATCTCGTCATCGCCCGTTTCGGCGAAAAGAAAGTTGATTTGCTTTACAAATCGGGCGATAAATTTAAGGATTTATAAATTCTTTGTAAAATCAAGAAGGATAGAGGTCGTAGCTTGAAAAACAAGCAACGACCTCTATTGAATTAGACTGGCATGTGAAGTAATGAATAACCTGAGGTAATTAAGACTTCCGTTCTCTCATTTAACCTATAACCGACAAATTAAATGAGATTATGAGGCTCTCATATATAAATGGCTTTAAAACGTCAAAAACTAACACCCTTTTAGCATTTTTAATAAATATTTAAATCTAATATTAGGAGATAGAATATTTCATCGAGTATTTTACTCGTGATACAATCTACAAAATCAAGTATTTTGGAGTAGAAAAATGAAAATAGCATTAAACGGCGCAACGACAATGCACGCCGATTTGGAAACCGATATTAAAGCGGCAAGTGCGGCAGGTTTTGATCTGATCGAAATCTGGGCGGCAAAATTGCGCGAGTTTTTGAAGACCAAAACCACCGCCGATTTAAAGAATTTATTGGAAGAAAACAATTTAGAACCGTATTCGATCAATTCAATCGAACATATCACGTTTCGCAACGCCGAAGATTACGCGCAAATTAAAGCCGAAACGGAAGAATTAGCGACAATCGCGCAAGCAATCGGCTGTCCGTATGTCGTGGTCGTGCCGGGAAAATTACCCGAAAATGCCACGAAAGAAGAAATTATCGAGGAATCTGTCAGAGTTTTGAACGAACTCGGCACGATTGCCGAAAAGCATAATGTCGGCTTGGCGTTCGAGTTTTTGGGACAAACCGATTGTTCGGTGCAGACGCTCGATTTATGCAATGAAATCGTCGAAAAAGTGAATCGTGAAAATATCGGCAACGTCCTTGACACGTTTCATTTTTACGCCGGAAATTCGACATTTGAGGCGATTGATGCGATGAAGCCCGAAAAACTTTTTATCTTTCACATCAACGATGCGGAAAATCTGCCGAAAGAAGAATTAACCGACGCGCATCGTCTTTATCCCGGCACGGGAATTTTGCCGATTAAGGAAATCAAGGCGCATTTCGACAAAATCGGCTACAACCGAATGGTTTCAATCGAAATTTTCCGTCCCGAATATTGGAATCAAGACCCGTTTGAAGTTGCGCGCAAAGCGAAGGAAGCGACTGAAAAAGTTCTCGGATTAACACCCAAAGCAGCAACGGCAAAAAAGAAATTAGCCACGAATGTCACGAATAACACGAATTAAAAATGATAATTATTAGTGTTATTCGTGGCATTCGTGGCAAAAATAAATATGGAAAAAGTAAGAATCGGGATTGTCGGAACAGGTTATGTCGGCAATTTACACGGACAGATTTATTCGCAAGACAGCCGCGTCGAAGTTTCCGCGCTTTATGACATTGCTCCCGAAAAAGCCGAACGCACGGCAAAGGGAATCGGCGGAAAGATTTGTGCTTCGCGTGAAGAATTGATGGCAAACTGCGACGCGGTTTTGGTTTGTGCGCCCAATAAAACGCACCCCGAAATCGCCGCGCACGCCGTTGCCGAAGGAAAGCACGTTTTTTGCGAAAAGCCTTTTGCGATTGGACTCGAAAACGCGAAAAAATTGCTTGAAACAGCAAACGGCTCGAACAAAGTTTTCCAAGTCGGGCATAATCGCCGTTTCGCGCCGGTTTATGCGCGGTTGAAGGAATTAGTTTCAAACGACACGCCGCATTCGGCACATATTAAAATGAATCGCGGCGAGCTGAAAAATCCGGTTTGGACGGGCGATGTGAACGTCACGGGCGGATTTTTGTATGAAACGACGATTCATCTTTTTGATATGATGCGTTTTCAATTCGGCGAAATTGCCGAGCTTGTCGCTTACGGTTCACAGCACGAATATCCAGAACTCGACGAGTTTTCGGTAATTCTGAAATTCAAAAACGGTTTTCACTGCACGTTTGCGTCGAGTTCTGATGCGAGCTGGCATTTTCCGTTTGAGCGGATCGAAGTTTTTTGTCATCACCGGACGATTTTGACCGAAGAAATGGAGAGGCTTTTTGATTCGCAAGGTTTCGATCATAAAACGCAAAATGTTGACGCATATTCCTGTCAGATGCTCGAAAAGTTTGAAAAATGGGGCTATTTGCAGGAAGATAAGGCATTTATTGATTCTATCTTAGAAGGCAAAGAGCCGCCCGTCACGGCTTTCGACGGTTTCAAATCGGTCGAGTTGGTCGAATCGGTTTATCAGGCAATCCGCACGGGCGAAAAGATAAAATTTGGGCAGTAAACTATAAGTAATGCTTTGAGAAAAAAACGTCATCGTCGGGAGCGCACGCATCCGTGCGTGCCGGACGCAGAGCGTTTAAACATCTCGTTATCAATGCAAGTTGATTTCGCAACCAACGCCGATGCGCCGCGAAGCGCGACTTAGCACGCAGGGATGCGTGCGCTCCCGGCGACGACGTTTTTCTCTTTTCAATCACCGATTTAGAATTTAGAACAGCCTTTCTTTAAGTTCTCTACCAAAATTTGATTAAACGAACTTTTTATAAAATCGTGTCGTAAAAAAATCCGGTAAGCGTTTTTTTGGAATTAGGCAACTAAACTGAGGAATATAAAATATATGCATTGTCAAAACTGTGGACAGCTCAACACGCAAGCCGGCAACTTTTGCCGTTTTTGCGGCACGAAATTTACGATGGTGCAATATTCCAATGCCAATAATTACAATCCGATGCCGATGCAGATGCCAAATCCGCCCGCCCCAAATTATGAAAATGCGCCGCCGCGACCGTATTCATGGAAAACCGACGAATATCAGATTTCCGATGATAAAATGCCGAAACTCAAGCCGGTCAATCGCGTTCCGCCTTTGCCGAACTTTCAGCCTCAGCAAAATATGGGCATTCAGCCGTTTCAGCAACAGCAGGCAATGAGTCATAATTTTCATTGTCCGCGCTGTAACAGTCAAATTTTTCCGCAAATTATGCGGCAGATCTCGACCGCCGGCTGGATTGTTTTCGCCGTGTTATTGATTACTTTTTTCCCTTTGTTTTGGATCGGCTTTTTAATTAAGGAAGAAGTTCGGGTTTGTCAGGTTTGTAATTTCAAGTATTACTGAAACTAATTATTTGAAAGCTGGGCATAATTCAAACGCCCGTTTTTATTAACTTTGAATTATGTCCGGTCTTCAATTATTTCCGCGATAATAATAGCCTTTCGGATGTTCGATCTTGATTTCGGGATTCGTGCTTAAAACCTGAATTTTGTGGTAGCCTTTTTTCAAATGTGTCGAAAGATAAGTCAAAGCAAATTGACGATTAAGCGCAAGATTTAAGTCTTTGAAAAAAGGCTTAAGGCTGATTGGCGAAATCGTGCCTTGAAAAAAAGCGCGACCGCCGGTTTCTTCCGACAGACGATTTAATGAACTTTGCGCGTTGAGGATCACGCTTGAATTTCCGTTTTCGGTCAGAGTCGCCGACGAATAAAAAGAATAAACCGCCACGCCGCGCCGTTGAGCTTTCAGAATTGCCTGTTCGAGTTGGAGGCTTTGCGTCGGCGAAGGATTTGTTGAATCCAATCCGTCGGAAACGAGCAAAATTGCACGTCGTCCGGTCGGGAGCGCATCGAAACGCTCCAGAACTTCTTCGACTCCTTCATACGGACTGTTCGGCGCAACCGTCGAGCTTCCGATAACCGCACGGATCGAACCCGCCGCTTTTTCTAAATCGGTCGAAAATTTATGCGTCACTTGCGTCGTTCCCGAACGCAAATAAGCAACCATAACACGCGAATCGGGCGGAAGTTTTTTAACGAAATTCTTTATTTCGTCAAGCTGTAAGTTGATGTTTGAAGAGAGATTATCTTGTATTAAAACCGCAATGTGCAAAGGCGTGTTGGTCACGCTTCGGATAGATAAAATCGTCTGTTGATCGTTGTCTTCCTTGACAATGATTTCGCCTGCTTCGATAAATTCACCGGCTTGATTTTCCTTCAATTCCTGTTTTGTAAAAATTGAAATCGGAATGGTCATTGGGCGGACTTTTTGCTGATTTTCCTTTTTTTGTTTTTTCTCTTTGTCTTTATCACCCTGTGCAAAGGAAAAGGAAGAAAAAATGCTGACAAACAGCAAAGCGGCGGTTAATTTTAAAGATTGGCTGGAAAACATAGATTTTCGGCTCAAATAAATTGCTTAAAGCGAGCAGATTCAATGATAATACGATTTGAAAGTAAAAGCTAAGTTTTTGATGCCGTAAGGTTGAATAAAGTTTGCACAGTCGGTAGAGTAAAGCGATACAGATGAGAGAATTACAGTCCGGATACGAGATTACGCGAAAAGATATTGCGAAGGATAAAGTCCTTAGAATCGGCGCGTGGGGTCTTCCTGTTATTTTGTCAATAATTCCCGGACTGATTTCTTTTATATTTTTTCTGCTGACAACCGAGACAACGACTGCCGCTGTTTGGTTATTTTTAACTATCTCTTCGTTCATTGGCGGATTCGTTGTCGGTTTGGGAATTTCGGGCGGTTTAATGTTTTACCGTTCGCGGTGGCTTGCCGAGGTGCGCGAACGATTGGCGGTTGACGGCATCAAAGCCGAAGAGGTTGAATGGTTTAAGCACGAATTAACCGGCGCGGAAAGACGTTCTTTGCAGGAAATCGAGGCAAAAAATCTTTTGCTCGGCGATGCCTTCCGCGACAGTTTGGCGGCGCGTCTGACTGCCACGCGAATTCAAAAGTCAGCCAAACAGGAACTTTCCTTAATCAAAAGACGGCAGAGCAAATTAAAATATTCAAAAGCGGAGAATTCGGCGACATTTCAGGAAGAACTGGGAAGGGATTTTGAGAAACTCACGAGTATTCAAAAAGAAGCCGAAACAATGCGCGTCGAAGCCGAAAATCGGATGCACCAGATTGAAACGGCGGCACGGCACGGCACGAATTTTTCGGAAACCGACCTTGCGCTGAAAAAACTCTCACAGCGGACTTCCGAATTGCCGCTCGCGCTCGAATCGGCGCGGATGGAAGAAGAAATGAGGAAGGAATTGGAAAAAGACGGCTAAGAGTGAAAAGTGAAAAGTGAAAAGTGAAAAAGGTTTGTCGCATAAAATGACAAACCTTTTTCCTTTTTAAACTAAGTTTTTGCCCGAAATTTACGGCACGAACGCATTTGGTGTCGGAAAATCGCCCGTGATGCCGAATTGTTGAATCAGGATTCCGGCGGTCGAGCGTTGGACGAACCAATTTGAACCCGATGGACGAAAAACTGCCGTATCAATTTTGCCGTCACCGTCATAGTCACCGGGCGCGGGAATATCGCCGTTTGCACCGAATGGAACTGAGAAGAAACTGTTGTCTTCGCTTCGCAGAATAAACCAAAAACCGCTTGAAGGTCGCCAAACGGCGATGTCTGTTTTGCCGTCGCCCGTGTAATCACCCGGCACGGCTTTGTCTGTTGCGGTGCCGAAATTAAGAACAAAGTTTACGCCATTTTTACTTCTTAAACCCCACCATTGACCGCTTGACGGACGGAAAATGGCGATGTCTGTTTTGCTATCACCGTCGTAATCGCCCGGAACGGGTTTGTCGCCTGCCGCGCCGAAACCGACAATATCCGTTCCGCCCGATGATTTTTGGATAAACCAGGTGTTTGTTGACGGTCGGAAAACCGCAATATCTGTCCAAGTATCGCCGTCGTAATCCGCCGGAACGGGAACATCGCCCGAAGTGCCGAACGGAACGGAAAAAAACGAACCGTCTTCGCTTCGCAAAATAAACCATTCGCCCGTTGAAGGTCGCCAAAACGCGATGTCGGTTTTGCCGTCGCCGCTGTAATCGCCCGGCACGATGCGGTCGGAAGAAGTGCCGAATTGAACCGCCGCGTTCCCGCCGTCGGAGCTTTTGTAATACCACCATTCGCCGGGTGCGGGACGATAAATTGAAACATCGGTGCGCCCGTCACCGTCATAATCGAATGGTGCTTTTCGCGGATAAGTCGTGATTTCCAAAGCAAATCGGCGCAAAAATCCGGTATCGTCATTGGCGTTGTCGCTGACATTTAAAACCCACGTTCCCTGCGGGCTTTCGCCGTCAAATCTCGAAAGCCGTCCGGTTGTTTCGGGCGAAAAATTACCCGAAATGAATTGTCCGGTTTGGTTGGTAATGGTTGATAAAGCGGGGAAATTGCCGTCGTCGTCAATCGAAGTCGTGCAGATATTTTCGCGTGTGCCGCCGCGCCGTTCCATAAATGTCGCGCTCGGAAAACCGCCCGGTGCGGTCAGGCGAAAGACCAAATCGCCGACAAACGTATGGTCAACCGCCGCGTTCGTGTTTCCCGGTGTCGCGTTGCAAGCCCCTGCGCCGGTGTTGAATCTGAAATTAAGATCCGAGATTCTGCCGCTCGTCGAAACGGGCAAATTGACATTAACTCCGGTAGAAAGATTGTCGGGAATCGAAACCGCCGAACCCGTATAACTTGTCGTATTTGTGCAGAAATCGAGTTGATAAGGTTCAGCCGCCGTCGAACCGTTGACGGTGTTATAAACGACCAGCGCAACCGACGAATTGCCCGGAACGACGACATTAAAAGTCGTCGGCTGATGAATTGCAAAAGCTCCCGTGCCGGTTCCCGAATCACCGCGAAAACGTGCGGAATTGGTAATGTCGGTCGCCGCAAAAGGTGCTTGAAAAACCGAAACCTGCAAATCCGCACCTGAAACGCTCGGATTCGTTTTGGTTAATCTGACCGGAACACAGATCGGAAAAATCGAGGGATTGTTGAGATAGTGAACATTGTAACGATACGTTCCCGCCGTGCCGTTAAACGGATTCGGCGGCGTAACGCCCGAACAGGTCGCTGTCGGCGAACCGGGACGATTGACGACATTCGCCATCGTTCCGGTTGCACCCGCAGCCGGCGCAGTTCCGAGCGTTCCTCTTAAGACACAAACCTGCGGCAAAATCTGCGCTGAAACCGTATTTGCCAAAGCAGCCAAAATCGTCAGTATTAAAAATAATCCGCGTTGATAATTTTTCTTTCTCATTCTAGTTTTCCTATTAAAAATCTTGATTTTACGCAAATTGATAAATAAATCCGGCTAAAGATTTACCGATCAATCCGCCTGTTTTCTTCAATCCGGTTGGAAGGCTGGAGGTGAAGAAAATTCCGAACTAATCTTGTGTTTAATATTCCATCCCTGAACCTGAGCCGCTGCCGTCAAAGGTCTGACCTTCCGATTGCTCGGCTTCTTTTTTGATAATTATTTCGCCGACCGTAACAATTCCGAGCATATAACTCATCGAAAGTTCGACTCCGATTCCTGCCGCCGGAATATCCAAAACAATGGTTTTAGGCGAATAATCCATATTATTGATTTCGGCGGCGGAATAAAGATAAGAAAGCCTGTTTCTGACCGAACTCATATCGTCGGGAGTCATCGTGTTATCCATATATTTGGCGAGTGCCGTAAAAAACTTGTATTTTTGCAAACCTTTGACCAGCGATGACCATTTTCCGGCTAATGAAACATTGACGCACCAATCTGAGTTGGATGTATTATTCAAACTTGCGATATTTCCGCAATTAAAAACTAGCATTGCCACCATTCCGACTCCGCCGCCCAATCCGGGACCGAATCGAAAGCTCGTAATATTCAACGGATGAACGTGCTGTTGGTAGCCGACATTCCAAACGTATCCGTCCGCCGATTCCGCTCCGATTAAACCCAAAGAGCCGCCGACTTTTCCACCAAGTCCGACCCAGGTATCGTATTCACTCAAATACATCGTGTTATCTAAAATAGTGTCGCCCATAATTATTCTTCTCCTTATTTTATCTGCCGTTTTATTTTTTAACTGCTCTTGTCGGAAACTTCATTTCCCAGGATATGTCTTCATTCGTCGTAAAATGTCTGCCGAAGCCTCTGATAATTTCCAGCGGCAGCATTTTTTCCGCAAAGTTTCGGGGAACTATGCTCAGGACGAGCAGGACATTGGCGGCTGTGCTGAAAACCGGATCGTTGGTGTTGGCTGTGCGGGTAAGAATTATTCCGTCGCGCCAATAACCCCATTTGCCCGATTGCGGTCCGAATTGATAGCGTCCCGCAACCTTCTGCCACCAAAGATGGCTTCCGAGCGGACTGCCGTCCGACACATAACCAATCATCACCGTGCAGGAAAGATTGGTGTTGATTGTCGTAACCGTTGTTTCAATTTGCCATACTGCCATAATTTTTTTCTCCTGCTATTTTTCAAAGTTCACAGCCGAATATTCACAAATCAAAAGTCTTCCGTCCGTTGTTTCGGTTGAATGAATCATCTCGAATTCCGCCAGACGGAAAAGCCTCCTTTCGGAAATCATCAGCCAAACCGCCATCTGTGCAATCGGTAAATGCTCGGTTTCTGTCAGACAACTTCGGCAATAATGCCGCACGTTTCCGCTCGTGCGAACGAATTTCAGTTCGCGTTTTTCAATCGTGATTTTCGTGTGCCGGATTGTTTTCATAAAATTTGACTGGAGCGTAGGCTGCCAGCCTGCAACGCCGCGTTTTTCAGCGGCGTAACGGCGTTTGCATTGACTAAACTTGAATTTACCCAAACGCATTTTCGCGCTCCGCGCTCAGGCAGGCTGGCAACATGCGCTCCGGTCGGTTTTCGTTTTCCCGGCAATTTGCTAAAATTCTTCTCGAACATAAAATTCGCCTACAGTTTTTTCTGCGACGCTGAACAGATTGTCAAAAAGGATGATAAATTGTCCTAAATTTGCCGATTAATTTTTATAAATTGTTATAAATTAACCGATGACTGACGTGCCGGAAAAGAAAATAAGCTTTGCCGAATTCGAACTCGACACAGTTCATCGGCGGCTTTTGCGCGGCGGCGAAACGGTCGTGCTTCAGGCAAAAGCCTTTGATTTGTTGACTTTTTTGGTCGCCAACAAAGGGCGAGTCGTGTCGAAAGACGAAATTTTGGAAACCGTCTGGGCAGAGCAGTTTGTTGAAGAATCGAATTTGGTCGTGCAGATTTCCGCATTGAGAAAAGCCCTCGGCGAAACAAAAAACTCGCCGCGTTTTCTCGTAACCGTGCCGGGCAAAGGCTATAAATTTGCCGCCGACACTAACGAAAATCTTTTAATCATCGAAACTCATTCGGTTTCCGAATTAACCATCGAACACGAGGAAGAAATCTCTGCCCAATGGACTTTGCCAAAAAAAGTCCTTTCAAATTGGAAATGGTTCGGCGCGGCGGGGTTGGCGATTTCGACGATGCTTTTCATCGGTTGGTTTTGGAGTAGAAATGCGCAAACAACCCAAAACAGGCAAGCCAAATTAACGAAACTAACAACCAGCGGCAAAGTGTTTGCGGTTGCAGTGTCGCCGGACGGAAATTTTGCCGTCTTTTCGCAGAAAGAAGATGCCGGCGAAAGTTTATGGCTGCGTCAACTCGAAACCGGAAGCGAAAAACAGATTGTTGCGCCGCAACCGCTGGAATATGTCGGTTTGACCGTTTCGCCCGACAATAAATTTATCTACGCGTCGGTGTTTTCAAAAAACGAGATTGATCCGCTCGTCCAAAAAATTCCGCTTCTCGGCGGCGCATCGCAACAAATTCCGAATATTACGACAGGCTCTTCGATCAGTATTGCGCCCGACGGAAAACGTTTTGCTTTTACCAGTTCAAACAACAGTGAAAACGAAACTTTGTTCGGAGTTTCCGACATTGACGGCGCAAATTCGCGTTTTCTGATTCGCGCCAAACATCACATTCGTTATCTCAGTATGTTCAAAACCAGTCCGGTCGCGTGGTCGCCCGACGGCGCGGAAGTTGCGCTGGCAGTTCACGAAAAAGGCGAAAACAATGCGGGAAGCGCGATTTTGATGGTCAATCCCGATGACGGAAGTGAACGATATTTGACGGAAAAACGCTGGAAAGATGTTGATTATCTGACGTGGCTCGATGCCGACAAATTGGCATTCATCGGTTCGGAGGAAAACGGTCTTTCAAGTCAAGTTTGGATTTTTTCGCGCCAAACGGGTGAAGCCAAACGCCTGACCAACGAACTGCAAAAATACAATTGGCTGGCGGCAACGGGCGGAAAACTTCTGACAGTTCAGCTATCTGCGTCTTCGAGTTTGCGAATCGCCGATTTTAACGAAGCGGAAAAATCGCTCAAAATCCGTGAAATTTTCACGGCTTCAGAATACATTGACGAAATGGATTGGGACGCGAACGGCGGAATAATTTTCGCTTCGCGGACAAGCGGCACGAGCGAATTATGGCGAATGAAAACCGACGGCACGAATCGCACACAACTGACTTCAGATGCTAATGTTACGTTCGGTTTAGCTGTTTCACCAACAGACGGAAGTTTGATTTTTGCCTCGAAACAAAACGGCAAACGCGGAATTTGGCGGACGGATTCGGACGGAAAAAAATTACATCAATTGAGCGAAGCCGGCGACCAGTCGCCGGACGTTTCGAGCAATGGAAAAGTCGTTTTTCATCGCGGAATCGGTTATGCCGAAGGAATTTTTCTAATTTCAAATAACGAAACCGCGCCGCGAATGTTAAGAGAAAAATGTTATTTTCCTGCGATTTCGCCCGATGGCATGCAAGCCGCTTGCTACTTTATGGATTTGGAAGACAATCGCAAATGGCGCATTGCGCTGGTTTCGACCGATTCGGGCGTGTTAATTCGCAAACTGACATTACCAATGCCGATTTACGAACGGCAGATTCGCTTTCACCCAAACGGCAAATATCTGACGCAAATTTTCACGACTGGCGAAAATCTAAATTTATTACTGCTTCCGATTGACGGTGGCGAACCCCGAATCATCAACGGTTTAGGCAAAGGCGCGTCGAATCTTCCCGAATGGTCAGCGGACGGCAAACAATTTCTTTATCCCGTTATCACCGAAACACAAGATGCGGTTTTGCTCACGGATTTTTAATTACTGCGGAAAAAAGGCTGTCTCAAAATTGTCCGTCATCATTACGGATTTTTGAGACAGCCTTTAATTATCTGAACCTGCTTGAATTTTTAATTTCTCAAAAAATTCGTTTTAGATTGATTAAAATTTTTCACTTTTTCACTCTAATAATTTCGTATATTGTAATCCTGCCAGTCATAAACGCCGTCACCGTTCAGATCGGCGTGTCCGCCGGTTTGACTGAGCATATGTGTGATTTCGGCTTGCGGTGCTTCGACGAGTTGTAAAACGCCGAGTTGGTAACGGTTGGCTTCCTGTTCGGCAACCGTTCCGGCTTGATAATGTCCGGCGCGGTATTGCCAGAAATGAATCGCTTCGTGGATAAAAACGCTTGCCAGCCAAGTGTCCGTCGCATCGAATGTCGAGCGGGCAATATCAATCGCCGCGTCTGCGAAATTCGCGCCCGAGCGTTGCGCCGGACGAATCGAAAGATTGTATCTCAAAAGCCAGATGTAATATTGATTTGCCTTGTTTTGCAGTAAATTCAGGCATCTCTGCGCCTTTGGACGAAATTCGCTGTCGCAAATCGCCGCGTTGTTAACTAAAATTGAAATTGACATTTTTTACCTCCTAAATGTGAATTTTTGACGAGGTAAAATTCAAAACTTTGCCAAGTTAATTCAAGGCTGGACATAATTCAACGGACTGGAGCGCAAGCGGCTCGATTGCCACACCGCTGTGGTTTAGCGGTGTCACGGCGTTGAGGGAGAAATCAACTTAAATTTATGCTGAATCTTCGACACCGCTGAAAAGCGCGGTGTGGCAATCGAGCCGCTTGCGCTCCAGCCAAACGCCCGGTTTTATTAACTTTGAATTATGTCCAGTCCTCAGTTAATTGAAAGAATGTTCAATTTTTAATCGTTCGATCTTTGTCGCTTTACCTGTTTCTTCGTCAACTTCGATCACGACCGCGCAAATCCAAACATCGCCTTTTGAATGTTCGGGACGCGGCGCGGGAACTTTCATAAAACGCTCGATGACGGCGGATTTTTCCATACCGATTACGCCCGCGTAGCTTCCCGTCATTCCGATGTCGGTAATATAAGCCGTTCCGCCGTCGAAAATTCTTTCGTCCGCCGTTTGGACGTGCGTATGCGAACCGACAACCGCCGAAACTCTGCCGTTTAAAAACCAGCCCATCGCGTATTTTTCGCTCGTCGCTTCGCAGTGCATATCAATGAGGCGAATTTTAACATCGTCGGGAATCGCGTGGATACATTCATTTGCAACACGAAACGGATCATCAATCGGCGGCATAAAAACTCTGCCGAGAAGATTGAGAACCGCAATTTTAAAACCGTTGATTTCGCCGACAAACAGACCTTTTCCGGGCGAAGTCGGCGGATAATTGGCGGGACGCAGCAGTTTCGGATTTTTATCGAGATAGGGAAGAATCTCCTGTT
Source organism: Acidobacteriota bacterium (assembly GCA_031412675.1). Classification (GTDB taxonomy): domain Bacteria; phylum Acidobacteriota; class Blastocatellia; order Pyrinomonadales; family Pyrinomonadaceae; genus JAFDVJ01. Next base: position 21,044 of record JANODL010000035.1, on the reverse strand, counting down.
TGTCGAAAATATGGTTGCCCGAAGTCATCAAATCAATTCCGGCGGCAAACAATTCGTCGGCAATTCCCGGCGTAATCGAAAAACCGCCCGCGACGTTTTCGGCGTTCATCGTTGCAATGTCAATTTTGTATTGTTCGCGCAAATCCTGAAGCTTATCCAAAACAGCGCGTCTGCCTGGACGTGCGACGACATCGGCGATCATTAATATATTCATAAACAAAAAGTTTCAGGTTTCAGGTTTCAAGTTTCAAGTTAAAAACAATAACCTGAAACTTGAAACCTGAAACCTGAAACTCAAAAAGATTTAGCAGAAGAAAACCGCAAAAGCCGTTCAAACGCAAAAATTGAACCTGTGTTTCAACAAGTGGGCGGCTTTCTGCAAGAAATTATATTCCTGCATCAGAGCCGTATTCTCCGGCACATCTTTAGCTATGAAAGATAGCACTGAATATCGGCATTAGCCTCCCGTTCAATTAGTGTTGGCTCAATTATTGTGTCGTTCGGTCACGAACTTCGCAGTAAATGTTCTTCCGCCTGTCTTGTATTGTAGCAAAGTGATTGACGAAAAAGAAAGGGAGAAAGCAAGTAAAAAGTAAAAAGTAAAAAGTAAAAATTTCGAGTCAGAAATTTTTACTTTTTACTTTTTACTTTTTACTTTAGAAACTACTGTTCGGTCTCGAATTCCTGCGGTTTGATGTCTTTTTGTTTGAAAATATGATCGAGCATTTCGGTCATTTCCGCACTTCGTGAAGCGAGTTGTGCGTCAGTTTGCTGTTGTTGATTTTTTAATTGGTGAAATTCATCGGCAATGTGTAAAGCCGCCAAAATAGCGACTTTTAAGCTGTCAACGGTCAACGTCCCGGAAGAAATCTCGCGCATTTTGCCGTCAACATATTCGGCAAGCTGCATAATATATTCGTTGTCGCCGTCGGAACGGATGTTGTAGGTTTGGTTGTAAATCTCAACTCTGATTGATTGTTCCGTCACGTCCGTTTTACCTCTTGTTCCAATCATTTTTTTATCTTCCCAAGGCTTCCGCTACATCGGGTTCGATGATGGTAATTGCGTCAAGCATCGCCTCGACCTTTAATTGAATTGCGTCGCGCTCGGTTAATAAATCTTCGATTTTTTCTTCGAGCCGGTTTTTTTCGCCCAACAAACTGCTGACTTCGTGCCTCAGCGACGAAAGTTCCCGTTCGAGTTTGTCCTTTTCATCGCGTATCTTTTTGACATTTTCGATTGTCAAATAAATTTTATCTTCAAGATGCGAGAATTTTTCCATACCTGCAAGACCATTCATTGCTTTTTCTCCAAGAATTTTGCTGTAATTGCGAATTGATTATGGTAATTTTTGGCGAAAACTTCAAGTTTTTAGTGAGGTTTTTTTCAAAATCGCTGTTTCGCGCCGAATTTTTCTTCGGTTTTCTGCAAAATCCGGTTATGAACCGACTCGACTTCAGACTCGATCAAAGTCCGTTCGTCGCTTCGATAAACGAGCCGAATCGTCAACGAGCGTTCATCGTCCGCGACACCTTTGCCTTCATAAACGTCAACGAATTCGACCTTTCGCAAAAGTTCAAAGCCTTGTGATTCAATCGCTTGCTTGATTTCCGCAAACGAAACCGTGCGTTTAACGAGCAGCGAAACGTCGCGTTCGACCGACGGATAAACGGAGAGCGGATGATAAAGAATCGTCTGCTCTTTTTCAGCCAAAACCGTCTGCAAATCAATTTCGGCGACAAAAACAGGCTGGCGGAATTTATAATTTTGCGATATTTCGTCGTTCAAACGCCCGATTGTTCCGACCGTTTTGCCGTAAAGTTTTATTTCCGCCGATTGACCTTTGCGGAGATGTTTTATGTCAGCTGACGCAAATTCGAGATTCGGCGCGTTGGTCGCGTTGAGCGCGTTTTCGAGTGCGCCTTTTGCGTCGTAAAAATCGAACTCGCGCACCGCCATCGCCTTGTTTTCAAAAGTTTCGCTGCCCGTCAAAACAAGTGCGAGAAGCTCACGTTCGTTCGGTAATTCATTTTCTTTTGGGGATGCTGAAAAGACTTTGCCGATTTCGTAAAGCCGCAAGTTTCTGTTCTGAAAATTCAGATTCGTGCGAACCGCGTCGAGCAAGCCCGAAAGCAAACTCGGACGCATACGAACCGCGCCGTCAATAATCGAATCTTGCAAAGTAACATATTTTTCGTCCGAGTTTTCGTGAACAAATTCGGGAATCAGCCCGAAAGTTTCGTCGAATTTTGAATCAATAAAGCTGTAGGAAATCGCTTCGTCAAAGCCTTGATTGGAAAGCGTCTGGCGCAGATGAAATTTGCGCGTTTCGTTCGGCTGATATTCGCCTGCCCCGAAAGCCGGCGGCAATTCTTCGCCGATGTTGTCGTAGCCGACAATCCGCGCAACTTCTTCGACCAAATCTTCTTCAATCGCCAAATCGTGCCGCCACGTCGGCGCGGTGAAAATGCGTGATTCGGGGCTGATTTTTGAGCTTACGCCCAAAGCATTCAGAATCCGTAAAATCTCGTCGAATTTAACGTCCAAACCGGTTAATCTTTTAACGGCGAATTGAATATCTTTCGATTCAATTTCTTTTTGTTCAAATTTCGTCGGGTAAACGTCCACGAATTCTTCGGCAGTTCCGCCCGCGAGTTCGCAGATCAATTCGGCGGCGCGGTTTGAAGCGCGAACGAGGTTTTCGATGTCAACGCCGCGCTCGAAATGATGGCTCGCTTCGGTCGAAAGTTTCAGCGTTCGGGAAGTTTGGCGAATCGAATCGCGTTTGAAATACGCGACTTCGAGCAAAACATCGGTCGTTTCGTCGGTAATCGAAGAATCAAAACCGCCCATCACGCCGCCGACCGCGACGGGTTTTTCCGCGTCGCAGATGGCGAGCATCGTTTCATCCAATTTGCGTTCGACTTCGTCCAAAGTCTTGATAGTTTCACCGTTTCGCGCACGGCGGACGACGATTCTGTTTCCCGCCAACTTATTAAAATCAAACGAGTGCATCGGATTGCCGAGTTCGTGCATGACAAAATTCGTGATGTCCGCGACGTTGTTAATCGCACGTTCGCCGATGGCTTCGAGCCGTTTGACCAGCCATTCGGGCGACGCGCCGATTTTGACACCGCGAATCACCCGCGCCGTAAAACGATGACACAAATCTGCGTCCTCAATCACGACAAGTCCTGAGTCTTGAGTCTTGAGTCTTGAGTCTTCGTGATTCGTAATTCGTAATTCGTGATTCGTAATTACCGCGACTTCGCGGGCAACGCCGAGATGCGACAGACAATCGCCGCGGTTCGACGTGAGATCAATATCCAAAACAAAATCGTCGCCGAATTCGTGAATACCTTCGACCGCGAGTCCCGCGTCGGTCAGTTTTTTCGCCAGTTCGGCGGGCTGTAAATCTATCTCGACTAAATCCTTGAGCCAGTTGTAACTAATATTCATATCAAAAAAATCTAAATCGTTTCGGGCATTTCCGAAATCGGTTTTTCGCCTTCTAAAACCTCCGCGCCCCGGGCAATTCTCTGCGCCATTTTATCAAAAATAAAAAAATGCAGCGGGTAAGAACCATACCAGTATAAAAATCCGAACAAGCCTTTCGGCGCAAACAGAGCGGTTTGAATCAACTGCGTTTTGCCGTCCTTCGCCAGGGCTTCAAACTGCAGCCAAGCCTTGCCGGGAACTTTCATTTCTGCTCGAAGGAGCATCAGACGGTCTTTTTTCAAATCTTCGACGCGCCAGAAGTCGAGTTCTTCGCCGATCAAAACTTCGGTCGGATGACGGCGACCGCGCGAAAGTCCGGGACCGCCGACGATTTTATCCATCAAACCGCGCAGTTTCCACGCCCAACTCCACGCGAGCCAGCCTTTATCGCCGCCGATCGAAGTGAAACTTTTGTAAACCGATTCGGGCGAAGCATCGGTCGTGACCGTGCGAACTTCCTGAAAAATTCCTTCGCGGTCGGTCATTTCATACGTCGGCGCGTCGTCGCCGTATGAACCGCTCCAACGCGTTTCGACCGCCTTTTCTTCAATCTTCGAAAGCGCGAGCGCGACGGCTTCGCGGTAGTTCATCGGCTCGATTTCGGGGAAATATTTTTCGGCTTTCGTGGTGTCAGCCAGCACCGGATTGATAATTCCTTTGACCAATGGAACGGCGAGCGAATTCGGAATCGGCGTAATCAAACCGACCCACAAACCCGACAAAAGCGGCGTTAAAACCGGCACGGGAATTATAATTCGTTTCAAACCGCGCACTTCCGCAAAAATTTCCATCATCCCGCGAAACGGCAAAACGTCCGCGCCGATGTCCACAATTCCGAGCGGTTCGCGCTCCAATGCGGCGATCAAATATTCGATGACATTCCGCACCGCGACCGGCTGAACTTCATTTTTCACCCAACGCGGCACGATCATTATCGGAATTCGCTCCGTCAAATAACGAACCATTTCAAACGAAGCCGAGCCTGAACCAATAATCGGACCGGCGCGAAATTCGGTCGTTTTTCCGTCTTTACGAAGAATTTCGCCGACGGCAGCGCGGCTGCTCAAATGTTCGGAAACATTGCCTTCGGGCAACAGTCCGCCGAGATAAATTATTTTCCCGACATCTTTCGCAGCGCGGGCAAAATTTTCGGCAATCGTCTTTTCGCGCTCGGCAAAATCGCCGCCTTCGTTCATCGCGTGAACCAGAAAATAAGCCGCGTCAACATCTTTGACGGCGCGGGAAATTTCTTCACGATTTTCGAGATCGCCGGTGAAAACTTCGACTTTCTCAAACCATTTGCGACCTTCAAGCCGCCGCGCATCACGCACAAAAACGCGCACGTCACAGCCTTTTTCCAAAAGTTTCGGAATCAGCCGTCCGCCGATATAACCTGTCGCGCCTGTCACGAGAATTTTCATCTGTTAATAATTCTAACCAAAAGCCGCGCAATTTTCCCTAAAACAAAACGCTTAGGATTTAAGTCTGGCTTTAACTTTATTTAATGACGGCTGAAATGAATCGTAAAAACGAATCATAAAATCTGTCAAAAATTTGATGGATTCATTCCAATTATCAACATCTTCAAAATCGAAGCCATCCTTTTCAAATTTAATCCGGGAATCGTTTCTTAACGCTTCCCAAAACAAATTTTCCCCGAATGACTGTTCAATTTCTGATTGGAGCATCTTTAACTCGTTAAAGGCTATTCTGTGACCTCTGAAATATAATTCAACGCGGGCAAATCTCTTTGTCTTAGAAACATTAAAATAAAAACCTATACCGGAAATAACAGAACTTATTCCAATGTAGTTTCTTGTTGAAGGTGCAACGCCTTTAAATAGTTGGGATTTTGCATTCATTTCTAATAATAATTGCTTCCAAAAATTCACATATAACGAATCTTTCGCCTTCGACGATTCTTGCTGAATTATTTCGCCTTGCGTTTTTTCAGCAATTTTTATTTGATATTCTTCCGCCTCTTTAACAGGAATTATTTGTTTAATCTCCAAAAAAAGCTGATCATTTAGCTGTAAAGGCTTAATCTTGAAACATTGAATCCGCAAATTGTAATTCATCAGCCACAGAACCGTTGAAGTAACTTCCTTTCTGAAATTCGCTGAAACCAAAATTATTCGTTGCTTTGAGCCGTTATTTACGACAATTTCTGAAATATCTGATGAGTTGAAAAATTCAATCAGACGTTCTTCGGCATTTTCACTAACATTTTGTTTATCTAAATATTCCTGATAAATCTTTATGACCTGTTCTTTCGTCAATGTTGAACAATAAGAAGCGTATTTTAATGACTGCCAAGTTACATCCTTTCCAGAATCATCAAGTTTATTTTCAATAATAATCAAATTGCCTTGCTTATCGAGTCCAAGCAAATCCAATCGCTCATTAGTATCATTGAAACCGCTGAATTCCTTTTGAATTATTAAGATGTCTTCGCCTAATGCTTCTGGATTATTAGCAAGCCATTCCTGCAAATGCTGTCTTTCTTTAAGCCCAAGCTCCGAGAATGATTTCTCCTCAATTTTTGAAATTCTGTTTTCTAATTTGTTGATGATATACATTTTTTCTCTTAATTGTTATCTGATCAATTCAAAAAATTCCAGATCGTTTTCAAACTTCAATGGAATTATTTTTCATCAAAAACTCTTTCCAAAGGTGTTTTGCCTTGCTCGTCAAAAGTTAAATAAGGATTGGTTTTTGTAGATTCGAGTTGATGCGGAATTTGCTCATTATCCGCAATTTCGTTGCCCCATTTGTCCATTTCACAGCCGCAGTTTGAACACGCGCCGTCGTTCCAGGTTGCTTTGTTGATTAAATTCGGAGTGCGGAATAATTCGGCTTTGACACGGCATCGCGGGCAAGTCAAAGAACGCAGATTAATGCCCAATTCGCCCTTTCGATTGATCGAGTCCACAATAATTTTCAAAGCAAAACCACCGACAAAAAGAAATGCGAGAAAAACGAAGAACAAAAATACTACTAACATATTTCTATATTAGCGGAATTGTTCTAAAAATCGCACATCATTCTCGAACATCAAACGAATATCGTCGAGCGAATACATTAGAGCGCACGTTCTCTAATTTAACTTTGCCGTGACCATTCCAGATTTACGCCGTCGAAATTAATGGAAAACTCGTTCAAAACATCGCGTCCGATGATTCCTTCCTGATGGTCACAAACCAAAAACTTTCCGCGAAATAATTTGTTGAGAAAAATAAAATCCAAACTCACATAATAAGCGAGGCTGGTTGTTTGATTAAAACCTTCGAGTTCGAGCGATTCGGTTTCAGAAACTTTAACGCCGATAGCATCACAGGAATTGCTCGATAAAAGCGTGATGTCCGAACCCGTATCCAAAAGCATCGGCACATCGGCGATTGATTCTAAAGTGTCGGGATTTCGCAGTTTAACTTTGGCGACGGGCGCGGGCGGATTGTATGTTTCACTATACTTCATCGTCTTCGATTTCAATTATTTCTCTTTCAAAATCCTTTAGCTTAGACTTATCAACCAGACGCGGACTCATGATTTTTGCCGTCCGCTTCTCGAGATTCGGCACAATAACATAAACTTTTGCCGATTCGGGTAATTTTATATCTTCGGTCAGTTGAATTTGCCCGTTTTTGACGATGCCTTCGATAGTCGTGATTTGCATAATTTTACCTCAGAATCATTTTACCTGAATTGCTCCAAAAATCTGACATCGTTCTCAGGCATCAAAAAATCTTATTTCTCATCAAAAACTCTTTCTAAAGGAGTTTTGCCGTTTTCGTCAAAGGTTGTGATCGGGTTAATCTTTGACTGTTCCAATTGTCGCGGAATTTTTTCGGTTGTTGAAATTTCGTTGCCCCATTTGTCCATTTCACAGCCGCAGTTTGAACACGCGCCGCCGTTCCAGGTTGCTTCTGTTAGTAAATCGGGAGTTCTGAATAACTCGGTTTTTGTTCCGCATCTCGGACAAATTAAGGGGCGAAGATTTACGCCTAATTCGCCTTTTCGATTTATTGAATCAATCACGATTTTCAGGGCGAATCCGCCGATGAAGAGCGCGAAAAGAAAAAAGAAAAACAAAAAAACTACTAACATATCTCTATATTAGCGGAATTGTTCCAAAAATCGCACGTCATTTTCAAACATCAGACGAATATCGTCGAGCGAATACATCAGGGCGCACATTCTCTCCAAGCCGAAGCCGAACGCGAAACCCGAATAAACCGTCGGGTCAACATTGCAGGCGCGTAAAACATTCGGGTGAACCATTCCCGAACCGCCGAGTTCGATCCAGCCTGAACCTTTGCACGGGCGACATCGTTCGTTTTCAAACGTGCCGCTTCCGCCGCATTTGAAGCACGAAAAATCGAATTCCGCGCTCGGTTCGGTGAAAGGAAAGTAGGACGGACGAATGCGGATGCGCGTTTCTTTGCCGAACAAACGCCGCAACCATTCGGCAACCGTGCCTTTTAAGTGCGCCATCGTGATGCCTTTGTCAACGCACAAACCTTCGATCTGGTGAAACATCGGAACGTGTGTCATATCGGGCGTGTCGCGCCGGAAAACTTTGCCCGGGGCGATGATGCGAATCGGTGCGCCGCGCCGTTCCATCGCGCGGATTTGCACGGTCGAAGTCTGCGAACGAAGCGCAAATCCTTCGGTTGTGTAAAAAGTGTCCTGCGATTCACGCGCCGGATGACCTTCGGGAATATTGAGCGCGTCGAAATTGTAATAGTCCGTCTCGATCTCGCGGTCGTCCTCGATCGCGTAACCCATCGAAACGAAAATGTCCTCGATTTGCTGGCGCAGAATCGTCAGTAAATGCAGATGACCGACCCGCGGACGACGACCGGGAAGCGTGACATCCAGACGTTCGCGCTCGGTTTTGGTTTCGGCGACAAAAGTTTTCAGGCTGTTTTCGGTTTCTTCAATCGCCGTCACGATCCTCTTTTCGACCGATTGGACAAACTGCCCGAACGCGCCGCGTTCTTCTGCCGCAACGCGTCCGATGAGCTTTTTCGCGTCGGCAATTTCCGACTTTTTGCCCGTGTGTTTGGTTTTAAATTCGCCCAATTCGCGCTGAAGATTTTCAGCCGCCGACAAACCCAAACTGTTAATTTTATTGCGTAAATCAACAAAGCGTCCGAATTCCTTCTCGAACGCCTCACGGATTTTTTCGACTTGTTCTTTCTGCTCGTTCATTATTGTTCGTTCGCCCAATTTCGGACTTCTTTAATCCATTTTAAAAAATTGTCTCGCAAACCTTTCTGTAAAAACTCGGTTGCTTTATCGTTTGAAAGCATCGCCAATGCAACCGAGTTTCTAACTTTTTGATATTTTCCGCCGACAAGTTTGAGAAACTCAATTTTTTCGCTTTTGTAAAGCCAAACTTCGGGAACGCCGAGAGCCGCATAAATCGGAAGTTTGTCGAGCGAAGGACTTGTTACGTCAACTTCAATAACCAAATCGGGTGGCGGATTTTTACTCAAATCTAAATCTAAAAGACCGCGAACTTTGCTCTCGTGTTGAATGTAAAAGCACGAATCAGGTTCAACGCCTTTAGTTTTTACCCTTTGGCGAAAAGTTGTTTTTCCCGCATTAAGCAGGTCAATCTCCTTTTCGATACAAATATTAGTAATCAAATCCCGCAAAATTTCAGTTGGGCGTTCATGTTTGAATAAAGGCACTTCAACCTCCAAAATTCCATTATCGTAAGCAAAATGAAGAGCGTTCGAGCCTTTAAATTCATCCAGTAATTGCTCGTAGAATTCCCAACTTATTCCCTGCAAAATCAATCTTTGATTAACTTGCAACATTGCGACTTCTTTTAATGTCATTTGAGAAATGCTTTCCATAAATAAATTTTAACACAACTTATTTTATCAAAAAACAAAGCGTCCGAATTCCTTCTCGAACGCTTCGCGGATTTTTTCGACTTGTTTCTTTTCGTCTGACATAAACTTAAATTTATGGAAAATCTACTGCCGATTTTTCTCGATTAACCCGCAAACCCGCGTCTTTTAACCAAAGGCAAACCTGCAAAACCAAAAAGCCGAGAAAGATATAAAAATTTATTCGCAAATTTACGACGATCGTGTTTCCGCAAGGGTCCTGAAGTATCGAAAGTAAAGTAACCGGCGCAGAAATCAGAGCCGTCAGAATGATTGCAAAGCCTAACAAATAATCATTTTTTTTCCTGACAAAGAACAAAACGATATTGGCGGCAATCAGTAAAACGGCAGCAAAGAAATAAACTTTAACGTAAAAATTTCTTTCCGCTAATTGTATGAGAGCCTGTTCCTTAAATTCCGGTATGATGCTACAGGCATTGACGAGTTTAGTTGTTGAAATCAAAACTAAACTCGTCAATAAAAAGTTTTTACTTTTCAAAAACATTAAACTACAGTTAAGTGTTCGCCGTCGGCTGATTACTGATCGCATCTTTTGCTTGTCCCGCAAGTGCTGCGAACGATTCGGGCTGTTTGACGGCTAAGTCGGCGAGAACTTTACGGTCAAGCTCGACACCGGCTAATTTCAAGCCGTGAATAAACTGCGAATATTTCATTTCGTTCAAACGGCACGCCGCGTTGATGCGGACGATCCAGAGTTTGCGAAAGTCGCGTTTTTTCAGCTTTCTGCCCGTATAGGCAAAATTCAGTGCGCGTTCGACCGATTCCTTGGCTGAACGATAAAGTTTCGATTTCGTTCCGCGAAAGCCTTTGGCTAAGGCTAATATCTTTTTGCGCTTTTGGGTGCGCTTATTCCCACGTTTTGCTCTTGGCATTTTTTCACTCCTTTCAGTCGTTCGATTCGGGATTGCTGATTTCAGATTTCGGATTTATAAATCCCAAATCCCAAATCCCAAATCTCAAATTGTTTAGTCTCTTCCGTACGGCAGCATTCTTTCAACGCGCTTCTGATCGCCTTCCGATACCAACGCATCAATATCGAGATTGCGTTTACGTTTGCTGGATTTCTTCGTCAAAATATGGCGGGCATAGGCATGTCCGCGTTTGAACTTTCCGCTCGCGGTTGAACGAAACCGTTTCGCCGCGCCTTTATGTGTTTTAAGTTTTGGCATAATTTACTCCTTTTTTTAGTAGATAGTTGGATGACTGAAAATAAAAAACAATCTATCAACTATCAACTACCATTTAAACTTCTTTCTTGACCGGTTTTCCCGGCACATTACTTTTCTTCGGCACGAAAATGGCGAACATCTGATAGCCTTCCATTTTCGGCGTAACTTCGACATCGGCGATGTCGGCTAAATCGTCGCGCAAACGCGCCAGAATCTTTGAACCCAATTCGCGGTGCGTCATTTCGCGTCCGCGAAAAGCAATCGTCGCACGAACTTTGTCGCCGTCGGCAATCCAGCCGCGGGCGCGTTCCTTTCGATAATCGTAATCATGATCGTCGGTCGCCGGACGGAATTTGATTTCCTTAACCTGCACGGTCACCTGTTTTTTCTTGGCTTCGTGCTGTTTCTTTTTCTGTTCGTAAAGAAACTTTCCGTAATCAATAATCCGGCAAACCGGCGGTTGGGCATTCGGCGCGATTTCGACCAAATCCAAACCCGACTCACGCGCTTTTTGAATTGCGTCGCGGGTATCCATTACTCCAAGCGCATCACCGTCTTCGCTGACCACACGCACCGCCGGAACGCGTATTCTCTCGTTTGTGCGGTGGAGCGGTTGGCGGCGATTATCAAAACGTCCGCGACCTCTGAAATTATTAGCGATAAATTTTCTCCTTTTTTAGAGTAAAGAGTGCAGAGTAGAGAGTAGAGAGTTAAAGGATTTTCTTCTTACTCTCCACTCATTACTCATTACTCTCCACTAACCATTGGTCAAGGCGCGAGTTTCCTTTAACTTCTGCGCCATCTCTTTAAATTCTTCAAGCGTCATCTGTCCGATGTCGCCTTTTACCTTTTCACGAACCGCAACTTTGTTTTCTTCGAGTTCCTTGTCGCCCAAAACGATCATAAACGGAACTTTTTGCAATTGTGCATCACGAATTTTTGCACCGATTTTGTCGGATTTCAAGTTTGTTTCGACCCGAAAGCCCGAATCTTTCAATTCTTTGCCGATTTTTTGGGCATATTCGTTGATTCTATCGGTAATCGGCAAAACCGTGACCTGCACCGGCGCGAGCCAAAACGGAAACGCTCCGGCATAATGTTCAATCAAAACGCCGAAAAATCTTTCAACCGAACCGAATAGTGCGCGGTGAACCATCACGGGTTGATGTTTTTGCCCGTCGTCGCCGATAAATTCGAGTTCAAAGCGTTTCGGCAAATTAAAATCGAATTGGACGGTTGAAAGTTGCCACAAACGACCAATCGAATCTTCGACCTTAATATCAATCTTCGGACCGTAAAAAGCCGCTTCGCCTTCGATGCGTTCGTATGGAATCGAACGGCGATTCAAGGCATTAACCAAAGCCTTTTCAGCGTTTTCCCAATCTTCATCCGAACCGAGATAACCTTTATTATCCGCACCGCTGCGCACCGAAAGCTCGACTTTGAACTTCTCGAAACCGAAAGTCTTGAAAACGTCGTAAGCAAAATCAACGCAATCGCCGGCTTCCGCTTCAACCTGCGAAGGTGTGCAGAATATATGCGCGTCGTCCTGCGTAAATCCGCGAACTCTTAATAATCCGTGCAAAGTTCCCGAAAGTTCGGCACGATAAACCGTTCCGAGTTCGGCATAACGAAGCGGCAAATCACGATACGAACGCGGATTCGATTTGTAAATGCCGATATGAAACGGGCAATTCATCGGTTTCAGACGAAATTCCGTATCTTCGCCGAATTTTTCAGGCATTTTCACCGGCTCGAAAAGCGAATCGGCGTAATTTTCTTCGTGACCCGAAATCTGCCAAAGTTGACGTTTGGCGATATGCGGCGTGAAAACCATTCCGTAACCGCGTTTTTGCAATTCTTCGCGCAGATAATTTTCCATATCCGTGCGAATCGCGCCGCCTTTCGGATGCCAGAAAATAAAACCTTGTCCGTAATCGTCTTGAATCGAAAATAAATCGAGTTCTTTGCCAAGTCTTCGATGGTCGCGTTTTTCGGCTTCTTCGCGCTGTTTGACCCAGGCATCGAGTTCTTCCTGCGTCGCAAAAGCAGTTCCGTAAATTCGCTGCATTTGCGCGTTTTCCGCGTCGCCTTTCCAATACGCGCCTGATAAAGCCAGCAACTTAAACGCTTTCAATTTTCCGGTATGTCCGACGTGCGGACCCAAACAAAAATCAATAAACGGCGAACCGTCAATGTAATATATGCTCGCATTTTCCGTTTCGACTTTTTCGTCAATCAACTCGCATTTAAGCAATTCGTTGCGCTCTTTAAAAATATCTAAAACATCGGCTTTAGCGATTTCATCGCGGCGATAAACGAGATTTCGTTTCGCCATTTCCTTCATTTTCTTTTCGATGACGGGCAAATCCGCTTCGGTCAATTGGCGCGGTGCAATCACGTCATAGTAGAAACCATAACGCGGGTCTTCCATCAACGCAGGACCAACGCCGAGCTGTGTGCCGGGAAACAAATCCAAAACCGCCGCCGCGAGCAGATGCGCGGTGGAATGACGCAAAACTTCCAAACCGTCACGCGTATCGGTGACAATCGGCTCGATTGACAGAACTTCGTCCGTCAGAGCGATTTGTTTGGACAAATCAACTTCTTCGCCATTAACTTTTGCCGCGATGGTTTTTTTCAAAACATCACGGTCAAACGCCTTGATCGCATCCAAAACGGAAACCGCTTCGGAAAAATCCTTTATATGTTCGCCAAATTTTATCTGCATAACTTTGTTAATTATAAATAGTGAATTATGAATGATGAATTAAAAAGCAAAGTTGCCTCTTATCAAACTATTCACCAATAACCATTTACAATTAACCACTACTACTAAAATGATTTGATCTGATAAGAGCGACTTTGCCTTGCGCTTCCAAAAAAGCGCGATAAACACGCCAATTAGAAGCGCGTCGTAGTAGTTGTCGTCAAAAATGCAAAGTTCTTTGAAAGCATCTTATCAAAAAATAAAAATGGTAGTCAGTAACAGATTTGAACTGTTGACCCCTACCGTGTCAAGGTAGTGCTCTACCACTGAGCTAACTGACTAAAGCTCGCCTAAATGAAAAGCGAATTGAAAGAATATCGAAAATTTTGGCAGGCTGTCAAGTTTTCGATTGATTTGGTGAAACAAAATAATCGCTGAGCGGATAAATTTACAATTCTCCGTGTATTAAATCACTACAATTTGAAAGTGGTTTTTTTGAGCAAACTTCTAAATGTTGGTAAAACAGCAGTTACAGTTTGCAAATTATTGGCACGAAAGTTGTTAAGAAACAAATCAAAAGCTAAAAACTTTTAGATCAGTAAAAATAGGAGAAAACAAAATGATTTCATTATTAATTTGGTTGGTTTTGGGGTTTGTCGTCGGTTACTTGGCAAAATTAATTATGCCCGGAGCAGATGGCGGCGGCGTTATTTTAACGACAATTTTAGGCATTGTCGGAGCAGTTGTCGGCGGATTTCTCGGAACATTTTTGGGTTACCCGATGATCAGTTCGTTTGACAATATCGGAAGCTCGATTCCGAGCTTTATTTCTTCAATTATCGGAGCAATTGTCGTTCTGGTGATTTACAGATTAGCGACGGGAAGAAGTGTCCGAGGCTAATTTACCTATCAAAATCGGTAGTTAATCGTTTGATTAACTACCGATTTTCGGTTGTGAACTGCAAAAACGATGCATTGCTACGGCGACCAACTTGCTTGTGCGATTATCAACATCAAATTTCGGATTAACTTCCGTAAATTCAATCAACTTAGTATTAACGAGTTTGGCGGCAAATTGGACGAGATTTAAAAATTCGCCTGAGCGCAAACCAATCGGACTCGGAACGGAAGTGCCGGGCGCGTCCGAAGAACGAATCGCGTGTAAGTCAAACGCGAAAAACGCGCTTAAAGATTCGCTGTGACGGATAAATTTTTGGCGCATCAGCTCGCGCAATTCCAAATCGGCGGTTTCGCGTGAACGAAGCTGTTCGACGCTCACCATATTGACACCCAAATTTTGCAAATAACGATAATACACGGGCGAAACATACTGCGGCTGATAGGCAATTTCGTAGAGATAATCGGGACGAATAAGTTTTTCTTCCAAAAGTTGACGATACGGCGTTCCGCTGCTTCGCGTCGCGTCGGAGCGAACATCGAAATACGCGTCAACATTGACTCCGAGCCAATTTCTTGCGCCGAAAACTTCGCTCATTGCGCGACCGTCAGCGTAGGAAATATCGTTTCCGCCGCCGAGGACGATTAATTTCTTTTTATCTTCGAGAATTTTTTTGGCGATGTTCGTTAAATTATCGTGTGTTTCTTCGAGCGAATTTTGCAATTCGAGATTGCCCAAATCGCAGATTTTATGATGAATGCCGAACGGCGTTAAACGATAAAATTCTTGGCGAATTGCATCAGGCGCAAGATGTGCGCCTTCGCGTCCGCCGTTTCGCCGCACGCCTTCGTCTTGCGGACAGCCTAAGATTACGATGTTTGCGTCTTCATATTTCGTGTGCGGGACAATTTCGCCGAGCCTCACGTCGTTGCGGTCATTCTTTTTGAAAAATAATTTTTCGTCCGTTTGTGTCAGATTTTGGAAAGTTTCACTCATAAATTTGCCAAAAAAAACTCGTTAAGATATAAACTAATGATAACAAAAAAAGTTTTTATGAGAACCTTGTACAGCAAAATTTACCGAAATAACCAATGGATTTGGCGTTGCCGTGTGTGGTTTTCTAAACAGGCGTAAAGTTTTTCGTCTGAAACTCGGAATTTTAGAAAACCTGTTGCTAAAATAAACTGCAACAGGTTTTTTTTCGTTTATGACATTTTTTCAAAATTACAATCTGAATCGTCCGGCGTGGCTTTTGCCGAACCGAATTGACGAACCGCCAATCGAAGGCTTGCGCGATTTATTGCTTCGCTTGATGCAGGGCAAAAATCTTTCGCGCACCGAAGCACGCGTTTTGCTTAACCAATTATTGCAAGGCGAAGCGACCGACGCGCAGATTTCCGCCGCGCTCGTCGCGCTTGCCATCAAAGGCGAAACAACCGAAGAACTCGCGGGAATGGCGGAAGCGATGCGCGAAAATTCGACGCGTATCAATTCGATTCATACGGATTTTATTGATACGGCGGGAAC
This sequence comes from Acidobacteriota bacterium, assembly GCA_031412675.1. Taxonomy (GTDB): domain Bacteria; phylum Acidobacteriota; class Blastocatellia; order Pyrinomonadales; family Pyrinomonadaceae; genus JAFDVJ01. The sequence goes on along the minus strand of JANODL010000035.1, from coordinate 5,318 downwards.
AGGTTCGAGCCGCGTCAAAACCTTCAATGTTTCGACCGCCGCCGCATTCATAATCGCGGGCGCAGGTTTGCCCGTCGCTAAACACGGAAGCCGCGCCGCGACTTCAAAATCGGGCAGCGCGGATGTTTTAACGGCTCTCGGCGTAAATGTTTCGGCTTCGCGTGAAACTTCGGAAAAATGTCTGAATGAAATCGGCATTTGCTTTATGTTCGCGCCGCTTTATCACGCTTCGACCGCTCGCGTCGCGGCAGTTCGGCGCGAACTCGGCGTTCACACGACCTTTAACTTGCTCGGACCGATGACCAATCCGGCAAACGCGCCGTTCCAGATTATGGGCGTGTGGCACAAGGACTTGGTCGCGCCGATTGCCGAAGCGCTTCAAAAACTCGGCACAAAACGCGCTTTGGTCGTTCACGGACTCGATGGACTCGACGAAATCACCGTTTCCGCAAAATCTTCGGTCGCTGAAATTACGCCCGAATATATCAAATTTTACGAAGTTTCGCCTGAACATTTCGGCTTTGAAACAGTTGAAAATATCGAAAATTTACGCGGTGGCGATGCCGTGCAAAATGCTGAAATAATCAAAGAAGTATTGGAAAACAAACGAACCGACGCGGCGCGAAATTTAGTCTTAATGAATGCGGCGGCGGCGATTTTTGTCGGCGGAAAAGCTCAAAGTTTTCAAGAATCAGCAAAACTCGCTATTGAAAGTCTGGAAAGCGGTGCGGCTTTCGAGAAATTGGAAAGTTTAAAAGAAATGACGAATTAGACTGGAGCGCAATCGGCTCGATTGCATGAGCGTTTGAAAAACGCTCAAAAAAGTTTGCGCGTAAATCAACTTGATTGTATGACAAATGTTGTTACACCGCTGATAAACGCGGCGTTGCAATCGAGCCGATTGCGCTCCAGTCGCAATAAAATATGTTCTTAAACGAAATTATCGAATTAAAGAAAAAACGGCTCGAAATTGTTAAAGCAAACCGCGATTTCGATGAACTGAAAAATTCGGCAATCGCGCGACGTAAAACCGCCGAAAAACATCGTCTGCGCGAAAATTTACAGCGAGATCAAATCAACATTATCGCCGAAATCAAACGCGCTTCGCCGTCGAAAGGTGTGATAAACGATAAAATTGATGTCGCGGAAGTTGCGAAAAATTACGAAAAAGGCGGCGCGTGCGCGATTTCGGTTTTGACCGAAGAAGACAGATTTAAGGGAAGTTTGGAAGACTTAAAAACAGCGCGAAATGCCGTTAATTTACCGATTTTGCGGAAGGATTTTATCTTTGATGAATTTCAAATCTATGAAGCGGCAGAAGCGGGTGCGGACGTGATTTTGCTGATTGCGGCGATGCTTGATGATGAAGTTTTGCAAAAACTTCACGCTCTCGCCGAACAAGATTTAGGACTCGATGCGCTCGTCGAAGTTCACACTTTGGAAGAACTGGAGCGTGTCAAAAAAATCGGTGCAAAGATTATCGGTGTCAATAACCGCGATTTGCACAGTTTCAAAGTTTCGCTCGACGTTTCGCGGGAATTGATAAAACACGCGCCCACCGATGCTTTGATGATTACCGAAAGCGGAATTCAGGCGAAGGACGAAATTTTGGAATTGAGAGATTTAGGTTTTTCAGGCTTTCTAATCGGCGAAACTTTGATGCGAAGCGGAAATGTTGAAGAAGAGTTAAGAAAATTAGCCACAGAGTTCACAGAGAACACAGAGAAATTATCATAAAATCTCGGTGAACTCTGTGTTCTCTGTGGCTAAAAGTATTATGACCAAGGTTAAAATTTGCGGCATTACAAATTTGGAAGACGCGCTTTTGTCGGCAAAGTTCGGTGCGGACGCGCTCGGCTTTAATTTTTACGAAAAAAGTCCGCGCTACATTACGCCCGAAAAAGCGCGGGAAATTATCGAACAACTGCCCGAAAAAGTTTTGAAAGTCGGTGTTTTCGTCAATGAAAGTTTGGACAAAATCGTTGAAGTTGCTTCGATTGCAAAACTCGACGCGCTCCAGCTTCACGGCGAAGAAACACCCGAATTTGCGCGTGAATTAAAGGCAAAAACAAATCTCGAAATCATCAAAGCCTTTCGTGTTTCGCCCGAATTCAAGCCCGAAGACGTTTTACGATATGAAACCGACGCGATTTTGCTCGACGCTTACAACCCGAAAGAACACGGTGGAACGGGCGAAACTTTCGATTGGGAAATTGCGAAAAAAGTGCAAGAGATTTTTCCAAAAATGTATCTTGCAGGCGGACTCGATAATGAGAATATTGTGTTGGCGATTAGTAACTTGATGCCTTTTGCTGTTGATGTTTGCAGTGGGGTTGAAAAAAATAAAGGAAAAAAAGACAACGTAAAACTGATAAATTTTATTTTGCGGGTAAAAAATCACGCTAAAAAATTTATTCAGGCTAGTTTTTATGATTTTCTCGAAGCTGTTCAATTAAGACCTATGATGTTCCTAGGTTGGAACAAATTGTCTCTAATGCGAAGTTTTCTTGGTGGTTTTCAAATGGCGGTTAATTTAAGTAATGCAAATTATGACACTGGAAAGTTTTTTACTGAGTTCAACCAATGGGCGATAAATAAATTAACCAGTGAAAATGAATCAAAATATGGTTGGAGCGGCATTATTTTAAGAAAATGCAATAATGATGAAGAAAAAGGTTTGGAACTTTTCTTCGCACTTTTGGAGGAATTTAAGTTGGAAAAAGAAATATGAGCGAAGCATTTCCGAACGGGTTGAAAATGCTTCGCCGGAAAGTCGGCTAAAATATTTGTCGCGCAAAATCAGAGAACTAATAACTGCCGCTGTTCATCTTATTGACATAATCAATCATAATTTGATTCAACTCATATTGAGAAGGATTGACTTGTGTATTTGGATGCGGATTTTGCTGTGGCGAAGACGGTTGCGGATCGGGAACTGTCGTTTTTTTTCTGAGTTTCGCCGGATAAGTTCCGGTTTTATATTTAATGGAAAATTCACTTCCTTCGGTTAAGTCTAAACTGAAGCCGAAAAAGTTTCCATAAGGCTCGCCGGTTGAAAGAGAAACCAAATTCGCGCCGTTTAAATACGAATTAAATTCTCCGGTTGCGGCTTTTGTATTAACAATTATTGCGCTGAAAACTGCGCCGTCGGCTCTTTTAAGAGAGCCTGGATAAATCGTCAAAACCTGTAACGGGTTTCCTGACGGTTCAAAGACATCAATGATATAAATTTGCATATTAACTTTTGTTCCTCTTAATTTGGATTTTGTGGCTTTCAAAAGTTAATGCGTATTATTTTGAAAAAAAAGGACAAAAAAAACAGTTGTTTTTTAAATATAATGAAATTTAGTAATTTTCAACCAAACGAACGCGGTTACTGGGGCGAATTCGGCGGGTGATTTTTATGCTAAAATGTGAAAGCGAGGTTAAATTTTATGATGACTGCAACCGAAATATTAAACGAAATTTACCGTTTGCCGTTGGCTGAACAGAAAAAAATTAAACAAAATTTGTTTGAGAAAACCGAAAATGAAACGGTTGAAAGTCCGGGTCGTGAATTGTGGCGAAAACTTTATGATGAAGGAGTTATCACACATATTCCGTCCGGCGTTTCCGATGAAGACGATGATTTTGAGCCGGTAGAAATCGAGGGCGAACCGATTTCCGAAACGATTATCAGGGAGCGTCGCTAAATGGCGGGTTATTTTTTCGACAGCAGTGCGATTGCCAAGCGTTATATCAGCGAAACCGGAACGAATTGGTTGATCGGTTTGATGCGGTCGGCGACGCAAAATGAATTTGCGGTTGCCCAAGTTACAGGCGTTGAAGTCGTTTCGGCAATCTCGCGCCGCCATCGCGGAAATTTTCTGACAACCGCGCAATCCGACAAAGCGATTCGCCGATTTTTGCGCGATTTTAATAATCGTTTCGGTGTCGTCAAAATTGACGATGCGCTAATCAGAAGCGCAATTTATCTGGCGCAAACTCACATTTTGCGCGGTTATGATGCGATTCAACCGGCTTCGGCGATTACCTTAAACAACAATCTTTCAAAAATCGGACTTCATCCGTTTGTCTTTGTTTCTGCTGACAATGCTCTAAATTCTGCCGCGACTGCCGAAGGTTTGGCGGTGGATAATCCGAATAATCACTAAAATTTTATGAATTTTGAACCAAACGAACGTGGTTATTGGGGCGAATTCGGCGGGCGTGCTATTGGGATTTTATTCAGGTAAAAATTGAATTGTGTTAAAATCTACAATTATGACAACGACATTAGAAGCAATTTACGAGAACGGAATCTTTAAGCCAATAACGAATGTTCCGCCGACGCTACGTGAATTTGAGCGCGTAAAAATTATTATCGAAACCGATATTGATGAAGATTTAGACAGCGAAATTTCACAATGGGAAGCAGCAAGCGACGAGGATTTTTTGAAATTTGAGCAATCTTTAGAGGAAAAATCCTAAATGGCGCGGGGCGATGTTTTGCTGATAAATTTGCCTGACAGCACCGGACGCGAACAAAGCGGTCGCCGTCCGGCAGTTGCCGTTCAAACCGATGTTTCCGGCGAACCAATGCTAATGATTGCGCCGATAACTTCAAATCTAAACGCGTTACGTTTTGCGTTTACTGTCAAAATCGAGCCTTCCGAAGTAAATGGATTAAACCAAACTTCAATCGTGATGATTTTTCAAATGCGGGCGATTGATAAATCAAGAATCATCAAAAAAATCGGGAAACTTTCCGACGAAGAGTTAGCGCAAGTTGACGCTGAAATCAGGAAAATGCTCAAGCCTAACGAATAAAAAAACAATGAACTTTCAACCAAACGAACGCGGTTACTGGGGCGAATTCGGCGGGCGGTTTGTTCCCGAAACGCTGATGTTTCCGCTTGAGGAATTGACGAACACTTATTTTGCGGTTCGCGACGATGCGGATTTTCAGGCGGAATTTTTGCAGTTATTGAAAGACTTTTCGGGTCGTCCGACACCGCTTTTTCACGCGCAAAGATTGTCTGAACAACTTGGCGGAGCGCAGATTTATCTCAAGCGCGAAGATTTGGGACACACGGGTTCGCATAAAATCAATAACGCAATCGGGCAGGTTTTATTGGCGCGGAAGATGGGCAAGGAACGGATTATTGCCGAAACGGGCGCGGGGCAGCACGGCGTGGCGACGGCGACGGTTTGCGCGCTGTTCGGGTTGGAATGTGTCGTTTATATGGGAACGGAAGATATGCGCCGGCAATCGCTCAATGTCTTTCGGATGCAGCTTTTAGGCGCGGAAGTGCGCGGCGTTGATTCGGGTTCGCGGA
>JANODL010000034.1:0-58741 GCA_031412675.1 Acidobacteriota bacterium | reverse complement strand
TCCAGTATAAATCCTTCATATTCGAGCGGCTCAATAAAAAAGGTTCAGTGTTTTCGTCGCGCATTTTCGGCGTTTGAATGTAAACTTCGAGTTTGATGTCGAAGCCGCCGAACTGTCTATTTTGCTCGCCGTTCAGATAATCTAACGGTTGCGGATCGTCCGCGTCGCGCTCAAACGCCGGAACGCGAAACGGCGCGAGGGCTTCCATCGTAACAACAAACGGCGAAACGCTCGTCGCAAAATTCTTCGCCAAAAAAGGTCCGAGCGGCTGATATTCCCAAGCCTGAATATCTCGCGCCGACCAATCATTTACTAAACACAAGCCGAAAATATGTTCTTCCGCCGATTCAATCGGAATCGTTTCGCCCATCTGATTCGATTTGCCGACGAAAAAGCCGACTTCCATTTCGTAGTCGAGATTCTTGCACGGAATATATTGCGGCGGCTGTTCGGCATCGGGTCGCGTCTGACCTTTCGGGCGTTTGACATCGGTTCCCGAAACGACGATTGACGAAGCGCGTCCGTGATAGCCGATGGGAATATATTTGTAATTCGGCAACAGCGGATTATCTGGACGAAACATCGCGCCGACATTCGTCGCGTGAAATATTGAGCAGTAAAAATCAGTATAATCACCGATTTTAAAAGGCAGAAAAAATTCACAGTCAGATATTGGAACAAGACATCGTTGAACTAATTTGTGAGTTTCTTCATCGGCAGATTCTCCGAGAAGTTCATTAGCACGCTGACGAAATTCGACAATATCATGCGGATCGCTACTACTTGCTGACCAATTAAAGTTAGCTTCATCGTGCGAGTAAAGAGGAATTACAAAACCTTTATCTTCAAAAAGTTTTGTTTCATAGCCCAAACTCAAATCAAAAATTTGGTCGCCGATTGCGACTCCGGTTCTAACCCATTCACTTGTGTTTGAACGTCTAAAACTACAAAAAGGCAGATTTTGAATCGGAAAATCCGTGTCGGGCGCGTTGGCTGATTCGATCCAGCTTTTAAGGTTTTGGTCGTGTGTTTCGTTTATCTCAAACATAATTGTTAGTGGTTCGTAGTTATTGGTTCGTTGCAAAAACGATGAACGACGACCTACACACTACGAACAAAAATTTAATTCAAAAATGGGTTTTTTCGGGGTTTTTGCCATTCTGTGACCATTTTTTGAAATTCGGCGATTTGTCCTTCGGTGAAAAATTTTCGGGAAATTTTCCAGATATGTTCCCAATCAATTTCAAAATTTTTCGTCAATCTTGATAAGTCCCATTCATAACGGTCAATTTTATCGAACCGACCTTTTTGGTAAAGGTCAATGATTGCGTCAAAACGCATTAAAATCAGACCGTTAATTGTCGCAACGGGATAGAATCCTTCTTCAAAATTGTATTCGGTCGTTTCATGATTTTTGACGTATTCAAAAACTGAATTGGAAGTTTTCAAAAAATCAATTCGCATTCCTTCAAACAGGGCATTGGTAAAATTTAAGTCTTTATTTGTAACTTCAACGTAATCAATAATTTTGTCTAATTCTTTGACCGAAATTAAAATATCGAGGTCTTTCGTGTTGCGGTCTTGAACGTATGCAAGATAGGCGATTCCGCCGACGATGGCAAAATCAACCTGCTTTTCTTCAAGCAAATTCAGAAATTTTGTAACCAATTCGGGCAGCATATCGTAATCAATCGGAAATCCGTCGCGCCAATTTTGAATGTTGAAAGCGTTCGCATCATAGATAGATTGGCTGATCGCCAATTGGTGCGTGCGGGCGGCAAAAGTCGGTTCGATGAATGGATAATTTCTCATCTTTAAGCCTTAATTTTAGCACGTTAATCTATTAAAGTAAGCCAATCTCCCGCAAATCGGTAATCGGTTCGTCAAATGAACAGCTTCCGAATGAAACGATGCTTTTTTGGCGGACAAAGCCCAGTTGCCACGTCGTCAGAAAATAATCGCCGTGCCAAGCGACACCGTTTTCCGTAAAATCAAAACTTTCTTCAAATTCGTCTTCGAGAATTTCTTCAAGGATAATCGGTTTGAATCCGGCGCGGGCAAATCCGGTCGCTAAAAATAAATTCAAAAAACCGTTCATCGTGCCTTTCGGCGCGTTCGCCTCGTAGGTTAAAGCGCGGAAACAGCGCAAAGGGTGATGCAGTCCGGCGGTCGCTTTGAACGGGACGTTTGCCGCCAGACAACAGCGGATAAAACGAATAATCGTGCGCGTCGGCGGAAATTCGTCGGCAGTAATGCCGCCCGTGCGGATTTTGGCGCGTTGTTTGTGAATCGCCAGCGCAGTCACCATATCGGGCAGCCGTTCGTCCATCGGAATTTCAAAGTAAGCCGTCAGAAACGGCGGCAGAACATTGACCGTGTTTTCGATTTTCGATTCGGTGTTGGCGCGAACTTCCAATGTGTCGCAAATCACCAGCGGCGCATTACGAGCGTTAAAATCTTCGATCTGCCGGATTGTTTCGTAGATGTCTTCGCCCGCCAAAACGCTCAAACGCCACGCGCTTTTGCCGTCGCGTGAAACAAAATCGCGCGCACTTTCGATAAATTCGTCGAGCCTTGAAACCGGCACGACAAAACGACCGAGCATCCAATTGTAGTTGCTGTTGCGGTAAGTCGCGTAATTGATTACGGCTTCCGGCATCGAAATCTGCGAAGGCGGAAAAAGTCCGGCGTAATCAATAATTTCGGCAAGCAATGTGCGAACCGATTCTTTCGGTGTTTCAGTCATTTTCGTCAATTAAATTGAAACGATTCGATATTTCGGGAAACTCTACGTCCTGATAAAGTTCCGATAATTCGAGTTCGCAGTCAAGCGAAGCAAGGTGAAATTTATCCTGCAAAGAATTGAATTCACGATTGAGCCAATTATTCTCGTCCTGTTTAATAAACTGTGTGACGTGCGGACGGTCTTGGGCGATCAAAATATATTCGGTAAAACTTTCGATGGATTTGTAATAAGTGAACTTAAAACTGCGGTCAAAAGATTCGGTCGAATCCGATAAAATCTCGACGATCAAAGACGGATTGGCGAGCATTTCCTGCTTGCCGAGTTTTTCAATTATCGGACTACCGCACAAAGCCGATAAATCTGCATAGCGATACGGCGAATATGTCGGAATTTTCAGGCGCATATCCGACGGAAAAACGCGACATCCTTTTCCGCGTAATTTATTGCCTAACGCAATAATTGCATTTACCTGAATTTGATTATGGCTGACGCTTGCTCCGGCAAGCGTGAAAATATGCCCGTCCCAAAACTCGATTTTTTCTTCGCTGTTATGGTCGAGTTCGAGATATTCTTCGAGCGTGTAAATTTGATTTTTCAGCGACAACATAAACTACATCTTAAAATTCTTTTCGAGTTTTTGCCAGACTTCAAAGTATTCGTGTTGAAGTTCCGAAGTTTCCATCGCAAAGCGCGTCGGGCGAATAATGTAGCGCGATTCAAACATAAATGCCATCGTTCCCGATAATTTCTGCGGTTTCAAATCGGCGTTCGAGGCTTTTTCAAACGCATCGAGGTCAGGACCGTGCGCCGACATACAATTGTGAAGCGAGCCGCCGCCCGCGACAAAACCTTCTTCCTTCGCGTCGTATTGCCCGTAACACAAACCCATATATTCGCTCATCACGTTGCGGTGATACCACGGCGGACGAAACGTATTTTCGGCGACGAGCCAGCGGTCGGGGAAAATCACGAAATCGCAATTCGCCACGCCCGTTTCACCGCTCGGAGAAGTCAAAACCGTGAAGATTGACGGGTCAGGATGGTCAAAACTTATCGAGCCGATTGTGTTGAATCGTCGCAAATCGTATTTATAAGGCGCGTAGTTTCCGTGCCAGCCGACAACATCGAGCGGGGAATGTTCAATCGCGCACGACCAAAGATTTCCGCCGAATTTCGCTGTTAATTCAAATTCGCCTTCTCTGTCTTCAAACCACGCGACCGGCGTTTCAAAATCTCTCGCGTTCGCCAAACCGTTTGCGCCAATCGGACCCAAATCGGGCAGACGAAACTGCGCTCCATAGTTTTCGCAAACATAACCACGCGCTTCTCCGTCGGGCAATTCGACACGGAATTTCAAACCGCGTGGCAAAACGGCAATCTCGCCTGAACCGATTTCCAAAACGCCCAATTCGGTCAAAAATCTGACGCGATTTTTCTCTGCAACAACGACCATTTCGCCGTCGGCATTGTAAAAAAATCTGTCTGTCATTTCTTTGTTGCAAGCGAAAATATGAATCGCCATTCCCGTTTGCGCGAAAAGATCGCCGTTTCCCGCAATCGTCGTGATGCCGTCAATAAAATCGGTTTCGGCTTCGGGCATCTGAAGCGGATTCCAGCGCAATTGGTTCGGCGTTGTTTCAAACTCGGCAAACTTTGAAACAAGCAATCCGTTATCAATTCGCGCAAACGGTTTATGCAAAACCGACGGGCGAATCCGATACGTCCAAGTCCGTTTATTTTCCCTTCGCGGCGCAGTAAAAGCCGTTCCCGAAAACTGTTCGGCATAAAGTCCGAGCGGTGCAATCTGCGGCGAATTTTGTCCAACCGGCAACGCACCCTTGACCGCTTCGGTCGCAAATTCATTGCCGAAACCCGTTTGATATTTTAATATTTCTTCGCTGGTCGTCGGTGTCATTTTCGTGAATTTACACTTTCTTTAGGGTTTCAAGAATTTCATCCGCTACAAGAAATGAATCTTCTACTAAATCACTAAGTTTTTTTATTTCGTCAAAATAATCAGCTTTAATTCGTTTTTCGTGCAATTCCTTGCCTTTCTTTCCAATATCTTTATTATCTAAATCGCTTTTGTTTAAGTATTCGTTCCAAATTTGTTTATGTGAGGACTTGTAGCGGTCGTAAACATAGCCTTTATTCACTATTTGAATTCGCGCTTTCCAATAAATAGCATAATAAAGACGACTGATTGCAGTGCGATGTGAGGCTTCATCCTTTTCGTCTTTTAATTTTTCGGCGAGTATTTTAAATTCATTCCAATCAAACATATTTAATTCCGACGTTTAGCTTACAACTAGCTTGATGTAAGTTTTTAAGCCACCAGTCTTTGTCGAATCTGTTCATAATTGAACGCGCTTCTTTTGCTGGTAATTCCGTTAAAACTAAAATCCATAATTCAGAATTTTCAGGGAAATCCGGTTCGTGAATAACTTGTAAGGCTAATTTTTGACTGCTGCCAAAGTATTGATGAATTTTGCCCGGAATTTCTTCAAGCAATGAAATCAAAAAACGATTCTTTGAAAGGAAAGCTTTAACCTCATCAAAATCAGAAATTTCATATTTCACCGGTAAAACATTTATTTCCTCTGTTACCGTTTTTGTTTTACCTTTGGCAATTTGTTCAGGCGTGAGAGATTGATTTGTTACAAGTGCCGAAATTGAATCTAGGTAATAACCTGAATCTCTATATTCCTGTACTTTTGGTTGTGGGGGAATCACTGATTCAAAGTCATTTTTCCTGCTCGACTGATTAGAATTTCTCTTTCTCGAAACAAAAAAACCGAATTGATTATTTATTACTAATTGTTGCATTATGAATTTTCCTCCTCAATAACGGGATTTAATTCCAATAAAGAGAGAATTGTCTGGTAATGATCGCCAAGTTGTTGAAAAAATTCCATCGGTTCACTAATTTTAGTTTCTTCTATAGAATTCCCGCTTTGATAATTAATTTCTAAAAATAAGCCGTTTTTTACAGCAAGCGATTCGGCAATAGTTACTTTAGTTGAATATTGTTTTGTTATCTCATCAAAATTCAAGGAAAAAACCGTTGCTTCTGGCTTAATCTCTAAATTATTTAGTTTTACCGAAACCTTTTCAGAGATATATTCGGAAACATTCTTATCAATAAGTTTTGTATGAAGACTTATTTTAATAGTTCCGTTTCCGTCCTTAAATTCCGAATCAATTTTTTCTAAACTCTGAAAAGTTAAATTCAAAATTTGCAGAATTTGTTCAACTTCTTCGTCTTCGACATCTCTCACATCAATATCAATTCCGCTGTAAGCTATTCTCAAAGTAAGTCGCGGTTTTAATAAATTAATTGTGATAGCAACGTCGTCCAAATTTGAACTTGGAGATTCCAGATTTATCGAACGAGCGGTTATCTCAAAAGGTCGCAGTCCTTTAACCAACACACCAAAGGCTTCGCTGCCCGGAGCGGGCAATTGCGAAGCCATAGATGAAAACCTCCAACCAATGCTCAAATTTGCAAATTCGATTTCACAGTTATACATAATCTTTCCGCCCAATTATAGATTACCACGCCGTCGTTGTTCTTCTTCAATCGAAACGAACAACGCTTTGAAGTTGCCTTTGCCGAAGCCTTTGCAACCTTTTCTTTGGAGGATTTCGTAGAAAACGGTCGGGCGGTCTTCGACCGGTTTGGTGAAAATTTGTAATAGATAACCTTCGTCGTCGCGGTCAACGAGGATTCCGAGGCGTTTCAAGTCTGCAATGTCTTCGTCAATTGCGCCGACTCTTTCGGGAATTTCATCATAATAAGTGTCGGGAACGCGCAAAAATTCGATGCCGTTTGCTTGTAATTTGGCGACCGATTGGCGAATGTCTTTGCACAAAAGCGCAACGTGCTGTGCGCCGGCTGAGCGGTAAAAATCAATGTATTCCTGAATCTGCGATTTACCGCCTTTGCCTATCGCCGGTTCGTTGATCGGAAATTTGATGTTGTGTCCGCCGTCCGACATCACGATTGACATCAGCGCGGAATATTCGGTCGAAATGTCCTTGTCGTCAAACGTAATGTAACGCTCAAAGCCCATCACATCGCGGTAAAAATCGCACCAAAAATTCATCTTTCCGAGTTCGACATTGCCGACGATGTGGTCAACCAAAACAATTCCGACATCTTCACCAGCCATTTCTTGCGCGACAAATCCGGGCAGAAAAACGCCGTTGTAATTGTGCAAACTGTCAGAACCATCTGCGGCAGCGGATGGTTGAACGTCATTTACATTTAATCCGTTTCCATTCACACCCTTGCTCACGCGCGGGCTTCCGCTATACGACAAAAACGAATGAATCGTGTCGCCGTAAGTGTGAATAGCCGCTTTGCGAACATTGCCGAAATCGTCCGCGAAATCGTGCGGTTCGATAAACGCCGTCGCGCCGCGCTTGATCGCTTCGTTAAAAGCGTGATCCGCATCTTCGACCATAAACGCAATATCGCGCACGCCGTCGCCGTGAATTTTGATATGCTCGGCGGCAGGATGCTCAGGATTAAGCGGAGTCGTCAACACGAAATTAACGCGATTCTGCCGCAAAACATAACTCGTTGTTTCCCGATTGCCCGTTTCAAGTCCCGAATACGCGACACGCGAAAACCCGAACGCCTTCCGGTAATAAAACTCCGCCTGCTTGGCGTTGCCGACGTAAAACTCGACGTGATGTATCTTTTTCAAACCTAATGGATTTTTTTCGTCTGTCATAATTGCCTCTTTAAGAAATCAAATCTAGCCAACTAAAAATGCCTCGTATTGTTCTGTATCTAAAAACTCATAAAAAAATGAATCAACTTGTATTCCTACAGCTAATTCTTTCAAAATTTGTCTAGTGGAATTGTAAAATTTTTCTACCGTTTCTCTCGAAAGATCAGTGTCTGGATCAATCTTCGGATATTTATTTAGCGAGTCTGTAATCCATTCTCCCTCACTATTTATCAAACCAATATCTGAACTTTTATAATGAACTAACCAATTGCGAACTCGAATTAATCGAGCAATGTTTTGCCATGGCTGGATTCCCCAATCAACTTCTACATTACCAAAATCAGCAAGTGTTTCAATTTTGGAAGCAAGTTTTAACTCATCAAAATGACGAAATCTGCCGTCCTGCCTTAACAATGAATTTACCATTGCTTCAATTGAGGCAGCACATGCAATAGCACACATAGCACCATTTTCAACAATCTCATCTTTATCAAAAATTGGATTATTCAAATACTTTTTTACAAAAGATAAGAATGCTTGCTCTGCGTAAAAATTAACACGAAATGTCATATAGACTTACAAACCCACAAAATTACCAAATTGAGTTAAACATCCTGCGCCTCGACAAAAGACGCAAATAAAACCATCAGACAAATCAAAAGCAAAATTGAACGCTGAATGTATCGCATAAATTTTTATTCAATTTCCTCGTTAATATCACGCGGTTCGGTTAAAAGTTTGATGCCTTCCAAAATCGTGTCAATGCGTTCTTTTGATAACGCGCCGATTTTGTCAATCAGTTCCGATTTGCTGATAGTCAAAACCTGTGAAACGACGACGACACTTTGTTTCGGCAAATCTGCCTCGTTTTCATTGAGCAAAACATTTCCCGGTGCTTTGGCGCGGCGCAGGTTTGTGGTTAAAGCGCAAGCTAAAACCGTGCCAATAGGGCTACGGTTGAAAACATTATTTTGAATTACAACTACCGGACGCGAATATGCGGGCGACGAGCCGCGTGGCTCTCCGGCATCAAACCAGAAAATATCGCCTTGATTTATTTCCATTCGTCCAAAATCTGTGACTGTTTGATTTTCGCCAACCGCAAGAATTCCTTTTCTTTCTCATCCGTGTCGTCTGCGTAAGCATCATTGAGCGCGTTCAACAATTCTTGATTGGTCGTAAAATTTTTGCTTTTAATTTCTTGCGGTTCATCGTCAAGAATTGTCAGCAATGCGCGTCTTGCTTTTGGCAGACGAATATTTTCGAGCAAACTAACTTTCCCGTTCACATCAATTACAGCTTCAAGAGTTTTCATCATAATTTCTATTTTAATCTAATTCAGACAAATCAAATGCGTGCATTGAATCCTGAATATGTCGGATAAATTTACCTTCAAAATTTAATCGAAAGTTCCATATTGCCTTCGAGTCCGATTTCGATGATTTTTTTCAAAGTCGAAAGCCGAACGTCTTTGATGTTGTTTTCGATTTTTGAAATATAAGCCTTGTTCGTGCCGCATTTTTCGGCGAGCTGTTCCTGCGTCAAACCTTTTTCGAGTCTCGCTTCCTGAATCAACGCGCCGAGTTTAAATTCTTCGTAGCCTTCATCGAATTTATCTCTTTTCGCTGTTCCTTTTTTGCCGTAATTGTTTTCAATCAAAGCGTCAAGCGTTTTTAAGCTATCTTTTTTCTGCATAATATTCCTCTTTTATTTTCAAGGCTTTTTCGATTTCTTGTTTCGGTGTCTTTTTCTTTTTCTTTTGGAAACAGTTGAATAAAACCACTAAATTTCCTTCATCGAAAATACAGAAAATCCGAAAAATATCGCTGCCTTGTTTGATGCGAATTTCAAAAAGTCCGTCTGCCGCTTCTAAACTTTTCAGATAAGTTTCGGGAACTTGCTGAATTTCTTCGATAAGTTTAAGCGTCCATAAAATTTTGTCTTTTACTTTTTGACGCTGTAATGCGAAAAAATCGTCAAAAATTGCTTTTGTAAAAATTCACAATTCGATATTTTGGCGGCTCATTCATAACCTAAAAGATAACGCAAAGTTGTCCGATAGTGCAACTTTTCGATTACTTGGTAAAACTTTCAATATATTTGCGCGTCTGCTCTTTCAATTCGGCGTAGCTCGGAATTACATATAAAATCTTTTGCATATCGGAATAGCTGAAATCTTGATTGATAACTTCTTCCAAATCGAATTTGCGGCGGTCAACTTGATCGGAAAATGCGTGTTCCAATTCTCCAAAAGAAGATAAAAGTCCTGCGCCGTAAGCCTTGATTTCGCCTTCGTGTTCGACCATTCCGAATTCGACGGTGAACCAGTAAAGTCTGCCTAATTCTTCGAGCTGTTGATCAGTCGCGATGCGTGCGCCGTGTCCGATGAACTGCGAAAAATCGGCGAAATTCGGATTCGTGAACATCGGAATATGCCCGATTGCTTCGTGAACGATGTCGGGTTCGGGTGTGTAAGCGGGCTGCGAATGATGGCGAATGTATTGCGTCGAAAGCATTACGCGATATGAAAGCCACGACAGAAAACCGCGTGTTTCAACCAAACCTTCAATCGGCGCGAGTCGAAAACCTGTCAATTCTTGAAGTCGCCGATTCATCTCTGTTAATTGCGGAATTTTCTCGGTCGTGATGCCTAAATCTTTTTTGGCGCGAAGATAAAACGGCGAAGCGTATTTTTGCTGTAATTCTTCCAATTCTTCGGCGACGTAACGCCAAACTCTCTGCTCGCGCGAATTGTATTCAACATCCGTGATTTCGCCTGTCTCGCGGAAGTTTTTTGCCAGATTGGCGATATAATCGCGCCGTTTGCGATAGTCCAAGTCATTTGCGCCCGGATGGTCGAGATGCAGTTCGTTGATGTTTTCAAACTTCATATCACTAAACGTCGGTAAATCTTCGTCTTTGACGACGTAATTTGAAATCTCAAAAGCAGGCTCGATGGTTGTTGTTGCGGTTTCGGTCAGCATAATGTCAGTCCTCTTTTTCCAGTAGTGCTTTGCAGAAAAGAAAAGTTATCTGCAAATAAGTAATTATAATCGAAGCGACAAATTTTTTGAATAGCTAAGTTTAGTTTGTATAATGCAATTGCTTTAGATTTTAAGTTTGTTTTGGGCGAATGCTTTAAAATATAAAATGATTGACGAAATTGACTGGAAAATACTTAAAGAATTACAAATCAATGCGCGGACAACTTTTGCCGAACTCGGTCGCCGCGTCGGTCTGACAACGCCGGCGGTTATCGAACGAATCCGCAAGCTCGAAGATGCCGAAATAATCACGGGTTATCGCGCCGAAATTGACACGGCAAAAGTCGGCTTACCGATTATGGCGTTTATTCGGATGAGCATCACGGGCGTTGATTATTCACATATTATCGAGGTTGCCGAGCAGTCGAGGGAAGTTATCGAATGTCATCGCGGTACGGGCGGCGATTCATTTATTATGAAGGTCGCCGTCGCCGATGTCGGGCATCTGCAAATGCTGATTGATCGGCTCACGCCTTACGGAATTACGACGACTTCGATTGTCCTTTCTTCGCCTGTCAAAAAGAAAATAATCTACGGAAACCGTGCGTAAAAGAGGCGATTCGCAAAAAGTAACGCAAACGAAATATCTTTCGTCGTCTTTTTAAAATAAATTTGAATATTTAGGTTTTAAGGGACGAATTATAAAATTATGTTTGATTCTTTTTTTGCAAAATTGGAAGTGATAAAAGTTTTATTGAGTGATGGAACTCAAAAAATAAAGCCTTTTTCGTTTGGCGGTATCGGTTTTACGCCGCAGGTTTTTCCTGTGCTGGTGAATATGATTAACAACGACAAAATCAAAGTCGAATTCGATTCCAAGCAATCGGGCAGAGCCGAATATGATTACGGCACAAACACTTTGTATCTCGGTTTTACGTCGGCTTCGTCGCTTTCAAAAAAAGCTCTGATCATTCACGAGTGCGTGCATGCGGTGTATGATGCGGTTTCGCAGAAAATGTCGGTTGCCGATTCGGAATCAATCGCCTATATCGCGCAGTGTCAGTTTGCGTCCGCCAACAATCCGAATCCTTCCGAGCGTCTGCAAAGTCCCGATCCGGCGAAAGACAAAGTTTTTGAATTGGCGTGGAAACTCGCGGGAAAAATTTTGGCGGGCGAAAAACCGACTTCCGCCGAAAAGGGCGAATTACGCGATGCCGTTTCAAAACATCCATTTTATATGGCGAACGCGGCGCACGACGCGGGCTTTAACGGCGTTTGAATATTTCGCTAAAGTTTGACGAATTCAGGCGGCTTTTTCGCCGACAGATAATAGTGCCACAAAAGCCGGGCTGCGGCTGCGCGAAACGGTTTCCATTGTTCGGCGATAATTTGAAATTCATCTGATTTCGGCGCGTGATCGAGATTTTTGAGTCTTTGATATGCAACGTGCAGAGCCAAATCGCCTTTCGGCATTACGTCCGCCCGAAGCAGAGCCATTAACAAATAAATATCCGCAGTCCAATCGCCGATGCCTTTAATTTTTTTCAGTTCGTGTTTGGCTTCCGCGTTTGACAAATTTTCTAAGGATTTTAAGTTCAAACTTCCGTCCAAAATCGCCCTTGCCAATTCCCGCGCATAAACCGTTTTCTGACGCGAAAAATAACACGCTTTCAGCTCTTCATCGGACAAAGCCAAAACATTTTCGGGCGTGATTTTGCCTATTTTTTCCTTCAATTTGTTAAATGCAGAAAGTGCCGAGGCGAGCGAAACCTGCTGTTCCAAAATTATATGAATCAGCGTTGCGAAAGATGCTTCACGCGCCCACAACGGCGGGGTTCCGTAAGTATTAAAGATAAATGCCATATCGGAATCGTTTTGCGACAATTCCTTACTGATTTGAAATAGATTTTGTTCGTTGAGGATTTTCATTCCATTTTTTATTTTGCGCGGAAAATTTTTCTTAAAATAAACATCGTTCGCAGTTTGATTACGGCAAAAAATCAATTGGTTAATTGGTCATACCAACTTATAAACGGTAATTATTATACATTTCAATCAAATAAAGAGAATTTTTTTTATTTATAAATAATCTACATCTTATTTGTTGAATAGTTCAATTAACTAATGCCTGACCGGCAGTTCATAAAAAATCAACCTTACAGGAAAGTAAATCTATATTTTTCCGAAACAAAGAATAGGGGTGTGAGAATTTAAGCCGCTCTCTGTTGCTGATTTCGCATAAGGACGAAATTACGGCAATCTAAAAACAATGCGTGAAATAATAGATAAATGATTGTTCAGTAATATATTTAGTGACTTTCAAGTTTTAATTAGTGCTAGCGAGTTCCGGCGAGTCTGCACCGCCGTTGGACATTGGTTAGTGAGAGATTAAACCCGGCAGTCACGTTTTTCAAAATAACCGTCAGACAATTATGGAAAAAAGTTTTATCGTGTTTTTATAATTTTCATGGCATTTATCTAATTCTTCTTGACAAAATTATAAAAAAATATTAGCTTTTGTTAGGTCATACAACAAAGTATCTGCAAATTGTTTATTCTACGACTTAAATTAAGAACTAAGTGAATTTTTGTTGCAGAATATTCCTGTTCGCAACCACGGTAAGACGAGGCGCAAGCGCATTTTTGAGTAGTCTGTATTTATCGGCAAATTGATATTTTCAGGTATAGATTATTGAGCTGATAATTTAAATTTAGAGTCATTTTTCAGCTTTTTTATAAACAGCAATCAATAGTTTTAAGTTCAAAAATATTAAAAGATAAATTGAAGAAGGAGGAAATTCTATGTATAAAGTGTTCTTGTCTCGGCAAAATATTCTTCGTTATCCACGAAAATCTTTAGTTGTGACTTCAGGACTGGTTTCATTGTTATTGGGAGCATTATTTCTGTTTCCCATGGCACTTTTGGGACAGACAGGAACATCGGGTCAGATTGCGGGTAATGTAACTGACTCCAATGGCGCGTTGGTTCCGGGTGCGACAGTCACCGTAACAAAAGTGGATACGGGCGAGAAAAGAACTGTCACTACTTCTGATGATGGAAATTATGTTCTCGCCAATTTACCGATCGGTATTTACCAGATAGCGATTACAAAAACAGGTTTCAAGGAAACGTCAGTTTCCAATGTAGTAGTCAATGTCGCCAGTTCGACCAGACAAGATGTCGCGCTGCAAACGGGCATCATCAGCGATGTCGTTAATATTACGGCTGAAAGCGTTCAGATCGAAACGCAAACCGGCACGGTCGGCGAGATCGTTTCAGGCGAACAGGTGCGCGAGCTTCCGCTTAACGGGCGAAGCTTCGTCCAGTTGACGCAACTCCAACCCGGCGTTTCGGCGGCAAATAATTTCGACAGCAAAAGTAAAGGCTTGTTTGGCGGAGTTGATTTTTCCGTTAATGGCAACTCGGGTCAAAGTAACTTGTTTTTGACCGATGGAGCTAATAACAACGATACCGGTTCAAACCGTACTATCTTATTGTTTCCTTCGATTGAAGCGATAGCTGAATTTAAATCGCTTAGAAATAGCTACGGTCCTGAATATGGACAGGCAGCCGGAGCTGTTATAACCATCGTGACCCGCGGCGGAAGCAATGAATTTCACGGCAGTCTGTTTTATTTCGGGAGAAACGATGCGTTAAATGCCACCGAGTTTTTTGCCAACAAGAGCGGCACTGGCAAGAACAGTCTGCGTCGAAATGATTATGGCGGTTCATTGGGCGGACCAATTATTAAAGATCGGGCGTTTTTCTTCTTTTCGCAGGAATGGAACAAAGAAATTCGCGGTCAATCGCGTTTTGGAAGTGTTCCGACTCTTTTAGAACGTCAGGGAAACTTCAGCCAGCCGAGATTTGCGCCAAATGGTCAAAGATGTTCGCCTGATGCGATTCAAAACCCGAATCATCCCGGCTTTGCGAACCAAATAATTCCGCAGACAAGCTTGAGTCGAGCGGGAACTTTGTTGGTTCAGATATTCCCTGTGCCGAATATAGCCAATCCCAGTGATTGTGTTAATTGGTCCACATCAGCCAATTCACCTATTAATTTTCGTGAATCAAACATTCGGGCGGATGCCAATATAACCAGCAAGAACAAGATTTTCGGGCGTTATACACAAGATGACTGGTCAAATGCAACTCCGATTCTGACCGGCAATTTGTGGGGCGATGATCCCTATCCGACTGTTGAAAGCACATGGGCACAGCCTTCGCGTCAAGTAGCTGTAAAATTAACTACCCAACTTGGTGCGACTGCTATCAACGAAGTTCAATTTTCCTATTCGGCTAATCGTATTATTGTATCTCCGGGATCGGGATCCGAACTAAATGCCCAAATCAACCAAGCGATTCCCGGATTTTACCCGGAATCCGGAAAAGTAAATGGGGTAAACCGACCGCATCCAAGATTTTGGGGCATTGCTCCTTATTACCACAATCAAGGCACAAACCTCTGGACACAAACACCGTTTAAGAATTCGTTGGATATATACTCCATTCGGGATGATGTTTCGATGGTATCCGGCAATCAAACATTTAAATTCGGAGTTTTGTATGATACTGCCGCTAAGAATGAAGATGCCGGTCCGAACGAAGAAACAGTAACCTTTGGGCAGACAGGTTCCGGATGCTGCGCGCCGGCAGGTTCAAACCACTCCGGTAATTGGGGAAATGGTCTGCTTCAAGACCTCTTGACAGATAATACTTTCCATCAATTTACTGAAAGTGACGTGATGCCCGTCGGTCAAAATCGCTACAAAAATCTTGAATTTTATTTTGGAAATACTTGGAAAGCAAGACCAAATTTGACTTTAGAATTGGGTGCAAGATATTCCCTCTTATTTGAGCCAATTGATGGACGAAATAAAATTAGCGGGTTTTCACCGGGGGCTTATAATCCGTCAAGACCGGCAACTGATCCGTGTAATGGTCTGGTAGTTCCAAAAGGAACAAATCCTTGTGCGAGTATCGCCGGTGCCAGCACACCGATTGAATTTTCCAATCGTTCTCTCCGCAAAAACAGTTATAAAAACCTGGCACCGCGCTTAGGTATGGCATGGGATGTTTTCTCGGATGGCAAAACCGCTATTCGAGCCGGTTTCGGTCAGTTTTTCCTGAGAGAAAGAACCAGTCCCTATTTTGCCGCATTGACAACCAATTCTCCCTTTACCAGAACTGTTTCTTATGCTCAGAGGCTGCTTAACGGTTCGCAGTATCTTGATTTGCCGGCGGCGGCAAACGGCGCACCAAAATTCGGCTTAAGTCCAGAAGCCGGAACACCATATTCGTTACAGTTTAATGTTTCGGTGGGCAGACAGTTGTGGAAGGATACGGTTCTGGAGGTAGGTTATGTCGGCAACCGCGCACGGAAGCAGTTAACGCATAGCGATGTTAATCAGGTACTTGAGAGCAACCGTGTTAACGCCGCATTTGCGGGCAATGCAAACGCGGTAAATGCATTTCGACCATACCGAAATTATGGGTCAATCTATCAATTCGAACGCAAAGGACGAAGTAGTTATAATTCGCTTCAGGTGTTGTTCAGAACGCGATTCCTTGAAAAATCGTCTTTACAATTCGCCTATACATACTCCAAATCGAAAGCTGATTTCGGTTTGAATGATTCAAGCGGGTCAACCAGTCCGTTTGGGGTTTTAGACAGAAACAGACGCGAACTAGACTTCGCAGAGTCTGACATCAATCGTCCGCATATTTTTGTGGCAAATATGATTTACAACTTCCCGTCGTTTAAGGATTTTAATCCGTTTGTCAGAACGCTTCTTGGCGGTTGGGAGTTTGCGACGATCATTCAAATTACGAGTGGAACTTCGCTTACGCCCCAGCTTAATGGAACGGGTATAAGCGGGGTTGCATCCGGAGGTGGACAGCCGCCGACGTTTTTTGGCGGTTTGACCGGATTAGGCACCGGAGTTCAGAACCAAAGACCGATACGCGTTGAGGGTGTCCCATGCAAATTGGAGGGTGGTGAAAAATTTGCTTTCTTCAATCCGGCAGCAT
The DNA here is from genome assembly GCA_031412675.1 of Acidobacteriota bacterium. Classification (GTDB taxonomy): domain Bacteria; phylum Acidobacteriota; class Blastocatellia; order Pyrinomonadales; family Pyrinomonadaceae; genus JAFDVJ01. Next base: position 42,241 of record JANODL010000034.1, on the reverse strand, counting down.
GGACATTGGTCGGATACAAGATCGGCGAAACGATTCCGGGTAAGTCAACCTGTGAAGGACCGAGAACAAAGAATGTTGATATGTCTATCTATAAGAACTTCTCCCCATCGTGGTTAACCGGAAGTTTCTTTGGTGAGACGGCAAGACTTCAATTCCGGTTAGAATTTTTCAATGCGTTCAATACGCCTCAATTCGGCGGAGGGTTACCGACCCTATTCTTCGACGGACAAGTTGCTTGTGGAACCGCTGCTTGCAGTCCGACAAACAATACGATAACTCGTTTTAACGCTACGAATGCTAATCAGGCAAACGGAAACTTCGGGGTCGCGGGCAACACTCGTGGAGGTCGCGAAATTCAGTATGCACTGAAGTTCTACTTCTAGTCCCGAAGGTTTGAAACCAGGCAAGAAAATATGTGCGTCCCAAACACTATTTTCTTGCCTTTTTTTATTTGATATACTTTTAGTGACTTCTTAAAATTTGCTTTGAGACAGGTTTCTGCTTTTATGAAGGGAAGAATATTCTTATTACTAATATGTTTTCTCGCTGTCAGTATAAATGCTCAAGACAAGAAATTACCGGCTGACGAGCAGCGATTATCCGATGATTCGCGCACCTCAGATTTCTTAATCGAGCATTTAAAAGCCGCTGAGAATCACCAAATGCGCGGAGATTTAACCAACGCCGCGATTGAAAACCGCGCAGTTTTATCCATTGCGCTTCAGAGATATGCCAACGTCGCGATTGAAGAAGGAAAATATGCGGAGGCGGTCGGAGTCTTTACCAAGGCGTTGGAATTCGACAATAGTGCCGCAAATCGCACGAATTTGGCGGTTGCCTATCTCCGGCAGGGACTTTTCGATAAAGCCCTGATTGAAGCGCGAAACGCCGTTTCGATTGATCCGAACCACGTCGGATCCCGTTATATTTTGGGGAATATTTATTATACGAAAGAAGACTACCGGGCAGCGTTGCCCGAACTCGAGTTCGTCTTTGAAAAAGCACCGGATTTTGAAATTGCCCGCGCACTTGGATTAACCTACTTAAAATTGAAAAAGATTGACCCGGCTCGGAATCATTTCGAGAAAATGCGCGTTTCCGCCGGAAAGCCAAACGCGGATTTACATATTTTGTTCGCGAAATTATACGAGCTGACAGATTATCCGGGTGATGCTGAAAGGGAACTCACAAAAGCGCTGGCGATTGAGCCGCGAAAGCCGAGGCTTAATTTTTATCTTGGTTTTCTGCTGTTGGAGAATGGCGGAAGCGAGCGTTTAGGCGAAGCCGGTGCTGCCTTTGAACGGGAACTCAGTTATTTCCCGAACAACTTTTCCTCGCTTTTTTTTGCGGGTGTTGCCGCATCGGCTGAGAATAATCATAAAAAAGCGATTGATCTTTTAAGCCGTGCTTTGGAGATTAACCCGAATAGCGGAGAAGCATTTTTGTTTCTCGGACAATCGCAGATCGAAATAGACGACCTGACAAATGCGGAGAAAAATCTCCGGCGCGCGGTCGAACTCGAAGCCAACGGAGGAAAAAACACACAGGCACGCCGCACGCATTTTATGCTCGGACGGCTTTTATTAAAAACGGGTAAGAAAGAAGAGGCGAAAAAAGAGTTGGAGATTGCCGGACAACTTCAGCAAGCGTCGCTCGATTCGTCTCGAAATGAAATCAACCGGATTCTCGGTCAGGTAGCGGACAACAGCGAATTGAAACCGGTCGAAGAAGATTCTATTGATTCAAAGGTGCAGATAAACTTACCTGCTGAAAGAATCGCTCAATTGCAAAAAGTGAAAACATTTCTGATTGATATTATTGCCCAAAGCTATAATAATTTAGGTGTCATTGCGACGCAAAATAATGAATTGAGCGAGGCGATTAAAAACTTTTCTGCGGCTTTGGAATGGAAGACGGATTTTCCCAACTTGTCGCGTAATTTAGGCATTGTCAGTTTCCGCGCCGGCGAATTTGAAAAAGCGATAACTCCGCTGGCAGCGCATCTGCTGAAAACTCCGCAAGATATTTTGATCAGGAAAATGCTCGGTTCGAGTTACTATTTTTCAAAGAATTTTACGAAATCCGTCGAAACTCTTAAACCTATCGAAACGGAAATAACCAACGATGCCGAACTCGCATATTTCTACGGACTTTCGTTAGTTCAATTGAAACGAAACAAGGAAGCAGAAACGGTTTTTGACCGACTTGCGAAATTTTCAAAGGAAAAACCGGAGGCATTGTTTTACGCGGCTCAGGGTTTTATGATCGCGGGCAATTTTGAGCGAGCCGTCAAGGAATTCAACCGGGTTGTTGCTCTCGCACCGGAGATACCGAAAGCAAATTATCTGCTCGGTCAGTGTTTTATCCGGCTCAATCGTCCCGCCGATGCTGAAAGGTCATTCAGCCGCGAACTGGAAATCAATCCAATTGATGTCCTTTCAAAATATCATCTCGCTTTGACACTGATCGAGCGAAAAATTGACACGGAAAGAGCGATTAAAATTTTGGAAGAAGCAATCAGTTTACGTTCCGATTATGCGGACGCATTTTACCAACTCGGTAAAATTTATCTCGAGAAAGGAGATGCCAAAAAAGCGATTGAAAACCTCGAAAGGGCAGTTTTAGCTGACGCAGATAAGGATTACATTCACTATCAACTGAGCGTCGCATATCGAAAAATGTCCCGTAGAGAAGACGCTGACCGTGAGTTGAAGATTTACCAGAAACTGAAAAAAGCCGAACGAAAAACCGATCAGCCGTTGCCGATGGGAGCAAATGAAAGTTCCATTCCAAGAAACGATAGATAAAAAATAATGACAGTCACCAGATTTTCAGCCATATTTATATTGATTTCAGTTTTATCCGTTCAAACGACTTTCGCGCAAAACGATGTTTGTAAGAACCGCAGCATTCCGCAGCTTGCGGATGTTTATAAACAAACCAAAATAAATTTCACACATACTTCCGCACCCGAAAAAAAATATATCGTCGAATCAATGAGCGGCGGAGTTTTGCTGATAGATTATGACCGCGACGGCTGGCTGGACATTTATTTTACAAATGCTCCGACCGTCGAGATGGCTTTGAAAAAGGAAAAATCCAAGAGCCTTTTGTATCGAAATAACCGTGACGGAACTTTCACGGACGTGACCGATAAAGCCGGTGTCGGTTTTCCGGGTTATGCGATGGGCGGGGCGGTCGGCGATTACAACAATGACGGTTTTCCCGATATGTATATCACCTGTCTCGGCGGAAACGTGCTGTATAAAAATAACGGCGACGGCACTTTTTCCGACGAAACGAAAAAAGCCGGTGTGGCGGATGGTCGCTGGTCTGCGGGTGCGGCATTCGGTGATTTGGATGGCGACGGATTTCTTGATCTGGTGGTGGCAAATTATGTGGATTTTAACTTAAACGATCTGCCGGGTTTCGGAAGTTTGCCGACCTGCAAATTTCGCGGCGTTGATGTCCAATGCGGACCGCGCGGACTGAAAGGTGCGGGCGACAGTCTCTTTAAAAACAACGGCGACGGTACATTTACCGACGTGACAAAAAAAGCCGGAATGACCGACCCGGACGGCTATTACGGGATGCAACCCGTATTGTCGGATTTTGCCGGCACGGGACGACTGGACATTTATATAGCAAACGATTCGACACCGAATTTCTTTTATCAAAACAAGGGCGGTGGAAATTTTGAAGAGATCGGTTTACTGTCGGGCACCGGTGTCAGCGGCGACGGCTCCGAGCAAGGTTCGATGGGTGTTGCCGTCGGCGATTATCTGCACAGCGGAAATATGGCAATCTATGTCACTAATTTTGCTGATGAATACAACACACTTTACCGCAACAACGGGAAATATGATTTTACGGACGTTTCGTTTGCCGCGAAAGTTTCACAGGCTTCGCGTCCTTATGTCGGTTGGGGAACGGGATTTTTCGATTTAGATAACGACACATGGCTCGATCTATTCGTTGTCAACGGACACGTTTATCCTCAAATGGACAATATTTCATCGGGCGCGGGATACAAACAGGGCAAACTTTTATTCGTCAACAACGGAGACGGAACATTTTGTAATGCGACCGGACAGGGCGGTTCGGTTTTATCGGAACCGAGAGTATCGCGCGGCGCGGCGTTCGGCGATTTGGACAACGACGGAAATATAGACATTGTTGTCGAGGATTTGGACAGTTCGCCGATGATTTTAAAGAACGCAGGCGATAAATCAAACCACTGGATCACGCTCGAACTCGGCGCGAAACAAGGCAATCCATTGGCAATCGGTGCGCGAGTCAAAGTCACAACCGGAAAAATCGTCCAAACCGCCGAGATCAGAAGCGGCGAAAGTTATCTGTCGCAGAATGATCTGCGCGTTCATTTCGGACTCGGAAAGGCAACTAAAGTTGATTCAATTGAAATCCGCTGGAATTCCGGCAAGGTTGAAACGATCAAAGATGTTGAAGCCGACAAGTTTCACGCGATTTTAGAAGGCGAAGGCATCGTTTCGTTCGATAAAATCCGACCGAAACCGAAGAAGTAAGGCGTTGCGAATTTGAACGGAAATTCGTGAGTTTATATTGCGGAGGTTTTAACTATGAAAAAGATTTTTTATTCCATCCTTTTGATTTTCGCCGCCGCGCTCGTGTCGAATGTTTTCGCCCAGCGCGAAACGCCGACGGGCGCGGGCGATAAGAATCTGGCAGACAACAACATCAAGATGCGCTCGGTCGAACTCGACCGCGTCAAGCGCGAGGCGGCAAAATCCGAAGCCGCTTCCTTTGCTCCGATTAACAAAGAGTTGACGGCAAAATTTCCCCGGATCAAAGAAGATTTCGAAGGCATTCAAATTCTTCAGGCAGCAGTCATCAAAGCCTACACGACCGGAAAAAAGATTGATTACGCTTTGATCGAAACGTCCGCCAAGGGAATTTCCGATAAAGCGAAACGCCTCGATGTCAATCTGTTTGCCGAGTCGAAAAAGGATCGGAAAACGGATAAATTGAAGGAAATTCCCGAGGTGGAAAAAAGTGTCGGAGAATTGATCGTCGAACTCGATAACGCCATCGGAAGTTTTGTGGAAAGCAAAATCTTCGTTAATTTTAAGGTCATCGAGCCGGAATCGGCGATCAAAACGCGCAGCGATCTGCTCGATATTATTCGTTTGAGCGAACGGCTTTCAAACTCGGCGAATAAATTGAAATAGCGAGCATAAGCGGTTCTACGGCGCGGACTTGGAGGTTTCAAAAAATGAAGGTCACAATTTGGGCTGTTTGCGGGTTGCTTGTTTTCGCTTACCCGCTCTTCGCCCAAGTTTCGCCGAATCCGGTCAGGGAAGCCGAAGTCCGCGACAATAACTCGATCAGAATGCGCTCGATTCAACTCGAACGGGTCAAACGCGGTGCCGGCGAGATTCCGGCTCGTCCCCCGACTAAAGAGGAACTTGCCGCATTTGCCGAGATCAAGGACGATTTCGAAAATATTCAAAAACTTCAAAACGTGATCGTCAAAAGTTTCGCCGGAGGGAAAAAGATATATTTCTCCAAAATTTACGATTCGGCGGTCAAGATTAACAAAAAAGCAATCAGACTCGATGCCAATCTGTTCGGGGGAAAATTCGACAACAAAACTAAAAACCGCTTTGAAACAACGAAGAAAAGCGTCCGCCAATTGATTATCGAACTCGATGCCGCGATCGAAAATTTTGTCAACAGTCCGATTTTTAAGGAAAGTAGACTGATTGACACCAAGGCTTCCGAAAAATCGCAGAGCGATTTGGAGTTGATTATCAAATTGAGCGAAACGCTTTCCGCAGAAACTAAAAAGCTGTTTTAACCATCCTTCTGTTGTGTCAAATATGAGTGAAAAAGTCCTTTGGGGAATTTTGGGCGCGGCGAAAATTGCGGTCAGGGACGTTATTCCGGCGATGCAGTCGGGTAAATACTCTCAAATCGCGGCGGTCGCTTCGAGAAACATCGAAAAAGCCCGCAAGATAGCCCGTGAACTGAATATTCCGACATTTTACGGCTCTTACGAAGCGTTGCTTGCCAATCCTCAAATCGAAGTCGTCTATATTCCTTTGCCGAATCATCTGCACATCGAATGGGCGACGAAAGCCGCGCTCGCGAATAAGCACGTTTTATGCGAAAAACCGCTCGGATTAAACACCTCGGAAATTAGAAATCTGATCGAAATAAGAAACCGCACGGGCGTTAAAATTCAGGAAGCCTTTATGGTGCGGACGCATCCGCAGTGGCTCGCCGTTCGCGACCTAATCAGAGCAGGAAGAATCGGGCGGCTGCAGGCGATAAGCGGGTTTTTCAGTTATTTCAACATTGACCGCGCAAATATCCGCAATAAGCCCGAAATGGGCGGCGGCGCACTAATGGACATCGGCTGTTACTGCATCAATATTTCGCGCTTTATCTTCGATGAAGAACCGCAGAGAGTTTCCGCGCTGATCGAAAAGGATGCGGAAACCGGGATTGACAAATTAACCTCGGCGATGCTCGATTTTTGCGGGCGGCAGGCGGTTTTTACCTGCGCGACACAGCTTGTTCCTTACCAAACGATGCAGTTTTTCGGCACGGGCGGCAGAATCGAAGTCGAAATTCCGTTCAATATTCCGCCCGCTGCGCCGACGCGGATTTTGATTGACGACGGGTCGGATTTGTTCCGCAGAAATCTCGAAGTAATCGAGTTTGAAGCGGCAAACAAATTTTCGATTCAGGGCGATTTGTTTTCAAAAGCGATTCTCGATAATTCGGAACAGGCGATTTCGCTTGAAGATTCGTTTAAAAATACGGCGGTGATCGAAGCGGTTTTCCGCTCGGCGCAAACGCATAATTGGGAAAAGCCGGAAGCCTTGTAATTCGTCTATTTGGCGGCGATGACGACATAGATTTTGCCTTTATAGAGCTTGATGCCCGCATCCGTTTTGACCATCGTCAAAGGTCGCGGACGTTTCATTTCCGCGTCTTCCGTCGTTTTGACCGAGAGAATCTGTTTGCTGCTGAGATCGAAAATATTGACTTTCCCGTTCTTCGCAAAGCCGAAACCGTAAGCACCCGTGTTTAGTGTTTGACCGCCGATTTTGACCGGCGAATCAGTAATTAAAAATCCCTCGTATTTGCCGATGATCTCGGTCGAATAGCCCGATGTATCAACGAGCCCGACGATCACGAAACGGTCTTTGCCGACGCGTGCCGCCGCCGCATTCCGCATCTGCGTTTCCGCGCTTTGTCCGGCGAAATAGAAACTCGACGGCACGATCCTCTTCAAAGCCGCATCGGTTAAAACTTCATAACCCGTTTGAGTCTGTGCATTTGCCGTCATCGAAAAAATAAATAAAAATGCGAGCCAGAATGCGGCGACGTGTAGGTTTCGGTTGATAAAATTCATATTTTTCTCCGGACAATGATAGTGAAAATAATATTACACCAACTTTTGCGCGGAACTAAAATTAACCGCGCATAATTATTGATTACGGGACAAATTAGCAACCGCCGAACTTGCTTTAACCGTTGCGAAACGGTTGCCGGAAAAAGACCGAACGATTAATGTTCAGTTTCCGGAGGCTCAAAAAAGTTTGCCCGCTGCCGAAAGCGACTTCGCCCGCCGGAAAAACTTTTGATACTGAAAAAAGACTCTGAGAAGTGAAATATGGATAAATTTACGGCGAAGAACAATAAAATTCGGCGAAAATCGCCGGATTATCAAAACAGGTCTTGAAGATTTTTAAACTATAAAATAGAATGTATCAACAGCTTTACAATTTCTTCTTTTGTTCTAAGGAAAATTAAAATTCAATGAAAAAGACAGCACTTTTCTTATTAGCCGCCGTAAGTTTTCAGACCTTTTGTCTGCAACTGCAACAAAGTTTCGCGCAGAGCCGCCGAGACCTGGTTTCAACCGAAGTTACCGACAGCGACGCATTTTTCAGGCAAACGGTTCAACGACCGAAACTGAAGGATTATTCAGCGCAGATCGAAGCACTGCTGAAAAAAATGACGGTCGAAGAAAAAGTCGGTCAGATGACGCAGCTCGAAATCGGTCAGATTACATCAGGCAACGATTCAAATATCAATATTGACGCGGCAAAGCTCGAAAAAGCGATTATCCAGTATAAGGTCGGCTCGATTCTGAACGTCAACGGGCACGCTTTGCCGGTTGAAAAATGGTGGGAAATCATCGGCGCGATTCAGGCGGCTTCGGCGAAAACGCGCTTGAAGATTCCGAATATTTACGGGATTGACTCGATTCACGGCGCGAATTACGTCAAAGGCGCGACGCTTTTTCCGCAGGAAATCGGGATGGCTGCTTCGTGGAATCCGGCTTTGATGCGCCGGGCGGCGGAAATCACGGCGATAGAAACGCGCGCGGCTGCAATTCCGTGGAGCTTTTCGCCGGTTTTAGATGTTGGTCGCCAGCCGCTCTGGGCGCGTTTTTGGGAAACATTCGGCGAAGACCCGTATCTGGTGAAGGTCATGGGCGTTGCGTTCGTGCGCGGTTTGGAAGGCAGCGACGTGAGCAATGACAAAAATGTCGCGTCAAGCCTCAAGCATTATGTCGGTTACAGTTTTCCTTTGAACGGGCGCGACCGGACTTCGGCTTGGATTCCCGAAAATTACCTGCGTGAATATTTTCTGCCGCCGTTTGATGCGGCGGTCAAATCCGGTGCGCGTACCGTGATGGTCAATTCAGCGGAGATCAACGGCGTGCCGGGGCATATCAATAAATATCTTTTGACCGACGTTTTGAAAAACGAGCTGAAGTTCGACGGTTTCATCGTTTCGGACTGGGAAGACATCAAAAAACTCGTTACGCAGTGGAAGGTCGCGGCGGACGAAAAAGAAGCGACGCGGATGGCGGTGATGGCAGGCATTGATATGAGCATGGTGCCCAACAGTTATTCGTTCAGCGACAATCTGACCGCGCTCGTTAAGGAGAAAAAAGTCCCAATGACGCGTATTGACGATGCCGTGCGGCGGATTCTGCGCGTCAAATTCCAACTCGGATTGTTTGAAAATCCGATGCCGAATCCGGCGGTCAAAAACAATTTCGGCAAGCCCGAATATGCCCAAGTCAGTTTGCAGGCGGCGCGTGAAACGCTGACTCTGCTCAAAAACGAAAATAATATTCTGCCGCTGGCGAAGAACAAAAAGGTTCTCGTAACGGGTCCGACTTCCGATTCTTTAATCTCGCTGAATAACGGCTGGACATGGGTTTGGCAAGGCTCCGAACCGTCGCTTTATCCGACCGATAAGCTGACGATTCAAAAAGCAATCGAAGCCAAAATCGGCGGGAAGAATTTTGAATTCCGCCAAGGCACGCGGCTTGTTCGTCCGCCGAATACTCCTTCGGGCGGAACACCGACGATGACGGACGAAGAGGTTAATGTGAAAGATGCGGTTGACGAAGCAAAAGATTCGGATGTCGTCGTTTTGTGCCTCGGCGAAGGTTCTTACACCGAAACACCGGGAAATATTACCGATTTGACTCTGCCTGAAACACAATTGAAATTTGCCGAAGCAATTATCGCGACCGGAAAACCCGTCATTCTCGTCATGGTGCAAGGTCGCCCGCGGCTAATCAGCCAGATTGCCGACCGCGTTTCGGGAATTTTGCTGGCAATGAATCCGAGCAACGAAGGCGGTCAGGCGATTGCCGACGTGCTGTTCGGCGATTATAACCCGAACGGTAAACTGCCGTTCAGCTATCCGCGCTCGCCAAACAATTATATGACCTACGATCACAAGCTTTTTGAAACCGAGGACACGAATTTCGGCAACGCCGCGACGCGTCCGCAGTTTGAATTCGGCAGCGGTTTGAGCTACACGACCTTTGCTTACAGCGATTTAGCGGTCAGCCCGAAGACCGTGCCGTCGAACGATGATGTAACGGTTTCGTTCAAAGTGACGAATACGGGTGCGCGTGCGGGCAAGGAAACGGCGATACTTTACCTGCGCGACGATGTGGCGACGCTCGCACCGAACGGCAAGCGCGTCAGAAGATTCGCGAAAATCTATCTCGACGCGGGAGAAAGCCGGACATTGACGTTCAAATTAAACCGCGATGACTTTTCGTTTGTCGGATTGGACAACAAACCGACGGTCGAAGCAGGTGATTTCACGGTGATGGTCGGTAATTTGAGCGAAAAATTCACGCTCAAATAATTCATTCCGAATGCCGCAGTTTTAACGGAGCCTTAAAACTGCGGCATTCGTTTTCAGAGGAGGAGTATTTTTCGGGATGAAGAAAGCTGTTCTTTTTTTGACGATCATAATTTTTAGCGTCGAATTTAATCCGGCGCAGACGGTTGCCCAACAACGAGCCGACCGCATGGGTCTGGGGATGAATTTGTCGTATCTCGACAATTGGTGGAACGGCACGAAAGAAAAGCATTTCTCGGATTTTGCCAAACCCGAAGAAGCGGCAAAACGCGAGAAAATGCTTGCCGATATTGCTAAATCGGGATTCAAGACCGTCCGCCTGCCGATTTGTTTCAGTGCCTGGATGGAACTTAAACGACCGTATCAATGGGATAATCCGAAAGCTCTGGAGATGGCGGATTCGTTTGTCAAATGGGCGCTGGCGAACAATTTGAACGTCATTATTGACCTTCATCACAGCGAATTTGACGGCTCGATTCCCGATGCCGCCAATCCTGAAAGAATCGTCAATCTATGGCTGCGAATCGCCGAACGCTATCAAAAAACCGATCCCGAAAAGGTCTTTTTCGAACTACGCAACGAACCGCACGATATGCCGGCGGAAGCGTGGTGCCGGCAGGCAGAGCAAATCATTAAATACGTCCGCGAGATCGCGCCGAAACATACTTTGATCGTCGGTTTTCACGATTGGAACGGGCGGCAGGCGATGCTCGATTCAAAACCCTTTGAAGACAAAAATATTATCTACACATTTCACTATTACGACCCGTTTCTGTTCACGCATCAGGGCGCGACCTGGGCAGGAGTCGGAGGTATCGAGGAAATCAAATTTCTGCCGTTTCCGGCAAATGGCGAAAAGATAAAAACGCCCGATAAAGCGAAAGGGCAATGGACGGAGAGTTTGATCAGATCATACCGCGAAGATTCGAAAGCGGAAAAAATGTTCAAGGATTTAAAGGCGGCGAAGGATTGGGCGGTCAAAAACAAAGTCCCGATCTTTGTCGGCGAATTCGGGTCGTTAGGCAAATTTGCCGGAGCGGAAGACCGCTGCCGTCACGCCGAAGCCGTTTATACGGCGTTCGGAAAACTGCAAATTCCGAACGCATGGTGGGAATGGGACGGCGGTTTTAATATGTTCAAAAGCGGCACGACGGAAATCTCCGACTGTATGCGGAAGGCGATTGACACTTACAATGCGCCGAAATAACAAGCGCAAAAATTTCGTTATGAATAAATTTTTCATCAAAAGTTTCTTTATTTTCACACTAATTCTATCGGCAATTTTGACGATTTCGGCGCAGGATTTGCAAACGGCGCGGCGCAATCTGATGCCTGTTCCGGCGAATGTCGGCTGGAAAAACGGACGCTTGCCCGTTACGAAAACTTTTACCGTTGCCGTTTCGGGAAAGACCGACGAGCGTTTGAAAAGTTATCTTTCGCGCGTGATGCGCCGCCTCGAAGGTCGGACGATCTTCGAGTTTTCGCGTGATTTTTCGACGGACGCGGCAAACGCACAGCTTTTAATTGAAACAAACTCGACCGGAAACACGATTCCGCAGCTCGGCGACGACGAATCCTACAATCTCGAAATCAACGAGAAACAAGCCAAAATATCCGCGCCGACCACGGTTGGCGCGATGCGCGGACTCGAAACTTTTCTGCAATTGCTTGAAGGCGACAAGGACGGATTTTACTTTCCGGCGGTTACGATAAACGACAAACCGCGTTTTCCGTGGCGCGGTTTGATGATTGATTCGGCGCGGCATTTTCAGCCGATGGAAGTGTTGAAGCGAAACTTGGACGCGATGGCGGCGGTCAAATTAAATGTTCTGCACTGGCATCTGACCGAAGATCAAGGTTTTCGCATCGAAAGCAAAAAACTGCCCGAGCTTCATCTAAAAGGTTCGGACGGGCTATTTTACACGCAGGAACAAATTCGCGAAATCATCAAATACGCGGCTGATCGCGGAATTCGCGTGATGCCCGAATTCGATATGCCCGGACACGCGACGGCGTGGGTTGTCAGTCATCCCGAAATTGCGAGTGCGCCGGGACCGTATAAAATCGAACGCCAGCCCGGAATTTTCGACCCGACGCTCGACCCGACGAACGAAAAAACTTACAAACTTCTCGAAGTATTTTTTGCCGAAATGTCCGCGCTTTTCCCCGACAAATATATGCACATCGGCGGCGACGAGAACGAGGGCAAACAATGGGACGCGAATCCGAAAATCCAAGCCTTTATGAAGGCAAATAATCTTAAGGACAATCACGCGCTGCAAACTTATTTCAACAAACGGATTCTCAAATTTCTGCAAAAAGGCGGCAAAATTATGATGGGTTGGGATGAGATTTTTCAGCCCGATTTACCGAAAGATGTCGTCATTCATTCGTGGCGCGGGCAAAAAGCGTTAGCCGAAGCTGCCAAACAAGGTTTCAGCGGAGTGTTATCGAACGGCTATTACATTGACCTGATGTTTCCCGCGTCGCAACACTATGTTGTTGACCCGCTTCCGGCTGATACGACGCTCGCGGCGGAAGAACAAAAACGAATTTTGGGCGGCGAAGCGACGATGTGGAGCGAATGGGTTTCGCCCGAAACGATTGATTCGCGCATCTGGTCGCGCACCGCCGCGATTGCCGAAAGATTCTGGTCGCCGCGTGAAGTCAACGACGTTGACGATATGTATCGCCGCCTTGCCGTGATTGATTTACAGCTCGAAGAATTAGGCTTGACGCATCGCAAAAATCAAGCGATGCTTTTGCGCCGTCTGGCAAATAATCAGGACATTTCCGCGCTTCAAACTCTGGTTTCGGTCATCGAACCTGTCAAAGAATACAAGCGTTATCAGGTTCGCAAGCAAACAATGCTGTCACCGCTGACAGGTTTGATTGATGCGGCGCAGGCTGATGCAAACGGCGCACGGGAATTTAATAAATTGGTAAAAACTTATGCAAAAAATAAGGATTTTCAGAATGCTTTGATTCCTTTAAGTATATTTTTTGCGGATTGGAAAAACAGCGGAGCGGTTTTGAAAAAACAGATTTCACAGGCTCCGGCTTTGTTGGAAGCAACTCAGCTGGCGACGGATCTTGAGAGTTTGGGAGAGATTGGTGCGGAATCCGCCGAGTTTTTCCGTTCGGGTAAAAAATCGAGCGCGGAATGGCGCGACGCGAAACTGAAAAGCCTCGCGGAAATCGCCAAACAAAAAGCGGCTTTGGAATTTCAGGTTATCGAATCAATGAAAATTTTGGTTAATGCGACTGCCGGAAATTAGATCGAGAATTTATCAATTAAGCATTATCAAATATCAATTATTTCAGTAGTTAAATCTTTTCAACTACTGAATTTAATTGAGAATGGATAATTGAAAATTGATAAGTAAAGAGAAGACGAAAATGAACGATCAAGTTGTGGCAGGCATTGACATTGGCGGCACGAAAATCGCTGTCGCGCTCGAAAATTCTGCGGGCGAAAGAGTTGCCGCACGCCGTTTGCCAACCGAAGTCGAACTCGGTCCCGAACTGATTTTGGAAAACATTTCGCGCTCCGTTGAAGAAATGCTCGCGGAAACTCAGACAAAAATAACCGCAATCGGCATCGGTTGTCCGGGACCGATTGACATCGAACGCGGACTCGTTTTATCGCCGGCAAATTTGCCTGATTGGATTGATTTTCCGATTGTCGAATTGATTCAAAAAAGATTTGGCGTGCCGATTTCGCTTGATAATGATGCCAACGCCGCCGCGCTCGGCGAATATTTTTGCGGTGCGGGTCGCGGTTTCAGAGACGTTTTTTACGTCACGATCTCGACCGGCATCGGTGGTTCGATTATTTGCGAAGGACATGTTCATCACGGCGTTCAATCGGGCGCGGGCGAAATCGGACATACCATCGTCAAATCAAATGGAGTTCGTTGTCGTTGCGGAATACAAGGCTGTCTTGAAACTATTGCTTCGGGGACAAGCATTGCGCGGCGGATGAGGGAAACTCTGGCGGCACAAAACGGCGGAATTATTGAGGAATACGATAATATCACGGCTGAAACAGTTGTCGAAGCCGTCAAAAAAGGCAATCAAACGGCACAGAAAATCTGGGACGAAACGATTAAATATCTGGCAATCGGGATTGGCAACGCAATTACCTTAATCGCGCCCGAAGCCGTCATTATCGGCGGCGGCGTTTCTGCGGCGGACGAACTGCTTTTAGAACCGCTGCGGCGCGAAATCGGAAAAAATGTTTCAATGCTCCCGATTGAAAAAGTTGAAATATTAAAGGCTTCGTTGGGAAGCGAAAGCGGAGTTTGCGGCGCATTGATGCTTGCCCGGCGCGCCTTAAAAAAAATACATGAAAATGTCTATTAAAAACAAAATTACACGACGCGAATTTTTTGAAATCAGCGGTTTGGGCGCGGCTTCCGTTTTGATTGCCGGACAAACAAACGCGCAAACAAACAAAAAATCAAAAGAAATGCTACTTTACATCGGCACATACACTTCGACGGGCAAAAGCCAGGGAATTTACGTTCACAAATTCAATCTGGAAACAGGTAAATTAACGCCTTTGCATACGGTTAAAAACGTCGCCGAGCCTTCTTTTTTGACGATTGATAATAGCCGCAAATATCTCTATGCCGCCAACGAATTAGTCGAATACGAAGGCAAAAAAAGCGGCGCGGTCAGCGCGTTTTCGATTGACCAAAAGACGGGCAATTTACAACTTTTGAACAAACAGCCGAGTCTTGGCGACGCGCCTTGTTTTATCACGACGAGCGAGAACGGAAAATTCGTCCTCGTCGCCAACTATTTAGGCGGAAATGTTTCGGTTTATCCGATTGAAAAAGACGGGCGGCTCGGTGCGTCAACAGATTTGGCGCAACACACAGGTTTCGGTCTAAATAAAGACCGACAAGAAGCGGCACACGCGCATTCGATTACTTTAGACCGCAATAATCGTTTCGCGTTTGCCGCTGACTTAGGCATTGATAAATTGATGATTTACTCCTTTGATGATAAAACGGGCAATCTCAAACCGAACGAAGCGCAAGCCTTTTATCAAACAAAGCCCGGCGCGGGTCCGCGTCATTTTTCGTTTCACGAAAGCGGCAAATTCGCGTTTTTAATCAACGAACTTGACACGACAATTACCTCGTTGGCGTATGATGAAAAGCTCGGCACTTTGAAGGAAATTCAAACCGTTCCGACGCTTCCGGCGGGAGTTTCGGGTGCGAGCAATTCGTGTGCAGACATTCACGTTTCACCGAACGGGAAATTTCTTTACGGCTCGAATCGCGGACATAACAGCATTGTTTCCTACAAAATTGACGAAAAAACAGGACGGCTCGAATACATCGAACACACGCCGACCGGCGGAAAGAAACCGCGCAATTTTGCGATCGAGCCGAACGGGAAGTTTCTGCTTGCGGCGAATCAGGATTCGGATTCGATAGTCGTTTTTCGGATTGACGAAAAAACGGGCAAACTGCAATCAACCGGAAACAAAGCGCAAGTTCCCGTGCCGGTTTGTTTGAAATTTATTCCGGCTTTTACGGGTTAAATTTTCTCTGCGTTCTCTGCGGCTCTGCGTTAAATAATCTCACGCAGAGCCGCAGAGAACGCAGAGAAAAGCAAAATCCGACACTAGATTAAATTAGTGACGAAAATAGATATGTGCGAAAAATCTTTGAAATTCTTGATGGCGTTTTTATTGTTAGTCTTGTGTTTCGCCGAAATTGCGGCGCAGGCGCAGGTTCGTTATCGCAAGCTCACCTTTAAAGACGAATTCAACGGCGCAAGCGGCACAGGCATTGACACGACCAAATGGACGGCGGAAATCGGCGGCGGCGGTTGGGGCAATCAGGAACTGCAATATTATACGAATTCGACCAACAATGCTTACTTGGACGGCAACGGCTCGCTCGTTATCAAAGCCATCAAACTCACGCCGCCGCTGAATCTTAATTGCTGGTATGGCGCGTGTCAATACACTTCGGCGCGGCTCATCACAAAAGGAAAATTCGACCAGAAATACGGCAAATTCGAAGCGCGAATCAAAGTTCCGCGCGGGCAGGGAATGTGGGGCGCGTTTTGGCTTTTGGGAAATAATATTGATAAGGTCGGTTGGGCAACCTGCGGCGAAATAGACATTATGGAAAATATCGGGCGCGAACCGACGACCGTTCACGGCACGATTCACGGTCCGGGATATTCGGGCGCAAATGGTATCGGCGCACCGTTCAGTTTGTCGAATAACGCCGCTTTCGCAGACGATTTTCACGTCTATTCGACCGAGTGGAGCGAAAACAAAATCAGTTTCTATGTTGACGGAATTCATTACAAAACCATCACGCCGACCGATTTGCCGAACGGCACGAAATGGGTCTACGACCATCCGTTTTTTATACTTTTAAATTTTGCAATCGGCGGACCGTGGGGCGGAAATCCTGACGGAACGTCCGTGTTTCCGCAAACGATGATGATTGATTATGTAAGAGTTTATAAACGATAAAGACGCGAATTCCGAGGAATATCGCAATGAAAGCTGAAATTTCGCTGAACGGCGGTTGGCAATTCCGCGAAATTAACAAAATTCACACGGATTTGCCCGATAACAAAAAGATTGCAGACCCGTTTTACCGCGACAACGAAAAAAATCTGCATTGCCTGTTTCATCCGAAACGGACGCGGCGTTCAAAATTGAAAACACGATCGGGAAAAATATCGTTGCCGCGAAAAAAGTTAGATTAACTCGAATCCGAGTAATTTGAAAGTTCGTTCGCTGATTGGAGCTTTTAATCAAACAAAAATTATGAAAACCGACATTGTTCGTGGTAGATTCCGGCAACAAACGGCTTTTTTATTAGTCGCGTTTATTATTTTCAACGCGTCGGTCTTGGATTCGGGCAGAGCGAAAGCGCAAACGGTTTTACCATACAAAAATCCGCGGCTTTCGATTGATGAACGCGTTAAAGATTTGCTTTCACGGATGACGACGGAAGAAAAAGCCGCGCAGTTGATTTGTCTGTGGAATACGAAACCGCAAACGATTGACGCGAAAGATTCACAGTCGCGAACCGACCGCGGCAATTTTTCGCCCGAAAAAGCAAAGCTCATTATGCCGAACGGAGTCGGGCAGATTGCGCGTCAAGGCGAAGATAAAACTCCGCAAGGCTCGGCGGAATTTGCCAATGCTTTGCAAAAATGGCTCGTCGAAAATACGCGGCTCGGTATTCCGGCGGTTTTTCACGACGAGATTCTTCACGGCAATATGGCGCGTGGTTCGACCGTTTTTCCGACACCGCTTTCGATGGCTTCGAGTTGGGATACCGAACTCGTTTCGAGAGTTTTCACCGCCGGCGCATTGGAAACCCGCGTTCGCGGTTCGCAACACGTTTTGGGTCCGAATCTCGATATTGCCCGCGATCCGCGTTGGGGGCGCACCGAAGAAACTTACGGCGAAGACCCGTATTTGGCTTCGAGATTCGGTGTCGCGGTCGTCAAAGCCTTGCAGGGCGGCGCGAATAACCGGAATCCGAAAATTGATGCAACGCACGTTATTGCGACCGGAAAACATTTTATCGGTCACGGTCAGCCCGAAGGCGGTACGAATATCGCGCCCGTTAATCTTTCCGAAAGGCTCTTGCGCGAAACGCATTTAAAGCCTTTTGAAGCCGCGATCAAAGAAGGCGGATTGCAGTCAATTATGCCTGCGTATCACGAACTCGACGGCGTTCCGGCGCACGTCAATAAATATTTTCTGCAAAACATTCTGCGCGACGATTTCGGGTTTCAAGGCGTGGTCGTATCGGATTATTACGCGATTACCGAACTGCAAACGCGCCACCGCGTTTCGTTTGATAAAGCGGATTCGGCGCGGCAATCGCTCGAAGCCGGAGTTGATATGGAATTGCCCGATCCCGACACTTATTTAACGATTGTCGAACAAGTTAAAGCTGGTAAAATTTCCGAAGAAACTTTGAATAAGGCTGTTTCAAGAGTTTTACGTTCAAAATTCCAGCTCGGACTTTTTGAAGATCCATACGTTGACAGCAATTCTGCCGCGAAAATCGTGGACAGCACAGAGCAACGCGCACTCGCGCTCGAAATTGCCAAGCGTTCGATTGTTTTGCTCAAGAACGAGAAGAATCTTTTGCCGCTCGACCGCACGAAATTAAAATCAATTGCCGTCATCGGACCGAACGCCGCAAAAGCGCATCTTGGCGGCTACACCGATCCGAAACCGCCAAAAACTGTCAGTCTTTTGGAAGGAATTCAGAGTAAACTCGGCAATTCCGTCAAAGTAAATTACGCGGAAGGCGTGAAAATAACCAAAGAAGGCGGAAATTGGTTTGCCGATACTTCGACGCTCAATGATGAAGAAAGCGACCGAAAATTGATCGCCGAAGCCATTAAAATAGCACAAAATTCGGACGCGGTAATTCTTTCAATCGGCGGCAACGAAGACACGAATAAAGAGGCTTG
Organism: Acidobacteriota bacterium; assembly: GCA_031412675.1. Classification (GTDB taxonomy): domain Bacteria; phylum Acidobacteriota; class Blastocatellia; order Pyrinomonadales; family Pyrinomonadaceae; genus JAFDVJ01. The sequence goes on along the minus strand of JANODL010000034.1, from coordinate 23,587 downwards.
GGCGGACAATCATCTCGGCGACCGCGACAATCTGGAACTCGTCGGACGGCAAAATGATTTGGTCAAAGCAATTTTGGCGACGGGCAAGCCGACTGTCGTTTTTCTGACGAATTCGGGACCGCTCGCCATAAATTATGTCGCTGAAAATGTTCCGGCGATTCTCGAAGGCTTTTATCTCGGCGAAGAAACGGGAACTGCCGCCGCCGATGTTATTTTCGGCGATTACAATCCGGGCGGAAAATTGCCTGTCACGTTTCCGCGTTCGGTCGGACAAATTCCGGTTTTTTACAACCAAAAACCATCGGCAAAGCGCGGCTATCTTTACACGACGACCGCGCCGCTTTTTCCGTTTGGCTACGGTTTAAGCTATACGACCTTTAAATATTCAGACCTGAAAATCGAAAATCCGAGCATTGCGACTAGTGGTAAAACGACCGTTTCGGTCAATGTCACGAACGCCGGAGAACGGCGCGGCGATGAGGTCGCGCAGATGTATATCCGTGATGAAGTCAGTTCCGTCACGCGACCGATTAAAGAATTACGCGATTTTGCGCGAATCACGCTTGAACCGAAAGAAACGAAAAAAGTTGTTTTTAAAATTACGCCCGACAAATTATCGTTTTATAATCGTGAAATGAAACGCGTAGTCGAACCCGGCGCGTTTCAGATTATGGTCGGCGGAAATTCCGTTGATTTGATGTCGGCAAAACTCGAAGTCGTTGAAAAATAACATTTAAGAGATATGAAAGAAGCAACAGAAATTGATAATTCACCGAAATATGACGAGCGTCCGTGGGGAAGTTTTACAGTCTTGGACGAAGGCGCAGGCTTTAAGGTCAAACGCATCGAAGTTTTGGCGGGCAAGCGTTTGAGTTATCAAAAACACGCACAGCGTGCCGAGCATTGGTTTGTCGTCCGAGGGACGGCGAAAGTGACGCTCGACGGCGAGGAGATTATCAAAACGGCGGGCGAAGCGATTGATATTGCGGTCGGCACGGCGCATCGCGTCGAAAATCCGGGTGATGAATTGCTCGTTTTTATCGAAGTTCAGCAGGGAATCTATCTCGGCGAAGACGATATTGTGCGGCTTCAGGACGATTTCGGACGTTAGTTGGTTTTACCGTGAAGCATTTGGATTAGTGAGAAAAATCTAGTCACGATTACGTCATTATTTTAACTTCGTCTTGATAAAATTCTGTGTTAGAATTGCTACTAAATCGATTTAGTAGATTGCCAGATTTTATTTTTCCTTTTAAGATAAGAGCAAGTTATGGTTAGGCGAATAAACTTAAAAAGTGCTAATGTGGCACGCTCAAACACGATTCGTGATATAAATCGTCAAATCATCCTCAACTATGTTCGTGAAGAAGGTCCGATTTCGCGGGCGGACATTGCTAAAATCACCGCGCTTCAGCGTTCGACGGTTTCGCTCATCGTCGAAGAATTATTAAAAACAGGATTAATCGAGGAAGTCTACGGCGAATCGTCGGGCGGTCGTCCGCCGCAATTGCTTTCGCTGAAAACTTCGCACGCGGTTGCGATTGGTGTTGATTTGGGCAAGGCAACGACCATCGTGGCGACGACGGATTTGAGCGGACGGCTTCTCGAACGCGAAGAGTTTCCGACGAACAAAGAGTTTCATAAAACGATTGACCGCGTGATTGAAATCTCGAAACATTTTATGAAGAAGAACGGCGGCTCGATTGAAGGCATCGGAATGAGCTTGCCGGGAATGGTCGAGTCTTGGACGGGCGATGTTTTGCTGATTCCGCATCTCGACTGGCATCGTCCGAAGGTTGCCGAGATCGTTCGTCAAGCGACGGGTTTGCCCGTCAAGATCGAGAACGACGCGAACGCCGCCGCGCTTGCCGAGCTTTGGTTCGGTCGTCCCGAAATCAACAACGTCCGCGATTTTATACTGGTTTATATTACAAACGGGATTGGGACAGGCGTGGTTTTCGACGGGCAGATTTATCGCGGCAAAGGCGGTGTCGCGGGCGAATTCGGACATATGACGATTGGCAGTAATGCGCCGATTGCGTGTGCCGCCGGAAGCCATAACTGCTGGGAAGCCTTCGCGTCCGAACGTGCCGCGCTGGCGCGTTACGCGAATTTGTCGGAGAAACGCAACGGGAGCGCGAAGATTACCTTTGTCGAACTCGTTGACCTTGCCCTCAAAGGCGACGACAAAGCGATTGCGGCGTTAAAAGAAACCGCGCACTACATCGGCATCGGCATCTCGAACCTGATTCAAGGCTTGTCGCCCGAAGTGACGGTCGTTACGGGAACGATTGTCCGCGCATGGAAAATAGTCGCCGACGAAATCAAAGCATCAGCGGAAAGCGCGATTTGCCAGGGCTATCCGTCAGTCAACATTATGCCCTCGACACTCGGCTCTTACCCGACCTTAATGGGCGCATTCAGCCTCGTCCTCGCCGACAAATTCGCTTCCGTGACGATTACCTAACACAAACTTAACGCTTTTATCTCTTCGACTGTTTGCGGATTCTCCAAAGCCGACAAATCGCCCGCGTCTTCGCCGAGATAGGCGGAACGAATGACGCGGCGCATGACTTTGGCGTTACGCGTTTTCGGCAGGGCGGAAACGAAATGAATTTTTGACGGCGCGAGCGGTTTTCCCATATCTTTGGCAACCAATACTTTAAGTTCGGCGGCTAATAATTGGAGCGCGGAACCTACCTCGTCCGCATCGTCGCGGAGCGGCGAAACTTCCGTCGGCTTTTCGGATGTTTTAACAATTTGTTCGCGCTCTGCGCTTATTGCAAGCGAGGACGCTTGCGCTCCAGTCAGAACGACAAATGCGACCATCGCCGTGCCTTTGAGTTCGTCGGGAACGCCGATGACGGCGGCTTCGGCGACATTCGGATGCGCGACGAGAAGGCTTTCGACTTCCGCCGGACCGACGCGCTTGCCCGCGACCTTGAGCGTGTCGTCCGAGCGTCCCAAGATATAAAAATGCCCGTCTTCGTCCTGCATCGCCCAATCGCCGTGAACCCAAATGCCCGCAAAACGCGACCAATAGGTTTCGAGATAGCGTTCAGGCTCTTGCCAGAAGCCGCGTGCCATCCCGATCCAAGGTTTACGGATGGCTAATTCGCCGACCTTGCCGCGTTCGACTTGTTCGCCTTGGTCGTCCAGGATACCGACATCAATTCCCAAACACGGCGCGGGAAATGAGCAAGGTTTGATCGGCAGCAGCGGATTGCCCATCAAAATTCCGCCCGAAATTTCCGTCCCGCCCGAATAATTTATAATCGGCAAACACGAATCGCCGACTTTCTCGAAAAGCCACCACCACGGCGCGGGATTCCACGGCTCGCCCGTCGAAGCAAAGGCGCGAAGCGTTGATAAATCGTGTTTTTTCGGCAGATCGTCGCCTTTCGTCGCCAGCGCGCGCACGAGCGTCGGCGAGATTCCCAAAATCTCGACTTTATGTTTCGCGCAAAATTCCCACATTCTGTCGGCTTCGGGAAAGTCCGGCGCACCGTCATATAAAACCATCGTCGCGCCGTTAATTAACGCGCCGTAGATCAGCCACGGTCCCATCATCCAACCGATGTCCGTCACCCAACTGATGCGCGTCCCAACGCCGACATCCGTCCCGAAAGCCATATCCTGCGCCGCTTTGACCGGAAATCCGCAATGCGTATGCGCGATGCCTTTCGGCTTGCCCGTCGTGCCTGAAGTGTAAAGAATAATCAAAGGGTCTTCGGCGAGCGTCGGTTCAACATAACGAAGACTTTTTGCTTTTTCTAAACCTTCTTTAGTCGTAAAACCACCTAAAACCTCATTTCCACACTCTCCATCCCAAATAAGTGTATGAAAATAATCATATAAATCCACATTAGAATCATTCATGAAGTTCACCGGCTCTTCATTAGTTGGAACAAAGAAAACTTTTTCGATTGTCGGACAGGTTTCAACTGCATTTTTAGCGATTTCGGAAGAATTAAACCATTTTCCGCGTCTAAAAAATCCAACGCTGGTAATCAGAGCCTTTGCTTTAACTGCATTCATTCGGCTTGCAATCGCGTCAACTCCATATCCGCTAAAGACGGGAACGGCAATCGCGCCGATTCGATTAATTGCCAAAAGAGCGACAACAGTTTCAACTATCATTGGTAAGTGAATACCAATCGCATCACCTTTTTTCAGTCCGTTTAGACGTAATCCGGCGGCGCAAAATTCGATTTGTTCGAGCAATTCTTTGTATGAAACTATCTTGACTTCGCCTTCTTCGCCTTCCCAAATAATCGCGGCTTGATTTTTAGTTGCCTCGCGGTTTGCCCAACGGTCAACGCACATTTCGGTGATGTTCAAGCCGCCGCCGACGCACCATTTCGACCATTCGATGCCGTCCGAGGTGTCGAGCAGTTTCTCATAGGGCGGATCGAATTTGATGTCTAAAAATTTTAAGACCTCAGCGGTAAATTCTTCGGGCGATTCGATGGATTGTTGATAAACTTCGTCGAAATTCTTCGCGCCAGTCTGCCGCATAAAGCGCGTTAATTGAGCTTTTTCGATAACTTCGGCGGTTGGTGTCCACGCTAGTTGCTGATGCTCGAAAGTGTTTTGGTCGTTCATAGTTTTTCCTTACCAAAATATCACGAAAAGCCGTCAATTGCAGATTAAAAACTTGTTGTCAGACGGCGCGTGTAAAAGGTAAAATAAGTTAGGTTTATTGTAGTCAATCTCCGCGCAGAACCTCAAATAACCATGAAAAAAACAAAGTTCGATCAACGTATCAACAACGCTTTCACCGCTTTTTTTGATGACGATCAAGAAAATTTCGGCGAAAACAGTCTGACTTTCGCACCCGATTCCGCTTTGCTCAAACCGGAACCAGCCGCGCAATTTAACGAAAAAGGCGACCGTTTGGTCAAAATACTCAAACGCGTCTTTCTGTTTCTGCCGGGTGCGCTTTATTTGTTTTTCGGGACGCTTTCAATTTTATCGTTTGAATTTCTTTGGAATCCGCTGACTATTTTAGTCGTGTTTCTGATCGGCAGTTTTATGACTATTTTCGGCATCGGAAACTTGAAAAGTCCGAAACATCTGGCGATTCCGCTTTCAATCGTCGTGGTCGGAATCGCGGCTTTCGGGCTTTTTTCGACGCTCGGCGGTCTCAAATATGTTTTTGAATACGGCATCTACTTTTTTCCGCTCGCTTTGATTGCGCCGGTTCTGGCAAAAAGTCTGGTTGATGACAAAAAGTAATGGTAGTGAACTAAAAGTAATGCTGTGAAAATTGCTCTATCAGAACATCAAACTTTCATCGCCGGGAGCGCACGCATCCGTGCGTGCTGAGCGCGAAGGCGCGAATCATTGCGCTGAATGCCGAGTCAAGATCGAGCAAGACTTTTACGCCGCTTTTCAAGCGACGTAGCACGCAAGGATGCGTGCGCTCCCGGCGAACCACGCTTTTCTTTGTCAATCACCGTGAGAGAATCTCGAACAGCCTTATTTTCTTTTCTCTACCAAATAATTTTGGTCAGTCGCAGGTTTTGTGATTTGAAAAGATTTAAGGCATATTTTATAACACAAAGTATTTCTTAAAAATTTCATCAAAATCCCGGCGAGCATTGCGGAGATCGTTTCACGCAGAGCCGCAAAGTTCGCCGAGAGAAAATTTATGATCGAAAAACCTGTCGAAATCAAACTTCCCGCGAATCTGTTTCAAGGCAAAACCGCGATTGTCACGGGCGCGTCACGCGGTGTCGGTCGTGCGACGGCTTTGCGTCTGGCTGAATCGGGCGCGAATGTCGTCGTCAATTATCTCAAGGAAGAAGAAAAAGCGGACAACGTCGTCGCGCTCTGCAAGGAAAAAGGCGTGGACGCTTTGGCGGTGCAGGGCGACGTTTCGGTTTGGCACGACGCGCAAAATCTCGCGCAGCGGACAATTGAGAAATTCGGCAAGATTGATTTGCTCGTGCTGAACGCGGGAATCTGGGAAGGTGCGCCGATCGAGGAAATGTCCGAGGAAACTTGGAACAAGGTTTTGAACACGAATCTCAAAGCGGCGTGGGCAATGACCAAAGCGTGTGTGCCTTCGATGAAAAAGCAGGAACGCGGCGCAATCGTTTTGGTCAGCTCGACCGCCGGACAGCGCGGCGAAGCGAATTTTTCAAACTACGCGGCATCGAAGGGCGGACAAATCAGTTTTACAAAAGCTCTCGCCTCGGAACTTTGCCCGAAAATCCGCGTCAACGCGGTCGCCCCGGGTTGGATCGAAACGGCGATGGTTCGTCCTATTTTCGAGGACGAAAATTATAAAGCAAAGGTTTTGAAATCAATCCCGCTGCAAAGAATGGCGGCGACCGACGATGTTGCGCTTTCGATCTGCTTTCTGCTCTCGGATTGGTCGCGCCACATCACGGGCGAAATCTTAAACATCAACGGCGGCGCGGTTTTGTGCGGTTAGAAAGTGAAAAAGTTTGTTGAGATTTACTCAATTTGCTTTTTCACTTTTTCACCTTACAATTCAATTGTGAGCGAGAATATCAAACCAACAGTAATGAAATTCGGCGGAACATCCGTGCAGGACGCGGAAGCGTTTGCGCGGGTCGCCGCGATTGTTTTGGGCGAGCGCGAAAATTCGCCCGTTGTCGTCACTTCGGCGATGTCGAAAGTGACGGACGCTTTGCTGAACGCGTTTGATTTAGCAAAAAAAGGCGAGGTCGAAAACGCGATTCTCTCGCTCGATTCGCATTTTGAACGGCACAAAGCGGTTTCGCGTGAATTGACCAACGAAGCGCAACAGAAACTTTTTCAGGTCGAACTGGATTTTGCCGAAAAGGAATTGGGCGATCTGCTGATGCGCGTGTCGCGCCGTTCGCTTCCTTTGCAAATGCTCAAAGACGCGATTGTTTCATACGGCGAACAGCTTTCATCGCGCCTTTTGGCGTTTGTCTGCGCGGCAAAAGGCTTGAATGCACGTCACGCCGATTCGCGCCGTTTGATTGTCACCGATGACGAATACGGTTCAGCCGCGCCGATCTGGGACGAGACGGAAAAATTAGTTCAAATGGAATTACAATCACTCATCAACGCGGGCGAAATTCCCGTGATGGGCGGATTTATCGCGGCGAGCCGAAGCGGTGAAACGACGACGCTCGGGCGCGGCGGTTCGGATTATTCGGCGGCACTCGTCGGTGCGGCTCTCAAAGCCAGAGAAATTCAGATTTGGACAGATGTCACGGGCGTTTTGACCTGCGATCCGCGAATTTGCCCGGAAGCGCGGACTTTGAAAACTCTTTCTTATGAAGAAGCCGCCGAGCTTGCCTATTTCGGCGCGAAAGTTCTGCATCCGAAAACGATTCAGCCTGCCGTTGATTTGCAAATTCCGGTGCGCGTCTGCAATTCGCATCAGCCGCAGGAAAAAGGCACGATGATTCTGCCTTCGTCGCAATCAACGCCGCGCCTCGTCAAATCAATCGCCTACAAAAAAGGCATCACGATTCTGCATATCACGTCGGCGCGAATGCTCGGCGCGTATGGTTTTATGAGCGCGATTTTTCAGATTTTTGAACGTCATCGCACGGTCATTGATGTCGTCACAACCTCGGAAGTTTCCGTGTCATTAACGCTCGACAACACCGACGCGCTCGAAGCCGTCGTCAAAGATTTACAGCGCATCGGCACGGTCGAAATCGAACCGAATCAAGCCGTCGTCTGCGTCGTCGGCTCCGGCTTGCGCGACACATCGGGCGTTGCCGGACAAATTTTTACGGCGATTTCCGATTTCAATATTTCACTGATTTCACACGGTGCATCGAGCGTTAATATGACGTTTGTCGTCGAGCAAACGGTCGTCGGTGAAGTGATTAAAAGACTGCACGACGAGTTTTTTAATGTGTGATAAAATCGCTTTTGAGGTGAAAATATATGTCTGTCGTCGTCGAAATATCCAATCCCGCCAAACTTAGAAAAGCGAAGGATTTGCTTGGTGCAAAAACCGATAACGAAACGCTCGAACTCGCGCTCGAAAGGGTTATCAAAGACTTTGAATCCAAACCGTCAACTTTATCTGAAAAAGATTTGTCCGATGATTTTTTTCAAGATTTATTTGCCGATGAAATATCTCTCTCGGACGGCGAAAGCATTGAGGCAATCACGAAAGAGCGTGAGGAGTCGAATTTCTGATGTCGTTTTGGGACAGCAGCGCACTTGTGCCGCTTTGCATCAACGAACCGCGTTCGATTTCGGCAGGGAAATTGTGGAAACAGTTTCCCGAAAAATTTGTCTGGTGGGAAACGAGCGTCGAAATTTCTTCGGCATTGGCGCGAATCGAACGAGAAAACAAAATCACCGCCGCGCAAAGACAAAAAGCCGAAAAACGTCTGGAAACGCTTGAAAAAATCTGGCGTGAAATTCAGCCCTTTATTCGCGTCAAAGAACTCGCCCGCACTTTTCCCGCGCTCTACGGTTTGAAGGCGGCAGACAGTATGCAACTTGCTTCTGCTTTGGTTTGGTGTCAAGAAAAGCCAAAAAACCGCGATTTCATATCAGGCGATGAAAAACTGATTAAAGTCGCTGAAACGGTTGGTTTTACGATACATCTTTTGTAATTCATAACTTCAACTCGGCATTTTCACACGGCGCGTCGAGCGTTAATATGACGTTTGTCGTCAAGGAAGAAGCGGTGAAAGATGTGATAAAAAGATTGCACGATGAGTTTTTCAAAGAGTAGAATAATCAAACCAAAGGAGTTTAAGAAAATGGCGGAAACATTGGTTGAAGACAACATTACACAAGAATATGCTTACGGCATTACGCCCGAAATGCGCGAAAAATATCGGTGGAAACTCGAACAAATGATTCGGGAACAAGGCATCAAAGCGGCGAAAACCAAAGAAGATTTATATCGGCATTCCGACGACAGTGAACAAACGCCGGAAGAAATTACTGCCGAAGTTGACGAGTTTTTGCGGATGCGCGAAGCGTGGCACGAGGAAGACCGGAAATTGAGAGAGGAACGCGAAGATGAGTTTGGTAATTGATACCGACATTGTTTCTTTTACGTTCAAAAAAGATTCACGCGCCGTTTTGTATGAGCCTTATCTGCAAACGGATTTTTTGGCGATTTCTTTTATGACTCTGGCGGAATTGAATCTTTGGACGCTCGGAAATAATTGGGGCGAGAAAAGAAAAAACAAGTTTGCCGAATTTCTCAAAGATTATGTCGTCATCTTCGCGGACGATAAACTCTGCGAAATTTGGGCAAAAATCAAAAGTGACGCGCATAAATTCGGCAATCCGATTGAAACGGCTGATGCTTGGGTTGCGGCGGTCGCTTTGTTGTTCGATGTTCCGATCGTGACCAATAACCGCCGCCATTTTGAAAATGTCAAAAATTTAAAAATTATCTCTGAATCATAAAAATTAAAATGAACCTTTTTGAATTAACCAAAAATTTAATGAATATTCCTTCGCTGTCGGGCGACGAGGAAACGGTCGGATTCTATTTGCGCGATTATCTTGAAGGCTTGGGCTGGACGGTTGAATTGCAAGCGGTTTCGGCGAATCAGAATAATGTCATCGCATATCTGAACGACACGCCGCGAGTTTTTCTTTCGACGCATTTGGACACCGTTCCGCCATTTATCGCGGCGACGGAAGACGACGAAAAGATTTACGGACGCGGCGCGTGTGATGCGAAAGGAATTATCGCGTCGCAGATTTTTGCGGCGGAAGAATTGCGGAAGCAAGGCGTTTCGGACATCGGTTTGCTTTTTACGATTGACGAAGAACAGTCTTCGACAGGCGCGAAGGTTGCGAATTTGCATCCGATTGCCGCGAAATGCGAGTATCTGATTAACGGCGAACCGACCGATAATGATTTGGCAATCGGCTCGAAAGGCGCGTTTCGCGTGCTTGTCAAAACAAAAGGCAAAGCCGCGCATTCGGCTTATCCCGAACAAGGCGATTCGGCGATTGAGAAACTGCTCGATATTCTGGCAGATGTGCGCGAAATCGAATTTCCGAACGACGAATTTTTTGGCGAAACGACCTGTAATATCGGCACTTTGAACGGCGGTTTGAAAATCAATATCATTCCTGCCAACGCCGAAGCGGGTTTGCTGATTCGTCTGACGACCGGCAAAGAACCGATTCAGGAAATCCTCGAAAAAACGATTGACGGACGCGGCGAACTCGAAGTTACGTCATTTTCTTTGCCTGTCAGAATGCTCGAAGTCGAAGGTTTTCGCCAGAAAGTTGTCCGCTTCACGACCGACATTCCGCATCTGCCGAATTGGGGAACGCCCTTGCTTTTAGGCGCAGGCTCGATTCTCGTCGCACATACGAAAGACGAATTCGTGTTGAAAAAAGATTTGGAAGAAGCGGTCGGACTTTATGTGAATTTGGTGAAGAAATTACTTGCAGGGAACAATTAGAACGCGTGCCTTAAAAATTTGTGGCAACCGCTTTTCGATAATCAAAAAGCGGTTGACAGTTTATTCAATTAACAGATGCTTTATAGTTCAACGCACAAAAGCGTTAGGAACGGGGACATCGCCTGCCGCGCCGAATTGCTGAATTGCTGTTCCCGCAGTTGAGCGTTGAATAAACCAAGTTGAATTTGACGGGCGAAACACCGTCGTATCGAATTTACCGTCGCCATCATAATCTCCCGGCGCGGGAATGTCGCCCGAAGTTCCGAACGGAACCGCATAGAAAGATGAGTCTTCGCTTCTGAGGATAAACCATTCGCCCGTTGATGGACGGAAAAATGCCGGATCAGTCTTGCCGTCGCCCGTGAAATCGCCTTGCACCGGTTTGTCCGTTGAAACTCCGAATTGAAAGGCATAAACCGTCGAATTGCTGCTGCGCTGAATCCACCATTGCCCAAGTGATGGTCTATAAATAGCAATATCGGCTTTGCCGTCACCGTCATAGTCGGCAACGACTGGCGCATCGCCCGCCGCGCCGAATTGCTGAATCGAAGTGCCGCCCGAAGTCAAAGCAATAAACCATGTATTGTTTGAAGGACGAAAGACCGCCGCGTCGGTTTTGCCGTCGCCGTCATAATCCGAAGGCGCGGAAATATCGCCCGAAGTGCCGAACGGGAAAGAGAAAAAAGAATTATCTTCGGAACGAAGAATAAACCATTCGCCCGCCGAAGGTCTAAAAAAAGCGATGTCGGTTTTGCCGTCACCCGTGAAATCGCCGGGTGTCAGTTTATCGTTTGCTTCTCCGAATTGCAGAGCCGCATTTGCGCCCGTCGAGGATTTCAAATACCACCATTCGCCTGCGCTTGGACGAAAAATCGAAACATCCGTTTTGCCGTCGCCGTCAAAATCAAAGGGTGATTTTCCGATTTCGTCCGGAATTGCCCAGAAACCGCTTTCAAACGTGAACGCGCCGCCGATTGAAGTTTGTCCGGCAACGGGTTCGCCGACGGTCGAAACGAGCGCGTAATTGCCGTTTTCAGAAATGCCGCCGCCGATTGATAAAACATTCTGTTCAACCCGCGGCTGAACAATTCCGCCGACAAAATCGGGCGCGTTTCCGGCGGAAATCGGGATTTGTGAAAAGACTCCGCTTCCGTTTGTATTAAAAGCGAAAAGTCCTTTGACATTGTTGATTCTTCCGGCGGCGATGATTTTTGAATTGTCTTCCGTCCAAACCATTCCGAAGGTCAGACAATCCGTGTTGGCGTTGCGGCAATTGATGTTTGTCAAATTTGTCAGCTGTTGTCTGCTCGTTCCGTCGGGTTTGATTTTGAAAATGTTGGAAACAAAATACGGATAGGTAATTTGCGGAAAATTATTTGTGCAAGCCTCGAAAAGCGAGCCGTAAGCGATAAATTGATTGTCGTTCGACCATGCGGGAATCATATCTCCGCAAGCGGTGTTTGCAATCTTTTGACGGTTTGCACCGTTGATTCCGACGGTATAAAGTCCGCCGTTAGTCGCGTCATTCGTCAGATTATGAAATGCGATAAGCTGGTCGCCGCCGCGCCTCAAGACAGGAAAATCATCAAAACAATAAGGCGCGTTAGCCCACGGAAATCGAAAAAGATTCGTTCCGTCGCGGTTCGATTTATACATAAAACAATCGTTGTCCACGATGATTTCGCCCGCGCCCTGATTGCTTTCGGGCGAGAAGTAATAACCGATTGAGCCTTGTTCAAAATTCAATGCAAAAATGAGCGTTTCTTGACCGCTGACAATCTCGCGGACAAAAATATCGGCGTTGCCGCCGAACGGATTGAAAGTCGGATGGCGCGTAAATCTCTTAAAAAGCAGAAATCGCCCGTCGTCGGAAATGCGCGGCGCGGTTCCGGTCGTAATTTGACGATCGTTTGTGCCGTCCTGTCCGACTGCCCAAATCGTCGGCTGGTTAGCATCTCGCGGCGGTGCGTTGATGTCGTTCGGCAGACGGCTGTATATAATTTCGCCGGGTTTCAGGATTTGCGCCGAAACTTGTCCGTAGCCGAAACAGAGCGCGAAAAAAAGAATCGAAAAAGCCGGAATTATGTATTTTCTTTGTAGATATTTATTCATTGTTTTCCTTTCATAAACCATCTGCGGCGTTCATACTGCCAAAAATTTTGTTTTGCCAGCCGAGATTGAATCGATTTGACACTTGATTACCGCAGTTAGTAAATATCTGACCTTTATCGTCAAAACAGAATGATCGTAAATCCTCTTTCACTCGTATCCGCCGAATTTCCCGCGGCAAAAGTAAAGACTTCCATCGAAGTGCTGTCAAACAAACGATAATTCGCACCGGTATTGCCAGTACTATTGCCGGTAGTTGTATAACGGGGCGTGACGGAAACAAAATTGTTGGAAATCGGAAAGCCGAAATTGATGCGACGAACTCCGTCGAGCGGCACCGTTATAACAAATCCGCAGCCTGCGGTTGTTGAATTTGTCGCACTGTTATAGCAGCGCACTATTGAGCCGGTGGCTGAAACTTCGATCATTGCTTTCGCCAAACCGTAGGAACTAACCGATTGCCGGACGTTGCCGTCCATTATCAATTGACCGGGATTGATAACGTCGAGTTTGGCGTAGCCTGATGCCGTCACGCCGCCGAGACTAAGGGCGTTGGTGGCGGTTGCGGCATTTGTCGCATTCGTCGCGTTGACGGCATTCGCAGCGTTTGTCGCATTAACCGCATTTTGGGCGTTGAAGGCAGTTTGCGCGTTGATCGCATTATCTGCGTTCACGGCACTTACCGCCCGAATCGCGAACGGCACGACCGTTATTTGCTGGCGCGGTCCTAAAATCGTGTAAGCGTTTGGCGAAGCGGCGGGGCGAATCCTTATTTCGATAAAAACGCTGTTCGGGGTGTTGAATGCCGCCGCGCCGAAATCAAGCGTTGTCGAAAATACGCCGTTGATTAAAATCGTGTTCGGACGCAAAACTTCCGCGCCGATTTGCGCTCCGCCGGCAAGCGCGTTGTAGAGGCGAAATTGCAAGTCGTAGCGACCGTTCGCCGGATTCGTGCCGTCGTTCAGACGACCTTGAAAGCTAAAAGCCGAGCCTTGCCCGAAAACCGTGCCGACCGCTAAAGCGGAAAACACGAATAACATTAAAATGCGAATAAAACGTATAGATTTCATAACTTTAAACTCCTTGTCTCTTTGATTGATGCGGCAAGTTTTTCTCAAGCCGTTTAATTGGAGCGCGGATTTAACAAACGGCGGATTTGAGATAAAAACTCGAAAGCCGTTATCTCAAACCCGCGTCTGCCGCTGTCGGTTTATTCAAACCGCGTCGCGGTTGCGTTCGAGCAATTATTGGCAATGACGTTGCCGTTCACATCGAGAACTTGTGCCGTTGTGCTGATCGTGTGCGTATTTCCGTCGTTGCTCAATTCAATTTGGCTTCGGACGATTTGTTTTCCGGCAAGTGTGCCGTCGGCGTTGAAGCGGAAGAATTGAAAGGCGGAAGCATAATGTCTTCTCGAAACATAACTCCAGACACCTTGACCGGGACTGCGCAGCGAAGGCGGATTGCCGGTTCCCCAGTCGCTCATCGTTCCGCCGCGCATATATGTGAGCATGGCAGGCACGGTGGCGATCACCGTGCCTGTCTGGCAATTAAACCGTGTGACCGAAACGTCCCAAACGCCTTCGAGTTTTCTGGTGTTTTCGCGCCGTGTGGACAAATCTTCCCGGTTTTGTTCATCGCCTTTTTCGTTGTTGACAATGTCCTCTTGCGCGGAGACCGAAATTTGTGCGAACGCCGCAAGCATCAAGATTGCCAACATTGTTCCGCCGATTGTTTTTAAGAATGTGTTTTTCATTTTTATTTTCCTCGTTTATTTTTAGTTATTTCAGCCCGAAAATTTTTGTTCCGTGCTGATGAGTGTCATAATCACAAATTAGAGTTCTGAAAATCTTTCCGTTTCGGTTGAAAATTCCTGAAAGTTTCTGACAAAGATGAAAAGTGAGACTCAATCACCGATTTATGAATTCGGCGAATTTCGTGTTAACGCGGCGAAACGCCTGTTATTGCGCGGTTCGGATGAAATCATTGCGCTCACGCCGAAGGTTTTCGACACGCTTCTATATTTGGTCGAAAACAGCGGAAAAGTGATTGAAAAAGACGAGCTGATGCGCGAAATCTGGACGGATACGATTGTCGAGGAAAATAATCTCAACAAAAATATCTCGGTTCTGCGGCGTGTTTTGGGCGAAAAACCGGGCGAGCATCGTTTTATCGTGACCGTTCCGGGACACGGTTATAAATTTGTCGCCGAAGTTAGGAAAGATGAGGCGGACGAAAGAAAGGAAGAAACCGTGATGTCCGAACCGTCCGCAACCGACGACGGGTTGAATCCGGCAGTAAATCAGATTTCAAATGACACACTTCAAATTGAAAACCAACCTCAAATCGAACATTTAAAATCGGAATTTAACAAAAACCAAAAACCGAAAACCGAAGACGGAAAAATTAACCGCATCTGGTTGGGCGCGGTTTTCGGTGCGGTAATTATCGGTTCGGTTCTGCTCTGGTTCTACGTCCGGCAGGAAAACGAAAATTCCGTCACCGACACGCCGATTAAAACGATTGCCGTTTTGCCGTTTAAATCGCTCGGCACGGAAAACCGCAACGAAGCGTTGGAAATGGGAATGGCAGACACTTTGATTGCCAAGCTCGGTGGCGAAGAAATCATCGTGCGTCCGCTCGGTTCGGTGAGCCGCTACGCAGATTTGAAACAGGATTCTCTGATTGCCGGACGCGAACTCGATGTTGAGACCGTTTTGGACGGCACGATTCAAACTGCGGACAATCGCATCAGAATTTCGGCGCGGCTTTTTCGCGTGAGCGACGGCAAACAGCTTTGGGCGGGACAGTTTGACGAAAAATTTACGGACATTTTCGCCGTTCAGGATTCAATTTCCGAACGTGTTGCGAAGGCTTTAAAGATACGGCTCGGCGGTCGCGGGAAAAAGCATTCGACGGAAAATCCGGAAGCCTATCAGCTTTATATGAAAGGTCGTTTTTACTTGCTCAAAGGTGTCAAGCCGGAAACCGAAACGAGTATTTTATATTTCGGGCAAGCCATTGAACTTGACCCGAATTACGCGCTCGCCTACACCGGACTGGCAGACGCTTATCGCGCACACGCGGTCGGCGGCGAAATGTCTTCCGTCGAATTTATGCCGAAAGCAAAAGCGGCGGCGAACAAGGCAATCGAGCTTGACGACACGCTTGCCGAAGCGCACGCCAATCTCGCGCACGTCATATTTTGGTATGACTGGAATTGGAACGCCGCCGAAAAAGAGTATCAGCGTGCGCTCGAACTCAACCCGAACAGTCCCGACACGCTCCAGTTTTACGCGCATTTACTTTCAAGTTCGGGGCGGCACGCCGAAGCCCTTGCGAAGATAAAACTTGCCAGAGAGTGCGACCCGCTTAATTTGAGAATCAACGCGCTCGAAGGAATGCTGTTTCTCTATGCCGGACAAACTGATGAAGCACTTGCCAGTTTGCAAAAAACTCTCGAATTAGACCCTGATTACCGGTTGGCGAATATGATAGCGGCGAGAGCTTATACGGAAAAAGGAAAGTTTGCCGAAGCCGAAGCTGCGACGCGCAAGGCACGTGAATTTTCCGCCGACAGCTCCGAACCAATCGCGTATGGAACTTACGCTTCAGTGAAATCTGGCAAGCCGCGTGAGGCACGCGCCGCACTTGACGAACTTTTAACATTATCAAAAACGCGCTACGTTCCGCCGTATAATTTCGCGCTCATTCACAATGCGCTCGGCGAAAGCCAAAAGGCGCTTGATTATCTGGAAAAAGGATTTGCCGAAAAAGATGTGCGAATGGTTTTTCTGAAAGTCGAGCCAAACTGGAAGAATCTGCACAGCGAACCGCGTTTTATTGATTTGATGCGGCGGATGAATTTTTGAATAATAGATAAAATGAAAATAGCTTTAATCGGTTACGGCGCGATGGGCAAACTTATTGCAAATTTAGCCGAAAATAAAAATCACTCCATTGCAGTCGTTATTGACGAATCGGATGCAAATCTAACGGCGGAAGAATTAGCCGAAAAGCTGAAAGACTCAGACGCGGCGATTGATTTTTCGGTCGCGGAAGCCGTTGAAAGAAATGTGCGGGCGTGTTTGACGGCAAATGTTCCGCTTGTCGAAGGCACGACGGGTTGGAATGCGAAAAAAGAAGTAATCAAAAATCTGGTCGAAGCCGAAAAAGGCGCGTTCGTGTTCGGCGCGAATTTTTCGGTCGGCGTGAATTTGTTTTACCGCATCACGGATTTTGCTTCTGAATTGTTTGCGAAATTCGACGATTACGAAGCCTTTATCGAAGAACGCCACCATTCGCGCAAACGGGACGCGCCGAGCGGAACGGCTTTGAAGCTCAAAGAAATCGTCGCCAAACACATCCGCGACGATTTTTCGGTTGCCGCAACCCGCGCCGGAAATATTCCCGGAACGCATATCGTCGGGTTCGATGGCGCGTCGGACACCATCGAACTGACGCACACGGCGCGTTCCCGCGAAGGTTTTGCGTCAGGCGCAATTCTCGCGGCGGAATGGATTGCCGGCAAAACGGGTTTTTATGAATTTACGGACGTAATGGATGAGATTTTGAAAGGAGAGTAAATTAAAATTATGAGTAATGGAGAGCAAATATTTGTAAGTTGGCTGTTTTCTCGAAGATACGAAGGCGGCAACGATTTTGATAACACTATTCATCCGGTTTCATCTCAATATTTTTTCAAAAAGACTTTAGAAAATAGTGAGCAGGTGTTTTGGCTTAAAACTGTTTTTAATGAATTTGTGGACTCCAAACATAATGAGAAAGTTTCTCAAGAAGTAGGAAGTTTTGAAGAACTCCTGAATTTGAGCGACATTTGGCATCTTGGAAGTCCAAAAAAATCACCAATGCCGATTCAAAAAGTTCATGCCCCATTTGCAAGTAGTGTTTGGCAAGAATTTCAAAGACGCAAAATGTTAATTGCGGATGAAAATTCTCAAACTACAAGTGAAAACCTACAAACAATGCAACAGTTTGAAGAAGATTGGGCAAAAGCATGTGGATTAGATGAACTAGAATAAATTATAGAGTAAAGAAATTACCTGTTTTTATCAATAAAATTCGACGGATCGAGCCAGCCTTTATTATCCGCCGAATATCCGCCGCCAGCCTGATTCCACATCGGACAATTTTCTTCGCGCAGTTCGAGATGCAGATGACAGAGATATTTGCCGTCAGCGTTGCCGACTTCGCCGATTTGTTCACGGAATTTTACTTCGCCTGATGTTTTAAAGATTTTCTGCAAATGTCCGTAAAGCGATTGAACCTTTGTGCCGTCCGCTAAGTTGTGTTCGATGATGACGACGTTTCCCCAACCAACGCCGGCATTTTCGGCATAAACGATACGACCGTCAGCGATGGCAAAAACGCTTTCGCCGCAATCTGTATTTCCGCCCGAATTTTTGTTCCAGTCTTCGCCTAAATGATTGTTTTCGCCGAAATTGAGCGCGTTATACCAATCGTCTTTTTTGTCTTTCGCCTCGGTTAAACTCTCGCCTTTGCCGAGCGGATAGGCGAATTTTTGCGCGATGATTTTTGGATTTTCGGTCGGTGTCGGAGTCGGTTTTAAGGTTTGAGTTGTCGCGGTGTTGTTACAGGCAAACTGCAAAACGGCGAGAAAAATTAGAATGACGGCGAAACTTATAGATTTCATAAGAAATTCTGACCAAAAGGTTTTGTAACTCTGCAATTATGAACTTATACTTGCATTTTATTCAAGAAAAATTTTTAAATTTATGACGATAAAACTGGATTGGATGCGCGGTTGCGGAACTGCTTTGGTCACGCCGTTTCACAAGGACGGCTCGGTTGACGACGAGTGTTTCAAAAAATTGGTCGAACGCCAGATAAAAAACGGTGTGAAAATTTTGATTCCGTGCGGCACAACAGGCGAAGCCGCAACGATGTCGGACGAAGAAAGAATTCACGTCATCAAAATGTGTGTCGAAGTCGCGCATAAATTTAAGGCAAAAGTCATTGCCGGAACGGGCAGCAACAACACGGCGGCGACGATTGAAATGACGCGGAAAGTGCGCGAACTCGGTGCGGACGGCGCGCTCGTCGTCGCGCCTTATTACAACCGACCGACGCAGGAAGGAATGCTCGCGCATTTCGGCGAGATCGCCAAATCGGTCAAAAAATTTCCGATTATGCTCTACAACGTGCCGTCGCGCACCGCGTCGAATATTTCCGCCGAAACCTGTCTGCGATTGGCTGAAAAATACGAAAACATCGTGGCGACGAAAGAAGCTTCGGGCAATTTTTCGCAGATTATGCAGATCATTGCGAATCGTCCGAAACATTTCGCGGTTTTTTCGGGCGATGACGCGGCGACTCTGCCGCTGATTTCAATCGGCGCGGACGGACTCGTTTCGGTTTGCGCGAACGAGATTCCCGATCTGACTTCAAAAATGGTCGAAAAGGCTCTGGACGGCGCATGGACGGCGGCGCGGAAAATTCATTACAAAATTCTGCCGCTGATGGAAGCGAATTTCGCGGAAGCCTCGCCTTCGCCGTGCAAATTCGTGATGAAGGAAATGGGGCTTTTGGAAGAAAATCTGCGCCTTCCGCTCGTGCCTGTTACCGAACCGACGCGGAAGAAGTTGAAAGAGATTTTGAAGGAAATAAAATAGCCTGAAAAAGATTGTTAGGAAATATGAAAGTAGATGACAATATTTCAGTTGGGGTCGGCGAGAAGGCTCCCGATTTTGAACTTCAAACCGAAAAGGGCGAAAAATGGCGTTTGTCAGAACAATCAGGCAATGTCGTCGCTCTGCTTTTTTATCCAAAAGACGAAACGCTGGTTTGCACCAAACAATTATGTTCGGTGCGTGATAATTGGTCGGATTATCTGGAAACCAAAGCACTCGTCGTCGGAGTTTCGCCCGGCAATATTGAAGAACACAAAGCATTTGCCAAACGCCACCGATTGCCGATTCCGCTTCTTGCCGACATTAATAGAAGTGTTACGAACACATACAATTTTCATTGGCTGTTTCCAACAATTTTCACCCGTGCTATTGTGATTGTTGATGCGAAAGGCGTTATCCGCTCGAGAAAAATAATGCTCCGGGCGTTTCGACCGACTGACCGTTCCGTGATTACTTCGATTTATGCGGCACGCGCCGACGCTTTATCCGAAACCTACGATGCTCTGAGGAAAAAATAGATAAAATCATCAAATGAGATTACAAGAAAACATCGAACAATTATTTACAAAAGCGGAATTTTCGACAGATGACCGCGAAATTTTTGAAGAATTTAAAACTGCTTTAAGAACGGGCGAAATTCGTTCGGCGGAAAAAGATTCGGACGGAAATTGGAAGGCGAACGCGTGGGTCAAGCAGGGAATTTTGCTCGGTTTCAAGATGGGCAAAATGGTTGAAATGTCTAAGAGCGGAGAAACTTTCAAGTTTTTCGACAAGGAAACTTATCCGCTTCGACCGATGACTCTGGAAGACAAAATCCGAATTGTTCCCGGCGGTTCGACGATTCGGGACGGTTCGTTTGTCGCGCAAAATGTCGTTTTGATGCCGCCGTGTTACGTCAATGTCGGCGCGTATGTTGACGAAGGCACGATGATTGATTCGCACGCTCTGGTCGGCAGTTGCGCGCAAATCGGCAAACGCGTTCATATCTCGGCGGCAGCGCAAATCGGCGGAGTTTTAGAGCCGGTCAACGCCAATCCGGTCGTCATCGAAGACGATTGTTTGATCGGCGGCAACACGGGTGTGTATGAAGGCGTGATTGTCCGCGAAAAAGTCGTGCTTGCGTCGGGTGTAATTCTGACGCGTTCGACTCCGGTTTTTGATCTTGTCAAAGGCGAAGTTCTCAAATCAACGCCGGAAAAAACTCTCGAAATTCCGGCAGGCGCAGTCGTCGTCCAAGGTTCGCGCCAAATTACAAGCGGTTTCGGCAAAGAAAACGGTCTTTCGCTTTACGCACCGATTATCGTCAAATACCGCGACGAAAAAACCGACGCTTCGACAAAATTGGAAGATTATTTAAGGTAAAATAAATGTTGGAAGGATTCAAAATCATTGGTAAAATTGAGCAGATTGAAATTATCGCCGTTGGAACTTCAATCCGAATTCTTCCGTATTTGGAGAAACAATTCGGCAAAGGTCGCTGGCGAAAGTTAAAAGGCGCAGCAACAGTCGAAAGAATTTCAAATGGTCGCATCAGACTTGCGGAAATTCATTGGTATGAAGCTCACGGAATCGGGAAACGCAACGGAAAAATAAAATGTTGGCTTGATTGATTATGAATACAAAATTTGCGGTTTGCATAAATAATAAAGGATTTGAAGCATCGCTCGAAGTCGGAAAATTATATGAAATTGTCGCCGATGAAGAAGCCGAAAGCGACGATATGATTCGCGTGATTGACGAAGACGGCGAAGATTATTTGTTTGAAACAAACAATTTTTATCCGCTTGCCATTCCGGCAGATTTGGCAATGGTTTTACACGAAAGAGTTTGACGAAAAAGGAGTTTGTGATGAGCGTTAAAGTTTTACAGATTACGGTCGAGGATTTACGCCGTGTGGTTGATGAGATGGTTGAACAAAAATTAGCGGTTTTGTTCAAAGACCCGGAAGATGATTTGGAATTTACCGACGAATTAAAAGCAGTTCTTGCCCGCCAAAATGAACGGATTAAAAACGGCGACCGTGGCGAAGCCTTAGAAGATGTCGCGGCGCGGTTCGGTTTGGATTAACTTTTCTATGTATAAAATCCGTCTATTTGAAGAAGCGGCGCATAATCTCGAACGACTCGATAAAACAATTGCCCGCCGGATTTTAAGAAAATTAAGTTGGTTGGCGGAAAATGCTGAAATCATAGAACCGAAAGGTTTGAGAAACAATCTCTCGGGTTTTGCCAAACTCCGCGAAGGCGATTATCGAATCATTTACCAAATTTCGCACGATGAAGAGATGGTTTTCGTCCGTTTTATCGGTCATCGAAGCGAAGTTTATAAAAACAAATAAATGTTCTCACTAATTGAAGTTATCATCAACGCCGGTTCGGGAAGCGTCGAAGCGGAAGAAACCAAACGCCAACTTGCCGAATTGTTTGAAGAAAACGGCGTTGAGGCGAATGTTCACCTGGCGCAAAACGGCGGTGAAATCGTCGAGTTAGCCAAAAAACTTGCCGCGAGCGAAGCCGAAATAATCGTCGCGGGCGGCGGTGACGGGACGATCAGCGCGGTTGTCGAAGAAGTTCTCAAAGCCGATAAAATCTTAGGCGTTTTACCGCTCGGCACGCTTAATAATTTCTCGAAAGATTTGCAAATTCCGCAAGACATTGCCGAATCCGTGCGAATTATTGCCGAAATGAACGTGAAAACGATTGATGTCGGCGATGTCAACGGGCGGATTTTCGTCAATAATTCGAGCATCGGACTTTATCCGCACATCGTCAAACGGCGCGAAAAACAGCAAAGATTAGGCTATGGAAAGTGGCGTTCGGCATTTTGGGCGGCGTTTAAGATGTTAAAGCGTTCGCCGTTTTTTGCCGTCCGTCTGGAAACCGAACAAGGCACGCGCATTGTCAAAACGCCGTTCGTATTTGTCGGCAACAATGAATACGAGATGGATTTTTTTAACATCGGCAGACGCGCAAAAATGGACGACGGCAAATTGAGCGTCTATTTTCTGCATCGAAGCGGTCGCAAAGGTTTATTTCTGCTCGTTCTGCGGATGATTTTCGGCAGACTGCGGCAGACGAAGGATTTTGAGGAAATCAACACCGAGGAAATCACGATTGAAACGCGCAAAAAACGGGTTTTAGTCGCGTTCGACGGCGAAGTCGAAAATCTCGAAACGCCGCTTCGATTCAAAATTCACAAACAGGTTTTGCGCGTCATCGTGCCGAAATGAGTTTCAGGTTTCAAGTTTCAAGTTTCAAATTAATAAAATTAAATCTCAACTTGAAACTTGAAACCTGAAACCTGAAACTTAAATTATGCGAACACTCATACATATTTCAGACATTCATTTCGGCAAGGCGGATTATGCGATTGCCGAATGTTTACGCGAAAGAATTGTCGAAATCGCGCCCGATTTACTGATTGTTTCGGGCGATTTAACGCAACGCGCTCGCTCGAAACAATTCATCGAAGCGCGGCAGTTTTTGGATTCTCTGCCAAGTCCGCAAATCGTCGTGCCGGGTAATCACGATGTGCCGATGTATAATGTTTTGGCGCGTTTTGCGACGCCGCTCGACAAATATAAAAAATACATTACCGACGATTTAGAGCCGTTTTTTATGGACGAAGAACTTGCCGTGATCGGTATCAACACGGCGCGTTCATTGACGATTAAAGACGGTCGCATCAACAAAAAACAGGTGGCGGCGATTCGTGAAAAAATGTGCGCTTTGGACGATAGAATGCTCAAAGCGGTCGTTACGCATCATCCGTTTGATTTGCCCGAAGGTTTTGACGAGGACGACATCGTTGACAACGCCGAAACGGCGATGCCGGAGATTGCCGATTGCGGCGCGGACGTTTTTCTTTCGGGACATCTGCACGTCAGCCACATCGCGCACACCGCGAACCGCTACAAACTTCCGACGGGACGCAACGCGCTAATCATTCAGGCAGGCACGGCAACTTCGACCCGCGTGCGCGGCGAAGTCAATTCATTTAACCTGATTGAATTCGAGCATCCGCGCCTGACGGTCAAGAGATTTGAATGCGAACGCGCCGAAAACGGTTTTAGCGAAGCGCAAAGTCAGGAATTCACGCAGGGCGAAAAAGGTTGGAAGCAAGAAAGTAAAAAGTAAAAAGTAAAAAGTAAAAAGTCGAAAAACAAATTTTGGTAGTGAACAGAAAGTAAGGCTCTTTGAAATTCTCAATTTGTGATTGAAAAGAGAAAAACGTCATCGCCGGGAGCGCACACATCCCTGCGTGCTAAGTCGCGCTTCGCGGCGCATCGGCGTTGGTTGCGAAATCAACTTGCATTGATAACGAGATGTTTGAACGCTCCGCGTTCAGCACGCAAGGATGCGTGCGCTCCCGGCGATGACGTTCTTTTCTCAA
>JANODL010000033.1:0-12753 GCA_031412675.1 Acidobacteriota bacterium | reverse complement strand
AGAATCGGACATAGATAGAAATACAAATAGATTTACAAGCCAAACGGGAACGACTTATAATGAAGCGGGACAAGTTGTTTCGGATAACAAGTTTCGGTTGATGAATTTCAACTACGATGCGAACGGGCGAATGGTCAAAGCAACGAAAGCGAATGTTCCCGATGCTTTGTCGGTTTATGATGCGCTCGGCAACCGTGTAGGGCAAAAAGTCAATGATGTTTGGCAATTTATAATTTACGACGCATTCGGCAAATTAGTGGCGGAATACGGCGGCTTACAAAGTTCAGATGACGGCGGCGTGAAATACATCCTGTCAGATTGGCAAGGTTCGGTCAGAGCGATTCTCAACAACGCCGGATTCGCGCATTCAAGAACGGATTATCAAGCGTTTGGTGAGGAAATCCAATCGGGTATTGGCTTACGAACGGCAACTCAAGGATTCGGCGGCGGAATTAACAATCGGCAAGGTTACGGATTGACTGAACGAGATGATTCGACAGGCTTGAATCACACTTGGTTTAGGAAGAATGAAAACAAAGCAGGGCGTTGGACTTCTCCTGATCCAGATAACAGTAGTGCTATAATTGGCAATCCGCAAAGTTGGAATAGATATTCATATGTAGAAAATCAGCCGACAAATTATGTTGACCCAACAGGATTAAGTATTTATTATCATTGTGAATGGTGGACTTGGTATTCTACTGAATACGATTCAAATGGAACTATAAAATCTAAGGTTGAAACTGGTCCAAGATATTTGAAATGTCAGATAACTATAATTACTCCTGCTACAAGAAGCACTGCTCATCCGGATCGCTTTGAAATTGCATTTTCAGGAGGAGGTTATACTGACTTAAATCCAACAAATGACCCCAATGCTCTTAAAATAAAACAGTTAGATAAGTGCGTTGAAGAAAGAACCCAAAAAGATGTTGCTGATATAAATACTGATTTACAGTCTGCCATTCAAGATGCGGCAGGGGCTGGTGCATTAGCACTTACAGGGGTTTTAATAGGTATCATTGCAGGGCTTGCAGGAGTAGTTTCTGTTGGAGTTGGATCTGTAGTTGTGCTTGTTATTGGTGGATTACTAACAGCAGCAGGTGTAGCTCTATCAATCAAAAATGCTTATAATACAGCTAAAGAAAAACTCAACACTACATACAATCAAGCCATTAAAAGTTGTGCAAAAGAATTGGGAATAAATCTGACAAACGGAAAAAATGGAAACATATTACCTCCGCCAGAATTTTGAGAATTTTTATATGCAAGATGCCTTCGCTAAAAAATTATTG
This sequence comes from Acidobacteriota bacterium, assembly GCA_031412675.1. GTDB lineage: Bacteria > Acidobacteriota > Blastocatellia > Pyrinomonadales > Pyrinomonadaceae > JAFDVJ01. The sequence goes on along the minus strand of JANODL010000033.1, from coordinate 11,458 downwards.
TGTATGAATAGATTAAGTTCAACAACAAGTAGAAGTTTATAATGAACCCCATAATTCGGACAGGTAGTTAAGGTGGGAAATGATGATAAAATTGCCAATGAAATAAAACTATGGCAACCACCAAGAAACGAAATGTCTATAAACCGGAATTCAAAGCCAAAGTTGCTTTGGAAGCCGTTCGGGGCAAGTTGACGATCAACCAGATTTCCAAGCAATTCGGAGTTCATCCGAATCAGATTTCTAAATGGAAGAAACAGTTTCTCGAAAACCTGTCGCAGATTTTTGACAATTCCAAAGAATCTTCAAGCGAGCAGCAAGAAGAATTGACCAACCAATTGTATCAACAGATCGGGCAGCTGAAAGTTGAGCTTGATTGGTTGAAAAAAAAATCTTCCCTTTTCAGTTAGAGTGCGCCGCGAGCTGGTCGAGCCTGGCAATGAAAAGATCTCGGTGGCAAGGCAATGCGAGCTGTTAGGGATCAATCGAACAGGTCTTTATTATCGCCCAAGAAGCGAGAGCGTTGAAGATGGCGTGTTGATGCGGCTGATCGATGAGCAATATACGATGACGCCGTTTTACGGTTACCGGCGGATGACGATTTATTTACAGAAATCGGGTTATCGGGTCAACCACAAGCGAGTCAGACGATTGATGAGAAAGCTCGGATTGGAGGCAATTTACCCAAAGCCTAATTTGTCGAAGCCGGGGAAGGATCATTTGACCTACCCGTATTTGCTCGAGGGTGTCGCGATCGACAGTTCCGATCAGGTCTGGGCGACCGATATTACTTACATCAGAATTGGCAGCGGATTCGTTTATTTACTGGCGATCATGGATTGGCACTCGCGCTTTGTGATCGAAATGGAAGTTTCAAATTCATTGGAATCGAGCCCGTTTGTCGAAGCCTTGAAACGAGCGCTCGCGAAAGGCAAACCGGAGATCTTCAATTCCGATCAAGGGAGTCAGTTCACTTCGGTTGAATGGCTGAAGGTTTTGCAGGCGCACAGTGTCCAAATCAGTATGGATGGACGCGGACGCTGTTTCGACAACATTTTCGTTGAACGATTATGGCGGACGGTCAAACAGGAAGAAGTTTATCTAAAGGAATACGCTGATGTCTGGGAAGCTGAAGAAAGTTTGCGGCAGTATTTTGAATTTTACAATTACCAAAGACCGCATCAATCACTAAACTATCAGACACCATTTGAAGCGTATCAAAAAGGACTAAAAACAAAACAAAATAAAGGAGAAAAACCGGCGATTTTTGAAAAACAACTTACACCTTAAAAAAGTGAGTTTTCTGTCTCGACAAAGGGGTTCACTTTAAACATAAAATATTTTGAAGAGTATTTTGGAAGAGCTAATTCGAGTTCAACATATATTCCAGATACTTCGAGAAATACAATGCCTTCAAGTGTAATAACTCCAATTAAAGAAATTACAACCACAACTCCGCGCAAAAAAAACAAAAACAATAATGCAAATATTCTGTATGCAAATACAAACAGTCCACAAGAAATACCACAGAATCAAAACATAAGTATTAACCAACAATCACAGGCGTTAAAGGAACTAAACACTTATCAAAGCCTTCAAATTGCTATGTCGCAATCAGCGCAACAAATATCTCGTTCACGGCATCAATCTTCTAATCTTCAACAATGTCTTGTTTCAGACTCTAATTTCGTAACTGGTCAAACTCAATACGAAAACATATATAGTTGTCGTTTAAAGGGTAAGATTATTGGAATCAGAAGTTTTGAAGTTAGCGTGAAAGTCAGAGGCGAAATTATAAAACAGGGAAGTGATTTTATTGGTCGTATTGTTAATTATGAAATTCTTTATGACAAAGAGCTGTAATTTCTCAGAGAGTTGCAGTAGTTCAAATTTACCAAAGATGTAGTAAAATCATCTTCAAAAGGAGTTTAGAATATGACACAGACGACTCAGGAAATTATTACAAAATTTGACCATTTGCCGATTGATGAGCAGAAAGAAGTTATCAAAATCATTTTGCGGCGAAATATAGATATTGAAACGCCTGTTTTGAGCGATGAAGAACTTGTCTTAAACGCCGAAGAAATCTTTTTGGAACTCGACCGTAGAGAGGCGATAGATGGCGAATCCTAATCGCGGCGAGGTTTGGTTGGTTGATTTGGGTTATGCGGCAAAAGTTCGTCCTTGTTTGGTCATGAGCATTCCTGCCGAGGACGAAGATCGCGCTTTGGCAACACTCGTTCCGCACACGACGAGTCTGAGAAATTCACGGTTTGAAGTTAAACTAAAAATTCGTTTCTTGCGCGAAGGCGGTTTTGACGCGCAGAATCTTGTCACAATTCCGCACGCCAAACTCATTCGCAAACTGGGTTCATTAACAGATTTGCAATTGGCGGAAGTCGAAGAAAGACTAAGATTTTGGTTGGGATTGTAAAAAAATAATTGGAGAAATTTATCTTGAACGAAAAACAATTTGAAGGAAAATCGGCAATCGTCACGGGCGGGACTCGCGGCATCGGGAAGGCGATGGTGTTGGAATTGGCACGGCGCGGGGCGAATGTCGCGTTTAATTATTCAAAATCGGCGGACGAGGCTGAGAAGTTAAAGGCGGAAATTGAGGCGTTGGGCGTGAAGGCGTTGGCGGCGCAGTGTGATGTGGCGAATACCGAAGCGTCCGCCGATTTTGTCAAGCAAGTGACGGCTGAGTTCGGGACGGTTCATTTTTTAATCAACAATGCCGGAATTACCCGCGACACGCTGATTTTGCGGATGAAAGAGGACGATTGGAATTCGGTGATTGACACGAACTTAAAGGGCGCGTGGAATTTCTCGAAAGCCGTTTTGCGTCCGATGATGAAGAACGAAAACGGCGGTTCGATTCTGAATATTTCGTCAATTTCGGGTGTCGTCGGAATGCTCGGACAGACGAATTATTCGGCATCGAAGGCGGGAATGATCGGTTTGACAAAGGCTTTGGCGAAAGAAATTGCGAGCCGCAAAATAACGGTCAACGCGCTTGCTTTGGGTTTGGTCGAAACCGAAATGGCGAGCGAGATGAACCCCGAATTCCGCGAAAAAATCTTGGCACAGATTCCGCTCGGACGTTTAGGAAACGTGCAGGAAGTCGCCGAAATCGCGTGTTTTATGTTGTCCGATTCTGCTAAATACATCACGGGACAAGTCATTCAGCCGGACGGCGGACTCGCAATGTGAGGGATGAGGGATGAGATATAATCCCTCTTTTATAGTTCGCCCAACATCTTTCAAAAAATATGTCACTAAAATATGAAACCGAAGAAATTAACGAATCTGAAAAGTCTGAGAAAACTGAAGAAGAAACTCAAGACGAAGCGCAACAGGTTCAAAGCGTTAAGCCCGTTTTCCCGTATTATTCGGCGATTTTAATTGTCTGTTTGATTGCGGTTTACGGGTTTCAGGTCATGGCTGACGGAACGAATACGCTCGTTTTCGGCGGCGAAAAATCGGCAACTATTGCCGGATTTTGGAAACTGGTGTTTTATCGGGGCGAATATTGGCGGATTTTGACGGGCGCGTCTTTGCACGGCGGTTTAGTGCATCTCGCGTTTAACTGCTACGCGCTTTACGTTCTCGGCAAACTTATCGAAACGCTCTCGAACCGCGCTCATCTGGCAATCATTTTTCTGCTTTCGGTCATCGGCGGCGGTGTTTTGAGCCTGATTTTTATGCCGGACGGCACTTCGGTCGGCGCGTCGGGCGGAATTGTCGGATTTCTCGGTTATCTGGCGGTTTACGGCTATCGCCGCCGCGAGATTCTCTATCCGGGTTTTCTCAAAAATATGCTTATCAACATTGCCTTTATGGCTGTTATCGGAATTTTCGTCGTTCCGAGAATAGATAATTTCGCGCATCTCGGCGGGCTTTTAACGGGTGCGATCTACGGATTTATTCAGATTTCGGGCAATGTTTACGAAGACCCGCGCAAGATTGGCAAAGCGGCTGAAATCGCCGGTTTAGCCGCGCTCGGAACATTTATCGCCGTCTGTGGTTTCAGCATTTTACTGCTGACAAGAGTTTTCTAATTTTTGTAGAAGCCGACGCGTTAGTAAGGGCGAATTTTCTTGCGAAAAGTATCCGCCCTTACTAACGTGCGGGCTTCCGCCTTTTCTTAACAACCGTCCGCCAAATCTAACCTTGCGACCATCAAATCTAACCTCGCGTCCGTCAAGTTCAAGTAACCGATAGTTAAATCCAACCTTGCGTCCGCAAAGAGTTGAGAACCGTCCGAAAAATGCCCTAAACGCTTTTTTACTCAATGGTTTTGGCTTTCCGTATCAAATTTTCATAAAATCATTTATTTGTTATTAAAAGATATGCCGAGAGTCAGAGTTCACCAACACGTTAATCCGCTTGCGCCTTATTACCGCTTTACGCCGAAACCGATTTTGCTTGAAAACATTTTTGAGCGTCCCGAATTGCCGCTGTTTTTAGACATCGGCTGTGCGCGTGGACGCTTTATTTTGAAGATGGCAGAGCTTGACGCGTCGCAAAACTTTCTCGGCGTGGAAATCCGCGAGCCGCTCGTCGCCGAAGCCAATCGCCTCGCGGAAGAATCGAATCTAGCCAATCTGCATTACGAATTCTGCAACGCGATGAACGAATTCGGCAAGTTATTTGCAGAACTTCCGCCGAATCTTTTGCAAACCGTGACCATCCAATTTCCCGACCCGTGGTTTAAGAAAAAACACGCGAAACGCCGAATGGTCAATGCCGAATTAGTCGAAACGGTCGTCAATCATTTAGCCGAAAACGGAAACATATTCGTGCAGACCGACATCGAGTTTTTAGCGGAAGAAATGTTTCATTTGTTCCGAGCGAATGAAAATTTGCGTGAAATCTCGCTCGAAGAAAATCCTTTTCCCGTCAAAACCGAACGCGAAAAAGCCGTCGAAGAAAAAGACTTGCCCGTTTATCGAACGATGTTTCAAAAGACAGGTCAGAACCGTCTGCGGTAGCGGATGGGAAAATCAAAAAGCCTAAACCCTGTTTAAAGGCTTAGGCTTTCTAAAATCAACCCGCCCGCTAACCGCAGGCGGTTCTGACTTAATCGCTCAGGCGAATCGAGCGAATCATATTGCGAAACGCGTAATTATAGCTTGATGCTTCGTCTTGCGGCGAAACCGCGACGACGTAAAACAATTGCCCGTCGCTCAGCGTTGTTGTATAAACGGTGGCGATTTCGGTTCGGTTGGTGACCGGCGAACGACCCGATAAAACGGTTGAATAGGCGGTGCGTCCGCTGATTGTCGTGCGCGTATAACCGGAGTTTTGCCGCAGATAATTGTTGCTCTCTAAAACTCCGTTGACATATTCCTGCGTCGCCTCGCTCAAATTGCGGGTTTGCGATTTATAAGTTCCGACCAAAGCTCCGCGTGTAATGCCCTGATCGCCGTAAGCACCGCTCGGCGCAAACTGAACTCCGTCCTGCATTGAGAAACTCTGCCAATTATCCGGCACACTCAATTGAAGCCAACTCGCCGGCGTGTAAGCACGCGTGCGCGACGAAGGAGCTTGGACGCGGGTTTCATATCTGCCGCCCGAAGTCTGGTTTTGATTTCCGCCGCCGCCGTTGCGTTTGTTTTCCTCGTCAATTTCCTTCATTGATTTGGCACGCGGCAAACTTCGCATTTTGGCTTGAATCCGCTCGAAACCGCGAGTCATTTTAATCGGATTCGGCGAAACCCGCAGCAGACTCGCTTCACGATTGATGGTTTCGTAACGATTCGCGGGCGCGGGATGCGTGCTGAGCCATTCGGGTCCGCTGCCGCCGCCGCTTTCTTTTTCAATCGTGCGGAACATATTCGCCAAATCACGCGGATCGTATCCGGCACGGGCGAGAATTTGCGAGCCGAGAATGTCGGATTGCGTTTCGTATTCACGGCTGTATGGATAAACCAACAAACCCGAATAAATCGTTTGTCCGATAGCCGCACCGGTTTGTCCGCCGAGAATCGCTCCGCCCAAAATTGCACCGATGCCTAAAATCTGATTAAGCGGATTGCTTTGCTGGGTCATCTGCGCGGTTGAATGCCGAAGCGCGACGTGCGAAATTTCGTGCGCCATGACACCCGCCATTTCGCCTTCCGTGCGCGCGGCTTCAATCATTCCGCGATTGATATACATCGGTCCGCCCGGAAGCGCGAACGCATTGATGTCGCGGGCGTTGACGATTTTGAAGGAATACTGGAACGCAGGCTGCTGAAATTCGGACGGAATAGAATTAACGAGCCGCCGCCCGACGCTTTCGATATACGCGGTTGATTCGGTGTCCCGCAAAATCGGGAATTCCTTCTCGACCTGCACCGAATATTCGCGTCCGGCTTTGACATCATCCTGAACCTTGTATTTATTTTTCGGGGCTTTGATTTGGGTTTGGGCGATTAATGCCAACGGCGTAACGAGCATTGCCCAAACCAAAACAACTGCCGCGAAATTTCTTCCTGAATAAAATTTTTTCATCTTTCCTCCAAAATCTTTTCTATAAGTCTATGTAAAATTTAGCTGATAATCAATAAACGAACATAAAGCCTTGTTAAGATGTGCAGAGAGCATTTCTGAGTTTGCTCAAATTTAGGACTGTCGCGCGTCAGGGAACAGTAATGTTAAATAAATGCAAAATCCGCAAGCCGAAAAGCCGATTCGGGCTAAAACGCAGAGTTAATCGAAAGTTATGAATATTTGCAGAAGCAGGAAAGTGGAAAAATGCGGAAGCCCGCACTTATGTTGTTTGAAAAATAAATGCCGCAAAAGACTGGAGAGCAATACCTTCCTCGATTGCTTGCTTCGCTACGCCGCGTTTTTCAGCGGCGTAGCGGCGGTTGCGTAAATTCAACTCGATTTCCAGATAAAGGTTTGTGAGCGTTTTTCAAACGCTCAGGCAATCGAGCCGATTGCGCTCCAGTCAAAACGCTTCTTTTTATTACGATATTCATTTTTCAAACAACATTAGTTCGGGCGCAGAAACGTCCATTTTTACGCCCTTAATTCGTGCGGGCTTCCGCAAAAATCGAATTTTTGGGCAAAGCACTCTTTTTGCAAGTTACGGAAAAAACTTCGGAAACGTCAGCCGATTCTTCCCCTCTCTTCTTCACCCGTTCGCGGCTTCGGCGGTTCTTTTTTGTCGCCCCAGTAAAATGCTCTGACGACGAGAAAATAAACCAGCACTACCAAAAAGCACAGGATAAAAAAGAATATTATTAACCACGCAAGCGATGACATCTCAAATAATTTTCCTTATTGCTTAATTTCTTTAAGCGTAACTTCTTTGACCGGTACTTCCTTTGGTTCAAGCCAGCCCGCAAAAAAGCCTTTGCTGCCGCTGTGTTCGAGAACGTGTTTATATAAAACCGTCGCAATCGCGACCAACGGAATCGCAAGAAAAACACCCGGAATTCCGGCGATCTGTTCGCCTGCCAGCACCGACAGGATGATCGCCAGCGGCGGCAGGTGAACGCCGTCGCGGACAATGCGCGGGTAAGTTATATAATCGTGAATGATCCGCAGAACAGCCAGAAAAATAAAGACCGAAAGCCCTTGCGAACCCGAGCCGCTGAAGCTCGCGATAACGGTTGCCGCAATGCCGAGCGTCAGCGGTCCGAGAAGCGGAATAAACTCCAAAATTCCGGCTAAGATGCCGAGAAGCAGCGCGTATTTAACACCCAAAATATAAAATCCGATCGTGCAGAGACTGCCGATAATCAAACAGGAAAGCAATTGCGCCCGCGTATAAGCCGCGAGTGTCGAGTTAACGTCCGATAAAACAGCTTCGGCGCGCGCACGCCAACGTCCCGAAGGGAAAATCCGCAGCATCGAAAGCCGGAAAAAATTCACGTCCTTTAAAAAAAAGAAGGACAAGATCGGCACCAGCACGAGCCACGGCGAATACGTTACAATATTAAGCAAGAAGCCGCCGATAATAACGGTCGAGATAAACGTGCTGATCGTGCCGATCAGATCGCCGATGTGTTTGTTGATGTTCGTCTGAAATTCTTCCGGTATCCGCACATTGTCAAAGCGCGTGTTAAATTCCTTGACGCTGTCCTGAAAAGAAGCGGCATAAACCGGAAGATTGATGGCGAATTCCTTTGCCTGATCCACGACCTTCGGCGCGAAATTGGCAATGGCAAATCCCAGAACCGTAAAAACAAAAATATACGCAATTAAGATTGCCAGCGAGCGCGGCATTATTTTTTCGAGACTTCGCTCCTTAAACGGGCGGCGAATCGCCCGCACGAGCGGGTCAATCAGATAAGCGAAAAAGATTGATAAAACAATCAGAAAAAACAGATATTTGAGCGAGGACAGCAGATTTTGAATAACATCGGCGACATACCAGACAAAAAAAGCGACCAAAACCACCCGCACGACCGTCCAACTCGATGGAGTTGACGGATCGAGAAAAACCCTTCGGGCAGTCGTTCTTTTTTCGCGAATGAATTTGTCAGCCACCTTTTTCTCCTATCCGCTTTATTTGTTCGTGTTTGACTTGTTTTCCTTTCCCGTATTTGCATTAACCGCTTTGTTGGCGGCTTCTTTAATTTCGGGTTTTGAATAATCTTCGACGACAAAACGATTTCGCAAAGCGTCCATTTGCTCGGGCGAAAAATTAAAGCCCGAACCGGCGATAAACGCCTTGCCTTCGTCGGTCGAAGTCCACCGATTCGTTTCGGGCGGCGTGTTTTGGCGCAGATATTTGCGGTCTTCGCTGTCAAAAACACCGCCGTCTTTGCGCCGAAAAGCGTAGATGTAATCAAAATTCGCCGTCTGCATATCGCGCAAATCCTGTTCAAACGAAGTTTTCTGCATCTCGACCGTTTCCATCGGTGTCGGCGGCGGCGCAACATCTTTCAAAACAGTCTGATTCGGCTGACAACCGATGTTCAGCAAAACTATTGATAAAATTAAGGAAAAAACGAGTATTCCAGAGAACGAAAAATTCTCCGCTTCTCCGCTTCTCCTTTTCTCCCCTTCTGTTCTATTTCTCTTCTTCATCGTTAACATTTTGATTCACATTCTTCGCGTCGTTCTTCTCCATTTCTTCGAGAATTTTTTCTTCTTCGGGTGTCGGCGGTGTTTCGTCAATCGCTTCTTTCGGCTTATCGCCCTTCGCCTCGCGGATTTTCAAGATTCGCGCTTCGTCGTCTTCATAAACCATTTCCGCCCAACCGCTGTCGAGCAGTTTGGCGACCATATCTTCGTTTTCCTTCGCGTCGGTCATCACATAACGCGCCCCGAATTTGTCACGGATGAGCGCGGCGGCATCGTCTTTTTTACCGGAAGTTATCTCGCCGACGAGCGTGTAAAGCTCGGGATTTTGCGAATAGAGATAATTCGGGTCAAGCCCGTAAACGTAAACGTGTTTGCGGTCATAATAAAACAGCTTCGGAAAATCGTCCCAGTTGCAGTTGAAAATCCGCTCGCCGGCGGGAATATTGTCGTTGCCGTTTTCGTCTTTTGCCTGCATCCAATCGGTTGCGCGGCGATATTTGTCGTTTGCTTCATTGCCGCGAATGTCGGTTAAAAGCCCGATTTGTTTGAGGCTTGCGAGAAAGGGAAGTTTTTTCAGCGTTTCGTTGTTGCTGAAATCAATCCCGATAAAATTGTAAAACATCACGCCCGCCAGAACTAAGCCTAAAGTCCAGAGTCCGGCAAGCCTCACGGTTTCGAGCCAGCCTTGTTTTTCGGTCGGTTTATCCGTATCGAGATAAGGCTCGATTTCGCGTTTGAAATCTTCGGGCAATTGCGGCGCGGACGGTTTGAAAAATTCGCGCCAGCTAAACGCGGCAAACAGAATCGCAAACGGCGGAAAATATTCGGCGAAGCGTTTCGAGCGAAACTGTGAGAGCAGTAAAATCGTCACGAACATCAAAAAGAATGTCGCTTTTTCGGGCAATTTACCGTTTTTCGGCGCGAAAAGAATGTAGCCGATGAGCATTGCGACGAGTGCGACCGGAAAATGCGTGAGCAAATCTTGTCCCGAATACGGATACCATTCGCCGCCGACCGGCACGGCAAAATCCGTCCCGATCTTGATCTTCGTCACGAAATGCTCCCAGAAAAGTCCGAGGTTCTGGGGGAAATACGGGTTGATGATATTTCCCAAAACCATTCCGCCGCTCGTGTAGGCAAGCGGTCGCCATTCAAAACGAAGCTCGTTCCAAGCGATAATCAGCGTCCAGATAATCGCCGCGAAAAACAAAAGGGGAAAAAGGCTGTAAGTCCAGACAAACGCGAACATCAAGGGCAAAAGCCAAACGTATTTTTTCTCGAAAAGCAGATAAATTCCGATGACCGAAATGATAATCGTGAGCGGCGGAGCCTTTGCCATATTCATTCGATAAAAGAACGGGTTGGCACAGGTCAAAAGCGCGAGCAGCCAGAGCAGCAGATAATCAACTTTGTAATGATACAAAAGCCAATAGACCGAAAAAATCGCCAAAGACGAATAAAAAACCGCCGCGACTTTTGCCGCCATCACGGGTTCAAAAAACCACAGAAACGGAATCTGCAAAAGGTGAAAGAGAAAATGATGGTCGGCGTAAGCCTGCGGATTCAAAACGGTCAGCGGCAGCCATTTGAATTCGGGCAGCCAATGACCCGACTTGAAACTGTTCCAGAGTTCCTGACTCCAGCCGATGTGATAATAGCCGTCCCAATCGCCGCAGCAAATCGCATCGGTCTGAAATTGCAGGTTCGTCATCAGCAAAAAGATGACGATAAAACCGAAGACCAGATAAACGGAGCGGACAGCCGCGTCCGTTTCAAGCCATTGCCGCCACGTTTGTTTCGTTTCGTTGGTCGGTTGCGGCGTTTCCTGTGCCTCTTTTTCGGCGTTTGGTTCGGGATTGTCGTTAAGAATTTCGTCCATTAGTATTGCTTTTTATATGTTTTATAAAGTAGCGAGTAATAAGAAAAAATATCACGAAAACAAGCCGAACGGCTACTTAAGAAGCAGAAAATCTGAAATTGTCCAATCACAGTTCAGGGCTTTCCGATAAAATAATGAATTGCCTCCGATTTTTGAAAATAATGAATTGCCTCCAACTAATGGTCTTTGAGGAATGAATGCCGCAAAGACCGGAGCGCAATCGGCTCGATTGCCTGAGCGTTTGAAAAACGCTCAGAAGACTTTGCATAAAATCAACTCGATTTCCTTTCAAACGTCGTTACGCCGCTGAAAAACGCGGCGTAGCGAAGCAAGCAATCGAGGAAGGTATTGCGCTCCGCTCCGCTCCGCATTTTTATTACGGTATTCATTTTTCAAAAACCATTAGTTGGAGGTTTATCAATAAAGAAAGGGCTTTAGCCGAATTTTTGTAAATACGTTTGTCGGGCGACATTTGCGGATTCTGAAGGCATTTTCGGCGATTTGCAATCAGATATAAGTAAAGCGGATTTGCTAATCCAAAAGCCAAAATCTAAA
>JANODL010000032.1:0-56109 GCA_031412675.1 Acidobacteriota bacterium | reverse complement strand
GTTCACGTTTCGACTTGTTTTGTCGCGGGCAAACGGAGCGGCGCGGTTTGGGAAAACGAAAAAGTTGTCGGATATTTTCCGCGTAAAAATGAATTAATCGGGACGACTTTTGATGTTAAGAAAGAAATTGAAGACTGCGCGAGATTAAGCGAGCAAGCACGTCAGGAAGCGGACGACGCGGTGCAGATTGCGAAATTTCGTGAGCAGGCGAGAAGTCGTTTTGAGGAAGAAGGGCGTGATCCTGATGATGAATCGGAATTGAAATCGGCGATTTTCCGTGAGCGTAAAATGTGGATTCGTGAGCGCACGACCGAACTCGGAGCGGAACGCGCCGAATATTGGGGCTGGACGAACATTTACACTTATTCCAAATCGCTTGCCGAGCAGATTATTGCGAAACAGGACGATATTGTCAAGATTTTGGTGCGCCCATCGGTCGTCGAATCGGCGAATCAATATCCGTTTGCGGGTTGGAACGAAGGTTTTACGACCACTGCGCCGTTGCTTTTAATCGCACTGCGCGGACAGCCGATTATTCCGGTTAATGAAAAGTTGGTTTTGGATATTATTCCGGTTGATATGGTCGCGGGCGCGATTTTGGCGGCGGCGATGAATGCACTGGTTGACGACAATCCGCCGCTCGTTTTTCAGGCTTCGTCGGGCGACGTGAATCCGAACGATATGAAGCGGATGGTCGGACTCGTCGGGCTTTACAAACGTGATTATTACAAGGAAAAAGAAACGGGCAATAAACTCATAAACCGCGTCGCCGGAATGCTTGAAACTTCGCCGGTTTCGCAGAAAACCTACGACAGATTTTCCGCGCCGATGCTCAATAAATTGGCGAAATCGGCGAATAATTTATTAGACAAAGCCGCGCCGACCTGGGCTGGCGGAAGGCTTTCAAATATCGTTTCGGACTTGAAAAAATCGGTCATTGAATTTGAGCAAACGACTCAGGAAACGATGGACGCTTTTGCGATGTTCAAGCCGTTTATGATTGAAAACGCTTACGAATATCGCTCGGATAACGTCCGCGCTTTGATGTCGCTCATCAAAGAAAAAGAAAAGCATCTTTTGCCGTGGTATCCCGAAAAACTCGATTGGTATGATTATTGGCTGAACGTCCATTTTCCCGGAATGCGAAAATGGGTTTTGCCGCAATTGGAAGAAGATTTGAAAAAAATCGAGAAGCGTTCATACACTTACAAAGATTTGCTCGATTTATTCGATACTTCGGTCAAAAGATTTCCGACGCGAATTGCGATGAAAATCGAACGCAACGGGCGAAAAGAGCAATATACTTTTGAAGATGTTAAGGAATTGACTTTCCGCGCCGCCGGATTTCTGGCGGAAAAAGGAATTGGCGGAAGCCCGCACGTTAGTAAGGGCGGAAAATCGTTGTGGTCGGAATCCGCCCTTGCTAACGCGCAGGCTTCTGCCTCGTCGCCGCAAACAAAACAAGACCGCGTGATTTTGTTTTCAAACAATATGCCCGAATGGGGAATTTCGTATTTCGGGATTTTGAAAACCGGCGCGACCGTAATTCCGATTGATCCGGCGAGTTCAGTTGATGAAATTATCGCGTTTGCAAAAGCCGGCGAAGCGTCGGCGATTATGATTTCGCCGAAACTTGCTGACGAAAATTTAGATTTAGCCGAGCGTTTGAAAGCGGCGAATTTGAGTTTGAATGTGTTCAATTTTGACGAGGTTTTCGAGATTCAAGACGAAATCGAAGAAGCCAGACGCAACGCGCTTTTGCCGAATAAAATTTTATCGGGTTCGGTTGCCAGCTTGATTTTTACCTCAGGCACGACCGGAACGCCGAAAGCCGTAATGCTTTCGCACAAAAATTTCGTCAATATGATTTCGATGCTCTCATCCGTTTTGGATATGGACATTTCGGACGGCGTTTTGTCGGTTTTGCCGATGCACCATACTTTTGAATTTTCGGCGGGTTTCTTAACGCCGTTTTCAAACGGAACGCAAATCACATATCTCAACGAATTGAGCGGCGAAGAACTTTCCCGCGCCATTGAAAACAATCACGTTACGGGAATGGTCGGCGTTCCGGCGTTGTGGGAAATGCTCCATCGCCGAATCAAAACCCGTATGCGTGAACGCGGCGATTGGTTTGCGGATTTGGCGGATAACGTCATCGAATTTAACGCCTGGGTGCGCGACAATACGCCGTTTAACTTGGGTCCGATTATCTTTTTCCCGATTCATCAAGGAATGGGCGGACGAATGCGTTATCTGATTTCCGGCGGTTCGGCATTGAGTGAAAAAGTCCAAAAAGATTTGCACGGATTAGGTTTCACGGTTCTCGAAGGTTACGGTTTGACCGAATCTTCGCCGGTTTTAACCGTAACGCGCCCCGAAAATAAACTGATTCGCGGAAGTGTTGGAAAACCTTTGCCCGGAGTTGAAGTAAAAATCGAAAATCCAGACGCAAACGGTGTCGGCGAAGTTCTGGCGCGTGGTCAAAACGTGATGCTCGGATATTACAACAATGAATCCGCGACAGAATCGGTTTTGCAAGATCGTTGGCTGAAAACGGGCGATTTGGGCAAGCTCGACGAAGACGGAAATCTCTACATCGTCGGGCGTTCAAAAGACGTTATTATTGACTCGAACGGCAAAAATATTTATCCCGATGAAATCGAAGACCATTACGGAAAGTCAGCTTTTATCAAGGAATTGTCGGTCGTCGGTTTGCCTGACGATGACGGCGGCGAGAAAATTTCCGCGCTTGTCGTGCCTGATTACGAACACGACATCGCGCTTTCACGCTCAGATACGAACAAGCGGATTGAAGAATATTTCCGCGAAGTTTCCGCCGGCTTACCGTTTTTCAAACGAGTCAAGATTCTGCATTTAACTCCGTTTGAATTGCCAAGAACGGCGACCAGAAAAGTAAAGCGTCCCGAAGTTGTCGAGATGCTCAAAAATCTCGAAGAACGCGCCAAAAAGAAAACGAAACAAGTTGCCGACACAAAAGGCGATGACACCGCGCTGTGGATTCGCAAAGTCGTCGCGTCGGTGTCAAACCGCGCTTTATCGGAAGTTGATTTGGGCAGTAAACTCGCCGATTTGGGCTTTGATTCGCTGATGTTTGTCGAACTTCAAGCGGCGGTCGAAGATGCCGGCGGACGCATCGTTTCGCCCGACACTTTGAACGAAGTCCAAACCGTCCGCGAGCTTCTGACGGCGGTTCAGCGCGTTGATAAATCGAAAAAACTCGTTGACGCGCCCGTTAAAGAAGAAGGCAAATCGGACGAGATTTTTATTCCTTCGATTGTCCGTCAAGTCGGCAATCAACTGATTGATTTCGCGCAGGATAAGCTCTACGACACTGTTCTGAAAACGAAAATCGAAGGCGAGATGAATGTGCCGATGCACACGAATTTCATCGTCGCGCCGAATCACGCTTCGCATATTGATACGGGACTCGTCAAAAAAGCGTTGGGCAAAGACGTTGCCGAACAAACCGTCGCGGTCGCGGCGGCTGATTACTGGTTCGATACGCGTTACAAACGCGCCTATATGAACAACTTCACGACGCTCATTCCGATCGAGCGCACGGGAAGTTTGCGCCAATCTCTGCGCCACGTCACGGAAATCTTAAAGGAAGGCTACAACACTTTGATTTTCCCCGAAGGCACACGCTCAACAACGGGCGAAATTTCCGAATTCAAACCGATTATCGGCTATCTCGCCTTAAACGAAAAAGTCGGAATACTGCCGATTTATCTGTGGGGAACTTTCGAGGCGTTTCCGAAAGGTATGACGATTCCCGCGAAAGACAGTTTGGGCGCGGAAATCGGCGCAAAAATCGGACGTTTTCTCGAATATGACGAACTTTTAGAAATGACCAAAGGCGTTCCGAACACCGAAGCCTATCGCCTAATCGCGGCGCGTGTCCAATTTGAGATCGAAAATATGCGCGATGGCACGCGGAATAAATTCGATGTCGCCGCCGTGAGAAAAAAATGGAAAGCCGAACGGCGAAAAACGCGCAAACAAGAGCCTGTAATTGATGAGTAAACTTATGAATCAGGAAATTAAGATCGAAGATTTAGAAAAAGTTTATGTTGATTTGCCGAATCATTGGGCAGTCGGCGGTGAATCAATGTGGGCGAAATCTTTGGGAGATGATTTATACGAAATTCACAACACGCCTTTTTATGCTTACGGAATAAATTTTCTCGATGTCGTCAAAGTTGATTCGACCGACGAAACGAAAAAGCCGATTGTGTCGGAAGTCGTCAAACCGAGTGGTTATCGAACTTTGAGAGTTTATTTCAACGAAAATGTTGTTAAAGATTAACAGACAAATTTATTGGAAAGTCTCAAAAATCTCGGCGTTGATTGCGAAAGGGTCGACAGCAGATATGTCGCTCTGGACGTTAATCCGCAAGGCGATTACGATGCTGTTCTCGAAAAACTTTCGGAGTGGCAAGAGCAAAAGATTTTAGATTATGAAACCTGTGAAAAGCGCGTTACAAATAGTTTTAGCGATAAAGTTCAAGAAAAGTAATATGAAGAAGATTTACGCGAATCTCTGCAATATGTGACGTGAGCGTGTTAAAAACTCAGAATAGTTTGAGTTTTTCAAGATGTAGAAACAAGAGCCGAAGAATTTGCGTTCTTCGGCTCTTTGGGAGTAGTCACAATCTGCCGCCTGTTATTTTTGGATTGCAGGCAACAGAAGTCCGATTAAAACACTTGCTGTCGAGACCATTACAAGCAGTTCGATCAGCGTGAATCCGGCGATTTGACGGATGGTTTTGTTATTCGTTTTCATATTTAATTGCTCCTATTTTATTTAATTTATTCAAGACCCGAAAGATCGTTTTGGCGACTGCCGAAATCTTGACGGCGGTCGAATTTACGCCGCCAACCATAAAGGCGGAAGTTTTTGATAAAAACTATCTTTTTATTTTTCGGAAATGAAATTTTGGTAGAGAACTAAAAGTAATGCTTTGAGAAAAGAACGTCATTGCCGGGAGCGCACGCATCCTTGCGTCCTGAACGCGGAGCGTTCAAACATCTCGTCATCAATGCAAGTTGATTTCGCAACCAACGCTGATGCGCCGCGAAGCGCGACTTAGCACGCTAGGGATGCGTGCGCTCCCGGCGACGACGTTTTTCTCTTTTCAATCACCGATTGAGAATTTAGAACCGCCTTACTTTTAATTCTCTACCGAAATTTTTTTTCGAGCAGCAATTATTGAAGCGAAAATTTCGCGCTTCTTTGCTTTCTAAAAGCAAAGTAAAAGTCGTCAAAATTTTGAAACCAAAGGGGCGCTCGTTTTCGTAGTAATACGGATTAATAAAATCTGCATCTTAATTTTGAAACGGCGCAACTTTTCGTTCGCTGACCCTTAAAAACTTATGAAAATCACAAATAGCCTTCTGATTGTTTTTTGTCTGTTGTTTTCTTTAATTCCAGTTTCCGCCCAAAAACGGGCTGCCAAACCGACGTTTAAGGTCGAGTATGAAAAATTTACTTTGCCGAACGGGTTGGAAGTGATTTTTCACATTGACCGCTCTGATCCGGTCGTCGCGGTTAATCTGACGGCGCACGTTGGTTCGGCGCGTGAAAAGGCGGGACGCACCGGGTTTGCACATCTTTTCGAGCATCTGCTTTTTCTCGAATCGGAAAATCTCGGCAAAGGCGGGCTTGATAAAATGACGGCGCGAATCGGCGGTTCGGGCGCGAACGGTTCGACCTCGCGTGACCGCACGAATTATCTGCAAACCGTGCCGAAAGACGCGCTCGAAAAAATGATCTGGGCGGAAGCCGACAAGCTCGGATGGTTTATCAATACCGTCACCGATCCGGTTCTGGCGAAGGAAAAACAAGTCGTCAAAAACGAAAAACGTCAGGGCGTTGATAATAATCCGTATGGTCATACTTCGTATGTGATTGATAAAAATCTGTATCCCGAAGATCATCCGTATAATTGGCAGGTCATCGGCTCGCTCGAAGATTTGGATAATGCAACGCTTGCGGACGTGAAGGAATTTTTTCGCCGTTGGTATGTGCCGAACAATTGCACATTGATTATTGCAGGCGATTTCGATACGGTGCAGGCGAAAAAATGGGTCGAAAAATATTTCAGCGAAATCAAACGCGGCGAAGATGTTCAGCCTTTGGCAAAACGCGCCGGAAATGTCAAAGAAACCGTCAAACTTTATCACGAAGACAATTTTGCGCGCCTACCCGAATTAACGATGGCTTGGACGACGGTTGAAAGTTTGCATCCCGATTCCTACGCGCTCGATGTTTTGGCAAACTATCTTTCACAAGGCAAAAAAGCACCGTTCTATCAGGTTTTGGTCGAAGAGAAAAAGATTGCTCCGAACGTCAGAATTTCAAACGACACCTCGGAAATCGCCGGACAGTTTGAATTAGCCGTCCGCGCATTTGCCGATAAAGATTTGGACGAAGCGTCAAGTGCGATAACGGAAGCGTTTGCAAAATTTGAGAAAGAAGGCATCTCGGAAAAAGATTTGAGCCGCATCAAAGCGGGACAAGAAACGCAGTTTTACGGTTCGCTGTCGAGCGTTTTGGGCAAAGGCGCACAGCTTGCACAGTATAATTATCTGACCAACGATCCGGGTTACGTTGAAAAATATATTAAAAATATTCTCGCTGTCACGCCTGCCGACGTAATGCGCGTCTATGAAAAATATATCAAGGGCAAAAATTTCGTGGCGACGAGTTTTGTGCCGAAAGGCAAATTGAATTTGGCGTTGGAAGGCTCGAAAAAAGCGGAAGTCGTCGAGGAAAAAATCGTGCAGGGCGCGGAACAGGAAGTTGACCCGACCAAAAATGCGGAATATCAAAAAACGCCTTCGACTTTTGACCGCTCGAAAGAACCGCCTTATGGAATTGCGCCCGAAGTTAAAACTCCGTTGATTTGGGAAAACAAACTCGCCAACGGCTTGCGCGTTTACGGGATTGAAAACACGGAAGTTCCGCTCGTCCAGTTTGAAATCGCGGTTGACGGCGGACAGCTTCTTGAAGACATCAATAAAGTCGGCGTTGCAAATCTGATGGCGCGTTTGATGACGCAAGGCACAGCGCGGAAAACTCCGCAGGAACTCGAAGAAGCGATTCAACAGCTCGGTGCTTCGATCAATGTGTTTGCGGGAACGGAAGATGTCCGAATCGGTGTCACGACGCTTGCCAAAAATTACGACGCGACGCTTGCTCTGGTCGAAGAAATCCTGCTCGAACCGCGTTGGGACGCGAAAGAATTCGACCTCGTTAAACAAAGCACGATCAGCCAGATTCGCCAGCAGGAAGCCAACCCGAACGCCGTCGCGCAGAATAATTACAATCTGCTGATTTACGGCAAAGACAACATCCGTTCGCGCAATATTTTGGGAACGGTCGAAACGGTCAATGCTATTACGCTCGACGATTTGAAGGCTTTTTACGCGAAAAATCTGTCGCCGTCGGTGGCGCGAATGCACGTTGTCGGCGCGTTGAATAAAGCGAAAATTACGAGTTCTTTAGGCAGTCTGAACGGCAAATGGAAAGCTAAAAATGTGTTGATTCCGGTTTATGAAACGCCGAAACCGCCGACCAAATCGCAGGTTTATTTCTACGACGTGCCAGACGCGAAACAGTCCGTAGTACGATTCGGCTATCCCGCATTAGCCGCGACGGACGCAGATTTTTATCCCGCAACCGTGATGAATTACATTCTCGGCGGCGGCGGATTTGCCTCGCAATTTACCCAGCAATTACGCGAAGGCAAAGGCTACACTTACGGAATCGGTTCGAGCTTTTCAGGCACAAAAAGCCCCGGCGCATTTACGATTGCGAGCGGTGTGCGAACCAACGTCACGCTCGAATCGGCACAGTTAGTGAAGGAGATTTTGCAGAATTACGGCAAAAACTACTCGGAAAACGACCTTGAAACGACGAAAGGTTTTCTGATAAAGAGCAATGCGCGGGCGTTTGAAACTTCATTTGCAAAGCTCGGAATGCTCGAAAATATCAGCAAATACGGCTGGAAATACGATTACGTCAAAGGCAGAGAACAAATCGTCAAAGCGATGACCGTTCAGCAGATCAAAGATTTGTCGGCAAAATATCTGAACAGCGATAAAATGATCTGGCTCGTCGTCGGCGATGCCAAAACCCAGTTACCGCGACTTAAAGAACTCGGATTCGGCGAGCCGATTTTGATTAATAAGTAGAATTTGAAAAAGTCAGATTATTTTGCGAGGTCAAAATTAGTGAAAAAGAAGTCGTCCACGCCGATTATCCGTTGCGCCCCGAAATTGTTGGGTCAACGTATTATCTTTTTCAAGACACGGCGGACAAAAAATATCTCGAAATGGGCAAAATATTCTTCGATAATTTTGTGAAACATTGCAAAAATGATGTTGATTACGCGAGTCTGAAAAGCGTTGTGACGAAGGAAAAATCAGACACGATGCAGAGTTTTCTGTTTGCCGAAACCTTCAAATATTATTACTTGCTTTTCGCGCCGCCGAAAACTTTGGATTTTAAAAAGGTAATTTTTAATACCGAAGCGCATCCGATTAAGAAAACTTGGTAAAATAGCTTATAATCTAACGCAAGAGGTGATTGAGATGTTGCAAACTTATAAAGCTACCCTTAACGGAAATCAATTGGAATGGAATGGTGAAGTTCCCGAAATTGTCCAAAAGCAGGAATCGGTGAATGTGATCGTCACAATTTTAGAGGAAGAAGCAGTTGCAAAGGATTTGCGTCCGTTTGGTTTGAGCAAAAATGACTTTATCGTTCCCGAAGATTTTGATGCGCCGTTGCCCGAAGAAGTTTTGTCAGGCTTTAGCAAATAATTTGACAATTGTAACGGTTGATACACAAATTCAAAATTACAATGTATCGTATTTGAAATAATGGCAGCGAAAAAAACAAAAGCAGTAGCAAAAAACGAAAAGAAAATTTTAATTACGGGCGGGACGGGTTTTCTCGGAACACATCTCGTTCGTCAATTTCTCGATGCGGGCGCAAAAAATTTGCGCGTGATGGCTTCGAGCGTTCCCGTTTGGATGACCGATTCGGGTGTTGAAGCGTTTGCGGGTTCGGTCACGAAAAAAGAAGATGTTGCGGCGGCGACCAAAAATTGCGAGGCGATTTATCATCTCGCGGGAAAGGTTTCGTTTGCTTATAACGGCGCGTCGCAAATGAATCGGATTCACGTCGAAGGCACACGGCTTTTGTGCGAAGCGGCGAAGGAAAATAAAGTTAAAAATTTTATTCTCGCTTCATCGAGCGGAACTTCGGCAATTACCGAAGACGGCGAAATTATTGACGAAACTTATCCGCAGCCCGTTGAAATTTTGATGAAATGGGCTTACTACGCTTCGAAATATTATCAGGAAAAAACCGCGCTTCGGGCGTTTCAGGACAAAGGCGAACGGCTCGTAATTTTAAATCCGTCGCTGCTTTTGGGCGAAGGCGACGAGCGACTTAGTTCGACGAAAATCGTGCTTGATTTTATGGCGAAGAAACTGCCGATTACACCGACCGGCGGCGTTAATTTTGTTGATGCACGCGACGCGGCGACAGCTTTTTTGAACGCTTTGGACAAAGGCAGACACGGCGAAAGATATTTGCTCGGCTCGGTGAATTGGACGGTGACGGAATTTTTTGCGCGGCTTGAAAGACTTTCGGGCGTTTCTGCGCCGATGTTTAAAGTCCCGAAATCGGTCGCTATTGCCGGCTCGAATTTTATCTCGTCGCTTTATAAAACTTTTGATAAACCCGCGCCGTTCGAGGCTTCGGAAGTCGAAATGGGCGAATATTTTTGGTATTTCGATTCGTCGAAAGCTGCCGAAGAATTGGGTTTTACCGCCCGCGAACCGCAGGAAACTTTGATGGACACGATAAAATACTTACGCGAAAACTTTCTCGGCGAAGGCGTTTTTAAATAATCAACAAGTCAGAACAGGAAGCGGTAGCGACTGGTAAAAGATAAAATTTCGTCCGATTTTGATGATTTACCACGTCGCTACCGCTCTGTGTTCTGACAATATCTTAAAAAACAAATCTTGCCGAAAACTGAATCGTCCGCGCTCCGCCGTAGAGATAAAACGGTGTGAAGTTTGCGCTTCCGTAGGTTGAATTTGTTTTGCCGAAATATGAATTCGGCTGAAAATTTCCGTTTGAAACCAAATTTCCCAGATTCGCGTTCATATCCGCAAAATTCGTATTATTCAATAAATTGTAGGCGTTGATCGAGAGTTCCAGACGCATTTCGTTGGTAAAACGGATTCGTTTTTGAAGGCTCGTGTCAAGCTGGAAAAGCGGAAAACCGCGCAGGGAATTTCGCTTGAGCGTGCCTTGCCGATTAGTGTTCGGAATCGCAAAAGCGTTCGGGTTCAAACTTTTAACCGCGTTTTGATTCAGATAAAACGGCGCATTTCCGACCGAATCGGCGCGGACGAATTCTTTGCCGAAATCATTTGTGCGGAAATAACCGACGCTCAACGGAAAAGCCGTCCGCGCATTGGCAAAAGCCGAAATTGACCAATCTTCCGTCAGCCGTTTTGCCCAACCGCCGTCGAAAAATGTCGGAATGTCATAAACGCCGTAGATGTTGAACTGTTGGCGCACGTCAAAATCCGACGCGCCGCGCTCTTGCTCCAAATCCGCCGCAACAAAATTTGTTTCGCGCAGATTGTTGGGCGAAAAATTGTCGTTTGATTTTGATAAAGTGTAACGCGCATTGAATGAAAAACCTTGCGAAAAGCGGCGTTCAAAGCGTAGTTGGAGCGAGTTGAAATCGGATTCGGCTTCATTATTTGTCAGCCGCACATAATTGAAATTCGGGTCGGCGTTTAGAAATGTGCGTGTCAGAAAAAGTTTGCGCCCACGCGACGCGGTGTAAGTTGCGGTGAAAATATGGTGGCGGAAAAGTTCCTGCTGATATTCGGCGAAAACGTGTAAGGTGCGCGGCGTTTGCAAGTCGTCGGCGAATGTCAGGAGAGGTTTTACGGAATTGCCCGGTGTCGTTGTAAAAAGCGAATTCCGCGCAAAATTGCCGCCCGCGAACGGAAACGAATTGGCGAAAACATCGCTTGCCGCCGAATTTCCGTGATCGAAATACAAGCCGACACCGCCGCGCACGATGGCTCTGCCGCGTCCGAAAAGATCAAAAACAACGCCCGCACGCGGCGCAAAATTGCCTGAATTCTCACGCATTTGCGGCGTAGTATTTTGGAAACTTGCGTTTAGAGTCTCAATTTTCGGCGCAAAATCCGCGTCCCAACGCAAACCCAAATTAAGAACCAATCTATTCGTAACCCGCCAACTGTCTTGCGCGAAAAGCGAAAAATTATTCAGTTCGGGCTTTTCGGAAAGATTGCGCGACAACTCGGTGATGCGCGAAGCCGAGCCGTTCAGACTTTGGTTAATTCCTCCGAACAAAATGCTTCTTTCACTTCTTGCCGCGCCGATGTCGAGCGACAAACGGCGAAAATCTGCACCGAAAGTAAATTGATGAGTGCTGAAAACCCAATCAACCGAGCCGTTGGCTTGAAATTGATTGAGAACGGTTTCAAGCGGATTTCCGATGGTAATCGCCGAATTTTTTCCGCCGAAATCGTATTTCAGAAAATCAAAATTTGAAAGTGATAAAGCATTTGCGCCGCCGAAATTGTCGGTCGAAAATTTTTGTCCGAGCCGATTTCGGCTGAAATTTACGCGACCGTCAATGACGACCGTCGAACTCGGCGTAAAAGTCGTCCATGCCGAAAACGAATTCGTTCGTGTCTCGAATTTTCGCAGAGTGTTGAGCGAAAAATCTCTGTCGCCGCGAAGCGAGGCGTTTGAATCGGCAAAATTATAGCGTCCGCCGATTCGCAGATTGCTCGTTGGTTGCGTGTCAATCCGCAGTCCGAAAATATCGTGTTCGGCGGGATTTATGTAGCTTGCCGAAAATTCGGCGAAGCCGCCCGAAGTTGCTTGCCCGTTCTGAATCGGAAAAGCATTGAACAGCGGACGAATTTCGGCGGAAGACGTTTGGCGCGAACTGAAATTCGGAACTTCCGTCACGGCAAAACTTGCCTGACGAAGCCGCAAACCTTCGTAACCGCCGAAAAACCAAGCTCTATCTTTCCAAATAAATCCGCCGAGCGCACCGCCGAATTGATTCATTTGCGACGACGGACGCGCAAGTCCGAACGCTTTGGCAAAAGCATCGTTGGCATTTAAATTTTTGTTGCCGAAAGTTTCAAAAATCGAGCCGTGATACCGGTTATTGCCGCCCCGTGACGAGAAATTTATCTGCGCTCCCGCGACCCTTTGTTCTTTGACGGAACTCATTGTTTTAACGGCAACTTCCTGTGTTTGAGCCGATGTTGCAAAGCCGTTCATACCGCCCGAAGCGGTCAGCGTCGGCAAACTTCCGGCATTTTCGGAAAGCGAACTTTCATCGAACGAAACGCCGAGATTAGCCGATAAATTATCAACCGAAAACTCGTTTGAAGTCGGACGCTGACCGTTTGACGAAATAATTCCGCGTCTTTCAAGTGTTTGAGTTTCCCATATTTGGGTAATTCCGGTCGCGGTTGAAAGAACCGATTGAATGCCGCCGCCGCGCTTAAAACTGAAAAAGGATTGCCGGGTTGAAAAACTTGCGGAAGCGGAAAATCGGCGCACGGAAAATGCCGTCAAATTTGAACTTCCGGCATTTTGAAATATCGTTCCGAACCGAAAACTTCGAGCGCGGTTTGGCAAAAAATTGAATGACGCTTGAGCGTTCAAAACAGCGTCCGGCAAATCGGATTTTTTAGTTTCATCACTGACAGACGAAGGATTTTCGGCGAGTTTTTCGGTTTGAGCAAGCGAGTTTAACGATAACAGAATGCAAAAAACACACATTCCGATGGTGCGGATAAAAAGCGATATTTGACGCATAGAATATGCTCCGAGTTTTCTGACTTTTAGATTTGTAAAACCAACTGCCGTTTCAAATGATGCAGGAAGATTTCGATTGGGTTGCTCAAACGAAAAGAAAAAGTTTCTGCGCGGTATTGAAGATAAGAGTTAATCGGTAATAGAGATTAATTTGCCCACGAAACACACGAAACATACGAAACAGAACAAATCTTAAAATATTTCGTGTTATTCGTGTGTTTCGTGGGCAAATCTTCTAACTGTAAGTCGGTAAAAACTTCGGCGGTTTTCGCGCTTTGGTCGCTTGTTCAAAGGCGTAGGCGATTTTTATCAATTTCGATTCGGTGAATGCGCCGCCGAAAAATGAAATGCCGATTGGCAATTCGTTGATAAATCCTGCCGGAACGGTGATGTTCGGATAACCCGCGACCGCCGCAAAGTTCGAGCTTCCGACATAACCGCTGCCGCAGTCGCCCGAAACGAGGTCAATCATCCACGTCGGCGAATTTGACGGCGCAAAAATCGCGTCCAAATTGTCTTTTTTAATCACCGCGTCAATGCCTTGTTCTTGCGTCATCACTTTGCTTTGCAGAAGCGCGAGGCGATAAGAGCGGTCATCCAAGTTTGGTTTGGCTTCGGCTTTGATAAAAATGTCCTGCCCGAAATACGGCATTTCCTTGTCTTTGTTTTCGTCGTTGAATTTGATTAAATCGGCAAGCGTCTTCATCTTTCCGCCGCGATTTGCCAAATACTTGTTCAAATCTTCCTTGAATTCATAAAGCAAAACTTCAAATTCCGCGTCGCCGAATTTCCCGAGCGTCGGAAAATTTACGTCAACGAGCGTTGCGCCGCCGTCTTTTAAGACTTGAAGCCCGGCTTCGAGAACTTTGTCAACGCGCTCGTTGCGCCCGAAATACTGCCGCATCACGCCGATTCTTGCGCCTTTCAAGCCGTCTTTTTGTAAGAATTGCGTGTAATCTTTTTCGGTTTTCGCGGTCGTCGTAATCGAATCGCTCGCGTCTGCGCCGACCATCGCGCTCAAAAGAATTACCGCGTCCGAAACGGTTCGACACATCGGTCCGGCGGTGTCTTGGCTGTGTGCAATCGGAATCACGCCCGAACGCGAAACTAAGCCGAGCGTCGGTTTAAAGCCGACAATTCCGTTGATTGACGACGGGCAAAGAATCGAGCCGTCGGTTTCCGTCCCGACCGCGACCGCCGCCAAGTTTGCCGCGATGGACGCGCCCGAACCCGAACTTGAACCGCACGGATTTCTATCCAAAATATACGGATTCCGCGTTTGTCCGCCGCGTCCCGACCAGCCGCTCGACGAATCGTTTGAACGGAAATTCGCCCATTCTGATAAATTGGTTTTGCCGAGAATTACTGCGCCGGCTTTGCGTAATTGCTGAACTAAAAACGCATCTTGTTTCGGTGTCGGCGCGTCCAAAAGCGCAAGGCTTCCGGCGGTCGTTTTCATCTTGTCGGCGGTGTCAATATTGTCTTTCAGCAAAACGGGAATACCGTGCATTTGCGAACGCACCTTACCGCTTTTGCGTTCTTTGTCCATTGCGCCGGCAATTTGCAACGCGTCGGGATTCAGTTCGATGACCGAATTTATCTTTTTATCAACCGTGGCGATGCGGTCGAGATATTTCTGCGTTATTTCCCGCGAAGACATTTTGCCCGTTTTCATCGCTTCTTGCAGTTCTGAAATTGTAACTTCTTCAAGCTCAAAACTTTTCGTATCGGTTTGGGCGGAAATTTTCTCCGAATTGTTGACCAACAAAGCCGCGCTCGCGGCGGCTGACAAACTTAAAAAATCGCGTCGTTTCATTTTTCTCCTTTTGCTTTCTTTAGATTTTCCTTTGCTTCCGTAAAATTAGGGTTCAATTGCAAAGCCTTTGCAAACAATCCGGCGGCTTCCGTCTTGCGGTCTTCGCGCATCAGCAGCAAGCCGTAGGTGTTGTAGGCGGCGGCTTCGTTCGGGTTAAGCTGAATCGCCGTTTCGACCAATTGTTTGGCTTCATCGTAGCGTTCCAGATAATAGAAGGTCAGAGCGAGATTTGCCCGCGCATTGGCGTTATTCGCGTCAATCGCCAAAATCCGCAGGAGATTTTCCGCGACTTTCTGATAGTTTTTTTGTTCCGTGTAAGCCAACGCCAAATCATTAAGCGCGTTTATCCAGACTTCGTTATTGATCGAATTTGCGCTCAGACGGACGGCTTTCTCCAAACTCGCTTCGGCTTCTTCGGGTCGTTTGAGCAGAGCCTGCGCGATTGACAGATTGGCATAGACAAGCCCGTAGCCCGGCGCAAGTTTCAGGGCTTCCTGAAAATATTTCTCGGCTTCGGCGTTGCGACCGCGCTTTAATTCCAGAATTCCGAGCGTGTTCTGCGCCTCGTAAAAATTCGGTTTGAGCCGGAGCGTCGTGAAGCAATACGGTTCGGCTTCGTCGAGCCGGTCTTCGAGCATCAGCGTGTAGCAAAGATTATACGAAATCAGATAATTATCCTTCGTCACGGCAAGGGCGTGTTTATAAAGAATTTCGTTATTGCGCCACAGAGAAGTTTGTTTAAAGCTAATCACCGCGAAAATAATAATTGCCGCGCTGAACAGGACGCGCAAAATATTTTTATTAAAATTGAATTTTGCGAAAACATCGCCGATGCCCCAAACGAGCATAATAAAAAGCCCGAAATACGGAATGTATGTGTAGCGGTCAGCCATCGGTTGCGAGCCGACCTGCACGATGCCGATAACCGGAACGAGTGTGCCGAGAAACCAGAGCCAGCCCATCAAAAGATATTTTCTTTCCCTGATTTGCCACAGACAAAGCGCGGTTACGCCAACGAGCAAAACGATTGCACCGATGATTTGCCACATCGGAAAATCGCGGTCGTAAGGATACCAAACCGCGAGTTTGGCGGGATAAAAAAGCGTCAGGATGTATTTTGCATAAGCCACGAGCGCGTTGAAAAAGCGAGTTCCGAGCGGCAAATAATCGAGCGTTTCGACCGCGCCGACCGTTCTTTGCGCGAGAATCGTAACGTAACTCGAAACCGCGCTGAGGACGAAAAACGGAATCTTTTCGACAAGCAAAGCAGGCAAATCCTTCAATCTTTTCAACCTTTCGAGCGACCAGAAATCCATCAAAAGAAAAACGAACGGCAAGGTCACGAGCATCGGTTTCGCCATCAGACCGAGCGCGAACAGCAGAAGTGTCAGCAAGTATGACGCAGAGAAAAGGCGACGCGGTGACGCGGCGATTTCATTCTCCGTGTCGCCGTGTCGCCGTGTCGCCATGTCGCAATAATTCAAATAAGCGAACATCGTCAGAAGCCAGAACATTGTCGAAAGCACGTCCTTGCGTTCGGCAATCCACGCGACGGATTCGACGTGCGTCGGATGCACGGCAAAGAGCGCGGCGACGATTGCACTTTTCCAGAAACTGCCCGTCATTTTGCGGAAAACGGCAAACGCGAGAGCCGAATTTATCAAGTGAAGAATAATATTCGTGGCGTGATGTCCGCCCGCGTTGAGTCCGAAAAATTTGATGTCGAGAATATGTGAAAGCCACGTCAGCGGATGCCAGTTCGCCGAATGAAACGCCGTGAACGCCCATTTGAACGACTCCCAACTCAGACCGCTTCTGACCACCGCGTTGTCGAAAACGTATTGATTATCGTCGAGATTGATAAAGCCAAAATCGGTCGTCTGCCAATAAATCACTAATACCAGCGCGGAAAGCGCGGTAAAAACGATCAGCTCGCGGTTTGTTTTGAGAAAATTGTTTTCTGACATTTTTTTACTTAACGCAAAGGCGCAAAGATGTAAAGACGCAGAGTTATTTTACACATTAATTTAAAATCTTTGCGCCTTTGCTACTTTGCGCCTTTGCGTTAAAAATTCTACTATTCGTTCTCAATCTCCTGGTAATAATTCGGCAAAAGTTTCTGTCCGCGATTTCTGAAAAGCCGTGTTTTAATAATTTTCCAACGATGCAGACGGAATTTTATTGAAGTCCCAAGCACGCCGAAGCCGTATTTGACCGAGCGCGAAAAGTTGATCGAAGAGGCTTCTTCAAAATAGCGCGTCGGACACGAGATTTCGCCGATGCGGTAGCCGAAATAGACGGCTTGGGCGATCATTTCGTTGTCGAACACAAAATCGTCGGAGTTTTCTTCGAGCGGCAGAGTTTCGATGATTTCACGGCGAAAAGCGCGAAAGCCCGTGTGATATTCGCTCAATTTTTGGTTGATTAAAAGATTCTGTGCAAGCGTCAGAAAACGGTTGGCGATGTATTTATAAACAGGCATTCCGCCTTTGATCGCGCCATTGCCCAAAATTCGCGAACCCATCACCGCGTCGTATTCGCCGTAGGCGATCATTCCCGCCATCGGCACGATTAAATTAGGCGAATATTGATAATCGGGATGCACCATCACGACAATATCCGCGTCGTGTTTCAACGCTTCGCGGTAACAGGTCTTTTGATTGCGCCCGTAACCGAAATTTTGCGCGTGCTGAAAGACGGTTAAATTAAGCTCACGCGCCAGCCGCACGGTTTCGTCTGCGCTCGCGTCGTCCACGAGCAGAATCTCGTCCACAATATCACGCGGAATTTCCGAAACGGTTTTTGCCAGAGTCTGCGCCGCATTATAGGCGGGCATCACGACGATTATTTTTTGTCCGTTGAGCATAGAGAAACGAGATTCTCTATTTTTACCATATTTTTCTCAGGAATTGAGAGTTGAGAATTGAAATTATCTGAAAAGAGAAGCGAATTGAGAAATATCGCATCGAAAGAACAAACTATGCCATAAAGAAACAAACTTATAAATACGACACCAAAACCTATTTGCCAGTTACCGGCGGCTTGATCGGATTCTTTGTAAAAATTATCGAACGGCATTTTTTTGTTTGTCCGGTTAATCGGTTTCGGCGCAGGTGATGACGTAATTGTAATGCGGGAAATCGACGTTTTCAATTTTTACGGTATATTTCTTGAGGGTATATTTTTTACTTTGAAAGATCAGCGATTCGTCGCTCACGCGTTCCCAGTCATCCGAGCTAAACCAATAAACGAAATATGGCGCGAGTTCTTCAAAACTTCGCGCGGTTTTATATTTGTAAAAGACGGCGGCTTTCGCCTCGCTGATCGACGAGGTTTTTTCGACGAAATCGAATTGTTCGGGCAGGGAAATATAATTGCAGTTATATTCAACCGACTCTAATCTTGATGAATCAAAGCGGGTTTTTTCGGGGCGGATTATTTGCAGACCCGGCACAACGCACATCGAAAGACAGAGAAACAAAAACAAAACTGCTAAAGCTCCCATCTGTCGGCGTAGCATTCCCTTGTTTTCGGCTTTGTAGGTTTCGTCAAACTGCATTTTGGATTTACCTTTTTAATACTTCAAACAAACTGTAATTGCAATCGCCGTCGTTGAGGCGCACTTCGTATCTGAAAAAAGTCGGGTTGCCTTGCGTGTAAGATGTGTTTAAAAGATTATCAGCCCATTTCAAAGGGGCATCGTATAAAAATTTCAATTCGACCTTATAAGTTCCGGCGGACGGCACGGGAATATTAAACACGCCGTTTGCGCCGGGTTGGGCGGAGAATCGTCTACCATTGCCTTCGACCGTAATTTCCTCAGCTATTTCATAGAGATCAACATCATTTCGTGGTTGCCAAACAATTCGTCCCGAAATCGCGGCGGAAGTTGTTCCGGCAACAACCAGTTTCAATGTTTCGAGTTCCGCACTCTCGAGTTTCGGCTCGATTTTTACGCCGCGAAAGACGGAAAAAGATTTCAAGACAATATCGTTGTTCGCGTAAATAATCCACGTTTGCCCTGCTTTGATTTCCAAACCGCAATCGGTTTTCGCGCCCGTCGTAATTAGCGAAAACGTCGGATTGTCCGCGCCTTTGAAGTTTTGCAGAACCTGAAATCGAACCTTGCGCGAATCGGCGGGCAAATCTTCGCTTTTCGCGGCGTTTTCGACTTTCAGAACTTTTCCCGAAAACACGGCATCGGCGCGTGTCCAATAAGCGCAAGCCGGAACGCCTGTTTCGGTTTGCAGACAAGCAAATGTGTTAACCGTAAAGGCGGCGAAAACCAAAAAAATAACAGAAATAAGTTGAGTTTTCATATTGAATTGATGGTCATATGCTTTTCATTTCAAGCGTGTCAGAACCCTGAGCGGTAGCGACCTGTTAAAGATCGGCGAAGTTTAACCCGTCGCTACCGCTCAGGGTTCTGACTTTTTATTTTCCAATCTTCATCAAACTGCCGTCGCCGCTGATTTTATTGGATTTACTGCGGGCGACCTGTTCGGCTTTTGAGAAGGCGCGAAGAAAGTTTTCGCCGAGGACTTTGCGGATTTCCTGTTCGGTGTAGCCGCGTTTGAGCATTTCGTAAGTGACCAAAACGAGGTCTTCCATGCCGTTCATTCCGCCGGGCAGAAACGGCACGCCGTCGTAATCCGAACCGATGCCGATGATGTCTATGCCCGCGACTTTTTTGATGTGGTCAATGTGGTCAACGATGCGCGTATAAGGCGTGATGTAAATCGGATTTTCGGCAAGCAGTTTGCGTTCGGCTTCGTTAAAGCCTTGCGGGTTGTCTTTGAACTGTTCGCGAAGCGCGTCAATTTGCTGTTTTAATTTGGCGGCGCGTTCGTTTTCTTCTTTGTTCGTGCGGTCGTCCAAGAATGACGGGTAAAAGACGATCATTATCACGCCGCCGTTTTGGGCAACGCGTTTCAGAACGTCGTCAGGCACGTTGCGCGTATGATTTGCCACTCCGCGTGCGCCGGAATGCGAAGCGATAATCGGCGCGGTCGAAATATCGAGGACATCGTTCATCACTTTGTCGGAAACGTGCGAAATATCAACGAGCATTCCAAGCCGATTCATTTCCTTAACGACTTCTTTGCCGAACGACGAAAGCCCGTTATTTTTGACCTCGCCGCGGTGCGCGTCCGCCCAATCGTGCGAAACATTATGCGTCAAAGTCATATAACGAATGCCCATACGGTAAAAATTCCGCAAAGCATAGAGCGAATTTTCAATTGCGTAACCGCCTTCGATGCCCATCAGCGCACAGACTTTTTTCTGCTTTTTAGCGCGGCGAATTTCGTCGGCAGTCGTGCAGGACATTAAAAGTTCGGAATGTTTTTCGACCTCGCGGTTCGTCGCGTCAATCAATTCCATCGCGCGGCGCATCGGCGTTTTGTTTGTTCCCGAAACGTAAATCGAGAAAAATTCGCCCGTGATGCCCGATTGTCTGAATCTCCCTAAATCCGTGTGAAACGGGTCGCCGTCAGCGTGAAATTTGCCGACGGAATTCGTGATTAGATCAAAATCTTCGTCAACCATCGGCGATGTGATGTCGTTATGACCGTCAATGACGATGGCTTTTTTGTGAATTTTCAGAGCCTGCGCCCAAAGTTTCGGGTCGGAATCTTTCGGTATTGTTTGAGCAAAAGTCGAAGCGGAAAAAGCGAAAAGAATAAACAAACAAATAAATTTTTTCATAAGTTTTCGGAGTGATTAGAATTTGAGTTTAGTTTAGCTTTTTTCAGGCGATTTAGCGAGAAAACTCCAAACAATTTGCTTTGTTTATTCGTTTTTTATGGTAGAATCTTGGGGCGAGGACAGTTATATGGAATCTGACGAAACTTTACGACAAAACGAAGAATCAGCCAATAAAATTCTGCAAGCAATCGGCGATTTAAGTCGAGAAGTTAACGATTTGCGTCAGGAAACACGACAGCAAATCGGTGATTTGCGCCGTGAGATGAACGAGCGTTTTACAAAAGTTGAAACCGACATCGAAGCAATCAAACAATCACAATTTAGTTTTGATGTCAGGCTCGAAAGAGTTCAGGCAATGGCGCACGATGCGCTGAACATTGGACACGACCTCAAAGCCGATGTAAAAATCCTCACCGCCGAAGTCCGCGCTTGGGCGGCAGATGTTGTTGATCTACAACAAAAAATCTAACCAAAATCAGACAATCAAACAAAAAAAGGAACGGCTTATCGAAACCGTTCCAAAATATTTTTTCGAGGAGAGCACTTTTTGAGGAGAGTCTTATGAAAAATTACCAGTCGCGTCTGTCACGATAAACGTTGCGACGGTATTTGTTATATTTTCTTGAAAGTTTGCGCTGTTCTTTGTCGCTCAGATAACCGTCGTTTCGGTAGTAACGGTTTGTTCTTTGATAGAGACGATAACGCTCACGCGAAAGCCGCCGATATTCCTGCGGCGTAATTCTCGACCGCCGATAGCGGCGATTGTTTTGCTGATATTGTCTGTTGTAATCACGGTTTTCCCAACTGCGATTACGGTTATTTTGGGCATAGCTCGTGATGACGGAAATGCTCATAAAAAAAGCAATTGCCAAACCTACCAAGCCGAGCCTTTTCAAATAATTCATAACATTCTCCCTTGTTCGTAAAATAATTTATAGCTTGTGCTATGTATTTTCCGATGCCTTTGACAAAAGTGCGGTTGTCAGAAAAATTTCGCCGTCCGCAAAAAATCTGGCACGGTAAATGCCGACAAAAAGGCAGCGACGGCTGTCTGCCGGTCTTCAATTTTTTGTTTTAGTGTCGGTTTTATAAGATTCTTCACACGGCAGGCAAGTTGCGGACGATAAACATCAAGTCAATTTGACCGATTAGCTCTTCAAACTGACATATTAACGATTTACGAAGCATTCGGTCGTGGTTTTGACTATTTTGCAAGCCGAAGAAGATACCATTCGCTCGTCTGAACTCGGCGTAACTTCGTTCATCGTCAAACCCGTAACTTTTGAATCTCTCGTGGAACTTGTCCGAATACTCGGCAGATATTGGTTTCAAATTGTCGAATCGCCGACCGCTGAAGCCTGATTTTTTATGATTAATTACCCCGTAAAAGTTTTGTTGATTGATGACGATGACGAAGATTTTTTTCTGACGCGCCATGTTTTCGATGAATTTAAAAACAATCAGTTCGAACTCGATTGGATGGATAATTTCGACGATGGTTTGAAGGCTTTAAACGAAAACCGCTACGACATTTATCTGGTAGATTACCGTTTGGGCGAGCAGACAGGTTTGGAACTGCTTCGTCAGGCGATCCAAAACGGTTGCTCCGCGCCGATCATTTTGCTGACCGGACAAGCCGACAAGGAAGTAGATTTTCAGGCAATGCAGGCGGGCGCGGCGGATTATCTGGTCAAAAGCGAATTGACCGCGCCGCTCCTCGAACGCGCCATTCGCTACAGTCTGAAACATGCTCGTTCGCTCGAAGAAATACAAAATTCCGAAACAAAATTCCGCTCCGTGATTCAATCGGCGAGCGACGCGATTTTGCTCGTTAATCAGGAAGGCTGCATCACGCTCTGGAACAAAGCCGCCGAGATGATTTTCGGCTACCGCGAAGAAGAAATCGTCGGTTTTCCGATAACTTCAATCATGGGCGCGAAATATGCTCAAAAGGCAATTAGCGTCGGTTTGCAATTTACTTTGGAGCATATTCTCTCGCCGTTTGCCGGAAAAACTCTCGAAGCCTCGGGACGGCGCAAAGACGGCAGCGAATTTCCGCTCGAAATGTCCGGCTCGGTCTGGAAAACGAGCGAAGGCGTTTATTATACGGCGATTTTACGCGATAT
The DNA here is from genome assembly GCA_031412675.1 of Acidobacteriota bacterium. Lineage (GTDB taxonomy): Bacteria > Acidobacteriota > Blastocatellia > Pyrinomonadales > Pyrinomonadaceae > JAFDVJ01. The sequence goes on along the minus strand of JANODL010000032.1, from coordinate 33,527 downwards.
TACCAAACGCCGTGCGGTCGAAGACCGTCTGGTTCACGAAGCGACGCACGATTCTTTGACGGGTTTACCGAATCGCGCTCATTTTACGACGATTTTGGAAAGTGCGATTTCAAACGCCAAAAATAACGATAAATTTGCCGTGCTTTTTCTCGACCTCGACCGTTTCAAAGTTATCAACGACGGTTTAGGTCACGTCGTCGGCGACAAACTTTTGATTGCGATTGCCGAACGGCTTCAATCGGGCGTTCGTCCGGGCGATATTGTTTCGCGTTTCGGCGGCGATGAATTTACGATTCTGCTCAATAAAATCAACGATTGTGAAATTGTTAAGGAAGTTGCCGAACGGCTTCAGCAGAAACTTTCCGAGCCGTTTTGGATTGACAGTTTTGAAGTTTTCACCTCGGCGAGCATCGGCATTATTATGTCGGACGCTTCGCACGACAATCCTGAAAGTTTTCTGCGCGATGCCGATACGGCAATGTATCGCGCCAAGGAAACGGGCAAAGCGCATTACGAGATTTTCAACAAGGCGATGCACGTTCGCAATATGAAACTTTTGCAGATGGAAAACGATTTGCGAAAGGCAATCGAACGCCGTGAATTCAAAGTTTTTTACCAGCCGATTGTCAATCTCGAAACGGCTGAAACCAACGAATTCGAGGCGTTAATCCGCTGGGAACGTCCCGAAGGTTTTATCTCGCCGAACGATTTTATTCCGGTCGCCGAAGAAACGGGTTTGATTATTCCGATCGGCGAATGGGTTTTGGAAGAATCGTGCCGTCAAATCAGCGATTGGCGGCAGATATTTCCGAAAAAACAGCTTTCCGTGAGCGTTAATCTTTCCGCCAAACAATTGATGCATCCGAATCTCATCAAACAGGTCAAGGAAATTATGAAAACGAGAAGTTTGCCGCCCGAATGTTTGAAGCTCGAAGTAACCGAATCAATGGTTATGGACAACGCCGAAATGGCGCTCGAAGTTTTGTCCGAACTCTGCGCGCTCGGTGTGCGCCTGAGTACGGACGATTTCGGGACGGGTTATTCCAGTTTGAGCTATCTGCACCGTTTTCCGTTTGAACGCCTGAAAATTGACCGCTCGTTTATCGGCAAGATGGATTCCGACCCGAAATCGGAAGAAATCGTCCGCACGATTCTGACGCTCGCGGAAAATCTTCGTCTGGAAGTTGTCGCCGAAGGCATCGAAACCGAAACGCAATTTTTAAGACTCCGCGAACTCGGCTGCAGTTTGGCGCAAGGCTTTCTGTTTTCAAAACCCGTTCCCGCGCTCGAAGCCGAGAATATACTTGTTCACGGTTTGGACTATAAAATTCCGTTGTCCATCCTTAATCATTCGTTTTCGATTGATAACGAAACGGTTTTGGAAGTAACAAAAGTCCAATAAAAAACGCTTTACGGAGAAGCCGCGCTTGATGAAGTAAAAAGTAAAAAGTAAAAAGGCAAAAGATAGAAAAAGAAGCGTTTGAATTATTCGAGATTGTCGAAATCAAACGCTTCTTTTTTACTTTTTACTTTTTACTTTTCTAACGAGGTTTGGCGTTTTTGACGTATTTGTCGAACCAGTTGATTTGCTCATAAAGCGCGTGTTCGGTTGATTCCATCGCCGAATAGCCGTGCGATTCGAGCGGAAGCATCACTAAACGCGCCGTTCCGCCATTGCCCTGAATCGCCGCAAAAAGGCGTTCGGATTGAATCGGGAACGTGCCTTGATTGTTGTCGGCTTCGCCGTGAAGCATCAATACCGGCTCGTTGATTTTGTCGGCGAAAAAGAACGGCGAAACATTCTGATAAAGTTCTTTCGCTTCCCAAAACGTGCGTCGTTCCGATTGGAAACCGAACGGCGTTAAGGTTCGGTTATACGCGCCCGAACGCGCAATTCCGGCGCGGAACATATCCGAATGCGCGAGCAGATTTGCCGTCATAAACGCGCCGTAACTGTGTCCGCCAACGCCGACGCGGTTGCGGTCGGTCACGCCCATCTCGACGGCTTTATCAATCGCGGCTTGCGCCGAATCAACCAGCTGTTTGACGAACGTATCGTTGACCGTCAAAGGGTCGCCGACAATCGGCATCGTCGTATCGTCCAACACGGCGTAGCCTTGAAGCAAAAAGAACAGGTGCGAATATCCGCCGATTTGGGTGAAACGATTCGTCGAACCCGAAACTTGTCCGGCAGTCGAAGCGTCGGTAAATTCGAGCGGATATGCCCAAACGACGGTCGGAAGTTTTGTTCCTTCGACATAATTCGGCGGCAGATAAAGTGTGAACGACAAATCAACGCCGTCGGCGCGTTTGTATTTGACGAGTTTTTTCGTGATGCCGCGAAGCTGCGGTGTCGGGTCTTTAAACTCGGTCAGTTGTTTATTCGCCAAAGCGATACAAGTTTGCCCCGGCGGACAGCGGAATTGCAGATACAGATTCGGCGGTTCGGAAATTGATTCGCGGCGCGTGATAAACTGCGTTCCGTCGGCGTTCTGCAACGAAACAAAACTTTCGTATGAAGTCGCGTCGGCGCGGAAAATTTCCTGCGTCTTTAAATCCTTGAGATTCATTTTCCGCAAAAACGGTCGGTCGCCTTCGGGCGTTGAACCGTTTCCGCTGAGGAAAATCTCGTCGCCGTTTTGCTGAATCACGCTGTAGCCGTTTGGCAGACGTTTTGTAACAGGTTGTCCGATGTCGCCGTAACGGTCGTTGACGTTCAAGTCGGAAATCATTTTCGGCGCGCTCTGGTTGCGGTAATCAACCGAAAAAACGCGGCGGCGTTGGGTGTCGCGGTTGTAATCGTAGAAAAGCATCAAACCGTCTTTTTCGCCGAAAATTCTGCCTTGATAACGGTGTTCGAGGCTGATCAAATCAACCGGCGCGGCGGAAAACGGCGCGGCGATTTTGATGAGTTTGTCGCGCTGTGCGGCTTTGGTGCGCGGGTTTCCGCCGTCGAGGGCTTCGACCCAGACGAGTGTCGCGGCTTCGGTCGGAATCCAATCGTAGCCTCTCGGTCCGGTCGGAACGCCTTGCACGGGAATATTATCTTGCAAAGGCGAACTCGTTACTTTGTAGATTGATTTGCCGCTCAGATCCCAAACTTCGACATCTTTCGGAAAACGGTTGAACGGGAAAAGATACGAAAACGGACGTTTGATGCGCGAAACGAGAATATGTTTTCCGTCGGGCGAAATTTCCGCCGTGTCGAAAATCGCGGGTTCACCGATGGTTTTGACTTTTCCGTCAACCGAAACGACCGCGATTTGCGAAGTTGCGTAATATTCAAAAAGATTTTCGTCGTTCGGCGATTTCAGAAGGTCTTGAAACGTCTGCACCGCGCCCGATTTTCCGGCGGTTTCTTGAATATTCGGCGAATTCGGGACGAGATTTTGATAGGTTGGCGCAGTCGTTGTGCGTTTTGACGGCACGACATTAACGAGCAAAGATTTTTGGTCGGGCATCCAATCATAACCGCCGAACGCGGTGTTGACCTGAATGTTTTTAACCTGCGTCGCTTTTGCCGTCGCCGTTTCGACAATCCAAAGCTGGATTCCGGTCAGCGTAATGTTTCCGACGGCGATGTATTTTCCGTCCGCGCTCCAGACGGGCGAAAAGATTTGTGCGTTCGGCGGTAAAACGACGGGCATTTCCTTGCCGTCCGCGATGTTTTTCAGCGTCAGTTTGACGGAATAAGTCTGTCGGTGTTGGGCGTTCGTGTTCGGATTGATCCGCACACCCGCTAATCTCAACATCGGTTGGGCAAGCTCGGAAATCGGCGGATAACGAATCGGTTCAAGCAAAGCAATTCGGTCTTTGGCGGGCGAAACCGATGTGAACGGAATCGCCGGGGCAGTCAAAATATCTTCAATTTCCTTGGGCGGTTTTTGGTATTGCGCCGATGAAATTTGAATCGCAAAGAGAATGGAGAACAAGCAAAAACAAATAGATTTTAGTTTCATAATTACCTCAAAAATTTTTTAACCACAAAGACACAAAGAACACAAAGTTTTTTTACTTTTTTTACAAAGCGACACGTTTAATTCCATTTTTAAGCAGCGCGACGTTAAAATTTATAGTAGTGAAAAGAAAGTAACGCCGGTTAAAATTCTCAAACGGTCATTGAACAAAAAAAAACTTTTTTCGCCGGGAGCGCACGCATCCTTGCGTGCTGCGTCGCTTGAAAAGCGGCGTATAAAGCCTTGCTCAATCTTATTTTACATTCCGCGCATTTATTCGCGTTTCACGCTCAGCACGCAAGGATGCGTGCGCTCCCGGCAATGCCGTTTTTTTTCTTTGTAAAGCAGTTTTTTATAGCTTTACTTTTGGTTCACCACCCATTTTTCATTAACAAGACACAAAGAAAATTAAAAAAATCTTTGTGTTCTTTGTGTCGCGAAGCGGATGGTTAATTTCGGATTTTTCCTAAATTATCTAAAACCTTCTCTGCGATAGTCGGAATAATGTTGCGTTCGGTTGCAAAATTTTCGGTGAAGACGACTAAAACGAATTTCAAACCGTCGGCAGTTTCGATATACGCGGCATCGTGGCGCGTTTTTGATGTCCAGCCCGCTTTCGACCAAAGCCGCGCATCTTTCAATCCTTTGTTAATGAGCGCGATGCCCGTGAAGCCGTGTGCTTGGTCGTCCGCGTCCTTCGTTTCGGCAAAAGGTTCACGCTTCATCAAATCCAACATAATGCGCGTTCGTTCCGGCGTGTTGGTTTTGCCGCGAACGATTTCGGCGAGCAGACGCGCCGTTGCGTTGGTCGTCAGCATATTGCGGTTGTTGCCTTTGTAGCCGCGAAACTGCTGTTCGATGCCGTAAGCGTCTTCGCAGAAAGTTTTTTGGTTGACGTTGATGTTTTTGTAGCCTTGAGCGGTGTAAAAGCGGTTGACGATGTTGCGTTTATACGCCCATTTTATAAAATCTTTTTCGGGCATCTCCGAACCGCTCGATGTTCCCGTCAAAACATCCAAAATATATTGCGTTGCTTCGTTTGACGAATCAACGATCATATCTTTCAGCCCGCGTTCGAGTTCGGGCGTTAATTTTACGCGACCGTCTTCGAGCCAGCGTTCGAGCGCGTCCATATAAAACATCTTGACGACCGACGCGGGATAGATTTTTTCCTCACCGCGTGTGCTTGCCATCGTAAATTTGTTCGCGTCGCGCAAATCAATCAAGGTTGCGGCGACATTTTCCGCCTTTAAATTCTTATCTTTAAACTTTTCGAGCGTTTCGCTGACGGCAGTATTTAAAAGCGCGGAAAGCGCGGGCGATGTTTCGAGCGTCATCGGTTGATAATCCGCCGGGAGCTTAAATTCGTTTGATTTTTTCACGTTCTGAGCGTTCGTTGTTGCGAAAAACAAACAAAATGCGACCGAACAGAAAAGCGAGACAACAAGTTTTTTCATTTAATTTTCCTCTGAAAGTCTTTGCGGAAAGTGTATTTTCAGAGTATAAACGAAAAGCGGTAGCAAATTCCAGATTCCAGATTCAAAATTCAAAATTAAAGTTGAAATCTTGAATCTGAAATCTTGAATCTGAAATCTTGAATCTTGAATCTGAAATCTTGAATCTTGAATCTCGAATCTTGAATCTGAAATCTTGAATCTTGAATCTTGAATCTTGAATATAAAAAATGTCTGACGAAAAACTCGTGCGCGGTATCAGCCGTTGGGATTTGACGGCGATTGCGGTAAATACGGTCATCGGGACGGGAATTTTTTTGCTTCCCGCGAAGGTGACGGGGCTGATCGGTAATTATTCGCTGTTCGCGTTTGTCGCGTGTGCGCTGATTGTCGCGCTGATCGTCGTTTGTTTTGCCGAGGTTTCGAGCCGTTTTGAAACGACGGGCGGAATGTATCTGTATGCGCGGGAAGCGTTCGGCTCGGCGGTCGGTTTCGAGGTCGGATGGCTTTACTGGGTTGTTCGCATCACGACTTTTGCGACGAACTGCAACGCGCTTTTGATCTATCTCGGATTCTTTTTTCCCGAGGCAAATCAAGGTTTTTGGCGATACGCCATCGTCAGCCTTGTTGTTTTGGTGATTTCAATCGTCAATTTTTTAGGCGTTCGGCAATCAACGTGGATGACGAATATTTTCACGGTCGGCAAGATCGTGCCGCTTCTGATTTTCGCACTTGTCGGAATGTTTTTTATCAATCCCGCGAATTTTACGTTCGGCGAAACTCCGGCGGTCGGCAAATTTTCCGAAGCCGTGTTGGTTTTGATTTACGCGTTCGTCGGGTTTGAAGCCGCCGTCATTCCGGCAGGCGAAACAAAAGACCCGCAGAAAGCCGTCCCGTTTGCATTGCTCACCGCACTCGGGTTTTGCGCTGTTTTGTTTATCATTATCCAAGTTGTTTCGATCGGAACTCTGCCCGGACTTGGAACATCCGAACGACCGCTCGCGGAGGCGGCAGGGAATTTTCTCGGAACTTTCGGCGCGGCATTTATCGCGGTCGGCGCACTCGTTTCGATTCTCGGAAACTTGAACGGCGGTTATCTCGCTTCGTCGCGGATTCCGTTTGCGATGGCTGAACAAAAGGAATTGCCGCAGATTTTGGCGAAAACGCATTCAAAATTCAAAACGCCTTACGTTTCGATTATTCTGACTTCGCTCGTCATTTTCGTTTTCACACTGCAAACGTCGTTCGTGACAGCTTTGACGATTGCGACGATTACGCGTCTGCTCGTTTATGCCGTAACCTGTGCGTCGTTACCTGTTTTTCGTTCCCGTGCCGACGCGCCGCCCGCGAAATTTACCGCGCCGTTCGGAATTATCGCGGCGGTTTTGTCGCTGATTTTGATTATCTGGCTTCTGATGCCGGGGAATATTAATTACAAAAAAGAAGGGTTGGTGATGCTGATCATGGCGGCAATCGGTCTGGTCATCTATTTTGCGTATCGTTTTTTAGGGAAAAAGTCATAAATTGGAGCGCGGACGGCTCGTCCGCAGGTTCGAGGCTTTGCGAAGAACGCTTCGATTATCTTTAATTTTTCTTGTTTAGCACGAACGAAAAGCCGTTCGACGCTTTTGCGTGAACGGCTGGCGGACGAGCCGTCCGCGCTCCGACTTTGCAAAATGTTGAAAATTCCGCGTTCTTAAACACGAGGAAATTCAAAAGTTTATGAGAAAAATATTTCTAGCGGTTTGTGTGATGATGCTCGTTAGTTTCGCTATTTCAGCGCAAACCATCGAAAACGCGAGTCGTTCGACAATCGGCTATATTTCATCGAGCGGAACGGTCGAAAACAAAAGCCGTTCAACTATCGGTTATATCAATAGCAACGGAACGGTCGAAAACAGCAGTCGTTCGACCATCGGCTACATCACATCGAACGGCACGGTCGAGAACGCGAGCCGTTCGACTATCGGCTACATTTCGGATAACGGAACGGTCGAAAACAAAAGCCGTTCGACGATTGGCTACGTCAATTCAAACGGCACGGTCGAAAATTCGTCGCGCAGTACAATCGGCTACGCGAAAGATGTTGATCCGAAACACGCCGCCGCGTTTTTCTTCTTTTTCTTTAAGCCGGACAAATAAAAAATATGAGTGTCGAAAGAGTGCAGTTCAGCCTAATGCAATCCTGTTACGAAACCTACCGGACGGATGCGCGACCGTGCAAAAATCCGGCAATTGATAATCAATGCGCGGTCAGAATTAGTCTGGCATTGGTGCGAAACGGTTTTGATTTCGCGGCTTTCCCGAATCAGCGGAGAATTCATCAGGGACGCGCCGGCTGTCAGCTCGGCGATGACGCGCACGTCGTCGGCGCAAATGAATTACATCTTTATCTGGTATCGGTCTGGGACACCGGGCTTCGCGGAAACGGAAGCGATATTCGCACGCAGATTGCCGACACGCCGGGAATCGTTTATTTCAACAATTGTTTTCATCGCGGCACCGATTCCGAAGGAACAAACACGGGCGACCATATTGATTTGTGGAACGGCACAAATTATTACAACCAAATCTTAGGTATCGGTGCCGGTGGAAATGCCCGCGCCGGCACCGATTTATTCAGCCGTGCCAGTTTCGTCAGATTCTTCTGGCTGCCGTCGTAAATTTATGAAAAATACATTATTGATTTTTAGCCTGTTACTTTTTGCGGGAACAATCGCGGCGCAAAAAACGGTCGTGCCGATTGTCTCGCTCGCTTACGATGAAACACGCGAAATTTCGATCACGGATTACGGCAAGTTGCTCGGCGGTGTTGAAAACGGCAAGTTTCTGGACGCGAAAACGACTTTCGGGCGGCTCAAAGGCGACACGAAATTTTCGCTTTTTAATTTCAAAAGCGGCGGGAAAGGCGAGTTTTCGTTAGGCGAAATCAAAAACGATGGCGGCGCGTGTCCCGAAAATTATTACGTTCAGCCGGGACTAAATGTCGCGGCGGATTTTGCGCTCGGAACAAATGCGAACTGGGAAATTTTGCCGCGTCAGGCGAAGAATGTGAGTCTGACCGCCGCGGATTATAAAAAAGCCGCCGCCGACGTTCTGCGTTTGCGCGGTTTGTCGAAAAGTCCCGTGAAAATCAAGCAAGCCGTGCAGGTGGATTTGGACGGTGACGGCAAACCGGAAGTTTTGCTCGTCGCGCATCATTACGCCGAAGATGCTTTGATGAACGCGAAAACCGGAAACTATTCGTTTCTGATTATCCGCAAAACCGTCGGCACAAAAACGCAAAACATTTTTGTCGGCGGAAGTTTTTATCAAAGACAAATGGATTATTTCGACGGCGAACACTCGCTTTCGGGCATCGCCGATTTAAACGGCGACGGCAAAATGGAATTTATTGTGGATATTTCGGGTTATGAAGAAAATTGGACGAAGGTTTTTGAAATGAAAGCCGGAAAACCGACGGAAATCAAGGCTTTATCATATTATTGCGGTGTTTAAAAAGAGGGAAAAGTGAAAATTATTACAACAATTTTGGCAACAATTTTATTTTCGATGGTCGTAAACGCACAGGTCGTGCCGATTGTCGAAATGCAAAGCGGCGGATTGCTCGGCGGCGTTGAAAAAGGCAAATATCTGGACGCTAAAACGACTTTCGGGCGACTTAAAGGCGAAACAAAATTTTCGCTTTTTGACATTACGGGCAAAACAGACGATTTTAACGCGACGGTTGCCGGTCCCGATGAGCCTTGCGAAGAATTTTACAGTATTAATGATGAACGCGATGAACGAAAAGGTGTCGGACTCGGCGACGGCGCAAAATGGAATCCGCTTCCGCGTCCGATGAAACCAATCGGTTTAACCGATAAAACTTATCTGAAGGTTGTTTCGGATATTCTTCGCTTAAAAGGTTTGCCGAAAGCCAAAGCCGTGATCGAACAAGCCGTGCGCGTTGATTTGGACGGCGACGGTGTCGAGGAAGTTCTGTTGACGGCAAGTTCCTACGGCGGAAAAATCGCGCCGAGTGCCGAGGTCAATGATTATTCGTTTGTTTTACTGCGAAAGTTCGTTGCCGGAAAAGTTCAAAACATTATGATTTCCGAAGAATACGTGAAAAAGAATGTCGAATTCGGTGCGCCGAACCGTTTTGAAATCGCCGCGATTGCCGACCTGAACGGCGACAAAAAGATGGAAATCGTCGTGTTTGGCGAATATTACGAGGGCAGCGGAGCCGACGTTTATGAAGTCAAAGGCAATAAAGCCGTTGCGATTAAATTACTCGGCGCGGGTTGCGGAGTTTAGTTTTTAAAACTCTGCGAACTCTGCGGCTCTGCGTGAGAATAATTGTTTCACGCAGAGCCGCAGAGCTCGCAGAGTGATTTGTTAATTTTTTCTCTCGTAAATCAATCGCAAACCTTCGAGCATTAAACTTTCGTCAACAATTTCAATCAAGTTACAATCTTCCGCAATCAATGCAGCAAATCCGCCCGTTGCGACGACTTTCGGCTTTTCGCCGAGTTCGTCAATCATTCTTCGCAAAATTCCTTCCGTCAAACCGATGTAGCCGAAAAACACGCCCGATTGAATCGAATGAACAGTCGAATTTCCGATGACCGATTCGGGTTTGCGGATTTCGACACGCGGAAGTTTCGAGGTTTTGATAAAAAGAGCTTCGCTTAAAGTGTTGATTCCGGGCGTGATGATGCCGCCGAGATACTCGTTTCGGGAATTGACCGCATCAATCGTCGTTGCCGTTCCGAAATCGCAGACGATCACGGGCGAGCCGTGTTTTTCTTTCGCCGCAAAAGCCGCGACAATGCGGTCAATACCGAGATTTTCGGGCGGAAAATATTTAATTTCCAAACCGAAATCGAAACGGTTATTAACGAAAATCGGCGTTTGATTAAAGTGTTTTTCGCCGAGTTCACGGAACGAATCGTGCAATTCGGGAACGACCGAAGAAATGACGACAGCCGAAAATTGCCCGTTTATTTCATCTTGAATTGAAGCGTAAATGTCGTCGGCGGTTTTACTGCGGATGGTCGGAATTATCAGGCGTTTGACGAGCTTTTCGTGGTCGAAAACGCCGAGTTTCGTGGAAGAATTGCCGATGTCGATTGTCAAAATCATAAAGTAGAGAGTAAAGAGTGGAGAGTAGAGAGAAAATCTTTGAACTCTCTACTCTCCACTCTCTACTCGCACCTAACCTTGAAGCGGCAAACCGTCATAAACGATTTTCCAACCGTTTTGATAGCTTGTCCGAAGGCTTTTGTTAAACCATTCGATGGCTTTTTCGGGATCGTCGTAGATTTGCACGGCGGGCTGCGTTTCACGCGGATCAACGCGGCAAATCGCGCCGCCTTCGGTTGCCGTTTTGACGCAGAGCAGCGCAATCATATTATTTTTCGACAAAACTGCGGTGCGTACAAAAACTTCGTCGGCTTCAAATTCTTCAAACTCGTCAAATTCGCCGTCAAAATCTTCAAAGTCTAAATCTTCATTATCAAAATCAAATTCGTTACTCATAAAATTATAAAATAGCTAAATATTAAAAATGTAGGGTATTTACAAATTACACTCTTGCGGCGCAAAGTTCAATTCATATTTTACTTCGGCAAAGTTTTTGACGAGCAGTTCCTCATCGGTTTTGTTTCCCGTGCGGCGGTCAATAATCTCGCGCCAGATTTCGTTTTGCCGGTAATTTTTGCCGTCTTTCTCCACGAATTGATGATTTTTTTCAAAGGTAGTGAACAGAAAGTAAGGCTGTTTGAAATTCTCGATTTGTGATTGAAAAGAGAAAAACGTCATCGCCGGGAGCGCACGCATCCCTGCGTGCTAAGTCGCGCTTCGCGGCATATCAGCATTAGTTGCGAAATCAAATTGCATTGATGACGAGATGTTTGAACGCTCCGCGTTCAGCACGCAAGGATGCGTGCGCTCCCGGCGATGACCTTCTTTTCTCAAAGCATTACTTTTAGTTTTCTACCTTTTCAAAAACGTGATAGGTGTTCATCAACTCTTTTTCGCACACGAGCGAGCCTTTCAGATGTTCGTCCGTCAAACGAATCCGAAACTGAAAAGTGTCTTCGGTCGGATTGTAAAAGCGTAAATCAATGTAGTTGTAAAAAACGCTCGCGCCGCTTCCGAACGGCAAAACGCGGCGGTCATCGGGAAACGGGTCAAAGCTGTGATGATGACGCTCCGTAATCTGCAAAGGCGAATGAAAAGCCATCCACAAAAGCAGATTGGCAAGCTGGCAAAGTCCGCCGCCGATGCCGGTTTTTATCTCGCCGCGTGATAATTGCAAACCTTCGAGATAACCTTTTTCGGCAGTCGCTTCGCCGATGCGTTGCCAGAATGAAAAAGTTTCTTTCGGACGAATCAAAAGCCCGTCAATCGGCTTTCGCGCCAATTCGAGATTCGTTACCTTGTTTTCCTGAAACCGCATATCGAGGGATCCCAGCTTACGGCGCAACAGCGATTGATGATTTTTGACCGTAAAGGGAAGCGATTCGTCTTGCTGTTCAACGGCAAACGCGACCGAATTTTTCGCGTCCAAAAATTTCCGCGAAAGCCGCATTTGCCAAACCCGCGTGTGATAAAAAATCGGGTGAATTTCCGAAAGTCTTTTTTTCATAAAAGTTTCACCGCAAAGACACAAAAAAAACAAAGTTTTTATAAAATTTCTTTGTGTTCTTCGTGCCTTTGTGGTGAATTTTCCCTTAATTGCTCAACGTCGCCCGCGTGAACTGTGCGGATTTCGCCCGAATCTTGTCGCACGCGCAACGCGCCGTTTTCTTCGATGCCTCGTGTTATCCCGTGAATCGTTTCATTTTCCAAGACAACTTTAACACTTTTTCCAAACGCGTAAGATGAACGCCGCGTCCATTCATCACGAATTTTTTCCGCACCGTTCGCGCCGTAAAGTAAATCGCAGTTTTGAGCAAGATAAAAGGTCATCTTTTGCAGTAAATTTTCCGCATTTGGAGTTTTGAGCGTTTCGCTTTCGATTGAGGTCGCCGTTTCAGCAATTTCGGGCAGAAAGTTTGAAGATTTTAAGTTGATTCCGATTCCGACAACAACCGCCAAGCCTTTTGATGTTTCGCAGGTTTCCGCCAAAATCCCGCAAATCTTTTTGCCTCGAACGTGAATGTCGTTCACCCATTTGATGTCGCAATCAATTGCATAAAGCGTTTCGAGCGTGTCGTGAACGGCAACCGCCGTCATTAAAGTAACAAGCGGCAAAAAACGCATTTCAATCTTCGGACGCAGAACAATACTGAAAAAAAGTCCCGCGTCTTTTTCCGAAATCCAAACTCGTCCGTGTCGTCCGCGTCCGGCGGTTTGCTGACGCGCTACGATGCACAAACCTTCGTCCGCGCCGCGTTTTGCTTGATTTAAGGCTTCGGTGTTGGTCGAATCAATTGTCTTAAAACGCAGAATCGTGAAATTCATTCAAAAAAGTCAGAACCGTCTGCGGTAGCGGGCGGTTGAAGTTAATTATTGAAAAGTTTTGTCAGCAAAATTTAACCATTCGCTACCGCAAATGGTTCTGACTCGGTTTCCATAATGAATTCGTGTAAAAATTGTTGCTGTCGAAAAAGTTTCTGACAATCTCAAAGCCGCTTTTTTCGGCGAGGCGTTCAATCATCCGCACGTCGTATTTTTGCGAGATTTCCATAAAAATCGGTTCCCATTGCGCGAACTCGAAAGTTTGGTCAAGTGCTTCGACATAAACCTTTTGCGCTTTTTGGCTGATTAAAAATGAACGCGCCGCACGTTCGGTCGGATGATAGCTCGCGTAATGCGAAAATTCTTCGATGTTGAAATTTGCGCCGAGTTCGCGGTTAATGCGTTTGAGCAGATTGATGTTGAATTTGGCGGTCACACCGTTCGCGTCGTCGTAGGCGCGAAGAATCGTTTTCGGGTTTTTGTGCAAATCAAAACCGATAAACAGAAAATCCTGCGGATTCATTACTTCGTGCAGATGTCCGAAAAAATCGAGAGCTTGCTGTTCGCTGAAATTTCCGATGTTTGAGCCGAGAAAGAGAATAACTTTTTTGCGGTCGGATTTTTCCTTAAAAGTTTCTAAGGTGCGAAAATAATCGCCCTGTTCGGTTTTCATCGAAAGTGCGGGAAATTCGCGCTCGAACTTTTCGGTCAGAAAATTCAAGGCTTCCGACGAAATATCAATCGGAACATAATGAAAATCAGCTTTTTGCGCGAGAAAATAATCAACTAAAAGAGAAGTTTTCGTGCCGTCGCCCGCGCCGAGTTCGATTAAATCAAACGGACAGTTTGCGCCGTCAAAAGACTCGAAAATTTCCTTCGTCTGCGTTTGAAAAATCTCCAATTCCGCCCGCGTCAGGTAATATTCAGGCAATTTCATAATCTCCTGAAAAAGCCTCGAACCTTCGTCGTCGTAAAAATATTTCGATGAAAAAAATTTCGGGTCGGAAGACAAACCCTTCAGAACGTCTTCGGCAAATGTATTTTGTTTTACTGCACTTTTCATAAATTCAAGATTCAAGATTCAAGATTATAAGATTGTAATTTTGAATCTTAAATCTTGAATCTTGAATTATTTAACCAACCTGATTCCGTTAAATTGCCAGCGAAGATGCGGATGAAAAAAATTGCGATAAGTTTTGCGGCTGTGATTCGCGGGCGTGGCGACCGATGCGCCGCGCAAAACCATCTGATTTATCATAAACTTGCCGTTGTATTCGCCGACCGCGCCGTCAGCTTTTGTAAAATTCGGATACGCCAGATAAGCCGAATTCGTCCATTCCCAACGCAGACCGAAATCAAATTTTTCCGACGCGATTTCCCATTCAAATTCGGTCGGCAGACGCGCGTCCTTCCATACGGCAAAGGCTGACGCTTCGTAAAATGAAACGTGACAAACCGGCGCGTCCAAATTAATCGGGCGCAAACCCGAAAGTGTAAAACTAAACCATTCGCCGTCGCGTTTTATCCAATAAAGCGGCGAATTTACCTCGTTTTGATTGACCCAATCCCAGCCTTCCGAATGCCAGAGATTGAAATTTTCATAACCGCCGTCTTCGATAAATTCAAGATATTCGGCGTTTGTGACCAGAGATTTACGAATCGAAAAATCGTGCAAAAAGACTTTGTGTCGTCCGAGTTCGTTGTCAAAGCAAAATCCGTCGCCGTCATAACCGATTTCATAAATTCCTTCTTTTATCTCGGCAAAATCCGCAAACGGCATTTCGCAAATTTCTTCGAGCGCGTAATTTTCACGATAAACCGGAAAAAGCGGATTGCGGCTCAAAGTGAATTTCAAATCCGTCAGAAAAAGTTCCTGATGCTGCTGCTCGTGATTCAAGCCTAAAACGACCAAATCCTTTACTTCGTCGGACAAATCTTGCGCGAGCAATTCGGACATCTTCCTGTCAACGTACTTTCGATATTCAAAGACTTTTGCAACCGTCGGGCGCGATAAATCGCCGCGATTATCGCGTTTCGTCCGTTCGCCGATTGTGTTGTAATAGCTGTTGAAAAGAAAACCGAAATTCGGGTCGAAAACCTCGTAATTCGGGGCGAATTTCTTCAAAATCATTTCCTCGAAAAACCAGGTCGTGTGTGCGATGTTCCATTTCGGCGGCGAAACGTCAACGCTCGGTTGCGGAATATAATCTTCGGTTTCGAGCGGCGCGCAAAGTTCTTCCGTCGCGCTGCGAACATCTTTGAAGTCTTGCAATAAATCGGTTTCTGATTTTTGCTGGTTAACGGCTTGCATATCTTTATTAAAACAAACTTGCGCCGATAAGACAAAATTTCTCTGAAAATTTTTCAATCGGTAAAGTGAGCAGTAGCGAACATCTTTGCTCTCAAAAATTTTGAATGAGAAACGGACTCGCTACCGCTCGCTATACTGATTGGATTTCTACGCTCGAAAGTTTTTTGAGCGATTCTTTGCAGATTTCAGCCAAGTAATAATCTTTGGAATTCAAGCCGGTTTGCAGAATTGTTGTGGCGGAAGCGTCGCCGATTGTGCCGAGCGCGAAAGCCGCTTCGCGTTTTGCGTCGTCGGATTCTTTCGGATTTTGCAAAACCAGCGTTAAAACCGGAACGGCATTTTTGAACTGCGGGAATTTTGCGGTGAGATTTTGGTATTTTTCGAGCGTGAAAAGTTTGTATTTTTCGGGCAGAAAACTTTCGGGCGTGACGGTGTAAGATTCTTTGATTTGAATGATTTGCGCGATTTGACCGATGGAACGCGCCGCGCTTCGGCGTAAGAATTCGTTATCGTCTTTCGGTTTTTGCCGCAGTACTTGCGTCAAAACGTCAATCGCCGAAGCGTCGCCGATTTCACCCAAAGCGACGATGCCGGCGTTTTTTACTTCGACAGATTTTTCCTTTTTATTTTGAAAGGTTTGAATCAGCGGATTTACCGCCAACGGATTTTGAGTTTTGCCAAGTGCGTAAGCCGTTTCGCGCCGGACGATTTCGGATTTATCCGATAAATTCGGCGAAAGCACGTTAAAGGCTTCACCTTTCGGCAGATAAATTACCGAAAAAGCGGCGGTTGCGCGGACGATTTCATCCGCATCTTTGAGCGCGGGAAGCGCAATTCTTGATGCTTCTTCCGATTGGCGA
Organism: Acidobacteriota bacterium; assembly: GCA_031412675.1. Classification (GTDB taxonomy): domain Bacteria; phylum Acidobacteriota; class Blastocatellia; order Pyrinomonadales; family Pyrinomonadaceae; genus JAFDVJ01. The sequence goes on along the minus strand of JANODL010000032.1, from coordinate 17,497 downwards.
TTACGAATTTCAAAAAGCGCACTGCGTTTTTGTTCGGAATTTCCAACTCGAATCTGTTCCGCGAGATTTTCGTTCGTTTGCGCGAAAGAGATTTTCACGCAGAGGACGCAAAGAACGCAGAGAAATACAAAACAGCCAAAATATTGCTGAAAATTCGTAATTCGTAATTCGTAATTCGTAATTGAATTCCTCACGCGGCGCGTTGGACGTTTTGACGGCGAACCCGTTCCCATTCAAAGACTTGCCGCGCACGTTTATTTTCGTAAGCGTCCGACAAAGAGACGATTAAATCATCGTTGGGCAAATTTTCTTTTGATTTGGGTTTGCGGGTGGAAAGCAGTTCGGAAATGTAATCTAAGACTTCGGAAGTTTCGTTTTCGTTTAATTTATTTATTTCGCTGGCGACATTTCTATTTTTTCGGTTGACCATCTCCGTTTCCTCCTGATGTTTCAGGCAGACGGTCAAGCGCAACTCATATCTTCAAGTTTTGACCGTCGGCGTAAATTTTTTGTTCATCATTAAACTTAAAATTTGTAAAACTCCTAACCTCTAAAGGTTTTACCAGAATATCACAAGATTTATTTCAGGGCAAAATTAAGTTATAAAACGTTTATTATGTTTGATTGTCTGATTTAACTCTTCGACAATCGGATTTTTTGAAGAACCCAAAAAACGTGTTTTGGGAATAAACCAAATTTTTTTACCGAATGACGTGGTGACCAAAAATTTAATACTGACAAATTCAGGATTTTTCTGCGCAAAGAAACTCTGATGAACAATTTCGATTTCTTCAAACGGAACGAAAATTTCCCGATTGTCGAAAAAGATGTCGGAAGAAATATAAATTCCTTTTTCAGCTAACTCAACTCTTTTCAAATTCAAAATCCACCGACCGATAAAGAATCCCAAAAGCATTGACAGAGAACTGAGAAAAATATTCAGAGATTCGGGAAACAATAAGGTTCTGTATAAACTGCTCAAAATTATGATGCTGATAGTAATTATCGCAAAGACCATAATAACGCTTGTAATTGATGAAGAAATCTCACGACGCATAATTTTATTGGACAGAATAGAACATTTTGGATAAAATCCCAATATGACGTTTTATCAAAACAATCTCGCCCTTAGATAGCCGCTCGTTGAAGAATTATTTTGACGACGCGGCGCACCTGCAACCAATTAAGTGTTAAAAATTACGAATTAAAAATGTTAGTGGATAGATTTTTGTTTATTCGCTAAACTTACTCTTTTTGAGTGAAGAGTAGAGAGTGGAGAGTAAAGAGTTTTTTCTCTCCACTCTCCACTCTTCACTCTTTACTCAAAAAATTATGGACGAGAAATATTTTGCGAAAAAGATAGAAGAAGATTGGCAGAAAAAATGGCGTGAAAACGGGACGTTTGAAGTTGAAATTGATGACGCTAAACCGAAGTTTTATCAACTCGAAATGCTGCCGTATCCGTCGGGCAATCTGCATATGGGACACGTGCGGAATTATTCGGTCGGCGACGCGCTGGCTTGGTATAAGCGTTTGAAAGGTTTCAATGTTCTGCATCCGATCGGTTGGGATTCGTTCGGGCAACCGGCGGAAGATGCTGCAATCAAGCGCGGCGTGAATCCGCGTGATTGGACGGAATCGAACATCAACCATATGCGCAAGCAGTTGCAGAATTTGGGGTTGAGCTACGATTGGCGGCGCGAAATGGCGGCGCATCGTCCCGATTATTACAAATTCGACCAATGGTTTTTCCTCAAAATGTATGAGATGGGCTTGGCGTATAAAAAGAAAACGCAGGTCAATTGGTGCGACAACGATCAGGCGGTTTTGTCGAACGAACAAGCGAGCGGCGGTTTGTGCTGGCGTTGCGGAAATCCCGTGACGAAAAAAGATTTGGAGCAATGGTTTTTGAAAACGACCGCTTATGCCGACCAACTTTTGGACGATATGGCGGAAATCGAAGCAGGCTGGGCGGACAAGGTTCTGAAACGCCAGCGCGATTGGATTGGACGCTCGGAAGGCGCATTTATAGAATTCGGAATTCGGAATTCGGATTTGGGATTGAAAGATAAGACAAATCCGCAATCCCAAATCCCAAATCCCAAATCGGTGCGTGTTTTCACGACACGGATTGACACGATTTACGGCGTGAACGCGATTGTCGTCGCGGCGGAACACGGAATTGTCGAGCATAATTTCGCAAGTTTTTCGGATGAAACGAAAGCTGTTATCGAGAAAATCAAAGCCGATAAGTTGAAGGTTACAGACCACGAGGCGGAAGTTGAAAAAGAAGGCGTTGATACGGGTTTGAAGGCAATCAATCCGTTCTCGAACGAGGAATTGCCGGTTTGGGTCGGCAATTATGTGATGATCGAATACGGCACGGGCGCGGTAATGTCGGTTCCGGCGCACGACGAACGCGATTTTGAATTTGCGAAAAAATACGGTTTGCCGATTCGTCAAGTCATCTCCGAACCGCATCTCGCGCACGAACACAGCCAGATGCAAGCGATGGCTTTGGAACAGGCTTTTAGCGAATACGGCGTGTTGGTTCATTCGGATTATTGGAACGGCAAAACGAGCGATGACGCGAAAAAAGAAATGACCGAATATGCGGTCAAACACGGGTTTGGCGAAGGCGCGACGACGTATCGTCTGCGTGATTGGGGAATTTCGCGCCAGCGTTTTTGGGGCGCACCGATTCCGATTGTTTATTGCGAAACGTGCGGAATCGTTCCCGAAAAGTTTGAAAATTTGCCGATTGAATTGCCCGCTCAAATGGTCTTAAATGATGAAATCGAAGGTTCTTCGCCGCTCGCCAAAGACGAAAGTTTCGTCAATACGGTTTGCCCGAATTGCAATGAACCTGCGAAACGCGAAACCGACACGATGGATACATTTGTTGATTCGTGCTGGTATTACTTTCGTTACTTGGACAATCAAAATTCGGATATGCCTTTTTCGCCTGAAATCGCGGCATATTGGACTCCGGTTGACCAATACATCGGCGGCGACGACCACGCCGTAATGCACTTGATTTACACGCGGTTTTGGACAAAAACAATGCGCGATATGGGATTGGTCAATTTCAGCGAGCCTGTCAAAAGATTGCTGACGCAGGGAATGGTTGTCGGCGAAACATTTTTTGACGAGATTCCGAATCCCGACGAACCGGACGGCAAAGGCAAACGCATTTATTTTCCGCCTTCAAGCGTATCGGTCGAGCGCGACGCGAAAGGCAAAATCATCGCGGCAAAATCGGCGGACGGCAAAGTTTTGAAATCGGCAATCGAGCGAATGTCGAAATCGAAAGGCAACGGCGTTGACCCGGACGAAATGGTCGAAATTTACGGCGCAGACGCGGCGCGCCTTTTCGTTTTGTTTGCCGCGCCCGTCGAAAACGAACTCGTCTGGAACGAAGCGGGAATCGAGGGCGCAGTCAGATTTTTGCAGCGTGTTTGGCGGTTTGTTTTTAAGTGGCAGGATAAAATTCAAAATTCAAAATTCAAAATTCAAAATGAAGAATTTTCAGCCGAAGCGCGAAAATTGCGGCAAAAAACGCATCAGACGATTAAACGCATTGAAGAGAATTTTGAGTCTTTGCAGTTTAATACGCCGGTTGCCGCGTTGATGGAATTGTCGAACGCGATTTACGATTTCAAGGTCGAACCCGAAACGGCAAACGACTCGGACGTTTTTGCGATTCGTGAAGCGGTTGAAGCGTTAATTTTGATGCTCGCGCCATTTGCGCCGCATTCGGCGGAGGAATTGTATTCGCAGATTGTTGGCAACACGGACGGAATTTTGTCAAACGAAGCGCGTTTTCCCGAATACCGCGAAGAATTGGCACGCGCCGACGAAATCGAAATTCCCGTACAAATCAACGGCAAACTGCGTTCGCGGGTGTTGGCTTCGTCTGATGCAACGAACGAGGATTTGGAAAAATTGGCGTTGGCTGACGCAAAGGTCATCGAAAACACAGACGGCAAACAGATTGTCAAAATCATCGTCGTGCCGAAGCGTTTGGTGAATATCGTCGTAAAATAACAAAACGCAGAAATATCAAATAAAAAAGAGTGAATCAATTCACTCTTTTTTATTTGAGCGCGGATTAAAACACTTCATCCGCGTTTATCGTTTTTACCTTGATTGAGATTCATAAACAATCTAAAATCAGAAAGAAGAAGATTTGTAGTTAAATGCCGTCCGAGCTTTTAAAGCGACAAACAGAACAAAATTAGTTTTTCGTCCGTATTCGAAAATCAAGATGAAAGAATGTCAAATTTGTAAAAGATGTTACGCCGATGAGGTCAACACTTGCCCCGACGATGGAATGCCGACCGCTCAAACTCTCCACGGCGAACCGGTTCTCGAAGGAAAATATCATTTGGAAAAACGGCTCGGACAGGGCGGAATGGGCGTTGTTTATAAAGCGCGCCACGCTTATCTGAAAACTTCGCACGCGATCAAGGTTATTCTGCCCGATTTGGTCGGAAACGATCCGCAGCTCGTCACGAGATTTCGTCAGGAAGCACTCGCCGCCGCCGCGATTCGTCATAATAATGTCGTCGGCGTGTCGGATTACGGTGTCGTCTCGGGCAAAATGCCGTTTCTCGTGATGGAATATGTCGAAGGCGAATCGCTCCACGATCTTTTGGCACGTGAAGGCAAACTTTCGCCCGAAAGAGCGCTCGATTTAATGGCGGCAATTTGCGCCGGAGTCGGCGCGGCGCATCATCAAGGCATCGTTCACCGCGATTTGAAACCGCTCAACGTGATGATTTGCACGGGCAAAAAGTCTATGTCCGAAGCCGTCAAGATTCTCGATTTCGGCTTGGCGAAAATCAAATCGGGCGAACTTTTAGGCTCTTTTATTCAGGCGCAGACGACCGGATTGATGGGTTCGCCGTATTATATGGCTCCCGAACAATGGGCGGACGAAGAACCCGATGTGCGGGCGGATATTTATTCGCTCGGCGTGATACTTTTTCAGATGTTGACGGGCGATGTGCCGTTTAAAGGTTCTTCGATTCCGGCGATTATGAAAAAGCATCTTTCGGACGCGCCGCCGCCGTTTGCCGAATCGAACACCAAGATTGCGCCGCAGGTTGAATACGCCGTGCGCCACACGCTCGAAAAAAGCCGTGAAACACGAACTCAAACGGTTGAACAAATCGTCGAAGAATTGACCAAAGCCGTTCAATCAGCCGCCCAGAATATTTCTTCAATCGGCTATTCGACGAATTCGTCCTTGCCTGTTTCGCTTCTGAGAATTTTGACCAACCCGCCGCAATCGCACGTTTTTGTTGACAATGTTTCGGTCGGACAAACTCAGCCTGACGGTTGGCTCTTGCTCGAAGGCGTGCAGAGCGGCAATCATCGGATTCGCATTACGCATAACGGTTTTCAGGATTGGGAAAGCGATGTTATGTGCGAAGGCAAACCGCAACAGATCGCCGTCAAGCTGACGGAAGGCACGGGCGGAATTCCGCGCCCCGCTGAAACGATGCCCGTGATGCAAAATTCACAACAGCATATTCCGCAGGTTTCGCAGCCGCAAATGCAGCAAAGTTATTCGGTTGCGCCGCTCAATTCGCAGGCGCAAATGCAGAATACGGCGCAACAGCAAAATTGGCAGACCGGACAGCAAGGCGGCTTTGTTCAGTCGCAAGAGGTCAAAAAAAGCGCGTTTTCGCCTTTAATTTTGGGAGTTATTGGAATTGCGGGTTTATTCATACTTATTTCAGGTGGGTTGTTTGGAGCGTATCAGCTCGGAATGTTCAGCGGAAATACAGGTGGTAACACCAACAATAATCCGCCGAACAATTCAACTACAAACTCGAACAATCAGACTCCGCCTCAAACAAAAGCCGAAATGGTCAAAATTCCGGGCGGAAAATTTACAATGGGACGCAACGGCGGCGATTTATTTGAAAGCCCCGAACACGAGACGGAAGTAAAAAACTTCTCGATTGACAAAACCGAAGTTACGAACGCCGAATACTATGAATTTGTGAAGGCGAAAAGCTACAACCCGATTCCCTCGAACTGGGAAAACGGCAAGCCTTTGACAAATGAAATGAATCTGCCTGTCCGATATGTCAATCTTGACGACATCAAGGCATTTGCGAATTGGCGTTCGGAACGCGACAAGATTACTTATCGGCTTCCGACCGAAGAAGAGTGGGAATATGCCGCCCGCAACGGCAGTGAGAATAATCTCTATCCGTGGGGCGACAAATGGGAAGAAGATAAGGCGGTAGTCAGGCGCGACCTTGTTCTTTCGCCGGTCGGTTCGATTCCAAGCGGCGCAAATAAATGGGGTGTTTTGGATTTGGTCGGAAATGTTTGGGAATGGACTGAAACGAAGGCTTCGGCTTTTAAGGGAGCAAATCCCGAATTTGCCAAGAAACTCGAAGACAGTTTCGGGAAAGACCACGTAGTTGTGCGCGGCGCATTCAGTTTAACGAAAGACGCTTCGACCGCAACCTCGACTTTTCGGACTTTCAATCAAATTTCCAAGCGCGATAAAGTTATCGGTTTCCGGCTGGCGCGTTCCGATTAAAAAAATGTTGGAGTTTTTTATATGACAAAAGTTTTCGGACGATACGGATTTTTAACTTTACTCGCTTGTTTGGTTTTTTTACCGATTTACGCTGACAGTCAGGATTTGGGCAGCAGCAGCGGAATTTTTCGCGTCCCGAATCCGACCTCAAAGAACACATCTTCAACTTCGACGAAAACGACTAAGCCGAAAACTTCGGCGGTAACGGTCAAGAAAAACACGCCGAAAACGGTTGCCAAAACAACCGTCAAAAAAACGCGCACGACCAAAACGACCAAACCGCGTGAAACCGTTTCAAAAAATGCGGTCAAACAAACGACCGTTTATAATCCGCAGCCGCAAAGCAATATCGTCATCACCGTCGGCAATCCGACGAGCGGAAATTTTGACGAGCTTTTCGAGCAAGCCGTCGAGGAAGGCAACACGGCGCGGGACGAAAGAGATTATTTAAAGGCGGAATCCGCGTATCGCCGCGCTCAAAATCTGAAATCGAAAGATTCGCGGGCGATTTACGGACTCGGCAACATTTACGCCGACCAACAGCGTTGGGAAGAATCCGAAAAAGCCTATCGTCAAGCGATTTTGCTTGAACCCGATAATTCGGGCGCGTATGTCGCTTTGAGCTATGTTTTAACCCAGCCGATTGTCAGCAATAATCTTTCGGATCGCTATACGGAAGCCGAAAAAACGGCGCGCAAAGCGATTCAGCTCGATGCGGAAAACGCTTTTGCTTATGACCAACTCGGTGTCGCACTCGAACTTCGCGGAATTATTTCCGCCGAAACGCAGAACGCTTACAAACGTGCGATTCAAATTGAACCCGAATTTGCATTGGCTTACGCGCACCTCGGCAGATTGCTGCGCCGCAACGGAAAAGCCGTCGAATCAGCCGAAGCCTACGCCAAAGCGATTCGGTTTTCGACCGACGTGCCGACGATGATTTTGGTTGCGGAAGTGATGCAGTCACAGCAAAAATTTCTCGAATCGGAACAGCTTTTGCGCCGTGCTTTATCGCTCGACGCAAAACATCCGACCGCGCTTTATATGCTCGGACGCGCTCTGACGATTCGCAACGAATTTGACGAAGCCGAAAAAGTTCTGAAAAGCAGCGTCGAAGTCAGCCCGAACAGTTTTGTTTCTTACACGCTTTTAGGTTCGCATTACCTGCGCCGCGCACGGCTCGACGATGCCGAAAAAGTCTTGAACAAAGCCTTAACGGTTGTTTCATCGAACGAAAGAAAACGGCTCGCGCAGGAATTTGAAAACGTCGGCGATGCGTTTATGAAAATCGGTAAGGTAAAAGATGCCGGACGGCTTTATCGGCAAGCGATGGCACTCGACAGTTCAAAAACGATTTTAACGGAAAAATTAGCGAAAGTTCGGTAACTGTTCAGAGTTACGGCTTCAGCCGTGAAAGAGCGTTCGCGTCGGACAAGTTTTGCGCGTTTCATTCAAGTTGAATAATCTGCCGCATTTCTGACGGCTGAAGCCGTAACTCTGAACAAAAATTGTAAATTTATTGAAATTCAGCCGCGATTAAACCTATTTTCAAACACAGGCGTTTTAGAACGCTAAATTATCACGTCCATAGAGGTTTCGGCTAAATGATTGCTACAACTGGTAACACAACGATGCTTTATTGTCCGAAGTGCCGCCGCACTTACGAAGATGGAATACAGAGATTTTGCGACAACGATGGCGGAAGGCTTTTGGCTGCGCCTTCAGAACAAAAGAGTGATTCACAAACGGGTGGCGTTTTCACGAATTTGTTAGGGAAAACCCGATCGTCAAACGACGCGGACAAAAAAATCAATCCTGCGCCGCGCTTTATTCCGCTCAATAAAACCGAAGAGTCGGATAAAAAACTGACATCTTTTCCGTCAGTCGGCAGAATTTTCCAATCCGAACAATTTTTAAAACCGAAAACCGAAGATTTATCCGAAGCCGAAGATTCGATTCTCGAACTCGACCCATTGCCGTTCAAAGAAGCGGAAGAACCGGTTTTGGAATTTGAACCGTTTCCGAAGATCAAAGAAAAAACACCTTCGATTGAAGTTCGGGAAAAATCTGAAGTTCAGGAAGAAACCCAAAAACCTCTGCCGCGACTTATCAATCCGAGCGAAATCGCTTCCGGGACGGGTTCGGTCGGCAATCGCCAAACGAATCCGCTCGGCAGAGAAGCCTTGAGCTGGGACAACACGGACGCGCTTCTCGGGCAAACCGTCAAAGGTCGTTATCTGATTCTCGAAGAACTCGCCGCCGACGACGAAGACAGTTTGATTTATCTTGCCGAAGACCAAATCTTTGAAGGCAAAAAGACGGTCGTGCGCGTTTTTATGCAGGATAATTTCGGAGCGGGCGATTTTGAAGAAAAGATTTTTGCCGAAGAGCGGGTTTCGCTTTCGCATCTCAATCATCCGAACATCGCGGGCGTTTTCGATTCGGGCGAATTACCCGAAGGCAATGAATTTATCGTCAGCGAATTTGTCGAAGGTAAATCGCTTGCCGAAATGCTTCGGCAGACGGAACAGTTCAATTCTTTGCGGACGGCGCGGATTATTCGTCAAATTTCCTACGCCCTGAGCGAAGCGCATCAAAACGGTATTCTGCACCGCAACTTAAAACCCGAAAATATCAGCCTGACCGTTTCCGAAGCCGGAATCGAGCAGGTTAAATTGATGAATTTCGGGATGTCGCACAGCGAAATTACCGACGCGAATCTTGCCTACAAAGCACCCGAAGAAATCGAACGCGGAACTTCGACCTTTGCCAGCGACATTTATTCTTTGGCAGTCATTGCCTTTCAAATGCTGACGGGGCGTTTTCCGTTTTATACCGACACGGAAAACGCTTTACGCAAAGCGCAAAGAAAAGGTTTGACGCTTCTGCCGACGAGCTTGCGGCTCGATATTCAGCCGCTGACCGACAAGATTCTCGAAAAAGCTCTGGCTTTTAACGCTTCGGAACGATATCCGAAAGCGCGTGATTTCGGCGATGCGTTTTTCAACGCTTTGACGACGGTTGCGCCTTGGTCGAAAGAGGATGAAGATGCGGAGGACGACTTGCTCGAAGTTGACGAAATCGAAAAGCAGCGCGAGTTTTTCGTCGTTCCGGCAATCAATCCAAAAGATATTTTGGTCGAAGAATCGCCGATTACGGCAGATATTCATATCACTCCGAAAGATCAAACCGAAAACGCGGAAATCGCCGAAGTCAAGGCGACGGAAGATTTAGCGTGGGAAAAACGCTCACCCGAACCGCCGAAAACCGGAAGTGCGTGGCGCGGCGGGCTGGCAATTTTGGGCGTTGTTGCGCTTTTGCTGACAATTTGGGGCGCGTCGCGTTTGTTTTTGAATCGTTCAAATCAAACCGATAACAGTCAAAATCAAGAAACGACACCTGTTTCGCCGACTGAAAACATACAGGATAATTCGCGGACTTCGGGTGATGCCGATATTGCGCCCGAAGCGCGTGTGCAAAAAACTCCGCCGAACACCCGGCGTTTTCAAAACAACCGGGAAAATTTAAGCGAAACTTTAGCGAAAAATTTTCTCGGCTTCGAGATTTTCTATCCGCAAGATTGGACGAAAAATCCGACGGACACGAATTTTTTGGATGTTTCCCGAAGCGATTCAAGCGGTTTTCCGATTGAACAAATGATTGTTACGCGCTACGAAAGCCGCGGCACGATGACGCTGGATAAACCGAATTTTCCGAAACTTGTCGAAAAATCGAATCAGGATTTGAAAAAATCTCTGGGTGAAAGTTACAAGGTTATTTCCGAAGGCGAAGCGGTTATTCAAAATGGTCGCTGGAAGGTGTACGCAGTCAAATTTCAAAGCTCGGGCGTGAATAAAAAAGGCGATAAAGTGACGGTTTGGGGCAAGCGTTTATGGCTTCCCGTTCAGCGTGCCGGCGTGCAAAACGGGTTTGTGATTACGCTGCTTGCAACTTCGCTTTCCGACTCGGTGAAAAGCGTCGAAGATGTCGGAACACAGGGCGAGCTGGCAAATGTTCTGGAAACTTTCGAGCCTGAGCAATTTTAAGACTGCCGATCAATTGTTTGCCTTTTGTTTTTCAGTTCCGGAAACGTCATATAAACAGCCGATTGAACTCTATAAACCCACAGACCAAAATTCGACTTTGGTTACAGAATGGACAATCGGTTAATCAACAAATAAAATAATCAACAATAGACATCTTTCCTAAATAACTCTTTTTTTTGAGTCCGCGTAGCGGATGAAAGCGTGTAACCACCGGCGCAAGACTGTGTAAAGCATCGAGAAAATGACCAAGCCCGTGTTAACGGGTGACAGAATCTCTGTCGCAATCTCCGCCAGCTTGAAATTTCCGGCTGACAAATTCCCGTAGCTCGCGCTACGAGCTACGGGCTGTCATCTGCTACGCAGACTTATTTAGGAAAGATGTCTAATATACAATCCGTCGCATTGGTAAAGAATTGTTAGAAAATGATTTAACCGTTTTGATAAAAATGTTTGCAGAAATTTTTCAAAAAAAGTTTGACTTTATATTTTGAATCGTGCTAGATTTCCATTCAACCGACGTTAAATAAAAATCGAAGATGTTCTTGGTAGGGAAAGATTGGAGAAGAACATTTGACAGGGTAAAAAAGACTTTTGATTGCAGGGTCAAAGAATTGAAGGTTATCGAGTTGATAAAGCTAATTGCTTTATCTGAAAAAGTTAGTTATCCACAAGCGGTTTGCGTTATATTTTGAAGAAAATGCGGACTGCCTTTAACGATGGGAATATGTCCAAGTTCTTCCAAAACTCGAGTTTCTGTCAGGAAACTTCCACGAAGTTTCAAGCGGTAGATTTGCGCGACGAAGCAGACGCAGAAGAATCGCAAGTTAAATTAAGAGATTACAGAATTGGCTGATTGTCTGATTTACAGATAATCGGCTTTTTTGTTTTTTGAAGTTAAGAATTGTTCTTTGATTGAAAGTTAGAAAGTTTTGATTCAGATTGAACCAAAATAAAAAATCCGATTGGTAACGCTAATTATCAACCGGACTGTTTGGTTCAACTCGTGAAACGGAATGTTTCAAAAGATGCCCAGCTACAACTCGCATCTTAAATCATTCCGTCTCTAAAAATCAAGCAAACTGCGTAAAACCGACTTTTAACAGGCACGGAGAATTGTCTTTAAATTTTGCCAAGATTTCCGGTTGTCTGATTATCGTCGGGATAATACGTTTATTCACAGGCAAAACGACTGTTTTCGAATTCAAAAGCGGTCTTGGAAGGAAAAGTATATGAAAAAGAAATCATTCCGGCATCACGCATTGTCAAAAGAAGCTATCGAAAAACGGCAGAAAATCGTTGTTTCTTCTCAAACAGAGAAAAAACGTGAATATCTGAAAGCGAAACGTGCTTTAGTTATTCTCGCTTTACTGGTCTTGGCGACCTTTGCTTTCGGGACGATGGCAAGTTGGCGGAGTTTGCCGCTTGTCTCGGGTGCGATGCCGCAAGGGACACCGCCGGCAATGCCTGCCAATATGCCGAGCCGCGAATATGTTTATGCCGGAAGTGCGTTAATCTCGACGGTCGAACCGTTTCGTGAGCCGCCCGATGATTTGGCAGTCTGGCGACCGTCGAACGGAACGTGGTATGTTTTGAACTCGGCAACCCAACAAACAACCACTCAACAGTGGGGGAATTCCACGGATATTCCGTCACCGGGCGATTTTGACGGCGACGGCAAGACGGATTTCTGCGTCTTCCGAGAATCAACCGGAGTCTGGTATATCATCAACAGCTCGAACGGTGCGAATCAATATCCGACGTTCGGCACTTCGGGCGATAAACCGGCGGTTGCCGATTTTGACGGCGACGGCAAATCCGACATTGCCGTTTGGCGACCTTCCAATCAGACTTGGTATATCCAACAAAGCTCAACTAGTTCGATGGTTTCTCAAGCTTTCGGTTCAATCGGTGATAAGGCTGTCGCGGCTGATTATGACGGCGACGGACACGCTGATTTAGCCGTCTGGCGCGACAGCACCTATACTTTCTGGGTAAAAAAATCCTCCGACAATCAAACTATTTCCTATTCAATCGGACAGACAGGGGATGAACCCGTGATCGGCGACTATGACGGCGACGGCAAATCCGATTATGCCGTGCGGCAGCGATAATATCTGGCGGATTCTCTACAGTTCCGACAATACGCTTTATTACGCGACTTGGGGACTGAGTTCGGATATTGCCGTGCAAGGTCGTTACAACGATTCCGGCGACAGCGATACGAAAACCGACATTGCTGTCTGGCGACCTTCGACGGGTGTTTGGTATATCCGCCGTTCACCTGACGGCAGTCTGCGGACGCAGACTTTCGGACAAGACGACGATATTCCCGTTCCGGCAAACTGGCGCAGATAATTCAAGTAAAAAATAAACAGGCAAAAGTAAAAAATCGAAATCACGAAGAGAAGAGGAAAGAATATGCGTTCAAACAGACAGATTACCCGACAGATTCAGCGAGGAGTTGAAAAAGTTTTACCGCTCTTGCAAAAGACAGGAAATATTATCGGTTTGGGAATGGAAGGCAAACAATGGTTCGCCAGCATAATGATTTGCGTGATGCTTTTGCCCGTGTTCTCGCTTCCGGTCAGTGCTTCCGTTTACAGGGTGAATAATCCGAACTCATCTGAATTCGAGCCGGTTAATGAAAAACTGCCGGTTTGGACTGAAACTTGGCGAAATTTAAACGCAAAAATCGAATCGTGGATAACACCATTAAGGTCGGAGAATGCTTCGTTTGGCGAGAATGATGACGATAAAAAGAAAGCCAAGAAAAAAGACAAGGAAGTAAAATCGGAAGAAAAGACTGATAAGAATACGGAAAAAATCGCCGATAATTCGGAGTCTAAGCCGGGCAAAAATACTGAATCGGCTTCAAAGAACAGCAAAGCCGACAAGGAAACTTCAAAGTCGAAAGTCGAAAATGTTAAAACGGCAAATACCAAGAACAAAAACTCGGTTGCCACAGCTTCACTATTATTGAATCAACTGCCCGATGATGAAAGAGATTCGGTCTATAGTTACGAAAATAATCTCGGTGCGCCTCCGGGACAGGTTGAAAAAGATTCATCAAATCAGGCGGCAGCACTCAGAATTCAGCATCGGGCGGGAATTGCCAATTTCAGTTTCGGCATTCCGTTGGCGGGACTTTCGGGCAGAGGCATTGATGCCGGAGTCGGAATGACCTACAACAGCCGTACCTGGAACAAGTCATACATAGAGCAAAACAATAATGTTATTGACCATTTTACATACGACGTTGAGCAAAGCTGGATTGCGCCCGGTTTTAGTTCGGGATTCGGATATTTGGAAACAACGGCAGTGGTTCAATATATTCACCCTCACCAGTCGTCCAACTTCTCCTATCATACGGAAATAATGCCGAACGGCACGACTGACGCGGACGGGACGCGCCATCAATTTGCTTGTGCGGAGTCAGTTCCGTTAGCGGGAACTTACACTTCCAAATGCACGATGTACAAATCGCACGACGGAACATTCATCAAAATTCCGGCGCGAAATTGGACGAGCAATCCGAATAATTCCCAAAATCCTTACACGGCGAATTATCATAGTGCGAGTTTCACGGCGACTTACCCGAACGGCACGAAGATTTGGTATAGCGGCGGTTTCGGAAGCGGCACGAGCCGCCGACATTATCCGGTTGAGATTCAAGACCGCAACGGCAACCGCATTCAGATCGCTTATAAAGCAGACCAATCGGGCAGAATAGATTACATTAACGACACTTTGAATCGAAAAATCAAGTTTTATTACGAAAACGATTCGACAACGGGCAATCCCGACAAATTAGTCGCGGTAACGATTCCCGGCATGGGAACGGATGAAGAAATTCAAACCGTGCGGTTTTATTACGAAGAGATGCCCTTGCAATCGGGCGGTTTCGTGAGCGGTTCGCAAGTTACCGCGCCCGCGACGATTCGCGTTTTGAAATATGTTTTGATGCCCGCGACCAAGATGGGTTACAAATACGAATATCATCCGAAATTCGGGATGATTAAAAAAATCACGCGGCAAGTCGGAATGACGGCAAGCACGAACGCGACGAACACGACCGGAACTTTGACCGAAGGCGTTTTTGCCGCTTCGACGGAATACGATTATCCGAGCGGTTCGCCGGCTTTGGCGGATGTCCCGAAATATACGAAACGCACCGACGATTGGCAGGGACGAACTTCGTCCGCGCCGCAGGAAACTCTCTATAATTCGGCTGACCCGGAATCGGGAGCGGACATAGTTTCGCAAGTTACGGTGAAAGACAACGGATTCGATGTGATGACCGAAACCCGTTCGTTTAATACCGCCGATTGGCAAAGCGGTTTGGTCAAGGAAACTTCCGTCAAAAGAATCGGCAACGGCACTTTCCCCGAAAAATTGATGTCGAAAACCAAGTATTTCTGGGAACAAGGCACTTGGACGCTGGGCAGAAGCAGTCCGCGGTTGGCGAAAATCGAAACGACCAACGAAGCCGGATTGACGAAAGCGACCGATTTTTTGTCCGACCAATACAATAATCAAACCAGAGTCCGCGAATATGATTACGCCGCGCCGGGAACACTCGGTACTCTGCTGCGGACAAACGAAATCGAATATGAAACGGGCGCGGGTTGGATTAATAACAATCTGTTCAGTTTGCCGAAATCGGTCAAAACGATTGTCGGCGGCGCGACCGTTTCTAAAACGCTCTATGAATATGACCATAACGGAAGCGACGCGACTTTGGTCAGATACACCGACATCAGCAAAACAACACACAATCCGGCATATAATCCGGCAAATCCGCCGCGCACTTGTCAACGGCAATGCGGCGAAGTTCCGGCAGGCTACACGGTGGTCGAGGAGGCGGACGAATCTAATCAGTGTCCGTTAATTTGCACGGGAGAATACGTTGCCTCGACTGCTTATCGCGGAAATGTCACGAAGGTTACGGCGTTTTCCGACGCGGCTTTGACCACCGACCCGAACGCCGATGTCACGAATTACAATTATGACATTGCCGGAAACTTGGTTTCGGGAACATTGAGCTGCTGCACTCTGCGAACCTACGCTTATGACAAGGCAAACGAATACGCCTTTCCGGTTTCGCAAACGTCGGGAACTGCGCCGACGCAATTGACGACTTCCGCCGCCTACAACCGCAACACCGGATTAACGCTCACTTCGACGGACGAGAATAATCAGGTAACGAGTTACGAATACGAAACCGACACGCTCAGACCGAAGAAAATGATTTATCCGAACGGCGGTTATGTGCTGACCGAATACAGCGACAAATTGATTTCTAATATAAACGACCTTCTGCCCGGATTTGTCCGCACGACGACGACTTTGGAAGCAAATAAATTCGCGCAAAGCTACAGCTATTTTAACGGCGGCGGACAAGGCATCCGAAGTGCCTCGCAAACGCCTGACGGTTGGAGCGTTTCAACCGTTGAATTTGATAAGTTGGGCAGACCGATTAAGAGTTACAATCCGTTTTATGTTTCGATTCCGACGGGCGCGATTCCCGCCAATACGAAATTCACGGAAGTTTTGGGTTACGACGCATTAGGCAGAACAACCGAAGTCCGCTTGCAGGACAACACGACTGTTTCGACCGAGTTCAGCGATACGAATACAACGCCTTCGGGATTTGCGAAAACCTTCGTTACCGTAACCGACCAAGCCGGAAAGAAACGGCGGCAAATAGCGGATTCTCTGGGCAGAATCGTGCGCGTGACGAGCCGGACGCTTCGGGCAACTTGGGCGCGGTAGATACGCCGAATCAGCCGACAGCTTATGAATACGACGCGAACGACAATCTGAAAAAAGTCATTCAATCAGACGGCGCGACGACGCAGGAACGATTATTCAAATACGACAGCTTATCGAGATTGACGCACGAAAAACAAGTTGAAGCAATTCCGACTTTGAACGACGCGGGCGTGAAAGTAACAAGTGGCGGATTGTGGACGAAGGTTTTGAAATACAATGCCGATGGACTTTTGATTGATGGCATTGATGCCAACGGCGTGAACACACATTTTGTTTATGACAGCTTGAATCGCCCAACTTCGGTTACGTTTGCAGGCGAAACAGGCTATCAAACTCCCACAATAAATTACACCTACGACGAGGAACGGACAGGCTTTCACAACAAAGGTCAATTGACCAAAGTTACAACGGCGGCGATTACCGGAACGCAAAGCACACCGGCAACCGAGCAGATTTATGATTTCGACAAGATGGGGCGTGTCGTCAAACATCAGCAGAAGATTGCCGGTCAAAGTTATCTGCTCGAATACGGCTACAACTTGGCAGGAAAACTCGTGAGCGAGAAATACCCGTCGGGCAGGATTGTCAGCGTCGATTATGACGCGAACGGCAGACTTTCAACGGTCGCGGATGCTCAGAGAACATACTTAAGCGGGATTTCCTTCAATAATCAAACTCTGCCGTCGCAGATGAATTTCGGCAACGGCACGAATCAAATATTTGCTTTTAACGACCGTTTGCAAATGACTTTACAAGAATTGAAACGCGGTTCTGATGTCGTGCAGAAATACGATTACGGCTTTGGACAGATTGATGCCAACGGCAATCTCGACACGACAAAAAATAACGGACAGCTTGCTCGAATTGAAAGCTACATCGGCGCGAACAAACAATGGACGCAGAAGTTTAAATATGATTCGATTGGGCGTTTGAGCGAAGCGGAAGAAAAGCGCGGCGATACGAATGCTTTGAGCTACAAGCAGAAATTCGATTTTGATCGTTTCGGCAATTTGTATCGTAAAAACTCTTCAAATCAGACCAGCGGACAAGAAAATCCTTTGCCCTACACGCCGATTGAAGAATCGGACATAGATAGAAATACAAATAGATTTAC
>JANODL010000031.1:0-18880 GCA_031412675.1 Acidobacteriota bacterium | reverse complement strand
TGATTAAGTAGCCAAGTTGCTAGTTAATGAATTTTAAGAGAAATTGCCTACGAAACACACGAAATATACGAAATTTGTTTTAGAATTTTATACCTTTTTTCGTTTCTTTCGTGTATTTCGTAGGCAAAAAAAAATAATTTTTTATTTGAAATCTTCTGCCAATATATTCGCGCTCATCAAAACAAAAGCAATCCAAATCAAATCTGCCAATAACAGATGCCCAAGCTGCATCAAAATCGGCGCAAGCGTCAAAAGCGTCAACGCGCCAAACCCGATTTGCAGCAAAATCAAAATACTTAAAACATTTGACCAACGCACGACTGACGAATTGTTTTCAGATTTTTTCCTCAGCCAACCGGCTAAAAAAATTAAATAAACGCCCGTCAAAATCGAAAGAATCGGATGACTCACGCGCAGACGAAGCAAGATGTTCGAGGTTGCCGAAAAATCTTTCGCAACGCCTTCCGACAAAGTTTCCGACGGAAAAATCATACTGCTCAAAGCCGCGACCGAACCGCTCATTCCGACGAGTAAAAAGCCGAAAATTCCCAACAATAAGAATAACTTAACTTTCGGTTCAACTTTGAAATTGAGAGATTTTCCGCCGTTTGCAAACCACGCCGTCAAGGTCAGAAAAGTTAATAAAACGAGCGTCGTGATCAAATGTCCCGCCATCCAAAACGGACGCGCCGCCGTCAAATTTTCCGCCGTATTGCCCGTCAAAACCAGTCCCGCGCCGAGCAATCCTTCGACAAGCACGAAAATAAAAGAGCCGATTGCCATTTTCAACACGCGGCTGTTTGTGTCGGTTTTGCCCGATTTCCACCTTAAAATCGCCCAGATCAATAACCCGATCACGATAAATCCGTCTAACGCACTCGTGATGCGGTGCGAAAATTCGATCACGGTTTTCAGTTCGGGCGCAGACGGAATGACTTCGCCGTGGCACGTCAGCCAATGCTGTCCGCAACCGTCGCCCGATTTTGACGCACGCAGAAAAACGCCCCACAAAATCACGACGATATTGTAAGCCAAGACAAACCAAGCGTATTTTGCAAATCCCGAAAGTTTCGTTTCTTTGTCCATTTTGGTAAATTTAAAACTAAGAATATCACTTAACAGAGGTTTTCGGGAATAACGCGTAAAATTAGAATAACTTAATGGAAATCGAACATTTTTTTACTTGTCCGTATTGCTGGCAGGAAATTTCCTTTGTGCTGGATTTATCGGTCGCCGAGCAAAACTACATCGAGGATTGCGAAGTTTGCTGTCGTCCGATTCAGATTTTTTACTCGGCGGAAGATTTTGAATTAACGGATTTTCAAGCCGAAAGTATCGAACAATGAAAAAAACTTTATTCATTTTAGCGTTGATTTTAACGGCTTGTTTCGCAATCTGCGCCCAATCGCCATACGTTGTCGTTTTGGGAATCGGACAAGACGCAGGTGTTCCGCAAATGGGTTGTGACTCGTCGTTTTGTCAAAAGGCTTGGAAAAACGCCAAACTTCGCCAAATGGTTTCTTCAATCGCTTTGGTTAATCCGGTAACGAAAGAGCGTTGGATTTTTGATGCCACGCCCGATTTACCCGATCAATTCCAACTTTTGAAAGAAATTACGGGTGTTTATTCAAACAGTTTGTCGGGAATTTTCCTGTCGCACGCGCACGTCGGACATTACACGGGCTTGATGTATCTCGGCAGAGAATCAATCAACTCAAAGGAAACAAAAGTTTATGCGATGCCGCGAATGAAGCAAATGCTCGAAACAAACGCGCCTTGGTCGCAGCTCGTCAGCATTAAAAATGTTTCTCTGCAAAGCCTTGCGAACAAAGAAAAAACAAAACTTACGGAAAGTTTGAGCGTTGAACCTTTTCTTGTTCCGCACCGCGACGAATTTTCGGAAACCGTCGGTTTTAAAATCAGCTCCTCAAATAAATCCTTGATTTTTATTCCCGATATTGACAAGTGGCAGAAATGGTCTGAGAATCTTGTTGAACTCGTAAAATCAAACGATTATCTTTTGATTGACGGCACATTTTACGCGGACGGTGAGATAAATCGCCCGATGAGCGAAGTTCCGCATCCGTTTGTTTCGGAAACAATCGAGCTTCTGAAGGATTTACCCGCAAAAGAAAAGTCAAAGGTCTTTTTTATTCACTTCAATCACAGCAATCCGCTTGTGCAAGGCGACCGGCAAAAAATTAAAGAGATGAAAACAAAAGGCTTTAGTGCGGCTTTTCAAGGACAAAGATTTGACTTGCGATGAAACGCGAACGAATAGACAAATTATTGGTTGAACTGAGATTTGCTGACTCGTGCATGAAAGCACAGGCACTTGTCATGTCAGGTGTTGTTCTGGTCAATGAAAAGCGAATTGAGAAACCTTCACAGGAATTTTTACCAACCGACAAAATCCGGATCAAAGGCAAGTCTGATGAAATAAAGTATGTCGGACGTGGCGGTTTAAAGCTCGAAAAGGCTTTACAAGAGTTTCATATTCAGCCACACGAATATGTTTGTCTTGATGTTGGTGCATCAACCGGCGGTTTTACCGATTGTTTGTTGCAAAACGGTGCAAAAAGAGTCTTTGCGGTTGATGCGGGAACAAATCAACTCGTTTGGAAATTAAGAATTGATGAAAGAGTCGAAGTTCGGGAAAATGTCAACGCACGTCATTTGAAGCCTGAAGACTTTACTGAACATTTTAATTTAATCGTGATGGATGTTTCATTTATTTCAGTCACGAAAATTTTGCCCGCATTAAAAAAATTACTTACTGAAAGCGGTAAAATAATTGTTTTAATTAAACCGCAGTTTGAAGTTGATAAAGGTGAAGTCGGCAAAGGCGGAATTATCAAAGATACGGAAAAACACACGCAAGTTATTGCAAATGTTAATAGATTTGCCGAAGAGATCGGCTTGATAAATAAAGGTTTAATTGATTCGCCGATTCTCGGTGCAGAAGGCAACAAAGAATTTTTAGTTTTATATGGACAAAAATAATCCTCAAGAAAAAAAGTCGGCAGAGAATTCCGCAAAATTGATTGAAAGAATTGATTTTTGTTTTGAAGATGGCTTAATGGTTTTAACCGCGCATTATCTCAAACGACGCGGTTATTGCTGCGGCAACGGTTGTCGCCATTGTCCTTATTCAAAAGAAGAATGTGAAAAATTATAAAAGAAATGTTTCTAACTCGTCTTTTTGTGCGACGTGCATATCTGTTTCAGCGAATGTATTGGGTTTCGGTGCGCGCATTATAGTTACGGGTGCGGTTGGCGCACAGCAAGCTATCGCTAATTTTTCGTAATCTTTTTGCATTTGGGTTTGCGATTCAAGCCATTGTAGAATATCTTCCAAAACCTGTGTGGCAAAATCATTTTCAGGCTTAATTATGCGGTAGTGCATCCATTTACCGTCGCGCCGCGCTTCAACGATTCCGGCATTTCGCAAATATGCGAGATGCCGCGAAACTTTCGGCTGACTCTCTTCCAGAACCTCTGAAAAAAAACAGACGCAGATTTCGTCTTCACGCATCAGATTCAAAAGCCGTAAACGAGTTTTATCCGCCAAAGCCATAAAAAAAGTTTCCATATCGAAAAGAAAATCTTCGTTCATATAAAAAAAATATCACAAAATTGGAATTTTGTCTTGACAAGACGGGATTATGAGAATATATTCGCTTTTACATATATGTATTGGCGTATATGAAAATTAAATAGGATAAATTATTATGAAAACACATCTTTCGATAAATGTCAGCAACGTAGAAAACAGTATTGATTTCTACAAAAAAATGTTCGGTGTTGAACCGGTTAAGGTCAGAGCCGATTACGCAAAGTTTGATATTGCCAATCCGCCTTTGAATTTTACGATGAATCAACGCACGTTTGAGCAAGGCGGCTCGCTTTCGCATCTCGGCTTGCAGGTTGAATCAACCGACGAAGTTTTGGAAATGGGCAGACGATGGCAGGAAAGCGGTTTGATAACTTTGGATGAAATGAAAACCGATTGTTGCTACGCGCTTCAGGACAAAACTTGGGTGCAAGACCCGGACGGAAATCGCTGGGAAGTTTTTGTCGTTCTGGAAAATACCGCACCAAAAGACAATGCGGCTTCGACCTGTTGCAGTCCGACGGCGGAAACAGTTAGTATATCTCGTTCTACAAAACTTTAGCGCGAGATAGAAAAAATGAGTGAAAAATCTTTCGATACTTTAGCAGTTCATGCAGGTGCGGAATCAGTCGAAAAACATTTCGGCGCGGTTTCCGTGCCTATTTATAATTCATCGCTTTTTGCCTTTTCCGATGCCGAATCGGGCGGAAAAACTCATAATTACGAAGCCGAAGGTTATTTTTACAGCCGTCTCGGAAATCCGACGACCGATGCTCTTGAAAAAGCTCTGTGCGAACTCGAAAAAGGTGGGGACGCGCTCTGTTTCGCTTCGGGAATGTCGGCGATAACTACTGCAATTCTTGGACTTATTGAAACAGGAGCGCATATTGTTGCACCTGAATCGCATTATGCAACGACGGGCGCATTCTTAGGATTTTTGGCGGAAAAATTTGGCGTTGAAACAACTTTTGTTGATGCAACACAGGCAGAAAATTATAAAAGTGCGGCTCGTGAAAATACGAAGATTTTCTACGTCGAAACTCCGGCAAATCCGACTTTGCAGATAACGGACATCGCCGAAGTTGCAAAAATTGCGCGTGAGAAAGATATAATTTCGATTGCCGATAACACTTTTGCGACACCTTTTAATCAAAATCCGCTTGCGCTCGGCGTTGATTTGGTTGTTCACAGCGCGACAAAATATCTCGGCGGACATAGTGATTTGTCAGCCGGAGCAGTTATCGGAAGCCGTGAAATTGTTGATAAAATTAGGCATTCAACGATGAAACTTTTCGGCGGATGTCTTTCCCCAAACACCGCTTGGTTGGTTCTTCGCGGTATCAAAACGCTTGCCGTCAGAATGGAAAAGCACAATTCAAACGCTGAAAAGATTGCACAATTTTTGGTAAATTATTCAAAAGTGAAAGCTGTTTTTCACCCATCTTTAACAAATCATCAAAATCACGAAATCGCTAAAAAACAAATGCGTGGATTTGGCGGAATGATTGCCTTTGATGTCGGCACAATCGAAGCGGGAAAGACGTTTTTGAATAATTTAAAACTCGTTACAATTGCCACATCTTTAGGCGGGGTTGAAACGATTGCACAACATTCGGCTTCGATGACAAATGCGAATACGCCGAAGGACTTACGGGAAAAATCCGGAATTACCGATGGTTTGATTCGTCTTTCGGTTGGTATCGAAAACGCCGATGATTTAATCCGGGATTTGGAAAATGCTTTAGGTAGAATATGAGTTTAACACGAAAACTCACTGCTGAATTTTTGGGAACTGCTTTTCTGCTTGCCATCGTCGTCGGTTCGGGAATAATGGGCGAAAAGTTGGCAAACGGAAATGCTGCAATTGCGCTTCTTGCCAATTCAATTGCGACTGGCGCAGGTTTAGTGTTTCTTATATATGGATTCGCTGATATATCGGGCGCACATTTTAACTGTGCAGTAACTATAACCGAAACAATTCGTGGGAATTTGAATCGACTGGAATGTGGTTTATATCTTTTATTTCAAGTTTTAGGTGCATTTTTCGGAGTTGCACTCGCCAACTTGATGTTTGATTTGCCGATGTTTTTTGCTTCGACCAAAATTCGTGAAGGCAATACACAATTTTTGAGCGAATTCATCGCAACATTCGGTTTAATCTCCGTAATTCGGCTTGGCGTAAAATTTCATCCGAATCTCGTTGCCATCCTTGTTGCTTGTTATATTACATCGGCATATTGGTTCACAAGTTCGACATCGTTTGCAAATCCGGCGGTAACTCTGGCGCGTTCGGCTTCAAACACTTTTGCAGGAATTGCACCCCAAAATATTCCGTTGTTTATCGTTGCTCAAATTTTAGGTGCATTTGCCGCAACCTTTGTTTTTAATTGGCTTTTAGAGGAGAAAAAAGACAATGCTTGAAAAGAAAAAAGTCTTAATTTTATGCACAGGAAATTCGGCGCGTTCGCAAATGGCGGAAGGTTTATTGAAACACATTACAAAAAACGAATATGAAACTGACAGCGCAGGAACGAAACCTTCAATCGTGCGACCCGAAGCGATCAAAGCGTTAGCAGAAATCGGCATTGATATTTCAGAAAATCGTTCAAAATCTGCTGAAGAGTTCGCAAACGAAGAAATTGATTACGTTTTGACAGTTTGCGACAACGCCAAAGAAAATTGTCCGTATTTTCCTGCCAAAACAAAACTTATTCATCACTCGTTTGAAGATCCGGCAAAAGTTGAGGGCGATGAAGAAACTCGTTTGAACGCTTTTCGTAAAGTCCGCGACGAGATTAGAGAATATTTTGAAAATGATTTTGTCAAAATCCTCAAAACGGAATAAAATCTCATTTTAATCCAAGAACATTAACCCGTCCGCTGCCGCAGGCGGTTCTGACCTTTATGCCATATATTCTTGCGCTTGACCAAGGCACGACTTCGAGCCGTGCGATAATTTTCGATAAAGACAGCCAAATAATTTCCGTTTCGCAAAAAGAATATACGCAGATTTTTCCGCGTTCGGGATGGGTTGAACATAATCCGCTCGAAATTTGGGAAACGCAAAGTCAGACCGCGATTGAGGCTTTGCAGAAAGTGGATTTGACGGCAAATGAGATTGCGGCAATCGGTATCACAAATCAGCGTGAAACGACGGTTGTTTGGAACAAAATAACGGGTGAACCTGTTTATAATGCAATAGTTTGGCAAGACCGAAGAACTTCCGTCTTTTGTGATGAAATTCGCAAAAACTATGGTGAATTGATTCGTCAAAAAACAGGTTTGGAGACGGACGCTTATTTTAGTGCGAGCAAATTGAACTGGATTTTGGAAAATGTCGAAGGTGCGCGAGAACAAGCAGAAAACGGAGATTTACTTTTTGGAACGGTTGACACTTGGTTGATTTGGAAACTTACATTCGGCAAGACGCATATAACAGACGTTTCAAATGCCTCGCGGACGATGCTTTTTAATATTAACTCGTTGGCTTGGGACGAAGAGCTTCTCGAAATCTTCAAAATTCCGCGCTCTATTTTGCCGAAAGTCGTTTCGTCAAGCGAATTTTACGGTGAAGTCGAAGTTCCGAATGAATTAAAAGGAATAAAAATCGCGGCAAATGC
Source organism: Acidobacteriota bacterium (assembly GCA_031412675.1). GTDB lineage: Bacteria > Acidobacteriota > Blastocatellia > Pyrinomonadales > Pyrinomonadaceae > JAFDVJ01. Next base: position 11,647 of record JANODL010000031.1, on the reverse strand, counting down.
GGGCGACCAACAAGCCGCGCTTTTCGGACAGCTTTGTTTTGAAAAAGGTTTGTCTAAAAACACCTACGGAACGGGTTGTTTTATGCTTCAGAACATTGGAACCGAAGCCGTCGAATCGAAAAATCGTTTGTTGACGACGATTGCTTGGCAAATTGACGGAAAGACGGAATATGCGCTCGAAGGAAGCGTTTTTATCGGTGGTGCGGTCATTCAATGGCTGCGTGATTCGCTCGAAATTATTGAAAATTCTGCGGATGTCGAAGCGTTGGCAAATTCGGTCGAAGACAATGGCGGAGTTTATTTTGTTCCGGCGTTTGCGGGACTTGGCGCACCACATTGGAATCAAGACGCACGGGGGTTGATAATCGGTCTGACACGCGGCACAGGTAAAGCGCATATTGCACGGGCGGCGGTTGAATCAATCTGTTATCAAACAGCGGATTTGCTCGAAGCGATGGAGGCGGATGCGAAAATCGAACTCAAAGAATTACGGGTTGACGGCGGCGCGACAAAAAACGATTCGCTTTTGCAGTTTCAGGCAGATATTTTGCAGATTCCCGTGATTCGTTCAAAGATTACCGAAACGACTGCGCTCGGCGCGGCTTATTTAGCAGGTTTGGCGGTCGGATTTTGGAAATCACGCGAAGACTTGGGACATCATTGGCAGGAAGACAGAAGATTCGAGCCGCAAATGCCGCGTGAACAAGCCGAAGAGTTGAAAGCGAAATGGAAAGAAGCGGTGAAAAGAGCGATGAATTGGGAATTAAGTTGAAATGAAAAAGGCGCGAAATTATTAAATCTCGCGCCTTTTGATTATTTTTAAACGAATTTAACCTTCGTTATTTTCACCTTTGCCCGAAGCGGCGGCTTGCACTTGCGGGAGCGGCAAACCGATTGAATCGGATTTTCCTTCGAGTTCTTCGTCAAACAACAATTCGTCCGAATCCGTGACAATCATTTTGCCCGATTGTTTGGCAAAGGTCAGTTTATCGCCGTCCTCATCATAATCAATCAGCACCAGATCGCCGGTTTCAACTTGTTGTGTCGCAACGAGATTTGAAAGCGAATAAACCAAAAATCTTTCGATGGCGCGTTTCAGATGACGTGCGCCGTATTTCAGGTCAATGCCTTCTTTGAGCAAAAACTCTTTGGCTTCGTCCGTGCATTCAAAGACGAATTTCGTGCCGGCAGATTCGGTGATGCGGGCTTGCACATCGCGTAATTCGATGACGAGAATCTGGCGCAGATGATGTTCGCGCAGACTGCGAAAGACGACAACTTTGTCAATCCGATTCATAAATTCAGGCGAGAATTTACGTTTCGCGGCTTCCAAAGCGGTGCGGTAAATTTTTGTGTCAATTTCGGTATCTTCCGAGGGTTTGCCGGTTTTCGTCGGCGCAAAACCGATTCCGCCGGAAATCATTTCAGACATTTCGCGTGCGCCCAAGTTTGAAGTCATAATGACGACGGCGCGTGAGAAATCAACGCGGCGATTGTCGCCTAAGGTTAAGGTCGCTTTGTCGAGAATTCCCAAAAGCAACTGCCAGAGCGAATCCGAGGCTTTTTCGATTTCGTCGAAAAGCACAAAGGTCAATTTCGTGTCGTCGGTGTGCGCTTTGTCGAGATTTTCCTGCGTCAGCATCGGCGATGTTTCCCGATGTCCCAAATATCCCGGAGGCGAGCCGATTAGTTTGGCAATTTCGTGTGAGTGCTGAAATTCGGCGCAGTCGATTTTGACAACGGCGTGCGGTTCGCCGAACAAAACTTCCGCCGCCGCTTCGACGACGCGGGTTTTTCCCGAGCCGGTCGGACCAAGAAAAAGCATCGTGCCGATCGGACGCGAAGGATTGTTCATTCCCGCCAAATAAATCTGGAAAAGACCGCTCATACGGCGCACGGCGCGTTCCTGTCCGACAATCCGCGCCGACAGTTTATCTTCAAATTCCTTTGCTCGCGGCGATTTTTGGTCGGGGTCGAGCAAAACCATTTTTTCCGTCATTTGTTTCTTTTTAGTAGCCATTTCGTTTTTCATTAAAGTTTCTCCTCGCCATCTTGTTAAAACGCCGAAAATCGGGACTCGCGTTTCACCAAAATCATAGACGAATTTTCAAATCTGACTTGCTGAAAACTTACAGCAAGTTCTTGCCTACATTGATGATTTCAAAAGATTTTTCGTTGGCTGGACTTACGAGGACAGGTTGTCCAGATATGGATTGCAGAGTCGGCATCGAGCGCAACCGACTCTGTTTATTGTTTAACATAAAAGCGCGAGTTCGCGCAAGTAAAAAGTAAAAAGTAAAAAGTAAAAAGTAAAAAGTAAAAAAAGGAATTTACTATTTATACTTTTTACTTTTTACTTTTTACTTCTAAAGATTATTCGTAATAATCCAAACCCAAATGCGTAATCAATTCTTCGCCCATCAAATGCCGCAACGTATTTTTGAGTTTCTTAAGTTGAATAAAAATATCGTGTTCGGGATAAAGATTTTCAGCCGTTTGCGGGGCTTTGAAATAGAACGAAAGCCATTCTTGCACGCCTTTCATTCCGGCGCGTTGGGCTAAATCCATAAACAACGCCAAGTCCAGCACGAGCGGCGCAGCAAGGATCGAATCGCGGCACATAAAATCAATTTTGATCTGCATTTTGTAGCCGAGCCAGCCGAAAATATCAATCGCATCCCAACCTTCCTTGTTGTCGCCGCGCGGCGGATAATAATTGATGCGGACGACGTGTGAAAAATTTCCGTAAAGATCGGGATTTTGATCGGGTTGGAGAATCGTTTCGAGAACCGAAAGTTTCGATTCTTCTTTGGTTTTGAAATTTTCGGGGTCGTCCAAAACTTCGCCGTCGCGGTTTCCCAAAATGTTCGTCGAATACCAGCCGTCGAGTCCGAGCGAACGCGCTTTGAGTCCGGGCGCGATGATGGTTTTCATCAAAGTTTGTCCGGTTTTGAAATCTTTTCCGCAAATCGGCACGCCGTTTTTGACGGCTAAATCAGCCAGCGCGGGAATGTCAACCGTCAGATTAGGTGCGCCGTTCGCAAACGGAACGCCCGATTTTATTGCCGCGTAAGCGTAAATCATCGAAGGCGCGATGCGTTCGTCGTTGTCATACATCGCTTTTTCAAACGCTTCGATACTTTCGTGAATTTCCGACGTTTCGAGATAAATTTCCGTCGAAGCCGCCCAAACGATGACCAATCTGTCACAGCCTTTTTCCGCTTTGAACTTGGCAATATCCGCCATCAATTGTTCGGCAAGCTCCATTTTGTTCTTGCCTTCCTTGATGTTCGTGCCGTTCAGACGCTTGACGTAATTATGCGAAAAAACCGCCGGCATCGGCTTCAAAGATTCGAGCTGTTCGCGTAAATCTTCGACGAGAGCCTTTTCCAAAACTCCGGCGTGCGTCGCCGCTTCATACGCCGAATCCGCGAAAATATCCCACGCGCCGAAAACAACATCGCTCAAATCCGCGAGCGGCGCAAAATCCTTAATCAGCGGCGAACGATTGTCGGTTCGTTTGCCCAAACGAATCGTTCCCATCTGCGTCAAAGAGCCGATCGGCTTTGCCGTTCCCTTGCGAATCGCTTCCACGCCTGCGACAAAAGTCGTACTGACCGCGCCGAGTCCGACCAGCAAAATTCCGAGTTTGCCCTTTGCGGGAGCAATTTCTACACCTTTTTCAACCATTATTTATGCAATTTCTCCAATAAGTAAAAGAGAAATGATAACTTTACGAAAATGTTAAGGCAACCGCAGGAAAAAGTTTGTTGAATTGGAATGAATTTAAGCGACTTGTTTTTCGTGGAAAATTGCATAGCAATAATAATATGTCCGTCATATAGGATGGCGGAATTTGTTTTATAAGACGTCAAATGCCCGAAGCATGGCGGCGGTGCGGGTTTCGACGCCGAGCTTGATAAAAATATTTTCGACGGGTTTTTGAACCGTGCGCGGACTGATGCCGCAGAGAAGCGCGATCACGGCATCGGTTTTGCCCTGCGTGATCCAGAACAGAATCTCCGCTTCGCGCGGCGTGACCCGCAGCCGCTCGAACATTTTCGGCGAGCTGAAAGTTTTTTCTTCGAGCAGCACCGTTTTCTCGCCGGTCGCGCTGTTGTCCATCAAACGAACGTGCAGAATGCCGTACTGGTTTTCTATTTTTAGCGGTTTTAAGTTCATCGTGTCCGGTGTCCGTCCACTAAGACCGTTTTGAATGAGCCAGATGTTCAGCATGTCCGGCAGTAAATTGGCGGCAAGTTTTTCGCCGGCAAAATATTTCTCAAACAGCTTTTGTGCGAATTCGCTCAGAAACACGGTTTTGCCGGAAGAATCTAGCGAGATGACGCCGCAGCCGGTCGTTCCCAGCGCGGCGCTGAGGCGTTCGTAAGCGAGGGCGTTGCACACGGCGTTGATGATGTGCGGTCCGGCGAGCGTCAGGATGGTTTTGTCGCGCTCCGTAAAATCCTTGTCGCCGCGCGTCACCACGCCGCAGATCGTCAGGTCTTCGGCGACCGGCAAGGACATGCCGACTTGATACCTGAGGTTAAGACCCTGGTAAAACTCGTTATAAAGATCGGTTTTCTCAAACTCTCTCTGCGTGACGACGTCGGTCATCTTGAGCGCGCCCAGATCGGGATTCGCCAGCGAAAACGGCACGAGCGCGTGTTGGTGAACGTATCGCGCGAAGACCTCCATGATGTCGGCGTTGATCACGTCGCCGAGATCATCCAGGCGGTCGTATTGTATTTTTCGTTATGGCTGAAAAAATCGACGAGTTGACTCCGCCGGGAACCAATCCGGCGACGGCTGCGAGCGCTCTGGCGGGCAATGATCTCGGGTCGAAATCGGAGTTTAATTTTTCAACGGCTCGCGTGAGCAGAAGCCAGTCCTTCTGAGAAAAATTTTCCATAGCTATTTGTTGTTAAATATTTGGCAGCTGGCGTTTCAGCCGGACTACGTAATTTTACGTATTGTTAAATTGTCCAGATTGTATTATTTTTATTTGCAAAAGGAAAGAAATTCTAGTAGATTTACTGAAACCAAACATTCATAGTGCTTATTCACCCTGTTAAGCAGATGAGCAAAAGTAATCAGATATTTTGGGCGCGTTCAGAGTAACGGCTTCAGCCGTGAAGTCGCCCGCGAAGCGCGGCGACCGCACGGCTGAAGCCGTTACTCTGAACAATTTTCAAAATCTCGCATAACTTTTGCTCACCTGCTTAATTGAAGCTTGGCAATCAATCTAATCTTGCGCCCGTCTGTTGAAGCTGTATTTCTCCTTTACGATCGAAACAATTTTTTAATTTTTAAGAGGAACAATTAGCAATGAAAAAAACTATTTTGGCACTGGCACTCGTTCTCACGGTGCTGCTTGCCGCCGCGCAGGCGCAGGAGATGAACTCAAAAAAAGTCGAAATCATCAACCTGATGGGCAAAGACTACACCGTCAGCAAAGACCTGCCCGATGAGATCATCGGCATTTACAAATACGAAGATAAAGGCGAACCCGAGATCGAGATCAAAAAGGACGGCACCGGCTTTTTTCAGCCGCACAAAACGGCGAAGATACCAATCAAAATTTGGATCGACGTTGACGAAAAAGGCGTGCCGCGCCGCGAGGTCGGGACCGAACAGCGTTACCGCTACACCCTGCTCATCCAGTACGGCGAAGGCGACGGCGGCAACTACAAAGCCGACAGCTACGACCTGCTCGACGTGACGATGCTCAAGGACCAAGGCATCGCGATGATCCTCGGCGAAAGGATTAGGCGGCTGAAATAAGAAGATCTATCCGCCTGCCAAACGATCGCAAAAAACGATTCACGAAATAATAACTTGTTTTTTTTACACTTAAACTATCTCAAGGAGCTTAAACCTATGCTGAAAATCCCCCGAACCAAATATTTTAATTGCCCGAAGTTTGTCCGCACCGCCGGACTTTTGTTTGTCTTACTAGCCATTTTCGCCATCGTTAAGGCAGATGGGAGAAACCTCAGCGGTGGAGCCCTGGTCGAATCGTTTCTTGAGAGTGCGGATAATGTTACATTACTAAGCCGCTTGAACGGTATGGGCTGCACAACGACTCCTATCTCATTGCTGAATTCCAATTGTGCCAATCCGCCGGAAACTTTTGACGATTCGGGAACCAGTGCCAGCGATGCTAAGTTCATTGAGCAAAATGCCAACGCGGTGGATGTTACGCCGCCGGTACTTGTTGGCTTCACGTTCATTCCATCCACGCTCACTGCCGGTCAGGGGACTACCTTGGTAATGCAGATCACCGATAATGAAAGCGGGATGTCAAGTGGAGCCATAACTTTCAGAAGTCCTTCAGGGACACAAACAATTACCAATACAGGACAATTTATCAGGCAAAGCGGTTCCCCTATAAACGGCACCTGGCATGCATTTGTCCCAACACAGATTTCTTTCGAAACCGGGATTTGGGAAGTCGACATCCTGACACTCAGAGATGTAGCGAATAACTCGATTAGCTTTACCAGATTTGATCTCATGGGGTTAGGTTTTCCCACGAAATTAACTGTGTTGCCCTCAAATCCGACTCCGACGCCCACCCCAACAGTCACACCAACTCCAACGGTCACGCCAACGCCGACACCAACACCAACTGCAACGCCGACCCCAACGCCAACGCCCACCCCGACCCCGCCTGCAACGATCGCCGTGACGGTCAACACCAATCCGGCGGGACGCTCGTTTACTGTTGACGGAACGACCTATTCGAGTCCGCAAAACTTCAATTGGGAAAGCGGCTCGCAGCATACGATCGCGACTGTTTCGCCGCAGGCGGGAGCGGCGGGAACGCAGTATGTTTGGGCAAACTGGAGTGACGGTGGCGCGATCTCGCACACCGTTTCGCCGAATGCCGCCACGACTTACACGGCGAATTTCACGACGCAGCATCAGCTGACAATGAATGCGGGCGCGGGCGGCACGGTCAGCCCTGCAAGCGGTTTTTATAATGCCGGGCAATCCGTCCAAATTACCGCCACGCCGAACGGCGGATTTACATTCGCGAACTGGACCGGAACCGGCAGCGGCTCGTATTCGGGAACCAACAACCCGGCATCAGTAACGATGAATGCGCCGATCACGCAAACGGCGGCTTTCAATGTTCAATGCAGTTACGCTCTAAATCCGATACAAACAAACACGCCGGCGGCGGGCGGAACGGGAAGTTTCACCGTCACCGCACCGGCGGGCTGCGCGTGGACCGCCGCGAGCAACAGTGCGTGGGTGACGACTTCGAGCGCAGGCAGCGGCAACGGCACTGTTAACTTCAACGTCGCGGCGAATACCGGTGTTGGCAGAAACGCGACGATTACGGTTGGCGGGCAAATCTTTACCGTTAATCAAGCCGCCGCGACAGGGCGTCGTGCGCCGTACGATTTCGACGGCGACAATAAAACCGATGTCGGCATTTTCCGCCCTTCTGACGGCTCGTGGTGGTATCTGCAAAGTTCGGATGCGACGTTTAAGGTTTACCGTTTCGGCGTTTCAACCGACAAGATCGTACCCGGCGATTACACGGGCGACGGCAAATCAGATATTGCCGTATTTCGCGGTGGAATTTGGTTTATTCAGCGCTCGGAAGATAATTCATTCTTTTCGTTCCCGTTCGGCACCGCGGGCGATATTCCCGCATCTTCGGATTATGACGGCGACGGCAAAGCGGACGCGGCAGTTTTTCGTCCTTCGGATTCAACCTGGTATATCCGCCGCTCGTCCGACCTTGGAACAACGATCGTTAATTTCGGAAGTTCCGAAGATAAACCCGTGCCGGCTGACTACGACGGCGACGGTAAATCCGACATCGCGATCTTTCGTCCCTCTGACGGAAGTTGGTGGTATCTGCGGTCATCAGACAGCCAGCTTCGCGTTTTCAGATTCGGGGTTTCAACCGACAAACCCGTGCAGGGCGATTACACCGGTGACGGTAAAGCCGATCTCGCCGTCTTTCGTCCTTCGACCGGTGAATAGTTCATCCAGCGGTCGGAAGATAATTCATTCTTCTCATTCACCTGGGTCACGGCGGGCGACATTCCGGTTCCGGGCGATTACGACGGTGACGGGAAATTCGACGCCTCGGTTTTCCGGTCGTCAAGTTCGACGTGGTATCTGAATCGGACAACCGCCGGAGTCGGCATTGTCACATTTGGTACAACGGGCGATCGACCGATTCCCAACGCTTTTGTGCCGTAGAATTTAGCAGTCAGAAGAAAGAGGATTTATCAAAACCCTCTTTCTTCCGGCATTTTTGTAAAAGTTATTAAACCGGGAATGTCTTTTTTTAGTTTGGCGGAAACTTCTTCGGCTTCATCGGGCGAAATATGGACGGCGATGATCTGTTTCGGGTTAAACTGTTCTTTGACGAGTTTGCGTCCGTTTTCCGAAAGCAGAAACCAATAAGGGATAAACGCGATGTCAATATTTTCCTTTGCCAGATCAAATGCCGCGAAGTTTTCCGCCGTCATATCCGCGTCGCCGATGTGAAGCAGTTTTTTGCCGCCGATTTCGATGGCGACGGTAAAACGGACATCGGTATCTTTCGACCTGCGCCGAGTAAATGGTGGTATTCAAAGAGTTCAAACAATCAAACTATTGCCTTGCAATTCGGAAATTCCGCCGACAAAATTACTCCGACGGATTTTACGGGCGACGGGAAAGCAGACATCGCTTTCTGGCGACCTTCGACCGGCGAGTGGTTTATTTTGCGGAGCGAGGATTCGTCCTTCTTTAGTTTTCCATTCGGATCAAACGGCGACATTCCCGCACCTGCCGATTATGACGGCGACGGGAAAACTGATGTTGCTGTGTTTCGTCCGTCTTCGGCAACTTGGTTTATCCGGCGTTCATCGGACAGCGGCACAACGATTACCAATTTCGGAATTGCAGAAGACAAGCCGGTTGTCGCTGATTATGATGGTGGCGGGAAAGCCGACATTGCGATTTTCCGTCCTTTGGTCGGCGAATGGTGGTATCAGAAAAGTTCAAACGGACAAGTTGCCGCTTTGCAATTCGGTCAATCAACCGACAAACCCGTGCAAGGTGATTACACGGGCGACGGCAAGGCGGACATCGCTGTTTTCCGTCCGTCAACAGGTTTCTGGTTTATCTTGCGCTCGGAGGATTTTTCATTCTATTCAGTTCCGTTCGGAGCTTCGGGCGATGTTCCGACACCGGGCGATTATGACGGCGACGGCAAAACAGACACAGGAGTTTTCCGTCCGTCGAGTTCAACTTGGTTTATCAATCGCACAACGGCGGGAATTTTGATCGCAACTTTTGGAATATCGGGCGACCAACCGCTTCCGAGTGCTTTTGTCCCGTGAGAATTTAAATGAAAGAGGCGGATAGTAAAAAGCTTGTTAATAAACCCGACACGCTTTTTATTATCCGCTTTTATATTTCGATTTAACTTCGATAAATTCGATAATCAATCTCGGCAAAATATTGTCGCCGGTTCTATTACCTAATTTATTACCTAATTTAATCGTTATTACCTATTTTCTTCCAAGCCGCGTTTCGTCCGCGTCCGGTTGGTTTGATTAAATTACGGTTTTTCATATCGCGCAAGACTTTACGAATCATATCAATACCGGCGGGAACTTTTTTTTCAATATCGGAGATGCGAAATTCTTCGGGCAAATTCGCAATCGCCGATTCAATCAGCGCGGTTTTTTCGCCACGCGGAGAAACTATGGTGTCGGCGCGTTCTTCAAAAGTTTTATATGATTCTTTGAGAATGTAGAGCAGATAATTTATCAGATGCCAAGCGTCGTGCGTCCCTTCGTGCCAACCGTTTGAACTCGCTTCGAGTGTTTCGTAATAGCGTTCTTTGTTTTCCTCAATCAATTTTTCCAAACTGATATAACGCCCGACTTCGTAACCGAGTTGATACGATTGAAGCAAAAAAAGTAGCCGCGAAACTCTGCCGTTGCCGTCGCGGAACGGATGAACGCAGAGAAAATCGAGGTTGAAAGCCACCAAAGCAATCAGCGGATGAACCCACTTTTCATTCAAAGAGCGATGCCAGTTTTCGACGAGTTTTTGCATATTCGCTGAAGTTTCGTTTGCCGTCACAGTTTGGAAACGCAAACGGCTCGTGCCGTCAGAATATTTTTCGATGATGTCGTTTTCGTGAGTTTTGTATTGTCCGGCATCGCCCGTTTTGGCGCGTGATAGGTAATGAAGTTCGCGGATTAAATCTTCGGTCAATTCGAGATTTTTGCCCTTTTCGTGAATGAGTTTGAGCGCGTCCCGATAGCCGCGAATTTCTTCCTCGCTGCGGTCGTGCAAGACGGAACGCCCGAAAATAACCGTCCCGATTCGGGCTTTTTCAATCTCGATGCCTTCGATGCGGTTTGACGAAATCGCACTTTCGATGATGGCGTTTTCACGCAAAACTTTTAATTTCTGCGGCGATTGGCGCGTAAAAAGTTCCTGCTTTCCACGCGCTTCGCCCAAATCTGCCAAATACCAACTCGTCGAAAGCGGAACGGAAGAAATTTGCTTGGCAAATTGTTCAAAGGTTTTCATTTTCAGCTTTGATAACTTCGATAATCAAGCTCGGCAAAAATGTTGTCGCGCCATTCGATTTCTTTGAGTAAATCTTCATTGAATTCGTTGGTTTCGAGCATCTTTGCCAGCAGATCGAAGCGGTGAATGTGCGATTGAAAACGGCGCGACGAGTATTGGACGGTCGTGCCTTGATAGATCTGAAATGCCCAATCGCTCGATTGCGCGAGTAACAGTTCGCGGGCGAGTTGATTTAGGACGCGGCGTTCGATTTCGCTCGGAAATTCAAAACGGTTCGCCAGTTCGGTCATTTTGCGTTCCGCGTCGTGCTGATACGGATACATCCACGAATTGCCTTCGTTGATCCAGACTTTGTAATAACCGTTTTCGCCCCAGCTCGAAGCGGTCGGCTGTTGAATCTGAATCGGAATCTTCGCGTCGAGAAAATCACCCGGCGCGATTGGCTGAATTTCGTCTTGGTCGTAGTAAAACTGTTTGAAAAGAAAGTCAATAAACATCGGACCTTCATACCACCAATGACCGTAAAGTTCGGCATCGTAAGGCGAAGTTACGAGCGGCGGATGATCGCCGAAATTTTCGCGCAGTTTGTGCGCCTGTTCCTTGCGTTTGCCGATAAAATCGTAAGCGTGCATCGCGGCTTTTTCTTTGGCAATCGCCGGAATATACGGCTGTTTATGTTGTTGTGAAACGCCTTTTTCGCCGATTCGGAAATATTTTAAGCCGAGATGCCGCCGCGTTCCGTCTTTGTGCAGATGCGGTTTCAGATATTCGAGCGGCAAATCCCAGCCGACATCGCGGTAAAATTCTCTGTAATTCGCATTGCCCGGATAACCGACTTCCGCGCTCCAAACCTGTTCGCTGGTTTCGACATCGCGGGCGAAAACGCCGACACCGTTCGGACACACGACGGGCGCGTGAACGCCGTAACGCGGGCGCGGCTCGCCGTAGAGAATGGCGTGCGAATCGCTGATGAAATACTCGATGCCCGCATCTTTTAAAAGATTTTCGATGCCCGGTTCATACGCACATTCGGGCAGCCAGATGCCGCGCGGGTTGCGTCCGAAATGCTTTTGATAATTTTTAA
>JANODL010000030.1:0-48359 GCA_031412675.1 Acidobacteriota bacterium | reverse complement strand
ACCGTCATTGCCGGGAGCGCACGCATCCCTGCGTGCCAGGTCGCGCTTCGCGGCATAAAAAGCGTTTATCTAAAGTCAACTTGAATTGACGACGAGGTTTTTTGAACGCTCGGCGTTCAGCACGCAAGGATGCGTGCGCTCACGGCAATAAAAGCTTTTGTTCCGATAAAGCAATTTTCAAAGCATTACTTTTAGTTCACTACCAGATTTTCTTTAACTTGAAACTTGGAACTTTAAACTTGGAACTAATTTGTTATTCCTTGACGATAATCGTTCCCGAAAGCAAATCGGGTGCGGTGCGTCGTTCGGAGTTGAAAAGCGCGGGCAAAAATCCGATTCCGCCAAGCGCGAGCGAAACGAGATAAACGCTCGAACTGACTGCGGCTTGGTGAAACGTCGGATAATCGTTTTCTTCGATGTCAATCGCTTCGAGCGAGAAAATTTTCATTCCGACAGATTTCCCGAACATTCCGACAGCGGTTGTCAGATAAACGAACATCACAATCGCACAGGTCACGAGAAACGCAAAAAATCCGGCAAGGCTGAACCAGTTTCCGCCCGAAAGCATAAACGGTGCAAGCAAAATCAGCGATGTGAAAGCACCGATGATCAAATCGAAAAGTCCGGCGTTAAAGCGCATTGCAAACGGCGCGAGGTCTTCATTTTCTTCTTCGACAAATTCGGTTTCTTCCAATTCGAGAATTTCGTCTTCGTCGGATTTTACACGCGAGATTTTAATCAGCGGCGCGTCCTTTATTTCTTCTGCAATCTTCGGCAAATCGCCCGAAACTTTTTCGAGATTGGTCAAAATTATCGCAGAATTCGGCAAAGGTTTTAATTTGTTCGTGTCGAATTCTTTCTTTTCGATGACGGGCAAATTTTCAAATTTCGGTGTTACCTGAGCGGCGGCGGAAGATTTCATTTCCGTCGGTTTCGGCATCACTTCGGCATTTTTGGTCGCAATGTAAAACGGATAATTTTTAGTTGCAACGGCTTGTGCTTGCGGCGCAGATTCCGTAATTTCTTCCGGTAAAAAGCGTTTGCGTGATTCTTCGATGCGCCGCAGAGCGTTTGCCAATTTCGGGTTGGCATTCGTGACAGGCGCGGTTTCTTCGATAAATTCGGCTTTCAGCGCGTTTGCGCCGCTGGTCGGCAAATGTCTGCGGCTGACCGCCGACGGTTTTGTTTCAATCGCCACCGCCATCGTTCTCGTCGTCGTTTGAACATTTTCGACGCGCTTGCGGACGGCGTTCTGCACTTGCAAACGCCAATCGGGAAGCGTCGCGTTTTTGTTTTGAAACTCGACGAGCGTCGGGCTTGTTTGTTTCGCAACAATTTCCGTGGTGTGCGTTTTGACGGCGACAGGTGTTGGCGGCTGCGGAACAGCTTGAGTTTTCGGTTTAGTCATCATCGGTATTTCCGGTTTTTCAACACGGGGCAGATTTGGTTTAACTTCTAACTTCAGCGGTTTCGGAGCAGACATTATCTGGAGTTCTTCGCGGACCGAATCGTTCATCATCGCTCCGCAACTCGGACAAATTGATAATGTTGGCGCAAGATTTCGTTTACAAACAGGACAATTCATAGATTTTAAAAGATTTATTGACTAGATTATGCTTTTCAGCGAGATTAGTGAAACCTAATGAAATGAACAATACTGAGGGCATAATATCAGACATTACTTTAAGTAGTCAATAGTAAAGTTAACAAAAAATTAAACTTTTTCCACTCTCCCGGCAAAAAAAACTAAGCTATGCGATTTTGGACGCTGACCGAAGAGAAAGATGAACAAAAGTTTGACGAAATAAAAGCCTTATGCTAGATTCGTTTTGTTCAAAACAATTTAATATTTCAATGAAGGTAAGTCGGGAATAAATATGAAATTTCTCCGCAATTCTGTGTCACCTCGATTTTCGCTGAAATTGATGGCAGTTCTCCTTTCAATTTCATTCACCAGCGGTTGTCCAACAAATGACCCGCCGCCATGGAAATTATGCGAAGACACTCAAATTAAACAAAACGCGGCAAAGTCCGAATTGCCGTCAACCGATCATCTGGTTGTTTATCTTGATACCAGTGCGAGTATGGCAGGCTATGTTTCGCCTAACGGTGCGGATCAATTTGCGGTTGCGCCGGACGGACGAACCGTTTTCAGCAAAACTCTGATTGAGCTGAGAAACGTCGTGACATTGCTTGCGCCGCAACCGTCCGTAAGTGTCCGGCGGGTTGATGTCGGCGTATCGGAAGATTTGATGCCCGATTCCAAACTTTCGGAGGCGGCATTGACCCGAGGATTTTTTAACGGTTCGCAAACCGATTTGGCGGGTGCGATCAAGAAATTTTCCGAACCTCTGGTCAAGAACGATGAAAACAAAAATCCGCCGCGTTTTCATATTCTCGTGACCGACGGCGTGCAATCAACCAAAGAGTCGAATGCCGATACGGTCTGCGATAAAGGCTCGGATTCTTTTTGCGTCAAAAAACAGCTTCTCGAACTTTTAAGCAAAGGTTGGAGCGGCACGATTTTAGGCGTTCGCGGCGAATTTAACGGAAATGTCTATTCAGAAATTAACGGTCGCCCCGTTCCGTTTTCATCGAAAAAAGATGCGGCACAGTTTCGCCCGTTTTTTCTTTATGTTTTTTCACCGGATGCGGCGGCTTTGGAAAAACTGACCGTTTCGCTCAAACAGAGGCTCGGCGAAATCGTTAAAAACCCGACGGATTTGCGCGAATATTCTTTAGGCGCGGATTATACGACCGGCGCGGCGACAGTTGAGGCGCAAAGCGCGGAAAAAGATTTTCTTGAAGTCAAAAAAGAGCAAAAAGAAGGTGCGAATCCGCGAATGACCGTCAAAATTGATTTGGACACGGAAAGCAAGGGCGAAAAGCAATTTACGGCGGCGGTCAAAATCCCTTGGTCGAATCACGCCGAGAGTGGCGGAACGCCGGACGAAGTGCTGAGTTTGATTAAATGGGAGCTTATTCGGATTCCTTACAAAGCGGAAGATAAAGGCTTGCGCTATCCGACATTCAAGTTAGTTAAGCAGGAAAGAAAAGACGGCAATGCGGTGCTGACATTTAGCGGACAATGGTTGAAAGATTCGGGAACGCCGGAATGGGGAATGTATCGTTTGGTCGGAAAATTCGATATGGATAAACCCGCCTTGCCGTGGATTCGTTCGTGGTCAACCGATGTCGATACGACACCCGAAAACGGCAATCGGATTCTTTATCTGGAAAGCTCGCTCGGCAATCTCTGGCGCAATAAATCTCTGGAGAATTATGTGGTCGCCGACACCTGCATTCGGGTCGGTGAAAAATAATCCCGCCGGAAAAATCCGGTATTTTCAAATGTAAAAAACTAACAATCTATCAAAAACAATCAAGGAGGCTTTGCACAAAAACGATAATGAAAAAGCAAATTTTTGATTGAAACCGCGAAAAGGTGCGAAACCGCACTTTCAGAGAGTCTTTTGCGTAGTGATTCAAAATAAGCGCGGTTTCTTTTGATTTTTGTGCAAACCCGCCAAGGAGCAAATAAATGATGCAGGATATTTTACGATTTTTTATTGACAACATTGAGCCGGAAGATTGGGAAACAACGGCGATGAATTGGCTGATTACCGCGATTGTCGTGGCGGTCTTATGTGCCGGACTGACCTTTGCTTATAAAGCCGTGCGAAAAGCTACTGCCGCCCGCATCGAGCAAAAAATCTGGAGTCGCGGACAAACTTGGCTTTCATTTTTTATCGGACTTTTTCCGGTTTTCATTGTGCTGTGGATTGTTTGGTATCTGAACCGCGATTTTATTAATTACATACAGGTCGGCGGTCTGTTCAAAGGAACTTTTTTCGCATGGCTTTTGTATTTGTTGGTGATGATTTTCGGACACCTCGTTAGTCCCTGGCGGCGCGAGCTGATTTAACTTTTAAGGAGAAAAAGCAGATGACGAATGTTTTTATTGCAGTTGGGGGAAGCGGTACAAAAGTTGCCGAAGCTCTTGTCAAACTTCTCGCGGTCGGGTTTCCGACGCGCAATCATAATGGTTATTTGACCAGCGCGGGCGACAAACTCGTAATTATGCGCGTTGACCCTGACCAAGGTGCCGGAGCGCAGGAAGATTTAACGGAATGTTTAAATGCCTATCAAGAATTACAAGCCGATTTTAGCGATGGCAATAAAAATCAGATGGCTTCGAGCCGTTGGTCAATGGATATTGATACGCGGGTGCGTGACCTCGATCCGACCGAACTACCGAATGCTGACGAAAATCAATTGAAAACGCTGAGTGGAATTCTCGATTCGGGACGCGCTCAGGAAAAATCGCTTGCCTTACTTGCGCCGTTTTATGAACAGAAAGATTTAAATGTCTTGGTTGACCGGGGTTTTTATCAAAAACCATTTATCGGCGCGGCGATTATGTCGGTTTTTGCCCGTTCGCTCGAAGATGACAGCACTCCGGCAGGCAAAAAAGCGGGACTGACGGCGTTTTCAAATACGCCGACTAACTTCTTTTTATGCGGCAGTCTGCACGGCGGCACGGGGGCGTGCGGCGTGCCGGTGATGGCGCAGTTTTTGAATCGCCGTAAAAATGCCAATCCCGGTTGGGGTTGGCGCATCGGCGGTTGTTTGCTCGCGCCGTTTGTGACACCGCCGATGCCGCCATTTGCGCCGTTGCGTGAGGGGGACACTATTAATGAGGAGATGATTAAACAATTGATTGCCGTTCACGGCACCTCGCCCGTCTTTCAGGCAATGAGTACGCCCGAAGAAAAACAAGAACTCGTCCGCCAGATTCTTTTGGGATTTTATGCCGATCCTGACGATATGGAAGCGCGGGCAAGACAAGGTTTAACTTTTTACAAAGACCACAGTTCGGATTATTTTGACGAGCTTTATCTGGTTGGAAAACCTTCACCGAATCAACTGAAAATGTGGAGCAACGGCGGAAAATCGCAAAGAAATCCGCTTAATTCTGCGGATACGGTTGCGGCAATTGCCGCCCTCAATTTCTTTGCTCAAGCCGGCACAGGCAATCCGAATTCGTATGTTATTGGCAGTTCCAATTACGAAGTGCCGCAGGAAAATATGCGTCTCGCGCACGTGCCGAGTTATAAAATCGGCGATGCCGTCGAAGTCGAAGCGGAAAAAGTAATTTTGGCAACTGCCTTGACCTGTCATTTGATTCGGCACGGAATTCTCTGGGGCAGGATTCACGAATCGGCAAAAGAATCTTTGATCTGTGCTTACTACGATAAACGAATGGGACAAGCGGCGATTGACAAAGGTTTTTATGATCATTCAAGCGGGAAAATGGCGGAGTTTATCAACGGCTTGATCGCGCCGCATCAAGAGCATTTACCAACCGGCTGGAGCAGCGACGATTTGTATCAAATCGGAAAGTTTTTCGGCGAGGAAAATTCGCCGGGAACACAGGAGATAAAGAGTAATTTAGAGAAAAAACTACTCAGAAATGAAGCGCGCGGCATCAATGTTTTAGGACAGTCGGAAACAAAATTCACCGACCGCGAATTCGGTGCGTGGTGTCCGCAAGGCGATCAATTTACGCGGGGCGAATATTTTCGCCATGTTTGGATGCAGGTTTTTGCAAAATGTCAGACAAGTTTGGGAAATTAAACTCAAGAGGTAAAAAATTATGGCAAAAGACTTTCTCAATGCAGGAATTTTAGGCGGCGGAGTCGGCACAGCGGGCAAAAGCGGTTTTCGTGCCGTCAGAACGGAATATATCGGCAGTCCCGATTATAATCCGCGATTTTTTGAAACTTTCCCGACAGTTTGGGCAAGCGGGTATGCTTTCCGCAAAGCCCTTGAGCAGGGCAATGAAACGGCGATTGAGGAATGGGCGACGCTGTTTTTGCTTCATTATTTCGGCGTTTTGCATCTGGCAAATTTTGACCAAAATATTCTGGAAAGCCAATATGACCGCGATTTATGGCTTGCATTGCACGGAACTTTCCCGCGCATAAAAGAGGAAAACGAACTTCAATCCGTTGGGCTTTTGCAAACGGACGACCACGCGGTGATCGGTGCATATTATCCGCAAACCGTCTTTTTTCCGGCTCGCGGACGCGAAGCATGGCAGTTGAGCGAAACTCTAAAGCACTATTTGAACGGCAACACCTTATCTTGGGAAAAAGCATTGGTTTTGCTTGAAGACGATAACGATCGCTTGCGTTTCCATATTCATCTGCGTTCGATTACGCGTATTTTGCCGCTCAAACAGCTTAAAGACAACCTATCAAACTTTTGTAATCAAAAATTCGGCGCGTATCACAACGAATTGGCGACACTTGCGACGCATCCGTCGCTTTGGGAAACCATCGGAGGAAGGAAACTTGACCCGGCGGTCTTGTTGAGCGAATACCCGATAAAAAAACCGAATCATAAAGGCGGAACAACCTATTATTTACTGATGGATTTTGATTTCAGCTATCAATCGTCGAAATTAAAGGACAAAATTTCGTCCGATTTGCCCTCGCCGTCGCTTTATACGAAAACGGCGGAACGTGAAATCTCGGTCAAATACGCGGGTAAAACTTATCAATGCGAACTGACCGAAAAAGATGACATAGTTTTGCTCAAAGATTTGTTTTTGAGTCATTCGCCGTATTGGTGCAAAATTCCGCGTTCGGCTGACCAATTTGCCGCCCGCGTCAATCTCAAACACGAGGTAAATTTGCAGGATACGAGCATCCGTCAAGGCGACCGCGCAATGTGTCTGGCTCCCGTCAAAGCCGAATTTTTCGCGCATTTCCCCGAGGTTTTGGATTCAAAAGACATCAAAGCCTTTCCCGATCCTGACGGAAATGTTACCTGGACGTTTTTTGTTTGCGACAAGGAAATCCGCTGGCGCAACAAACCGATCAATCAGGCGAAGATTCCCGAAACTGCGCTGGCAATGTATCCGCCGCAGGTTTCGCCGCAATGGAAACTCTACGCGGCATACGGCACGGGCAACCGCGAAACCTGCGGACGCTGGCATCTGATTGACGAACGCGGCTGGCTCGGACAGATGATTGAACTCGATGATGAGCAATATGTCAGCGTTCTGAATCGCGCCGACGGGGCGAAAAATCGTCCGAGAGCCTTGCTTTTTACCGATGCCGCCGATAAAGAACGCGGCGTGATGTTTTTGAGCGAATTTACAAACGTGGATGTGGACAGCGAGCAAAGAGCAACTTTGGCGATGGATTTCGGCACGAGCAACACCTGTTTGGCAGTTAGTGCCGGAAAATCTGAAACCTTGAATTTTACGCTCAGTCCGTTGCAGTTGTGGGGATTGCCGCCGGATGTCGAAACCCCCAATTTTGTCCCGCGCAGTTGGGGTAGTGAAAAAGGATTTTTTCCGACAATTATGCTTTCGCGCAAATACGACCAGCATTTGCCGAACATTGAACCCGACCAATTAAAACTCGAACATCTTTTCAAAGTTGATATTCCTTGTCTTCATAAAAAGATGAGCGACCGTTTAGTAGGAAATGTTTTCGATACGGAATGGCGTGTTCATGAAAATATGAAATGGAGTCCTGACCAAAGAACTCCATGGCGGTCGCTCTTTTTGCAGTTGGTTTTGTTTTACGCGCACGCCGAAGTATTCTTTGTCAGAAAAGCCATACTGAAAAAATATGTCTTTACCTATCCGCTGGCTTTTTCGGAGGATTACGGCACGACTTATCATGACAAAGCACAAGATGCGATTCGTCAAATCCGTCATTTTTGTTACGGCGAAGAACGACATCTCGAAGGCAAATTCGATTATTTGAAAATGGATGAAAGCACGGCGATTGCGAAATCTCTGCGGCAGGGCGGCGCACGCGGTCTGCTCGAAGTTTTCGTTGACATCGGCGGCGGAACGGCAGACATTGCCATTCGTCACGATAATCAATTTTTGGTTCTGGATAGTCTAAAGGTTGCCGGACGCAGTTTTTTCAATATTGCCAAGAAAACGCTCGACGAAGCCGATCTTGCCGGAAGCGCGAAATTTCGGGATCATCTGAAACAACTTTTGGGGCGAGACCCGAAAAATCTGCCGTTGAAACTGCCGCTCGGGGCATTATACTCGGTTCAAATAAATGAACTTGACGACCGCGCATTTCGTGAGCGCGAAGAATCAATTATCAGAGAAGGAATGGGCGGAAAATCCTTTCAGCGATACCGCAGTCAATTGTTTTTCAGCCATCTTCTCGGCTACGCGCTTTTGCAGGCTTGTGCGGCGGCGGTCGCGCATAAATTGCCGCTGACCAACGGCATCAAACTCGTTTTGGGCGGAAACGGCTGGGGCTTGCTGCTGTTTGCCGAGTGGAAGCGTTCGTCTACTCTTCTGCATGCGGAAGCCAACGGCATTCTGCAACTGCTTAAAAATAATCTGCTCGAAAATGCGACTGAGGAGGAAAAACCGTATCTCGAAGCAGTAAAATTGAGCGGAGTTGCGCTTCTCAATGAACGCAATCTGAGCGAAGCCAAAAACAGCGTCGCGCTTGGCGCATTGGATGCGCTTGAAACCGATGCCGTGCCGACCAATACCGAGCCGTATGCCGGAATCAATATCAACAATCTGCAAATCAACAATGCCGAACCGAAAACCGTGCGTTGGAGCGAGCGTTGGAGTTTTGTGAAATTTGCCGAGCTTTTCGGCAATATGCGGCAGGTAAACAGCGCGCGATTTGAGCATCCCGAGGTACTAAATCGCCCGATTGACGCGAATCTGGCAGTCTTCACCGGACTCGGCAACACGAGCCGCATCGGCGAAGACAATATGCCCGCCGACCAATGGCAGCAGATGAACGGCGAGCTGATCGGCTGTATCACGCAAATGACGGTCGAAGGCGGCAAACTCGTCGTTGCGGGAAGCGATAACGAAAAAACAAGCTCCGCGCCGTTTAACTTTTTCCTCTCCCGCGTGCTTTATCCGGTAAATGCCAACCGCGATTTTCTCGATACGCTGGCAGATGCCAACGGCAATTTGTATTAACCGCCGGAAAACGGATTTGTGGAAAAATGAAGTTGTCAAAAAAAATAACTTTAAGCTGTTTGCTGTTGAGCCTCGCGCTCTTTTTCGGCAGTTGCAATTCGCTTTCAAATCTGTTTTCTCAAGATCCTTCCGGTGATACAGCAAATAAAAAAACTGAGTTGGAAGCATTGGAAGATGTTAAGAAAAACTACATAGAAAAGTTAAAAGCAGATTTACAAGAACAACAGAAAAAGGCAGATGCCGAAAAAGGTAAATGCGACGATATGACGCAAGCCGCACTAAAAAATGGCAAGAATCCCAAAGATGCTAAAGATGCGCCAAATACTTTTATTCAATGTCAAAATTCCGCATCTGCTGAAACGCAGGTCAAGGAGACTAAAGAGACATTAGCCAAAACTGAACAAGACTTGTCACAGATACAAAAACAAAGAAGCCAGTTACCAACTACCAGTTCTGTTTCTACTGATTCCAGTTGGCTAACTTGGTTACTTTGGGGGCTTGGCGGAGTTGCCGGATTAGCCGTAGTGTTCGGCGGAATGTATTACTTATTGAGCGAAAAAATTGATAAAGCTATTACAAGGGAGCGCAGAATGAATCAACAGGGATTCAGTAGAATCAGAGAGAGACCCGAAAAATTTAATGAAATATTCAAGGTGGTAAGCTCGCTTGAAAAGACGGTAAAACTCCAACAAGACAAAATCAAAATGTTGGAATCTAAGCTAGAAGAAAACACCCATAGTTATTCTGCAACTAATAAAGAAATCACTAGTGATTATCCCGACGAAGCTAATGCCTTGGAACGGAAATTGAGAGAAAAAGACAACGAGTTTAAGGATATGGTTGATGAAATAATACAGACTGTCAGACTCCAACAAGGCAAAATTGAAGAATTGGAATTCAAGATGAAAAAAGGCGATGAGAGGACTAAATAAATGAAATTGTCAAAAAAAATAATTTTAGAATGCTTACTATTGAGCCTTGCGATTTTATTCAGTAGTTGCTCAGTATTTAATGAGGTAATTGGAGAAAAGAAGCCAGCAAATAATAACGAAAAGTTAAGCGAACAACAGCAAGTAAATAGTAATGTTAGTCAACTTGAAGAAACTTTAAAGAATCAAGAATCGCAAGCTAAAACGGCAAAAAATGATTGCAATACAAAACTTAGTCTAAGTAATCGCTCAGGTAGAAATGCAAATGACCCGGCATCTAACACATATCAACAATGTGAACAAGCAAAAAAATTAGAAGAACAAGTAGCTGAAGCTCGTAAGAACTTAGATTCTGAAAAAGAAAAGCAGAAACAAATTAAAGAGGCAAATGACGCGCTTAATAAAGATGAAGGCGGGAAGAAAGAAACTTCAGGATTGCTAATTTCATTGCTTATCGGAGTTGCGGGAGTTCTCGGGTTGGGAATACTACTCGGCGGATTGTATTTGTTGTTGAGCAAAAAAATTGATAAAGCGATTGCCGCAGAACGCACTTTAACTCAGCAGAATTCCGACAGAATCAAAGCGAAACACGATAAATTATTTGCCGAACACGGCAAAGTTATGAATGATTTAGAAAGATTGGTAAAACTTCAGCAAGGCAAAATTGAAGTTTTGGAATTCAAGGCTAAAGAAAAAGGAACCGGTTTTGGCGGACAAATGCCACCACAACCACCTGCCGAACAGGCGCAATATATTAAACCCGAACCTCAATTTCCGGTTTCGGTGGAAAATTATCTGAATAAATTTCGGCAACAAGGACAGAGGGCTTCGGCAGATACGATTGGCGGATTGCTGATCCAAGACCCGAGCAAAAACGAGGAGTTTATGATTATCAAAGACTCTTCTTTAGATAACGAATTGTATTATGCCGTGCCGAGTTTTGCGCGATTCCCGACAAAAAGCGAATATTTTACCTATTATCAAAATTATTATAATTGCGAAAATCCTTCGGGCGGCGCGGTTTGGATTATTTCGCCCACCGTTGTGCGCCGTGTTGATGATGGTTGGCAATTACAGCAGAAAGGTGAATTAGAAGTCAGGTAAAACGATGGGCGAAGTTCTCACACGGCATTTAAAGGTTTATTGTCCGCAGCATCAAGCGAGTTTTGAAATAGCGGAAAGCCCGAAAATCGTTTGTGAGATTAAAGAACACGCGCTTTCAAATAATTTTCCGAGAGAAGAGTTTTGGGAATATTGTTGTGATTGCCAGACATTTTCTCCTTCTCGATTAACCGCCAGTGGAAAAGCAGATACCAGTTGTCCGCGCTGTGAGCGTCCGACATTGAGCCGTTTTCTTTGTAATGTGTGTAATGTTCTGACGGTTGATTCGGGCGAAAGTACGAGAGACAAGCGGTTTTATTTGAGTTTGGAAGCCTTTGCCATCGTGCCGTCGTGTCCGGGTTGTTTGACGGATTTTACCGCCAAGAAACTGAATCTGCACAAATGCGCCGAAATCCGCGCCGTTCTGGAAACACCTCGTGAAACTTGCCCGTTTTGCAAAAAAGATATTGTTAAAAAGATTGAGTCGAACCAAATATTGCCCGAACCGCCGATGCCCGCGCCACTGAAAATTCAGAAGGAAAGCAATGAACAAAATCTGACTGACATCAGAGCCGAGCAGAAGAATTTTAGAAAGGAAATTAATGATTTGAAGGAAACAATGTTGCTTTTGAATGATAAAGTCGAAAAGCAGGATAAGTTTATTCAATCTCTGCGAAATCAATTGAAGACAGTGAATTTAAACGCTCCCTTGGCACAACCAAAAAAAACGCCACTGCAATCACAAACGTATGCCGAACAGCCGCAATTTGTTAAACCCGAACCACAATTTCCAGTCTCTGCTGAAAATTATTTAAATAAAATCGGGCAAAGTGGAGAGATGGCAACACCCGATAAGTTTTCTGAAGGTCTGCTTGTGCAAGACCCGAATAAAGATCAGGAATTTATCATTGTCAAAGACCCGACATCAGCGGACGGATTATATTATGCGGTGCCGAAACTTACCCAGTTTTCCACAAAAAGCGATTACAATCTCTATTACCGAAGTTTTTACAATTGTGATGAGCCTTCGGGCGGAACGGTTTGGATTATCTCTCCAGCAATTGTGCAGCGTGTTGAAGGAGGTTGGCGGTCGAGAGATAAAGGCAATTTGGAAGTCAGGCGAACAGATGCTCATAAATCATTGCCGCCAAAGCTTCCGAGTATTAAACCCGAACCGCAGTTTCCGATTTCAGTCGAAAATTATCTGAACAAAGTTCGTCAGCTAGGGCAAAAGGCAACGGCTGATATTATCGGCGGGTTGCTTATTCAAGACCCGAAAAAAGGCGGGGAATTTTTAATGATCAAGGATTCGGCGTTAGCAGAAGGATTATTTTATGCCGTGCCGAGCTTAACAAAATTCGTCATGAAAAACGAATATTTGATTTATTATCAAAGCTATTACGATTGTAAAAATCCTTCGGGCGGAGAAATTTGGATTATATCGCCGACAATTGTCCGCCGTGTTAAAGATGGTTGGAAGTTAGAGAAAAAAGGCGAATTGGCAATCGGCATAGCCGATGCGCAAGTAATTTCGCCGTCAAAGATTCAGGGTTCTAAGTCTGAGCCGCCAGTTTATAAACCCGCACTGCAATTTCCGATTTCCGCTGAAACTTATTTGAACAACATCGGCAATCAAGGCGAGATGGCGACACGGGATATATTTTCTGAAGGGTTGCTTATACAAGATACGCGTAAAGATCAGGAATTTATAATTGTAAAAGACGCAGAATCGGCAGCCGGATTATATCATGCGATGCCGACATTTACTCGATTTGCCACGAAAAGCGAATATTTGATTTATTATCAAAGCTATTACGATTGCGAAATTCCGTCAGGCGGAACGGTTTGGATTATATCGCCGACAATCGTGCGGCGTGTGAAAGCCGGTTGGACATTGATGAAAAAAGGCAAATTGGAAATCCGAAATTAAATTTAATGAGGCATTTTTTTAATCCTACAATCTGGGTTTTGGTTTTTTACGCATTGTTTTTGAACAGTTGCGGCGGAAGCAAAGCCCGTCTGCTCGAGCTTGTTCCGATAGAGAGCAATATGGTTGTCATCATAAATTGGACGACGCTCAGGAACGATGAAGGCTTAAAGCGGGTGACGAAAGCGGAGATTTATGAGGCGCAGATTAAAAGATTCGGAATTGCCGGTGAAAAAGTCAGCGATTTGGTCGTTTTCGGCATTATGGGTGCAAAGGCGACGCAGGGCGGTTTGATTTTGCGCGGGAGTTTTGATGAACGGATAGTTTTATCCAAACTGAAAACCCAAGGTTGGAGCGAAACAGAGCTTGAAGGTCGAAAAGTTTATGCCAGCGGCGCGGATTATGTTTATGCGCCGTCGGAAGGTGTTTTGGCGGCGGGAACTTCCGAAGGGTTGGCGGCAGTTTTGCGGACTTCTAAAAATCCGGGTAAAAGTTTATCGAATTCGCCGTCCTACAAAAAAATCAAAAGCTCTCTGGCGGAAGGCAAAAGCCCGATGACGGCGATGCTGATTGCGCCGGACGGAACGCTCGAAGCGGTTGACGCGGCACTTTCGGTGACGGGCGAGGTTTTGTCGTTTTTCGATATGGGCGAAATCGGCACGATTCTCAAAATGCTCAATATTGCGAGTGGCGCGGGTTTTACAATCGCTCGCGGGAAAAACGAGAAATACGCGGTCAGTTTATCGGTCTTGATGCGCGATGAAAAAACGGCGACGATTGCCGTCGGTTCGCTGAATATATTGAAAAATATGTCGGGCGCGGTTTCGGACAAAAAAGACAAAGAAACGGCTGAAGCCTTGCAAGATTTTAAGTTCACCCGCGAAGAAAATATCCTTTTGATAAAAATGCAAATGCCCGAAAAAGCATTGGTGCAAAATAATTATTAGCAATGCCTCAACAGGTTGATTTAGGAAAATTGAAGAAGTTGTAGAAAAACGACATTTTAAGATTTATGGATACGAAAGTTTTAGCCAGACAATTGAAAGTTTATTGTCCGACACATCAAACTGTTTTTGAAGTTGAAGAAAAACCGCAGATTGTTTGCGAAATTCGGGAACACGCGCTTTCGAATAATTTTCCGAAAGAAGAGTTTTGGGAATATTGTTGTGATTGTCAGATTTTTTCGCCAAGCAGTTTCGGTTCGGGCGGAAAAGCCGCCGAAAACTGCCGTCATTGCGAACGTCAGACGCTTCGGCGGTTTCTTTGCGATGAATGCAAAATTGTCACCTACGAATCGGACGAGGACACGAAGGGCAAAAATTTCACCATCAGTCCCGAAGGAACAAAACCTGCTTGTCCGGGCTGCCGTAAAACTTTCGGCGAAATCCATTCAAATCAACATCAGTGCGCTGACATCGAAGGTGCTTTGATGACACATCGGGCGGAATGTCCGTTCTGCCGGAAATCAACCTTTGCCAAAGCCTCGTCGCCGAAACAGGTTGAGCCGTTTCCAGACAATGTTGAGCCGCCGTCTGCGACCGGGAAAATGCCTTCAACGCAATGTCCGAAGTGCGGAAATTGGGGATTTGCGGGAAGAATCCATTGCGGAAAATGCGGAGTTCAGTTAAATGCTTCGGCGGAAGGCGTTTCGCCCGGCACGACGACGGCGCGGACACAGCTTTTGGGTTCGATTTGTCCGAATTGCGGCACGGGAAATCAAGCCGGAAGTTATTTTTGCAACAGTTGCGGGCAAGCCTTGAAAGTTGCCCAAACCGCTCCGGCGGAAACTGCCGCCAAAACGGTCAACTTACCGCCGCCGATACCGATTACGCCAACAAATACCGCGACTTTCGGCGCGCAAACAATTCCGCCAAACGATTCTCAGCCCAAACCTTCTTTTGTTGAACAAAATAAGCCTCTCTTAGCAATTATGGGCAGTTTGTTGGTTTTCGTCTTTATCATCGGAATAATTACTTTTAGCACAAATAAATCGAGTAGTAATACAAATGTAAAAAGTCCGAGTCCGTCACCGTCTTCGACTAAATCAACTGCGTCAAAAACTTCAACGCCGATGAATCGGACAGAGGATAATACGGCAACTTCATCGCCGCTTATCGGGCGCAAAGGAACTTTAAAGACCAATGCTTTTATCCGCAGTACGCCCGGAAAGGACGGCGAGATGAGAGGAACTCATTATCAAGGAGCGAAATTAGAAATTTTGGAAGTTTCGTCTTTTTACAACGATAAAGGCGAATATGTTACATGGTTCAGAGTCAATATATTAGAAAATGGCTATGACCAGAAAAACGGCAACGGTCGCGGAAATAATTGGGAAAGAGACGGCACTTTCGGTTGGTTGGAAGCCGAAACGGAAGGTTGGATTTATGCAGACACTATTTTGTTGAATTAAAAGTTTTGCGAGAATTTAAAGCGGCTTTCGTCCGGCAAAACCGTCTTCGACTTCGTGCCACCATTCGAGTTCTTCGCCTTCGCCGAGCTGCCAGCAGAGGAGAATGACGCGACCGTCGCGCAGGCAGGGAAAATCAATCAAACCGCGGGTGTAATCTTTTAACTGCACACCGAGTTCGTGAAGTTCGGTCGTCAGTTTGCCGAGTTCGTAAAGGACGCGGACGTAGTTTGAGCCGCCTTCCATTCCGCCGCCGCCGAGTTCGGCGGAAACTGCCGCCGAATGCGCGGATTCGCGGAATTCGGCGACCGAAGAATAATATCCTTTGATTTCCTGTAGTTTCGGCGCAACGATTTTTAATAATTCGTTGGCTTCACCGAGCGTAAAAACTTTCATCTGTCATCCGTTACGCGAACTAGGTCCGATAAATCATCGTTCGGTTCTTCGTCCGCAAAACTCTGCTGATAGTTTATTTCATTATTGATGCGCGTAAAACTGTCGTTTCCGTTACGCGTCAAAATTTCGGGCGGCGGCATTTCTTCGGGCGGAATAAACGACGGAATATCGTATTGTCCGGCTTGCGAAGCGTCTTTACGGACGAGTTCGGCAATGTCGCCCAAATCAATAAAAAAGTCCGCGACATCAATCAGACGCGGCGCGGTGTTCGAGCGAAAACCCGCCACTTCGACGCGGCAGCCTTTATAAGCCACAGCGTTCAGCGCGTAAACAAAATCTTCGTCGCCCGAAACCAAAACCGCCGTATCGTAGCGTCCCGCCAAACTCAGCATATCAACCGCGATTTCGACATCGAGATTTGCCTTGCGCGTGCCGTCGTAAAATGTTTTCAGTTCTTTCTGAACGACGCGAAAACCGTTGCGCCGCATCCATAAAAGAAAACCTTGCTGACGTTCCGCGCCCGCGTCAACGCCCGTGTAGAAAAAGGCGCGAAGCAGACGACCGTCGCCCAATAAAACCCGTAATAATTTGTTGTAATCAATGTCAATGTTATGAAACCGCGCCGCGTGAAAAAGATTATTGCCGTCTATAAAGACAGCCACGCGACCACGATGTCCAAACTGCCAAGATGAACTGGTAGTCGTGTCAAAATGCATTTTTTTAGCCCCTTGCTTTAAATTTTAGGGCTGATTTGACTGACGATTCAGGAACTGAAAAGCGGAACGAAGTTTTCTAAAATTATGATTTAATACTATGCTTATTTACTGGTTTTGAATGATAAATGCTTCGGCAAAATATCAGTTTTATTTCAAATTATTTCTGTTAAACTAAATTTTCGTTCGATTTTTCGGAAACTAACCGCAGACAAACAAGCCGTTTATAGTTTGCCTTTTGCTTTACATATCGGTCAAGCAATTTATTGATAAAATGATACCATTTCGTTGTATCATCCTAAAAGTATGCAAGAAGATAATCAACAACCCGAAGAGTTTTTGAAAGACCTGCCGATTCAGGCGGAAGAAATCGGTTACAAAGCCGACGAAATGGTTTCGTGCAAAAATTGTTCGCGCACCAATCCGCCGAATCGTCTGAAATGTATGTATTGCGGCACGGAACTCGAACTTTCCGCCGAACAATCCACAAAAATCGCGCCGGTTTTGCGGAAACTCGAAAATTGGGAAAGCGGTTTCAACCTGATTTATTTGCCGAAAGGCGAAAATGTTTCGGCTGAAACGACGGCGCAAATCGCTAAATTGATTGGTTTGGAAAAGGAAATTCTGCAAAATATCTTGCAAGCCGACAAACCTTTGCCGATTGTCCGCGCCGAATCGGTAAAGGAAGCCGAAATTCTGCAAAATCGTTTGAAAGATTTAAATTTGGAAACTTCCGTCATCAGCGACGCGCTGCTCGCGGCGGAAAATCTGCCGAAGCGTCTGCGCGGTTTGGAATTTCACGATGATAAAATTTTGCTGATTCTTTTTAACAACGACGAGGTTGAAGAAATTGGCGCGGAAGATTTGAGTTTGATAGTTTCGGGCGCGATCTTTCAAAAATCGGTCGAATCAACCGAAGCGCGTAAAAAAGGCGAGACCAAAATTCTCGAAGCGACCGAAACGGCTTCGGACGAGGTTTTGATTGATATTTACAGCAAAGACGACGCGGCAGGCTATCGGATTTTGACGAAAGGTTTTGATTATTCGTGTCTCGGCGCGGAAAAGGGAATTCTGGCGCGTGAAAATATCAAAAAGCTCGTCGCCGCGTTTCAAAATTTTGCGCCGAACGCGAAATTAGTTGATGATTATCTGACGGTCAGAAGTGTTTTGGGAAATGTTTGGGAAGTCGAGCAGCGCAAAGATTCGCAAGGATTGACGCGGCAACGGTTCGGGAAATTCGATTTGAGCAATATTTCTTCGAGCAATAATTTACAGCAGTTTACCAAATATTCGCGCTTGCAATGGCATATTTTATGAAGAAAAAGTCGAGAGTCGAGAGTCGGGAGTCGAGAGTCGGAAAAACAAAGGAAAAATTTACCCGACAACCGCAAAACAGAAGTAATTTATCGGAGTTTCCAAGTCAAAAGTCAAAACAAAATGACTCCCGACTCCCGACTCTCGACTCCCGACTAATTTACGGAATGCTTCCGATTCTCGAATCGCTTCGCGCCAATTCGCGGCGGATCGAAAAGATTCTGATTGCCGACGGCGCACGCGAGCATCGCATTTCGGAAATAATGGATTTAGCGCGGGCGGCGCACGTTCCGTTTCAGAAAGTTTCGCGTGAAAGTCTTTCAAAACTCGTCGAACCGGGCGCGAATCATCAAGGCGTGATTGCCATTACGGCTTCGGCGGATTATGCGGATGCAGAAGAACTTTTGGAAGAAATCGCGGCAAAGGAAAATTCGCTCGTCTTGATTCTGGACGGCGTTGAAGACCCGCGAAATTTGGGCGCGATTTTGCGCGTCGCGGAATGTGCGGGCGTGGACGGCACGTTTATTCCCGAACATCGCGCCGTCGGTTTGACCGAAACGGTCGTCAAAACTTCTGCCGGAGCGACCGAACACACGCGCATTGCGAAAGTTAAAAACCTGAATCGTTTGATTGAAGAGTTGAAAAAGAATAATATTTGGGTTGTCGGAACAAGCGGCGAAGCCGAGATGAATTACGCGGATTGGGATTGGAAACAACCTTGCGCGTTAGTTTTGGGCGGCGAAGGCAAAGGTTTGCACCGTCTGGTCGCGGAAAATTGCGACGTTCTCGTAAAAATTCCGATGCAGGGAAAGATAGAATCATTGAACGTCTCGGTTGCCGCCGGCGTAGTTCTTTTTGAAGCAGTCAGACAACGGCAAAAGTAAAAAGTAAAAAGTAAAAAGGCAAAAAGTTAGAACCTGAGAAAAATTATGTTTTGTCCGAAATGTGGAACTCAAAATCCTGATGATGGAAGATTTTGCCGTAAATGCGGCGCGGATTTAGGCAATGTGACGGCGGCTTTGTCGGGAAATTTACCGAAGGCACATTATGCCGTTGACCCGCGCAAAAGAGGTGTTAGCTGGGAACACGCAATAACCAAACTTTTTACCGGCTTGGCGTTTCTGATTGTCGCAATAATTTTAGGAGTTACCGGAAAATTCGGCGGACAATCATGGTGGTTTTGGCTTTTGATTCCGGCATTCGGTTCACTCGGAAGCGGTGTCGCGCAGTTTGTTCAACTCAAAAAACTGGAGAAACAGGAAGCCGCTTTCGCGCCGCAAAATACTCAGAATGTGATAAACTCCGCACCGCCAAACAACGCTTTGCCGCCGACCCAGACCGATTACGTCGCGCCGCCGAAACAATCAATCTACGACACGGGCGACCTCGTTGAACGTCCTTCGAGCGTGACGGAAGGCACGACACGCCATCTGCAAATGGATTCCGAAGGCGAAACGATGACTCTGCCGAAGAAGTAGATCTGAAATAATTTTTTTTCGAGGTGAATTATGATTGATTTAAAAGAAGCCACCAAAATAGCTAAAGGATTCATTATCGAAATGGAAGGCGAACAAGAGGCTTTTCATTTAGAATCTGTTTTACTTACACTTGAGAAAGATAGCTGGCAAGTTATTTATAGTTATAAGCAGAAGATTGAGAATATTAATGAATTGCAAAAACTTTTGGGTTTGAAAGAGAGAAAAATCTATAAAAAGGTAATAGTTGGAAGTGAGAATAAAGAAATAATCGGATATTCCGATTATGCTTTTGATAAGAGTGAAGTTGCATGAACGAATATTTATTAAAGCTAATTCAAAAATATAAACGGAAAGGGCTTTTAATTGATACAAATATTCTTTTACTTTATATAGTTGGCAGCTTTGATCCTTTATTAATTCGTGATTTTAAGCGAACAGCGAATTTCAGCGAAGATGATTTTGATATAGTTACAAAATTCATTGGTTTATTTGACCTAAAAATTACTACACCTCACGTTCTAACCGAAGTCAGCGATTTTATTGATAATCGGCAAACTTTACAAACAGTTTTGAAGATTTATATCGAAAATACAAAAGAGATTTTTTTAGAAAGTTTAGAACTTTCTAAAAAAGATACCTTTCTAAAATTTGGTTTAGCCGATACATCTGTTACATACAGCGCGAAAGACAGCTATTTGATTTTTACTGACGATAGACCGCTTTATGGATTTTTAACGAATTCACAAATTGATGCCGTGAATTTAGACCAAATTAGGATGATTTAACTTTTCTTTCGTAAATCAAGGCGATGTCCCGCCAGTTTTTCAACAACCTTTAAATATTTTTTGGGGAATAGACGCGAAACGTAATTGATGGCGTGCGCGTCTTTGCCGATTAAGATTCGCGGATTTTCAGACTTGATGCCGCTTAGAATCTTTTCGGCGGCTTGTTCGGGTGAAGTCAGCGCGACTTTGTCGAAGAATTTCACGCCTTGCTTTTTATAATCTTCGGGCGTTTTTTCGCCGATGCGCGAATTGCGGGCGATGTTGGTTTTGATGCCGCCGGGATGGACGCTCGAAACGCGGACATTTGTTTCTTCGAGTTCGTGACGCAGAGATTCGGTAAAACCTCGGACAGCGAACTTCGACGCGCAGTAAGCCGTCTGTTCGGGCGGCGCGACGAGTCCGAAAACGCTTGAAATATTGACGATATGCGCGGATTCCTGCTCTTTTAAGATTGGCAGAAAAACCTTACATCCATAAACCACGCCCCAAAAATTGATGCTCATCAGCCATTCAAAATCTTCGAGCGAGATTTGTTCAAAAGTTCCTAAAAGTGCGACTCCGGCGTTGTTTATCAAATGTGTTGCCTTCTTGTGTTTCTCTAAAACCTCTGTTTTTAGTCGTTCGATTTGTTCGAGTTTCGAGGTGTCAATGATGTGTTTTGAAACGGGAACACCAAGTTTTTCGACCATTTCAAAGGTTTCGCTCAATTCTTGTTCGTTGACATCGCAAATCGCAATTCCGGCGATTTTCTCCTCCGCAAACCGCACCGCCAAAGCACGACCGATGCCCGAAGCCGCGCCCGTAATAACTGCCACGCTGTTTTTTGATAAAGTCATATTTTATTTTTGCCTACGAAACACACGAAAAATACGAAATATAAAACAAATCTTTTTTTCGTTTATTTCGTGTGTTTCGTAGGCAAATTCTTATTTTTTAACCAGAACTCTCGCATTTCCGGCGTTTCCGGTCGCATCGAAAACGCGCAGCGTAACTGAATATTCGCCCGCCGATTTCACGGGGATTTCGAGCGTGTAGCGTTCTTTTCGTCCGTCGGAAATTCCGTCGTCGGCATAAACTTCCTGCCATTCGCCGCCGTTGATGCTGAATTCGGCTCTGTTTAAGTAACTCGAAGTTTCAGACGCTTCAAACACGACCCGCGCTTTTTCGCCCGTAATTTGCGGCGTTCCGATTGTCGCAACGGTCGGCGCGGTGTTGTCAATATCGAAAGGCTCGCTCGATTTTTCGCCCAAAAGCGATTGCCCGTTCGGGTTTGAAATCGAATCTTTGGCGACGATTCTGAAAACATATCGTCCGTCTGCCAGCGATTGCCCGTCAATCGTGAAAAACGTGTCGGGCAGATTTTCCTTCAAGAGTTTGAAATTCGCTTCGTTCGTTTCCTTGTAAGAAACGTCATAGACGAGTTTGTCGCCGTTGCGGTCTTCCGCCGTCCATTGCAGAGATTTTGCGCCGCGCTGGTAAACGCGCCGCGCGCCCGAAGGCGGAATCATAACACCGAAAAGTGCCGGATCAAGACCGGAAAGTTCGATGTTCGGGTCAAGCTGAATCGGCGGATTCGCCGCCAGCCCGATGTTTGTCGGCAATACCTGAATCGTCAAAATTTCAGGCGCGATGTTTCGCCCTAAAAACGAAACATTGACTTCGCTCAAGCTCGCCGCACTTCTTAAAACGGCACGCCATTGCAGATATTTTGCCTTCGGACTGGCGATTTGTGCGCTTTTCGCGTCCACATAAGCCGCGCTCCACGCGCTCCATGTTTCGTTCGGTTTTTCGGTGTTTCCGCTTCGTGTTTGAAGCTGGACGTTGCCGTTTGAAGCCCACCAGATTCTGCCCCAAGTCGAAACCGCTTTCGCATCCAAAATCGCCGATTCGTAAGTTCCTTCGGCGTTTGATTCCGTGCCGAAATTGAAAAGTTTACCTTGGTTGCTTGAAGTTGCGATCAACTTTTGACCGCTCATTTTAATCGTCGAAATTTGTCCTTCGTCCGATTGCAAAACGAGCGTTTCGCGTCCTTCGTTCGTCACGTTATAGATTCTGCCTTTGTCGGAAGTTCCGACTAAAACGCCGTTTCCGGTTTGATGTGCGTAAATCGCAAATGCCGAAACGGTTGGCGAATTCCAGATAACATCGCTTCCGCCGTCGGGCAAAATCCGGTAAACGACGGATTTCGCGGCGGATAAATCATAACGGCTTTTCGGCGGTGTTTCAGGTGTCATCGCCCCCGGTTTTTCGACCGTCACGGTTTTGCTTTCGGTTGTTGCGGTTGTCGCCGGCGTTTCGGCTTTCGGAGCGGAAACCGATTCGCCGAGCGCAAGCGCGTAGACCGAACCGTCCGCGCCGATTGCCAATTCGTGAATTTCTCTTAAACTCGAATCCAACACGCCGAACGGTTTTCCATCCGCGCCGAATTTCAAGACCAGACCGTTTCCGTCCGTTCCGGCGTAAAGATTTCCGCTTTTATCGGCGGCAAGCGAAATGATATGCGTTTCGCTCGTGTCAAAAAGCAGGGAAGTTTCAGGCGCGGCGTTTGCTGATTTGACCTTGTAAATCTTGCCGTTTTCGCCCGTTCCGATTGCCAGACTGCCGTCCGCTAAAACCGCCAGCGACCAGATATATTTTTCCTTCGGGTCAAAATAAACGCTTGCCGTGCCGCTCGAATTTATCTGATAAACCTTGCCGTCGGGCAAAGTTGCGGCGAAAATTTCGCCCGTTTTGCCGATGGCAAGAGCCGAAACATTGAGTTCAGCTAAATCCGCAAAAAGCGTTCCTTTGCCCGAAGAGTCAACCTTGAAAACCTTGCCGTCGCCGCCCGTGCCGAGATAAACATTGCCCGCAGCATCAACCACGCTCGCCCAAACGTAAGGCTGTTCGGTTTTATAAACTTCCGAAAGTTTCGGCGCAAGGCTGATCACGCCGTTATCGTCAATCGAAACGCCGCGTGAATCGCCTTTCAAAACGTCGGCGCGTGAATTGACCGACCAGATTGAAGGTTCGCTCGCTTTGATGATTGTTGAAAAAGTGAATAAGAGAGTTACGAAAAGAAGATATTTTTTCATCTATTTGAATTGTAAATTTTTAACTTGTGTTCCAAAAACAAAAATACACGAAAACAAGCTAAAAGAAAACTTATCCGTATTTTCGCGGAGCTTTTGTTTGAAAAGAAATTAAGGTTTGAAATTCTGAATCGGTGATTGAAAGAAAAAAGCGGCATTGCCGGGAGCGCACGCATCCTTGCGTGCAAGATTGCGAAGTGAAGCGAAGCAATCTAAAAAGCGTTCGATGGGAAATTAACTCGAATAATCAAGAAACGCTTTTACGCCGCTTTGCAAGCGACGCAGCACGCAAGGATGCGTGCGCTCCCGGCGATGAAAGTTTTTTTTCGATAAAATAATTTTCAAAGTATTACTTTCTGTTCGCTACTAAACTTATTTTGCCGTTTTAGTCCGTTTCTTTTTGCTTTCAGGCGCAATTTCGACGACTCGTTTGGCTTCCAAAAATCGCAAAGCATCTTCCAATTCATCGGCATCGCCCGTGATCAATCGCGCACTTCGCTCTCTGGTCAGATATGCCCAAAACCATTCGCTCAAAACGTAAAGCCGATTTTTGAAGCCGATTAAACTAATAACGTGAACGAAAAGCCACGCGAGCCACGCGATAAATCCGGTTAATTTGAATTTTCCGAATTCGACAATCGCTTTGTTTCTGCCGATGGTCGCCATCGAGCCTTTGTCGAAATATTTAAAATCTTTGCGCGGTTCGTTCTTCAAATCACGCAAAATATTGTCGGCGGCGTTTTCCGCCATCTGCATCGCGGCGGGCGCAACGCCGGGAACGGGTGAGCCGTCGGCTTGCAATAAATTGACCATATCGCCGATTACGAAAATGTTTTTGTGATTCGCCACAGTCAAATCTTTATTGACAAAAACGCGTCCCGCTTTATCGGTTTCCGCGTCGAATTCTTTGCCTAAATGCGAAGCCGCCACGCCCGTTGCCCAGACCGCGACATCGCAATTTATCCATTTGTCGCCGACTTTGACGCGTCCGGCTTCGATTTCCGTGACAAAACTATTGAGATAAACTTCGACACCCAAATCTTCCAAATCCTTTTTCGCGTGTTCCGAAAGCGATTTGTCAAAGGTGTTCAAAATACGGTCGCCGCCTTCAAAAAGCTGAACGAGCGCACGGCGCGTGTCAATCAAATTAAAATCGTTTGCCAATGCCTGACGTGCAATCCCGGCAATCGCGCCCGCCATTTCAACGCCCGTCGCGCCGCCGCCGACGACGACAAAATTCAAGTGTTTTTTAACGCCTGTCAAATAGGCTTCGCGCTCGGCGAGTTCAAAAGCAAGCAGCACGCGGCGGCGGATTTCGAGCGCGTCTTCGATGGTTTTCAGTCCGGGCGCGCTCGTTTCCCATTCGTCGTGTCCGAAATACGAATGACGCGCTCCGGCGGCGACAATCAAATAATCAAACGAAATTTCCGAGCCGTCGTGCAGTTTAACGAGTTGTTTTTCAAGGTCAAATGCGACGGCTTCGCCCAAAACCACCTCGACGTTTTTCGCCTTGTGCAAAATCCGCCGAATCGGCGAAGCGATCTCGCCCGGCGACAAAACGGCGGTCGCCACCTGATACAGAAGCGGCTGAAATGTATGATGATTTTTGCGGTCAACAAGGGCGACTTCGACCGCTTCATTTGCCAATTCCTTCGCCGCCTGAAGTCCGCCGAAACCGCCGCCGATAATCACAACTCTTGGTTTATTCGCCATAAAATCTCCGTCAAATAAGGTGAAAAAATCTTTGTGAGAAGTATCGCATAATCAAACGGGCATTGCACAATAATCTTTCGCGTTACATTTCCTCATCACTAAAAAGACGAATGACGCGATGATTTTGTGACTACGATCTAAACTCCGACGTATTTCGCATACAGCGACCGCGCCGCCGAAACGTCGTCGGTTCCGCGAATGATGGCGCGGGCATCGGCGAAAACGGTCAGCTCGTTTTCTTCGACGGTAAAGCGCACGAGATATTCGTTTTGTTTGACTTCGCCGAGATTTTTCAGGCGTTCGGCGAGATTTGCCAAATCAATTTTTGCGGCTCGCGGCGGCGCGATTTGGACGGCGTTGCGCCCACATAAAACAGCGGAAAATTCGCCCGATTCGGCATCGAGAAACTCGAAATTACGCTTCGCGCAGGTTTCGCAATCTTCGTTCGGCTTGCCTAATTTGATCTTGCGCCAGTCGTTTTGCCAAACGTCAATTTGAATCAGCGATTTGTGAAGTTTATCCAAATTTCCGGTTAAGATTTTTAAGGCTTCGGTCGTTTGAATCGCCGAAATGCAAGCAATAATCGGCTGAATCACGCCCGCCGTGTCGCAGGTCGGCGAGCTTCCCGCGTCGGGCATTTCTTCAAAAATACAGCGCAGACACGGCGTTTCATTCGGAAAAATCGTCATCGTCGTGCCGTAGCTCGAAACCGCCGCGCCGTAAATCCACGTTTTCTGTAATTTCACGCAAGCATCGTTGATTAAATAACGAATCTGAAAATTGTCCGTGCCGTCTAAAACCAAATCAACATCTTTGATAAAACCTTCGATATTTGAATGATTGACATCCGCGACGACGGCTTCGACTTCGATTTCCGAATTGACTTCCGCCAAACGATTTTTTGCCGCAATCGCTTTCGGCAAACGATTCAAAGCGTCGGATTCGGAATAGAGAGTTTGGCGTTGCAAATTCGTAAATTCAACAAAATCGCGGTCAACAATCCGCAGAAAACCGACTCCGGCACGCGCCAAAATCTCGGCGTGCGACGCGCCTAAAGCTCCGCAACCGACGAGCAAAATTCTCGAATTTAATAATTGTTCCTGTCCGCCTCCGCCGATTTCGCGAAACAAAATCTGTCGGCTGTATCGTTCGTTCATCTATAAAAAGAATATCAGAACATAAGTTATCAGGCATTACCTTACTTTTTTTGGCATTTTGTTGTAAATTAATGATTGGTGGTCTCCCGTGTCAAGGTTTTATGATGACTTTAGAAACAACACAAACAGTTCCGCTCACGCTTTGGGATGATGGCTCGATTCGCGTCAAAGGCACTCGTTTGTTGATTGATATGATTGTCGGCGCACATAATCGCGGCGAATGTCCTGAAGAAATTTTTGAATCGTTTCCGTCCGATGTTTATACGGTTGCCGATATTTATTCGATAATCGCTTACTATTTGCAGAATAAATCAAAGATTGACAAATATCTTGCCAAGCGCGAAAAGAAAGCGGAAAAAATTAGAAAGGAAATCGAATCAATGCCCGGTTACAAAGAAAAAACTGATAATTTCCGGGAAAAACTTTTAGAGCGTTGGAAAGAACTCCACAAATAAAAAAATTCAAATTCATTGTTTAAATCGCAACCGCTTGATAAAATCGAGTTCGTAGATGTTACGAATATTTTTTGATCACGATTTCAACCACAAAATCCTGCGCGGACTCAGCGAACGAATTACTGTCCTTGATTTCGTTACCCCACATCAACTCGGAAACATCAAAGAATCAGAAGAAAATCATCTTGTCTGGGCTTTGGAAAATCGTCGTGTCGTTATTTCTCATGATGTCAATACAATGACAGATGCCGCAAATCAAAGATTGAAAAACGGCGAATCAATTTTCGGATTGATTCTTGTCCCTCAAGAAATGCCGATTGGCGATGCGATTGCTGAATTAGAAATCATTATTACTTGTAGTGAAGAAAGCGAATTTGAAAATCTTGTTAAATTTTTACCACTTGGTTTAACTTAATCTTTTCAAAGCCGCTTGGCTCATTTCCTTGATCGGCGCGTCTAAATTTGTCCAGATTTTTTGCTGCTGCATAGCTTGTGCGATGAGCATTGCGAGTCCGCCGATTTTCGGCACTTCAGCAAGGTCGGCTTCGGTCATCAAAGGTGTTTGAAACGGAATGTAAACCAGATCGTAAACCAGATGCAAGCCTTTTAATTGTTCGGCTGAAACGGGCGTTTGACCTTCGGCTTTGCCTTTCATTCCGAGCGGCGTGGCGTTGACGAGAATGTCAAAATTGCTGAAATCGGTTTTTGGTTTTTGGTCTTCGGTTTTTGAAAATTCTTCAAATTCGACTTCAAAATCTTCGGCTAAACTTTTCGCTTTTGCCGAATCACGCGCAAAAATCGTGACATCTGCGCCCGCGTTTTTGAGCGCGTAAACACACGCCCGCGCCGCGCCGCCGGCACCTAAGATTGCGACTTTTGCGCCGCGCAATTCGCCGTACGAATTTAGAAGCGGTTCGATAAAGCCTTGTGCGTCGGTGTTGTAGCCGTGCAGTTTGCCGTCAACGATTTTGACGGTGTTGACCGCGCCGATTTTTTTCGCGGTTTCGTCCAGAAAATCGAGATGTGTGATAATCGCTTGTTTGTGCGGAATCGTGACGGAAAAACCTTTGAAATTAAGTTCGATTTCGCGTGTTTCGGCTTTGACCATGCGGCGCATAAATTCGTCTAAATCGTGAACTTGAAGCGGCACGAAAACCGAATTTAAGCCGTGAAATTGAAACGCGGTGTTGTGAATATACGGCGACATCGAAACACTCGTGTTGCTTCCCAAAATGCCGTAGACTGCGGTGTTTTCGTCGA
This sequence comes from Acidobacteriota bacterium, assembly GCA_031412675.1. Classification (GTDB taxonomy): domain Bacteria; phylum Acidobacteriota; class Blastocatellia; order Pyrinomonadales; family Pyrinomonadaceae; genus JAFDVJ01. Next base: position 20,661 of record JANODL010000030.1, on the reverse strand, counting down.
GTTCTTTGACGCGGTAAATTTCCGTTAAATCCTTTGCCGAAAGTTGTCCGGGCGCGGTTTCTTGTCCCGCATCGAGCGCGGCGTAGGTCATAAACGCGCCGTGTGCCAAACCCAAAATCCGTGTCCATTTTCCGCTTTCGCCCATTGCGATTGGAATGATTTGTTTGTTTTCAGATTTTGTGCGTTCGAGAAGTTTCCAAATCGGAATTGAATCGGTTATATCGTTAGTTTGAACTGCAATTTTGATAATTTTAGGATTTAGATACTTTAGTTCTTCCACATTTTCTTCATCAAATTCGGTTTCGTCTTCGGGAGATAATCTCTTATAAGTTTCTTCCAAATCTATTTGCTCTCCAAGAAAATGATGCTCAGATAAGACAATTTTTTGCTCGTTGAGCTTTTTGGCAATTCGTCTTTCTTGTTCAGCTTCAAATTTAGTATTCCAAAAATTGATAAATAATAAATTCCACCAAAGTCTAGAGTGAATGTCATATTCAAAATCAACATATTCGATATTTTTGACATTCAGAATTTTTTCCCAATCATCAAGTCTTTTCCTACTTTCTATAAGATGTCGTTCCTTTTCTTCTTCGCTTTTGTAAATTCTTTTTGCCGGAGTTAAATCAGCATCTTCATTTTTGGGACGAAATGTTGCAAGAAAAGGCTTTTTACAGTTCAAATCGGAAACTTTTTGTAGTGTAGAGTTAAATTCGGTTTCATTTAAGCAATCAAAACGAATCTCGATTACGTCCGCCAAATCTTCGGCGCGTTTTATTTGTTCGATTAGTTCGTCAGCGGTTTCGGCGCAGACCGAAACGCAGATTTTTCCGTTGTTCATAAAATTTGAAATTTAAGACTTTAAATTTTGTCATTGAATTTTATTCAAAAATCCAAAATCTAAAATCCAAAATTACCACGTCGCTACCGCTCTGTGTTCTGACTTGAAGGCATATTCATGACAAAGCTGAGCGCGGCGATCAGACAGGCGATGACGGCAAATGCCGCCGACGCGACGATCAGAGTTTTTCCGCTTTGTTTGACCGCAATTGCCGTTAAAGCCCACGCGATTGCCAACGGATAAAAATAATTTGTAAATTTCAACCGCACCAAAACGCCCAGAATTGCCGCAAGGAAAATAAACGCCGCGCCGAGATAGATTGAATAACCGAGCGGAAGTCCGAGATAAACGAGCGCAATCATCGCATTAACGAGCGTCGCCGCCGTGACCCAACCGAAATAAATCCCGAAAGGGAATTTTACCAGCCAAAAATCGCCGTATGTTTTGGTTACTTTGAGTTTGAAATTGATAAACGCGAGCGTCAAAAGCAAAAATAAAATCACGCCCAAACAGACGACAATCATTTCCTGACTCCAAAAATAGAGCCACGCGCAATTAACGACACAGCTAACGATGTAAATTCGCCGAAGTCCGCGAAATTTTTCGAGTTGCGACGGCAAAGCCTGATAAATACTGAATGCCAGACATCCGAGATAAATCAAACTCCAAATCGCAAACGCGTATCCGGCGGGTGTAATCGTTGTCGGATATTTGTCTGAAGGCACGTTTGTCGCCACGCCGCCCGCAAATCCGGTTGCCGCGAAATAATTGAAAACAATCATTCCAACGGTCGCAATTATTACCAGAATCGGCTGTATTTTATCGTTCATAATATTTACTTGGTTTTCAAACTGTTTAAGATATAATACTGTCATAAATTTTCGGCTGAAAGAAGTTATGAAAGATTATTCGGATAAATTTTTGGTCATCGGCGCGGGACCTTGCGGTTTGGGTGTCGCAAAGGCTTTGAAAGAAGCGGGCATTTCCTACACGCAAGCCGAAGCCGATGATGAGGTCGGCGGAAACTGGTATCACGGCGTTTACGATTCGGCGCATATTATTTCGTCGCGCAAGACGACCGAATACGCCGATTTTCCGATGCCGCCGGATTATCCCGACTTTCCGAGTCAGAAACAGATGGGCGATTATTACGCGCTCTACGCCGATACTTTTAATTTGCGCGAAAATATCGAATTCAACACGAAAGTCGTGATGTGTTTGCCGAAAGATGATGAAACTTGGGAAGTCGAATTGGCAAACGGCGAAAAGCGGATTTACAAAGGCGTGATTGTCTGCAACGGGCATCATTGGGACAAGCGTTTTCCCGAATATGAAGGCAAGTTTGCGGGCGAATGGCTGCACTCGAAGGATTTTAAAAAGGCTGAACAACTTACGGGAAAAAGAGTTTTGGTCATCGGCGGCGGAAATTCGGCGTGCGATGTCGCGTCGGAAGCGGCGCGTGTTTCGACCGAAGCGCATTTGTCTTTGCGGCGCGGTTACTGGTTTTTGCCGAAAACGCTGTTCGGACAGCCGAGCGCGGAATCGGCGGCTTTATATTTTCCGATATTTTTGCAGAGAGCGGTTTTGAAATTAATGCTCAAAATCGTCGTCGGCAAATATGAAGATTACGGTTTGCCGCGTCCCGACCACAAACTTTTCGAGCATCATCCGACCGTATCATCAGAGATTTTGCACTATCTCAAACACGGACGCATCAAACCGCACAAAGACATTAAAAAGTTTGACGGCAAAATGGTCGAATTCGTTGACGGCGAAAAAATCGAAGTTGACACGATCGTTTGCGCGACCGGCTATTTCGTCAGCTTTCCGTTTTTACCCGAAGGTTTAGTTCCGGTCAAAAACGGCAATATCGCGCAGGTTTATGCGGGTTGTGTTCTGCCCGGATACAAAAATCTCTACGTTTTCGGCACACAGCAAATTCGTTACGGTGTCGGACCGCTCATCACGCCTGCCGCCGCGCTTCTCGCGAAAATTATCAAAATGCAGGACGAAATGCAGCTTCCGATTGGTTTGGTGATGAAGGAATCCGGCGCGAAACTCCCGACGACGCATTTGATTGACCCGATTTCTTCTTTAAGACGAATGAAAATCGCCAATTGGACTCTGCCTTTGTTAGCGCGAAAGGAGAAAAAACTGCGTAAGAAATATCAAGGCAAACAGTTACGAAAAACAGATTTCTCGCTTCAATCAAATCCGGATATGCGTGTTTTTTGATCGTGAAAAGTTCTTTCCTTCACGATTTCGTATAAACATTACGGAAAACGTAAAGTTATGTAAAGGAATTTAGACAGAAATCCTTATAAATACGTCTAAAACCTGGTGTGGCATCGTGCTTGCTGTGATAAAAGCGGCATCTTTCCCCGGAAATGCCCCCGATAAGAAAGGAAAGAGGTAATTTGAGCGTAATGAAAATTTTGAAGCAAATATTATTTATGACATTTGCCGTGATCGTTTTTTCAATGACGGCAATGGCGCAAAAACAGGACGATGATAAAAAAAATCGTCCGCCGAAAGACCCGCCGCAGATTGTTGCGCCGGACAAAGATAAACCGAAAGACAGACCGAAGGATGATGATAACAACTCTAATCGTCCGAAAAACCCCGAAGGAGCAATTTTTGTCAGCGGTAATCAAACTCGAATCGGTTCCGTATAGAAACCAAAACTTAATCTCCAAGAAACGAAAAAGGCAACTCAAAATAAATGAGTTGCCTTTTTCGTTAAAAGATTGTCTATTTTTCACAAATAATTCTATACTGACTGCATATTTTTATTATCCGGGTGCGAATTTCAGAGTTATAATAAAAATGCCTTTGTATTCATTTTAGAAATTCCTAAAAATAAAAAATTGCCGCCAACCAAAGAAAAAATACTGATTGTTGACGACGAGCGTTTTGTCCGAATGACGCTTGGAGAAGCCTTGCGTTCGTGGAATTACGAAGCGTTTGAAGCGGGAACAGTTGCCGAAGCGCGGACGATTTTTGAACGCGAAGAGCCGAGCGTTGTTTTGCTTGATATTGATTTGCCCGACGGTTCGGGACTCGATGTTTTGAGCGACATCAAGGAGAAATTTCCCGACACGATTGCCGTGATGGTGACGGGTAATGTTGATGTCGAAAACACGATTGCCGCACTGCGCGGCGGAGCGCACGATTTTATCGGCAAACCGATTCGGCTCGAAGAATTGCGCGTGACGCTTCGGAACGCGCTCGAAACGCGCCAATTGCGCCGTGAAGTCAAACAGGCGCGGCGCGAACGCCATGTTGATTTCGGCTTTTCAAACATTATCGGCGAATCGTCGGCGATAAAAAAAGCGATGGAACTGGCGCGGCGGGTTGCCGAATCGGATGTCACGGCGATTCTTCTGCAAGGCGAAACGGGAACGGGCAAAGATTTGTTTGCACGGGCGATTCATTCCGCGTCCGAACGCCGCGAAGCCCCGTATTTGGCGATAAACTGCGCCGCGCTTCCGGCAAATTTGATTGAATCGGAACTTTTCGGCTACGAAAAAGGCGCGTTCACCGATGCCAAAGCGCGCAAGGAAGGCTTGCTCGAACAGGCAAACGGCGGCACGATTTTTCTCGACGAAATCGGCGAACTCGAACTCGGACTGCAGGCAAAACTTCTGCGTGTTTTGGAAGAAAGCAAATTTCGGCGCGTCGGCGGTTTGCGCGATATTCATTTTGATACGCGGATTATTGCCGCCTCGAACCGCGATTTAAAAAAAGAAAGTGAGGTGGGACATTTTCGGCTCGATTTGTATTATCGTTTGTCGGTTATTGAGATTGCTATTCCGCCGCTTCGTCAGCGCGGCGAAGACGTTTTGCTTCTCGCGCAATTTTACATTGAAAAGGTAAATCTCAAACGGCGCGGCAAACTGCTCAAAGGATTGTCGAAAGAAACCGTCCGGATTTTTACGAATTATACTTGGACGGGAAATGTCCGCGAACTGAGAAACGTCATCGAACGCGCCTCGATTCTCGAAGACGGTGAATGGGTTACGACCGCTTTTTTGCCGCAGGATTTACTGCAAAGCGTCGGGCAATTCGCAATTAATGCGAAAAATTCCGCGCAATTTACTTTACCGGCGGAAGGCATTGCGCTCGAAACGGTTGAAACACAGCTCGCAAAACAAGCAATTGAAAGGACAGGCGGAAATTTAACGCGGGCGGCACAGCTTTTGCACATATCGAGAGATCAGTTGCGCTATAAACTGAAAAAATCCGGCGACTACAAGGAAGATTCAACAGAATAAATGACTCAAGCAGAGACTTTCAAAAATAGTCATACAATTGCAGCGGAGAATCGCGGCTTAATCAAAGAATTATCCGACATCAAGTTTGCTCTGGATGAATCGGCGATTGTGGCGATTACCGACCAGACCGGAAAAATTACTTACGTCAACAATAAATTCTGTGAAATCTCCAAATACAGCCAAGAGGAACTAATCGGGCAAGACCACCGGATTGTTAATTCCGCCTATCATCCGAAAGAATTTATCCGAAATCTCTGGACAACGATTGCGAACGGCAAAGTCTGGCGCGGAGAAATGCGTAATCGGGCAAAAGACGGCGTGATTTACTGGGTTGATACGACGATTGTTCCGTTTCTTGACGAACGCGGAAAACCGTATCAGTATGCGGCGATTCGCTACGACATCACCGAACAGAAACGCATCGAAAACCAATTGCTTCGCGCTCAACGGATGGAATCAATCGGCACTTTGGCGGGCGGCATCGCCCACGATTTTAACAATATCCTCGCGCCGATTTTGATGGCGACCGAGATGCTTCAGCTGAGTGCGTTTGACAAGGAAACACAGCGTTGGCTGGCGATTATCCGTGAAAATTCCGAGCGCGGTGCGGATTTGGTCAAACAGGTTCTGACTTTTGCCCGCGGATTGGAAGGCGAGCGCATCATCGTGCAGAGCAAACACATCATCAAGGATTTGGTTAAAATTCTTAAGCAAACGCTGCCGAAATCCATCACGGTCAGACACGAACTCGAGCCGGATTTATGGCTGATTAAGGCTGACCCGACGCAGATTCACCAGGTTTTGATGAATCTTTGCATCAATGCCCGCGATGCGATGCCGACCGGCGGAAATTTAACCTTGAACGCCCAAAATATTATTTTAGACGAACATTATTCACGTCTTCATATTGATGCTATGCCGGGCGAATATCTTTTGATTACCGTTGCCGACACCGGCACCGGCATTCCCGATGAGATTCAAGACCGCATTTTTGATCCGTTTTTTACGACCAAAGAAATCGGCAAAGGCACGGGGTTGGGACTCGCAACTACGATCACGATTGTCCGAAGTCACGGCGGATTTATCAATGTTTACAGCGAACCGAACAGAGGAACAAAGTTTTCTTTTTATATTCCGGCGGTCGAAGTCGAACAAGGTGCGAGAAATTCGGCGGAATCGAATTTGTTTCCACGCGGTGCGGACGAACTTATTCTGGTTGTTGACGACGAAGAAAATATTCGTGAAATCACGAAGGCAACGCTTGAAAAGTTCGGTTATCACGTCTTGACGGCAACCGACGGCGCAGACGCGATGGCAATTTATGCCCAACGCGGTGCGGAAATTGCACTTGTTTTGACCGACATTGCGATGCCCTATATGGACGGAACGGCATTGATTCGTGCCATTCGGAAGATAAATCCCGAGTCAAAAATCGTCGCGATGAGCGGTTTGATGAATTCTGAGCAGACGGCGGATTTGCAAAATATGAACGTCAATTCTTTTCTGTCAAAACCTTACACGGCGGAAAGTTTGCTGCAAATTCTCGCCGAAATTTTACAAAAGAAATAAAGAATTCATACACAGGTTATTTTAATGCTTCGGGCGCACGTTCAATTATCTGAAGACTGGACATAATTCAAAGTTAATAAAAACGGGCGTTTGACCGGAGCGCAATCGGCTCGATTGCCACACCGCGCTTTTCAGCGGTGTCGAAGACTTAGCATAAATTTAAGTTGATTTCTCCCTCAACGCCGTGACACCGCTAAAAAACAGCGGTGTGGCAATCGAGCCGATTGCGCTCCGGTCAAACGCCCGTTTTTATTAACTTTGAATTATGTCCAGTCTTCAGCTAATTAAAGTGAAAAAGTGAAAAAGTGAAAAAGTGAAAAAGTGAAAAAGTGAAAAAGTTAAACAGGTCAGCCAAAGTTTTATAATAATGCAGAAGCCCGCACGAAGTAAGGGCATGATTTCACACTTACTTCGTGCGTGTTTCTGCAAAATATATTCTGACCTGCTTATTTGTTAAAAAATCAACGAAAACTTTTTCACTTTCAGCCTGCAAAAATCTTCGGTTTTGCACCGAGCGGAAATTCTTTTTCGTAGATGTTGGCGAGATTGAGCAAAACGTCTTCCGCCCAGAAGTTACCCAGTAATTGCGTGCCGATGGGCAAGCCTTCCGACGATAAACCGCAGGGAATCGAGATGCCCGGAATGCCCGCGAGATTTGCCGAAACCGTGTAAATATCTGAAAGATACATCGCCAGCGGATCGTCCGATTTTTCGCCGATCTTGAACGCGACCGACGGCGAAGTCGGTGTCAGAATCGCGTCGCAGGTTGCAAACGCCTTTTCGTAATCCTTTTTGACGAGTGCGCGAACCTTCTGCGCTTTCGAATAATACGCGTCGTAATAACCGCTCGAAAGCACATAAGTTCCGAGCATTATGCGCCGTTTGACTTCCGCGCCGAAGCCTTCTTCGCGGGTTTTGCGATACATTTCGCGCAATTCGTGTGCGCCTTCCGCCCGAAATCCGTAGCGCACGCCGTCGAACCGCGCCAGATTTGATGATGCTTCGGCGGTCGCAATAATGTAATAAACCGCGATGCCGTATTTCGCGTAGGGAATTTCGACATCAACGATTTCCGCGCCCAAACTTTTGTAATTATCAATTGACTTTTCAACCGCGTCGCGGATTTCATCGTCCAAACCTTCGCCGAAAAGCGCACGCGGCACACCGATTTTTCTGCCCTTGATGTCATTGTCCAAGCCGGCAGAATAATCAGGCACGGCAACGTCCGCCGTTGTCGAATCGTTCGCATCGCGTCCGGCAATCACGCCCAAAACGTCCGCCGCATCTTTGACAGTTGCGCCGAAAATCCCGATATTATCGAGCGACGAAGCAAACGCAACGAGTCCGAACCGCGAAATTCTGCCGTAAGTCGGCTTTAACCCGACGATTCCGCAAAGCGATGCCGGTTGCCGCACCGAACCGCCCGTTTCCGATCCCAAACTTGCGCGAACGACACCCGAAGCAACTGCGACCGCCGAACCGCCCGAACTTCCGCCCGGAACTCGTTCCAAATCCCAGGGATTTTTGACCGCACCGAACGCCGAAGATTCATTGGACGAACCCATCGCAAATTCGTCCATATTCGTTTTGCCGACGATAATCGCGCCCGCATCGGTCAGTTTCTTCGTCGCCGTCGCGTCGTAGTGCGCCTTGTAATTATGCAGAATTCGCGAACCGCAGGTCGTCTGCAATCCCTTCGTGCAAATATTATCCTTGAGCGCAATCGCCACGCCTTTCAAAGCCGTTTCGCCCGAATCTTTTTCCACTTCAGTTGCGCGATTCAAAGCATATTCGCGCTCGATGGAAAGAAAAGAGTTTAATTCGCCGTTCAGCTTTTCGGCGTTATCCAAAGTTTTTTCGATGTTTTCCCGAATTGTCATAAATTAATTCAAAATTTTATTAATGATTGGAGCGCAAGCGTCCCGCTTGCCAAGCGTTTATAAAACGCTCAAAACCTTTCATTTTCTTTCAAGACTTAGGTTAATTGAAACCGCTTACGCCGCTTATGAGCGACGTTTGCAAGCGAGACGCTTGCGCTCCAGTCTAGTTCAAAATTTTATTTACCAGCCATTTGTCGCCTTGTTTGACGGCTTCGACGTTAATTACTTTTTGTTCTGTTCGCGTGTCGGTTTTCCAAAAGAGCAGAACTTCGAGCCTCGTTTTCGTCGCTTCGATGACTTCGCATTTGCCGACGCGGAACGCTTTCGGAAAATCGTTCGTTTTCGTCGTAAAAATATCGTTCTCGGTCTGCAAATTCTGCACGGACTTGAAATATTCAGGCGTTAAAAACTTCTCGCGCTTCCGGAGATTTTCCGCCGAAAACCGCATCTCGTTGCCGAAATGATACGAGTAAAATTCCTTGACCACGAGCCGCGAATCCGTGCATTCGGATGTTTCGAGATTCGGCACGCTGCCGCAAGCCGTAAGTAAAAAGTAAAAAGTAAAAAGTAAAAAGTAAGACTTCTTTACAATCGCAAACTTTAAACGGAACTTGGAACTTGGAACTTGGAACTTGGAACTCATAATATTTTCGGCACTTGGAAATGTCCTTCGACCGCCGAAGGTGCTTCTTTGAGCGCGTTTTTTTGCCCCAAAGATTCGTGCGGAACGTCCACGCGCCGCGTTTCGGTCGCTTTGCCTTCGTCAGTTAATCCGCCGAGCATCGGTTCGACGCTTTCCGTGTCGAGTTCGTTCAATTTTTCGACATATGCCACGATACTCGCCATCTGCGGCGCGAACAGCGCGACTTCTTCGTCGGTGATTTCAAGATGTGCCAGTTTTGCTACTTGTCTAACGTCCATTTATGGTTGTAATCCTTCAAAAAATTCTTCAAATAAACTATCAATATCCCTCGCGCCGTGCAAAACGCGGTAAATTTCCACGCCGTTCTCAACCGGAAAATAGAAAATCACATAATCTTTGTAAGGGAAACTGCGAAGATTGAAGACAAATTTGTCGTGCGTTCGCCCGATTTTCGGATTATCTGCAAGAAGCTGAAATTTCATAGCAAACTGCCGCATAAATTTGTCTGCCGAATTCGGATTATTTTCGGCGATGTAAGTCCAAATGTTTTTGAGATCGTTTCTTGCGGCTTCGGCAAGTTCGTATCTATTTGCCATTCGTTTTTTTCGTTTCAAACTCGGCGCGGGCTTCTTTGGTAACGTCTTCCATCATTTCATCCGCCGAATCGTAAGTTTTGTAATTTCCTTGCCGAATATCATCAATTCCTTTCTGAACTTCGCGGCGCAAATTTTCAAGACGCACTTCCTTTGGAATTCGTCGCAACTTTAAATAAAGTAAGCCTTCGTGCAAAACTTGAGTAGGCGAAAAATAATCACCAATTTCGAGTTCTTCATTGATTAACTTTTCTATTTCGGGCGTTAAAGTGATTTCCATAATTTTAACCTCTGACTGCAATTTTACCAGAAAATTCACATTTTTCCGTGCATTATTTCAACTTTTTCTTCCGCGCCAATGCGCCTCCGGCGGCGAGCAGAAATTGATAGCGCAGATTGTCGTCCTTGATCGCATCAGCCGAGCGGCGCATTTTCGGCGTAACTTCTTCGAGCGCGATTTCCTCAAATTCTTCGTCGGAAAGCACCGGCGTTTGTTTCTGAACATTCGCTCTTTCGACCGCTTTTTCGTCTATGTGAAATTCGATATAGGTGACAATCGCCTGACCGAGAACGGAATTGATTTTAAAAATCATCTGCCCCGAAAGACTTTCGAGATGCTTGCGCCACGTTTCATTTTTGACCGCGACGGTCAGACGCTTCTGTTTAAGCCGAAACGGAACGGCGTGCTGACCCAAACTTTCGCCCGCAATCTTGCGCCACGCGGCAAACGTCACCGCTTCGCGCACGGTTTCGTTGTCGTCAAATTCTTTCAAAAGCGCGGGCAGTGCGCGAAAAAGTTCGTTCATCAGATAAAATAATTCTACATTTTACATTCTACATTATTCATTAATTTGCATTAAACCGCCGTTGTTTTTATCCAATTTAATGTAAAATGCAGAATGTAAAACGTAGAATTTTCAAACAATTACAATCATAGAACGAAATTATGAAACTTCCAAAATTGATTCTCGCTTCGGGCAGTCCGCGCCGCGCCGAAATCTTGACTTCGGTCGGTTGGGAATTTACCAAAGACTCCGCCGATATTGACGAAACCGAATTGACGGGCGAATTGCCCGAAGATTACGTGCAGAGATTGGCAAAGGAAAAAGCCGAAACCGTCGCGCAAAAATACTCGGACGCGATTATCTTAGGCGCAGACACGACCGTCGTTATCAACAATCAAATCATCGGCAAACCTGTTGATTTGACGGACGCAAAACGAATGCTGAAAATGCTGTCGGGCAACTGGCACGAGGTTCTGACGGGTGTCGCTCTGGTTGAAGCCCAAAGTCCAAAGTCCAAAGTCCAAAGTCCGAAATCGGTTGTCGGAATTCAACGAACACGCGTAAAATTTGCCGAAATGTCGGATGAAGAAATTGAATTTCTCGCCGAAAAAGGCGAACCGCTCGACAAAGCGGGCGCGTATGCCGTGCAAGCGCAAGCCGCGCTTTTTATCGAAAAAATTGAAGGTGATTATTGGAACGTCGTCGGATTGCCCGTCAATTTGGTTTACGGTTTAATACAGGATTTGTCTCGTAACGGTTGAGGCAACGCTTTTCCATCGGTCGCCGTATTTGATGAAGTCGTAAGCTAAACCGTCGCGGCAATTGCCGAAGGAAACGGAAACAAATTTGTCAATCATTTGAAACTCGCCGAACTGATACGCACATAGCTCGGAATCAACTGCCGTTTCCGGCGAAACCAGTTGAACTTTGATGTTTTCAAGAAGCGGAAAATTATTTTGAATCTCTTTACTGAGATTCGCGGTCGAAATGTAAATCGTCGTTTCCGCCTCATCGTTGAATTTATCCGCTAATAAAATCTCGATAATCCGCCGCTGGTCGGCAGTCGTCAGTTTATTATCGGTTTCTTGGGCGTGCGCCGCGCAGAAACAGAAAAATAATACAAAAATGCTCAAAAGAGCATGGAGTTTTTTAAATTGTAAGTTCACTTCTTGTTTATACAACAAAACCGCCATTACTTCCAAAAAAAATGACGAATCTTTTTTACGGACTCGTCAAAACTTTTGAAATGTTGAATGTTTTATAAAATCTTGTCAATCGCCTTTGAAATCGGGATTGAAATATCGCTTTCGGGGTCAATTCCGCCGTAAGGTTCGCCGATTGATTTGCCGGTTTTGTCCAAAATGACAAACGACGGCAATTGGTCAACAGCAAATTTTTTGAGCGTTAAAAGTCCGTCCGAATCGCGCAGAGTTGTTACGCCGAGCTTGTTTTTCGTCGCAAACGCGCCGATTTCTTCGTTGCTCGCAAAGTTTTTCGATTTCGCGTTCGCCGAATCCGTCACCACGAAATAAATCACGACATCGCGTCCCGCGTATTTTTTCGCCAGCTTGTTGATAATCACGGCTTGGTCTTTCGACAACGGCAGCCACGTTGCGCCGACAGCTAAAACGACGACTTTACCGTTTTGTCCCGTAACATTAACCTTTTCACCGTCAAGCGATGTCAGATTGACGGCTTGCGCCGAAACAGCGAACGAAAAAACAACTAACAATCCGAAGACCGCCAAAATTGATTTTATGTTTTTCATATATTTAAGAAATGCTTTTTTCGGAGCATTTCATAAAACTTAGATGCAAGTTTGCGACCAATTTACTGCTTTCGGTTCAAAACCGTATTGTCTATCAAACGCACCTTTCCGAAACGCACCGCAACCGCAATCAATACGGCACTTTCGCCAATTTTTTCAACGGGTTCGAGCGTTTCGTTGTTCACGACCGCGACATAATCAACCGCCGCAAGCGGTTCGGTTTCGATAGTTTTTCGCACTATTTCAGCGAGAATCGCGGCATTTCGTTCGCCGTCACGGGCGGCAATTTTCGCTTGGCGCAAACCTTTGTAAATTATCGAAGCCTTTCGTCTTTCATCTTCGGACAAAAGCGAGTTGCGCGAAGACATCGCCAAACCCGTTTCTTCGCGGACAATCGGCACGACGACGATTTCCGTGTCGAAACCCAAATCGGTCGTCAGTCGTTTGATGACGGCAACTTGCTGTGCGTCCTTCTGCCCGAAAAACGCAAAATCGGGACGAATCGTGTTGAAAAGAATCGTGACGACCGTTGCGACACCGCGAAAATGTCCGGGACGCGACGCGCCTTCGAGCGTTTCGGTCAGATTTTCGACGTAAACATAAGTCGAAAATCCGGCAGGATAAATTTCATCGGCATCGGGCGCAAAAATATAATCAACCTGATATTCGGTCAAAAGCGCGGCATCGCTCGTCAGATCACGCGGATATTTGTCAAAATCTTTTTGCTCGTTAAACTGCGCGGGATTAACAAAAATCGAAGCAATCACAATATCGCACATCTGCCGCGCTTCTTGAATCAGCGCGAGATGTCCTTCGTGCAATGCGCCCATCGTCGGCACAAAACCGATTGTCTTATTCTCGCGCCGCAGTTTCCGCGCGAGCGATGCCATTCTTTGTTTACGGTTGATTATTTCCATTTATTCAATAATTAGGCTCGACTTAAATTCGCTTTTTTTATTTTGATAAGCTCGCAAAGTTATAAAAGGCGGCAGAATTAATGAACAAATAAACAGACTCAAAATTAGCAACGCATATCCTTTTTCTGCCAAAGATACATCTACCGGCAACGGCACACTATGGTATTCAAGACAAAATACTATTGCGTCAATTTCAGTATAAGAAGAGCGGCAAGCTGGAAAAAAGTACCTTCCAAACGATTCCAAAACTACCGCCAGAATGAACGGAATCAAGAAAGCAAGTAAAATTTGTTTGGTTTGGCTCATTTCGTATCGCTTCTCAATTCAAAATCGGGAAACTCGTTTTGCAAAATCTTTTTAACTTCCGTCTGCAATGGTTTTAATTGGTTTTGGACAGTTGCCCAAATCGCTTCCCAATCAACTGCAAAATAAGCGTGAGCCGAGATATTCCGCAGTCCGACAATTTTGTTCCAAGGCGTTTGCGGATAACGCTGCTTAATTTCGTCGGAAATTTTTGCGGTGGCTTCGCCGATAATTATAAGTTTATAAAGAACCGCGCTTTGCAACATATCACTTGCTAAAAAATCAGTTTTTCCTACGCCCTGCAAAAACCTTTCAATCGCCGCAATTGATTCGAGAATATCTTGTAAATATAAAAGTTCAGAGCGCATAAATTACTTCGGCTTCTGACAAAATCTGTTGCCGTGCAAACTTTTTTAAAGCTCGTTTGGAAACTAAATCAACTTTCTTTTTAATAAGAGTTTCAAGTTCTTCCTGAATTTCAAAAATCTCAAAATAGTCAATATCGGCTTCCGGCTGAAATTCGACCAAAAAATCGAAATCGCTTGCGGTAGTCGAATCGCCGCGCACTTGCGAGCCGAAAAGCGAGAGTTCGCTGATTTGATATTTGCGGCAAATCACGGCGATTTTTTGTTTCGATTTTTGCAGAACCTCGGGAATCATCAATACAAAATTAGCAGAAAATCAGCTTATTTCCAATTCTTTCTTGGTTTCTTCCGTCAAACCGTAAGATTCTTTCTCGTTCGGATATTCACCTGATTTGACATCGTTCGACCAACTTTGAATCGCTTCGGTCATCACGTCGCGGACGCTCGCGTATTGACGGACAAAGCGTGGTTGGCGACCGAAGGTCATTCCGACCAAATCGTGCAAGACTAAAACCTGTATGTCGCATTCCGCGCCCGCGCCGATGCCGATGGTCGAGATTTCGAGTTCTTTGGTGATGATCGCGGCGACTTCACGCGGGACGAGTTCGAGAACAATCGCAAACGCGCCCGCTTCTTCCAAAAGTTTTGCGTCTTCGATTAAGCGTGTCGCGGCTTCGGCGGTTCTGCCTTGGACGCGGTAGCCGCCCATTTTATAAACCGATTGCGGCGTTAAACCGATGTGCGCGATGACCGGAATTTCTTCGTCAACCAATCTTTTCACCAGATCAACGCGGTTGCGTCCGCCTTCGAGCTTGATCGCTTCCGCGCCGCCGTATTTCATCAATTTCAGCGCGTTTCGCACCGTTTCATCGGCGTTGACGTGATACGTTCCGTAAGGCAGATCGGCGATGACCATGGCGCGTTCGGTGGCGCGTTTGACGGCGATTAAAGCCGAGCAGATTTCGTCCAGACTGACGGGAATCGTGTTGCCGTAGCCGTGAATGACGTTGCCGATGCTGTCGCCGACGAGAATCATATCCACGCCCGCTTCGTCAACGATCCGTGCCGTCGGGTAATCGTAAGCCGTCAGGCAAACCAGTTTTTCGCCTTTTTCCTTCGCCGCTTTGATTGCGGGCAGATAAACCTTTTCAGGTCGGTCGGGTTGTAAATAAGCCATAAATTAGTGGAGAGTGGAGAGTGGAGAGTGAAGAGTTTGAAGATTTACTCTCCACTCTCCACTCTCCACTCTCCACTCTTTAAACGTCTTGTCTGACGCTTTTCAGAAAGATTTTCATTTCGTCGTTTTCAAATGTCTGTTCGGCGTTCGGATTCCAGCGTTTGACGACGGCAAAATCGCCGGTTTCGGTTAAAAGCCGGGAAATGTCCTTGTGCAAAGACGGATGAACGACGTGCGGCGCGATTTCCGCGAGCGGTGCAAGCACGAATCGGCGATCCTGCATACGCGGATGCGGAATCGTCAGAAACTCGGTTTCGCTGACGACATCGCCGAAAAGCAGTATGTCGAGATCAACCGTGCGCGGTTTCTTCAAAAATTTATCCTTGCGCCCGAGCAGATATTCGATTCTGAGCATTCGCGCCATCATCTGCGACGGCGTGATGCCCGAAATATGGATTTCCGCGACCATATTCAAAAATTTCTGCTGGCTGGTTTCCACGCCGACCGGCTCGGTTTCGTAAATCGCCGAAAGTTTATGAACCACAAAACTCGCTTCCAAAAGCCCGCGCACAGCCAATAAAAGATTGCCCGCACGGTCGCCGAGATTTGAACCCAGACTGACGTAAGCTGTGATAATTTCGGTTTCCACTTTTTATTATCGAATTGCCCGGAAAATGAAAAAACAAACTAAGTTTGCGAAAATTTTCTGGAAAGCGCAAATAAAATTGTGCAATTTGCATCTTCTTTTACTTTTTCACCGTAGAATGTTTCAATATACAAAGTTGATAATTTAATTCCAGCAATGTTTATCCCGAAACATTCGGGCGGTTTGAAAGCGTGTGCCGTCTTGACAAAAATATCACGCAATTTACAATGCCGCGCAGAAAATTTCGCAACAGCCAACGGTTTGAATCGCCAACCGAACGTTCTTTTCAAGAATATATTCTGAACACGCCCGCGCCGGTCACGACGCGCTCGGAGCTGCTTCGTCTGATTCGCGGCGGCGAAGACACATTTCTCGAACTCAAGGTCAAACTTTCCAATCCCGAACGCATTACGCAGGGCATCGTCGCGCTTGCCAACACCGCCGGCGGGACGATAATTTTCGGCGTTTCAGACCAACTTCGCGTCGAAGGCGTGGTCAATTCCGAATCGGTGCAGGAAGAACTCGTCCGCATCTGCCGCGAGGAAATCGTGCCGCCGCTCGTGCCTTTGATTGATGTCATTGCGTTCGACAACGGCAGACGCTTGGTCGTTCTCGACATCGAAGGCAAACGCCGTCCGTATCGCACCCGCGACGGGCGATTTTATATCAGAATCGGCGCGGAAAAGCGCGAAATCAGCCGTGATGAGTTATCCGCGTGGCTCGATGAACTCCGACCGCTCGCCTACGAAAATATTCCGCTCGAAAGCGTCAAGGAAACCGATTTCGACGACGCGCTTTTGTGGAGCTTTGCCGATGCCTTCGACACGGATTCTCTGGGCAAAAATCTCTATCAAACCGCCGATTTCCTGAAAAAAGATTTGCTTTTAGCGATTGGCGGCGCGGACGAATTTCTGCCGACTCTGGCGGGAGTTTTGTTGTTCGGCAAAAACGAAAAAGTCGCCGAAGTCGTGCCGCGCGCAAAAGTTTGCGTGGCGCGTTATTCGGGCGACAACGGCAACGCGCAGATGGTCGAATCGGTCGAACTGACGGGCAATCTGCTGACGCTCTACGAAGACATTCTGAAATTCATCAGCCGTTATTGCGATCTGGAAAAAAACAAGCCGAAAAAGTCGAAAGCGAAAGGCGATTCGCCCGTGCAGGCTCGCTCGAATTATCATCTCTACGCGGTTCGTGAAGCAGTCGCCAACGCTTTGATGCACCGCGATCTGGCGATTCGCGACATTCCGACGCGCATTTCGATTTACGACAACGCCATCGAATTCATCAACCCGCGCCGCACAAACGGTTTTTCGCCGCCCGCTTCACGCGCCATTCGCTACGGCGTAACGCAAAAACTCAATCCGCAAATCGCTTCGATTTTCACGAAACGCGAATACGGCACAACCGTTCCGCGTGGCGGTTTGCCGATGCTTCTCCGCGATTCGCACCGCTTTTCGGGCAGACGCTCCGAAATCTACACGACCAACGATGAATTTAAATTAAAGATTTATGGGGTTTAGATAGGTTATCCGAGAGGTTTCATTTTCATTTCGATTGTTTCGGGGCTGAAATCTTGTCCGTGCGACCAACAAATTGTGCCGTATTCTATTTTGGCGCGTTTGAAGTAATTATAGTCATTTAACTCTGTGAAAATGCCTTTATCGAGATAAGGTTTGACGCAGAAAATCCCTGTTTTGCCATTGGAAAGTGTGATTTTGATTTTATAATCGGAAAGAATTTCAAATTCCGTAACATCTGGATACATAACAAATTACTTTAACGGGTCAATTTGAAACGGCGTGTTGCCTTCAACCGCAAGCGACCAATTTGCCATCAATTCGTCACGATGAATTTCAACCCAAGCCTGGACTAATTTTAACTGACGGCGCGGAATTTCTCCAACAATAATTTCACCTGTTTCGATGTCTATCGAAGCATTAAACTCCGCGTAACGAACGTGAATGTGCGGCAGATTATGTTTGTCATTGTCGAAAAAGAATAGCTGCACGACAATTCCATAAAACATCGAAATAACAGGCATCGAAACGCTCCTTACTTTTTACTTTTTACTGCCTTGTCTTTTTCGGTTTGGTAAAACGGACGATGTTGAACGATGAGTTGTTTTTCTTCATAAACTCCGTCGCCGTTCGTGTCAACTTTCACTTCGAGTTTATATTTTTTGCCGTCTCGCGGTTTTTCGCCCGCGTCGTAAGCCAGACTGTATTGATTGCGAAGCAGAGCATTAATGTTATTTAAAGCACCGGGCAATTCGCTTTCAAAGGTGACAGGGAAATGCGCGCCGCCGGATTCGTCGGCAAAGGTTTTCATCGTGTTTTGTGCTTGCAAAAACGTCAATCTGCCGGGCGTTCCGTCAATTCCGTCAGTTGCCGGAATTCGGTCTTCATAAAGTTTGAAGAAAAGATTTCCGGTGCTGATGACGTAAATCGGAATACCTGATTTCTGAATGACTTTGCGGGCATCGTCGTAGCTGATTTTACTGAAAGTGTTGATGCCCGAAGCGACCAGAATTATTGCGCGGCGTTTTGCTTTGACATCAACCATTCCGCCGTATTGCGAGTATTCTTCCTTTGAATTTTCCAAAACCACCGAATCGCCTTTGCCGCCGACAAGCGCAAATTTTATCGAGTCGAAAAGGTTGTTTTCACGAAACGCCGGACTGTTTCTGAGAAGTAAATCAACCGTTTGACGCAGACGGTTCGGGTCGTTTGTAAAATCGGTAATCGGTGTCGGACGAATGTCAAAAGCGATGACCGAAGCATAATCGTCGGGTGCTTTGATAAATTTTTGGAGAAAATAAGCGACCGGACGCACGACTTCGAGCTTGCCTGATTCAAAACCGCGATTCGCGTAATAACCGAAAATCTCCGACCATTTGCTGTATTCAACGACCAGCGTGACGGTAATCGGTGATTCGGGTGTTGCAAACTGGGCGATGTCCTGTTTGATACCGTTCTCGAAAATCGCAAAGTTTTCCTTTTTCAAACCCGTGATAATCTGTCCCGATTTTTTATCATAAACGACTGCGTCAACATTGACGATATTGGTTTTGATGGTCAGAACTTCGTCGTCTTTAACGGCGTTTTTCGTTTCTTCTTCGAGTTTGCGCTGTTCTTCTTCCTTTTTGATTTCTTCTTCGGTTTTCGCAGTCGGACGCGTGTTTTTCTTACCGTTTCCGGTTGTCGTGGTCGGTTTTTGTGGTTTTGACTGCGCTAAACCCATTACCGCACCAAAGGCAAATAATAAAACGAGGACGATTAAAAGGCGATACGATAAAACAGCTTTCATAAGATTTCTTCTTTCACCGGAAATTTAATTCTTTAGATACCGATTGTGCGCTTTTGGTTGGTTTTTATCAAGCGTTTCTAAAGTGAATAAGGTTTAAAGGTGAAAAAGTGAAAAAGTTGATTGAGTTATTGCTCACAAACTTTTTCACTTTTCCGCTTTTCCACTTTTTCGCTTTAATTCGGCATGATTTCAACCGTTACATCAAACACGCCGGAATTGTCGTCGAGATTTCCTTCATTGATTCCCAAAAACAACGCGCCGTCGCGGGCGGCGACAAATTCACGCGAGCCGCCGACAAAGATAAATTCATTGTTATCGTCGCCGATCACGGCAATTAATCCTCCGGTTGCTTCCGTTTGAATGAGTTTATCTTTATCGGGCAAAGAACTGATGCCCGCCGCCGATGAAAAACGTCCGTTGCCCAAATTTATCTGACCTTTTCCGTTGATTCGTATCTTCCAGCCTTTTTTGATTATTATGGTTGTATTTGTCCAACCGTTAGCCGTGTTGTCTGCCAAAACCTTAATGTTCAAAGGAACTGATATTGATTTCGTGTCGGTTTTCACGGGCGTGGTCGGCGTGTTGTTTGTGTAGGTCGGATTTGTCGTCGTCGGATTCGGATTCGTGGTTGACTGATTCGAATTGGTCGAAACGGTCGGCTGAGTTGTTTTGTCCGTGATAATTACGCTTTTTGAAGGTGTCGGTGTCGGCTGCGGAGTCTGTTTAGTTTCCGTTTGACCGACGGTGATAACCGTGTTGTTTTTATTTTCGGGTTCTTTTTTATCGGCAGTGTTTTTATAAATCGGCAGAGTGGTTTTGTTGTTATTTGAGGTTTGAAGCGGAGTCGAATCGAATTCGATGGCATCAACCTCGTCGGCGAAAAAATTCATCTGACGCTGGCGTGCGCCTTCGCCGATCAGAATGGTAAATTTTCCCTCACCGAAACTGATGATTTTTCCTTTGATAATGCTTCCGTCTTTGAGCCGAATCGTATCGGCAAAGGTCAGACCGAACATAGACAAAACCAGAAAACAGGCAAGCGCAACGCGATAAATTTTGGATTTTAAAAACATACTACCTCCACGGGATTAAAATTTTCAGATTGGTTTGCGATTCTTTCGCAATTGGACAAGTTCTTCATTGAAACTACTTATCGGGAAAGCGACATTTTAGTCAAAACCTTGATGCTAAACTGTGTTGATGAGTTGCAAAATTTGCTAACGACAAATTCAATTGGAATTATACATAAATTCCTTAAAGTTGTTAATTAAACAAAGCCTTTTATCGGTTTGAAAATAAATTTGCTTGCCCGATCATCGGGAAACATTGAGGTTTGACAAAACTTTACAAAAAAGTAAGGTAGAGAACTAAAAGTAAGGCTGTTCTAAATTCTGAATATGTGGTTGCAAAGAGAAAAACGTCATCGCCGGGAGCGCACGCATCCCTGCGTGCCAGGTCGCGCTTCGCGGCGTATCGGCGTTGGTTGCGAAATCAACTTGCATTGATGACAAGATGTTTGAACGCTCCGCGTCCGGCACGCAAGGTCGTGCGCTCCCGGCGATGACGTTTTTTTCTCAAAGCATTACTTTTAGTTCTC
>JANODL010000029.1:0-50331 GCA_031412675.1 Acidobacteriota bacterium | reverse complement strand
TAGCGACCGCCAAACCGCCGAGCGTCATCGTGTTAATCGAAATTCCGAACGCCCACAGCACCAAAAAAGTTACGACGAATGACAGCGGAATCGCCGTCAGAGTGATAAACGTCGTGCGGAAATTGAGCAGAAACAAAAACAGCACAATCGCCACAAGAATCGCGCCGTCGCGCAGGGCTTCGATGACATTATCAATCGAATTGTCAATAAAACTCGCCTGACGAAACAGGCGCGGATTGATTTCAACGTCGGCGGGCAGAGTTTTTTGCAGTTCTTTAATCGCCTCGTCAACTTTTTCGGTCAGTTCCAAAGTTGACGCGCCGGGCTGCTTCTGCACCGAAATTATCACGGCGGGTTTGCCGTTCGTTCCGGCATCGCCGCGCTTGATTCGTGCGCCGAACTGAACCTCCGCGACTTCGCCGAGTTTAATTGCCGTGCTGTTCCGATAAGCGACGACCGTTTGTTTGAGTTCCTCAATCGAATAAAATCTGCCTAAATTGCGAACAAGATATTCCTGCGATTGCGCGTCCACGAAACCGCCCGTCGAATTGGAGTTCGATTTTTCGAGCGCGGTCGAAACTTCTTCAATCGTAACGCCAAACTGCTTTAATTTTTCGGGCGAAACGAGTGCCTGATACTGCTTTACGCCGCCGCCGATCGGGATCACTTGCGAAACGCCCGTAATCGTTAAAAGGCGCGGGCGAATCGTCCAATCGGCTAAAGTGCGAAGTTCGAGCGGATCTGTCTTGCCGTCTTTGCTTGATACGGCAATCAGCATAATCTCGCCCATAATCGAAGAAATCGGCGCGAGAAACGGCGAAACTCCCGGCGGAAGCTGCTCACGGGCTTCTGTGATTTTCTCCGAAACAAGTTGACGATTGCGGTAAATATCCGTTCCCCAATCGAATTCGACATAGATGATACTCAAGCCAATTCCGCTCACCGAACGCACCCGCGATACGCCCGGAACACCGTTCATCACGGTTTCAATCGGATAAGAAACCTGAGTTTCGACTTCTTCGGGCGCGAGTCCGTTCGCTTCCGTCAAAATCGTAATCGTCGGTTTATTGAGGTCTGGAAAAACGTCAACCGGCAAATTGAACGCAACATATCCGCCCCAAACCAGTAGCAGAGCCGAAATTGCCACGACAATCAGCCGATTTTGTAATGCCCATTTGATAATTGCATTCATAACTTACGAAATCGCAAAGCCGGGAGCGCAGGCAGCCTTGCCTGCATGAGCGTTTGCTTCAAACGCTCACAATCGTTTATTGATCCGAGCGTCCGTTTATTCCGGCTCAACTACACCGCTGAAAAACGCGGCGTTGCAGGCAAGGCTGCCTGCGCTCCAGTCCTGGCTCCGGTCTTATTTCGCCCACTTTGTTTTCCATTCGTTCATCATTTTTATCTCGGCTTCCTGCGCTTTGATAATTTGATTGGCGAGAGTTTTTATTTCCGGTTTTTGGCTTTTTGTCAGGGCTTCTTTGGACATTATCACCGCGCCGTCGTGATGCGGAATCATCATTTCGATAAACGCCAAATCAAAGGCTTTGTCTTTTGAATTTGAGAGCTTCGACATATCCATTTTCATCGAATCAGCCATTCCCGGCATTTCCATATTCATCGCTCTCGGCGCGCCCTTAAACCATTTTTCGCGCCAATCTTTCATCTGCGCGATTTCCTTTTCCTGATCGGAAACGATTTGTTTGCCGAATTTTATCATTTCGGCGTTCTGCGTTTTGCCGTCAATCATTTTCGCCATCTCAACCGCGCCTTGATGGTGATGAATCATCGTGTCAATGAATTGCAGATCATACGGCGCACTCGCCGCGTTCGCGTCGGATTTCATTGACGAATGATCCATCGAGCTATGATCCATTTTTGAATGATCCATCCCGTTCATATTCATCGAATTTGAATTCATCATCATTCCGTTATGATTCATTCCGTTCATATTCATCGCCGAATTGCTGTTGGTCGCTGTTTGATTGCAAGCCGCGCCGATGGCGGCAAGCGTTAATAATGCAAATGTTAATAATTTATTCATTTTATTTCTCCTGTTTTTAATGGGAACGCAGGCAGCCTTGCCTGCGAGTGTATCTTAAAAATTTGACTCGCAGGCAAGGCTGCCTGCGTTCCCCTTTTAAGCTGAAGGCTGTGTCGAACGAAGCTGATAAATGCCTTCGGTGACGACTCTTTCGCCTTCCTTTAATCCTGATTTAATTTCGTAAAAGTCCGCGCCTTCCGTGCCAAGCGCAACCGCTCGTTTTTCAAAAGTTTCGCCGCCGTCGAAAACGAACACGAAACTTTGACCTTCTTCCGTAACAACCGCCGCTTTCGGCACGGCTAAAACTTGCGTGTTGCCGGTCGTATCAATCGTCATTTCAACAAACATTCCGTCGCGCAGACGATTTGCGGGATTTTTGACTTCGTAAATAACTGCAACGGTTCGCGTCTGTTCGTTGACGGTTTGCCCGACGGAAACGAGTCTGCCGTCGCCGTCCGCCGTCCCGATGGTATAAACTTCGCCCGACAAAGCCGAAGCCGTAAAACTCGCTCTGGTTGATTCGCGCACGAGCGGCAAATCTTTCTCGAAAACCTGAGCTTCCAAAAGAACGATTGACAGATTCGCCAGCGATAAAATTTCTGTTCCTGATTCAACCTGCTGTCCGCTGGTTGCTTTGATTTCATTGATAATTCCCGTAACCGGCGAAGTTAGCGGAAAAATTTTGTTCGGTTGATTGACACGCGGAGAGCGGAAAATCGTTTGTCCGGCGTTGGTTTGTTTGATTTGATTGTCGAGCAATTTTACCTGCTGTTCATTGGCGGCGATTTCCTGCTCGGCGACTTTGACTGCCGTCTGCGCTTCTTCCAAACGCTTTCGGGGAACTGCGCCGACTTCGACCAGATTTTCAGAACGCCGTAATTCGCGCTGTGCCTGGGCAAGCTGTGTTCTGGCTTGATTCGCCTTGGAGCGTTGGTCGGTTTGCTGCGATTGAAGCTGCAAAACCGTGTTTCTGATCTCCAGCCTTTTAGCTTCAACATCGCGCTGCTGGGCTTCGACTTCGAGCCGCTGGGATTCGAGTTCCGTCTGACCGGAAACGTCCAAAATCTGCTCGACATAACCGATCTGCTCGCCGCGCCCGACAGCCGCGCCGAGCGTAATTCCTTCACGCAAAACAATTCTTCCGGCAACCGGCGGCACCACGACGGCTTTTGCGTCGGGACGCGCCCGCACCGTTCCCGTCGTTTTCAGTCCGCCCGTAATTTGTTTGGCTGCAACAGGTTCGGTCTTAATTCCGAATAGAAGCTGCGATTCTTTCGGCACGGTCAAAAATGTTTTGGTTTCAAGCACATTAGCTGGCGTTTCGACTGCCGCATTCGGCGAAATTTCGGCAATAATTCGCGTTCGTCGCGGCGGCAGAAAATACGCCAAAGCCGCCGTTCCGAGCGCAAAAATCAAAAGTGCGGCAACAGAAAGGGGTGCGATTCGCTTGAAATTCATTTTACCGCTTCGCTTTGCCGCATAAACGACTGCGCCGATTGAGCCGAGCGTCAATAAACTCAAAATCAGCATTCCGATCCAAAACGAAGAACGCACGGAAGTGGACGCAACCGACACGGGAAAATCAACCGAAAAAGCGCGATTATCGGCAGTTGCAACATTAAAAACAATTTTGTAATCGCCTGCGCTCGAAAAAGTATAAGCGATTTGATAATTGCCGCCCGCCTCCGCTTTCGCCGCGATATTTTCCGCCACAACAGTTCCGTTCGCCTGCGTGATTTTTGCCGTAACATTGGCTTTTTCAAGCAAAACGGGTTCACCGCCGCCGAATCCGCCCTCGACTTTTTCGGCAAAACGCACCAGAAACTGTGCTGTTTCGCCCGTGCGCGGGTCTGCCGGAGAGCGTTTCAAAATCACATTAAATTCACCCGCATCGGTGGTCAGATTGCGCTCCGCCGACACGATTGTTACAACCGCAGTCGAATTAGCGGATTTCGGTTCATTCTCCGCGCCAAAAATCGGCAAAAGCAGAACGAGAATCAGAAAAAATCTACCTGCCGAATTTGAAATCTGAAATTTGAAATCTGGAATTTTCATTTAGTGTGAATGAGCCGCGCCGTAAAGTGCTTCCATCGTCAAAACGTCAACGCGGACGGATTGCGTGATTGATTTGGCTTGTCCTTCGCTTACGTCGCCGACCAATTTAATGTCATCGCCGAATTTGATTTTCGTATCGTGATTTTTTCCGGCAAACTGCGCCAGAAATTCCTTTGCTACGCCGTCGGCGCGAACGTCCTTAATCGTCGGCATTCCGTTTTTGCTTTCGTAAATAATGATGACTTCTTTGCCGTCAACTTTAATAACCGTCGCCGCGCCGATTTGTGTCCGTTTGCCGTCTTTCGTTGCAAACGCGAGATACGAATGATGGTCTTTATCGGGAACTTTCCCGCCCGTATCTTTTTCAATCGAAGCGATTTTGTCAGCCGGAATGTCTTTGTGTTGTTTGGTGAACGATTGTGCGTCAGGGAAAACCGCTTTCACCGATGCCGGAGCATCTTCTTCAGTTTTGGCGGTCGTTGCCGTGTTCGCCGTGTTGGTTGTTGCTTGATTGTTAGTCGTATTGGTAGTAGTTGACGGCGTTGCACCAGACGAACACGCGCCGACGAAGCCAACGATTGCAATTAATCCGATAATTGCCAAAAAAGTAAATTTTTTCATTTTTCTTCCTCTTCCTGTTTTTTATTTTTCGAGATTTCCGGTTTTTTCTGCATATTGACCGTTTCGATTGATTTCAAAAGTTTCTCGCGGCTCAACTGTGACGGAGCTAAATCTTCCGAAGGCAGAATTGACGAAACGGGTGTCAATCCGGTCGGCGGAACGCCCACGCCGAGTGCCGTTTCGAGTTCGTTCAAAGCGTTGTAATAATCACGCAGAGATTGATTGTAACCCGTTACGTTTTCAGTCAAACGGCGTTGTTCATTAACGACTTCAAAAATGGAAAATTCGCCAAAACCGTAAGCCGCGCGAATTGATTTTAAGTTTTCTTCCGAACGCGGAATGATCTGCACCGCGTAAATTGTCAGCGCCTCCGCCGCCGCGCGGTATTTACGAAAAGCGATGGCAACATCACGTTTGATAATCGTTTCCAAAAACTCGCGGTTGCGCGTCGCTTGCAATTTTTCGCCTGTCGCTGAAGCGATTTCGCCTTGATTACGGTTGAAAATCGGAATATCAACCGTTACGCCGAAAGTTAATTCGTTGTCCCGATTCGTTACGCTGCCGCCAATGACGGGCGGAAAATCGGTAATCCTTTTATTGCGCGAATATGTGATCGAACCCGCGACATTCGGGACGGAGTTGGCTTTTGCTAAATCAATTCGCGCCGTTCCCAATTCTTCGCCAAGTTTAGCGGCTTGCAAGTCTGCACGTTCGCGCAAAGCAATGTCGGTCAGTTCGCTCAAACCCAAATCGAGACGCGGCGGGCGTTCATTTTGCGGGGCGAGTTTGATACTTTCGGCAACGTCCGCGCCGATGATATTTTTCAGTTGCAAAAGCGCGGTTTCTAAATCGTTTCGCGCTCCGATCATCTGGATTCGCAACCTGTCAGCTTCGACTTTGATTAAATTGACATCGAGCGGCGCAACGTCGCCTTCTTTAAGCCGCGCTTCGATCAACCGGATAATTTCCAGATTGGCGGAAATCAGTTTTTCTAAAACGTCGAGCTGTCGCGCCGCCGAAAGTGCTTTCGTATAAGCCGTCCGAATCTCAACCGTAAGCCGTCTTTCAAGTGCGGAAATTTCAGCGCGAACTTGCTGTAATTCGAGTTCGGCAACTGCGACACGCCGATTTCTTTTATTGCCTGTTTCAAAAACTTGGCTGACACCGACCGAGAACTGACTTTCATCGCCGCCGCCCAAAATTCTCGCCGTGCCGTAATCGCCGCTCAAAGTCGGATTCGGACGAAAACGCGCTTGCTGCAAACGCCCTTCGGCAATCGTCAATTTTTGACGTGCCGCCTGCAAATCAGCCCGCCGATTTGCGCCGAGTTCGAGCAGTTTTTCAATCGTCAAACCGTCTTGTGAAACATATTCGGCGGAAGTTAATTTGACGGGAAGCGGCGTTGGAGTCGTGGTTGTATCCTGCGAAAAATTATTGGCGGAAGCGACGAAAATTATCGCCGCGACCGCCCAAGTCGAAAGAAGACAGGATAACTTTTTCGACTTAAAAAAACTGCCCTTGCTCTTTAGATATTGATTTTGGAGAGTCGCGTTGTTCATCTTACGCCGAAACGGTTTCCTCTCTTTGCGGCTGAACTTCCGCGCCCGAACGCAAAATAAAAAATGTCAATGCGCCGAACAAACCCAACACGATGGCAAAAACAAACCCGATTAAAATTGTCCGAAGCCAACTCATTCCGCCGTTTTCATCTGCCGCAATTGGTTGATTTTTTACTTCCACGCCGGAAAACGTCGCCGTATCGGTTTCGCCGCCGTGCGTCAGTTTGGTGCGAATCGTATAAGTTCCTTCTGGCAAAGCCGGAAATTTAACGCTGAAAACTCCCGCCGTTTCGCTTTTTTCGATTGTTCCTTGGATTACGCCGCCGTTTGCCGATTCCATTTCAACTACCGGCACGACATCCTTAAAGGCTTCGTTGGTTTCAAATTTCGTGACGAAGAGCCGTCCATCAGTTGCCGTGTCAGGCTTAAAAAGCGGATGCTTGAGCATCACTTCCAAATCACCGAGCCGCGATGAATGCGAAACCGTGCCTTTATCGGTCGTTTCCGTTTTCGGTTTGGCATCACCGTGGTCTTCGCCGCCGTGCGCGAAAATCTGTAAAGCGTTTCCGGCAAGTAAAACTATCAACAGAAAGCCAATCACCGATGTCTTTTTCCTCAAAATTGCAGTATGCCTTTTCATAAATTGCCTCAATAAAATCTCCCTTGCGGCACGATTATTTCTTGGTTATGAAATGGCAAGATGTATGCCGTAGATTTTCTAAGCCCAAAAGTTATTCTTATTACAGAAAAGAAAGAGGTTAAGAAATTTTTATGAGAAGAACTGAAATCTAAATCAGATAGCCTTATGTTTGTTTGCAAACAATGAACTGTCTGTAATCAAACAGTCTTCGGCAAACAAACTCAAAAAAATATGTTTTGGCAATCGCTAAATGTTTTAGCAATCGCTAACGGGTATTCAAGAATACGCTGTCCTCGGAGTTTGGGTGATGGCAATAATGGTCTTCGGATTGCCGCGGCTTCTGCTTTTTTAAGATAAACGCGGAATCAAGACGCATTTTACGAAAACGAAAGTTTTGAATCGTGAGGAACGACGCAAAGAAAAAAGGTTGGCGAAGAAAAAGCGGCACAGGCGATAAAATAAATTTACAAAGTCCGGGGAAAGACGTTTTTAATAACAATACCTTCGCCAAATTTAATATGTGCGTTACCGAACAGACAGGAATTTCGAGTTCAAGTTAAACTCCAAAATAGGAAGCTAAATTAGAATTGTCTACGACAAAATAATAGCTGAAAAGATGCTTTTTGACAGTTATCTTATCGGCATTCTAAATGTTACTAAACACAGCAGATATATTTAAATTTGGTTCTGTATTTTCCAGAAGTCTTTTTAATTATCAGCAACCTTTTGGTTAATTTTTCAAGTCTTTTGTTTGCAACAATTTTATGTTTTATTTCCTTCAAATTTGGCGAAGGTATTGTAATAAAGAAACGCTTAAAATAATTATTTACTGTGGAATTTTACCCGATCGTTGCGAAATGCTCCACACCAGATAATAGAGTTTCTTTGCGAAAACTCAATGAAATCAAGATTTAGCACTTGGCACGCTTTATGCTTTAACTAACAGTGGAGAATTTTAACCGCCGGAGAATTGAAAAAATGATCCTAATATTAGGCGGAAGTTAGATATTGAAATCTGAAGGGAATAAAAATTCTATCAGGCAGCTTTATACAGAGTAGAAACTGAATGATAAAGAATTCTTTCTTGACAGAAATTTAAATAATCAACTATCTTTAGCGAAAGATGAAAAAATGGCTGACATCACTGTTACTGATTCTGGCGCTTGCGAGCGGCGTGCTGGCGGGAATGCCGCTTCATACAGGGAATATGAACAGCCGGATGATGGGTTGCTGTAAAAAAGCAAAAAGCAAGGAGCAAACAAAGGAAGCAAATATCGCCCGTTTGTGCTGCGCCGTAAATTGCAGTGATTCCGCGCCGACCCCTTCGGGAACATCGTTTAAATTTTCACCTTCAGCTATTATCATCAGCGATTCGATTATCAAACAAATCGCCTCGCTTCTACGCCTCAAAGCAAAGCCGAACACAACGGCTGCGTGTTCGTTTGAGCGCGTTCCCCTATCGCAAAAATTCCAGCCAAAATATCTTCAATACCATTCATTTCTGATTTAAATCCAGAGGAGTAGTGTGTCTTGACGGGCGGGCAAAGTGTGCCTGCGCGCGTCTTTCTTTTTTTGTCTTGAAATGCCTTTTTGAAGGTCTCAAGGCAGCGATATTTCATTTCAATTTAAGGAGATTTAAATCATGAAAAAACTAATCATTATTTCAGCATTAATAAGCATTTCAATTTTCCTGCTCGCCTGCGGTTCAGGCGGCGGGAGTTCCTCTGCGCCAACCGGAAAAACGGTCAAAACCGGGACGGTCAATAATTTAACCGTAACGCTGGCAACTGCCGATGGTGTTATCAGAAGCGGGGCAAACGATTTTACGTTGAGCTTTACCGACGCTTCCGGCAAAACGGTTGACGTTGGAGCGGCTTCGGTTAATTTCTTTATGCCTGCGATGGGAACGATGTCCGCGATGAATGA
This sequence comes from Acidobacteriota bacterium, assembly GCA_031412675.1. Taxonomy (GTDB): domain Bacteria; phylum Acidobacteriota; class Blastocatellia; order Pyrinomonadales; family Pyrinomonadaceae; genus JAFDVJ01. Next base: position 41,483 of record JANODL010000029.1, on the reverse strand, counting down.
CGCGGCAATCCTGACGACTTCGGGAACGCCCGGCGTTTATAACGGTAAAGTAAAGGTTGCAATGGCAGGCGAATGGCAGGTGCAAGTAGCTTTTGAAGGCGGAGCCGGAAAAGGCAAAACGTCATTCCCGATTATGGCTCAGTAGTGGGTTCGGTAAAGAAAATCGCTACTTGATTTTTCTGACTTTCGACAGGTTGCGGAAACCTTTTCCGCTTGAAAACTTGCAGTTCGGAAACCATCGCAACTGCCGAAATTTTGCCGGAAGGATTGAAATTGAAATTCCGAGTCTAAAATAATTCAAGGAGGAGTTATGAAAGTTAAAATTTATGCATTGCTTCAAAATATTTGGCGTGTTGTTCTGATTTTGTTGGTCTTGACGTTGATAACGCCTCAGCTTTTGGTTGCCCAAAAGAAAACCGGCACAACGCCGCAAGGCGATAAACCTTTAACCATCAATACCGATCTGATTACTTTTAACGTCAGCGTGACGGACAAAGAAGGGCGGGCAGTCACCGGATTGAAGAAAAATGTCTTTAACATCTTTGATAATAAGACGTTGCAGGAGATTCATTTTTTTAGTGACGAAGATACCGCGGCTTCTGTCAGCATCGTTTTTGATACATCGGGTTCGATGAGTGAAAAGAAAATCAATCAAGCTAAAGAAGCTCTCGCCTCTTTCATTCAAACCAGCCGCGCCGGGGACGAATTTTTCCTGTTTGATATTAATTCACGCGCCCGTTTGTTGCTGGACAGAACGCGCGACAGCGAAGCCGTTTTGAACAAATTCGCCCTTGTCGATCCGCAGGGAAATACAGCCGTTTATGATGCCGTGTTTTTGGGAGTGGAAAAAGTTATGCAAGGCTCGCACCAAAAAAAAGTCGTGCTTTTGATTAGCGACGGCGAGGACAACAATTCTCGCTATTCCTACCGTGAACTGCGCCGGCGATTACAGGAATCTGAGGTGATCATTTACGCCATCGGCTTTAATGGTTACTATCCGCTGAAAGGCGGTTTAAACGGCAGAGAAACTTTGAAAGAATTGGCATCAACTTCGGGCGGAAAGGCTTTTTTCCCCAAAGGTCAGGTAGAAATGAGTGAAGCCTTTGAGCAAATTGCGCTGGAGATTCGACACCTCTATTCGATTAGTTATTACCCGACCGACTTTGCAGTAGACGGTAAATGGCATCGCGTCAGGGTAAAGGTAAATTTTCCAATAGGTTCGCCGCGTTTATCCGTCCGTAGTCGTGAGGGATATTTCGCCGGAATAAATCATTAAGGTTTTAATGAGCGCGGACGCTGGAGAATCCGCTTTAGAAATAGCTGTTTTATGATTAATCGTCTTATCGAATGGTCGCTGAATAACCGCATTATCCTTATCGCGCTTTACCTGGGATTAGCAGGGTGGGGTTATTGGGCTTTGCTTTACACTCCGATTGATGCGATCCCCGACCTTTCGGACAATCAGGTTATTGTTTTTACCGATTGGGCGGGACGCTCGCCGCAGGAAGTCGAAGATCAGGTAACATATCCGCTTGTTACGAATCTGCAAGGGCTTCCGGGCGTGCGCGTCGTGCGTGCAAATTCCGCGTTCAGCTTTTCGATGGTCAACGTCATTTTCGAGGACGATGTTGATTTATATTGGGCGCGGACGCGGGTTTTGGAACGCTTGAATCTCGTCACCAAACAATTGCCCGAAGGCGTTACGCCGACGCTTGGACCCGACGCAACCGGAGTCGGGCAGGTTTTCTGGTACACGCTCGAATCCGATGAGATGAATCTGCGCGACCTGCGTACCGTGCAGGACTGGTTTGTCCGTTATCAACTCAATTCAGTGCCGGGCATCGCGGAGGTGGCAACGGTGGGCGGCTTTGTTCAGCAGTATCAAATAGACGTTGACCCGAACAAACTTCGCGCTTACAATCTGCCGCTTTCCACGGTCGTCGAAGCCGTCGAAAAATCAAACAATAATGTCGGCGGAAACGTCGTCGAGCAATCCGGGCAATGGGCTATCGTGCGCGGAATCGGGTTAATCGAATCCGTCACCGATGTCGAAAATACCGTCGTCGGCTCATCAAACGGCACGCCGGTTTATGTTAAAAATATCGCGCAGGTCAAGCTCGGCAACGCCTTCCGCACCGGCTCGCTCGATAAAAACGGCAAAGAAGCCGTCGGCGGCGTGGTCATTGCGCGTTACGGCGTGAGCGCGCTCGAAGCCATCGAAGCCGTCAAGAAAAAAATCGAGGAATTAAAACCGGGCTTGCCGAAAGGTGTGCGGCTGGTTTCTTTTTACGACCGGACGCAGCTTATCGAGCGCACTGCCGACACGCTGCGCTGGGCTCTGATTGAAGAACTGATTCTCGTAACGCTCGTTAACCTGATTTTTCTGGCGCATTTCCGCTCGGTTCTGGTCGTGACAATCCCTCTGCCGCTCGCCGTTCTGGTGTCATTTTTGTTTATGAAGTATTTCGGCATTACATCGAACATTATGTCGCTGGCGGGAATTGCGATTGCGATTTCCGACCTCGTGGATGCCGGAATCGTCGTTACCGAAAACGCTTATCGAGCAATTGAAAGTAAAGGAATTGATACCAAAGATAAACGGGCGGTCTGGCAAGCAGTTCTCGACGCGACGAAAATGGTCGGTCGTCCCATTTTTGCTTCAATGGCGATTACAGTAGTGGCATTTATGCCGGTTTTCGCACTCACCGGTCAGGAAGGAAAACTTTTTCACCCTCTCGCTTATACCAAAACATTTGCGATGATTGCCGCCGCAGTGATGGCGGTAACGCTCGTTCCCGTTCTTTGCACTTATTTTTTAGGTGGAAAATTACGCCCCGAAGAATGGAATCCGATCATGCGTTTCGTGCGGAGAATTTATAAACCGGTTTTAATTGGGGCACTGCGCCGCCGATTGCTGACGGTTTCGATTGCGCTCGCGTTTTTTCTCGGCGCGGCATTTGTGGCAACGCGCATCGGTTCGGAATTTATGCCGCCGCTCAACGAAGGCGATTTGATGTTTATGCCGGTTACCGACCCGGCGATTTCGCTGGATGAAGCGACGCGCATAATGAGCCGTCAAGACGAGACTTTAAAAACTTTTCCCGAAGTCGAGTGGGCGGTCGGAAAGGCGGGACGCGCCGAAACTTCGACCGACCCGTCGCCGGTAAATATGAACGAAACGATTGTTCATTTGAAACCGGATGACGAGTGGCGCGACGGAATGACGAGGGAAAAATTGATTTCCGAACTGGACGCAGCCCTAAGAATGCCGGGCGTTACGAACATCTGGACACAACCGATTATCAACCGCATCGAGATGCTTTCGACGGGAATGCGCTCGCAAATCGGCATCAAGATTTTCGGCAACGATTTGGACACGCTCGAAGACGTTTCACGAAAAATCGCGGATGTCGTCAAACAAGTGCCGGGTGCGGCTGACGTTTATCCCGAACAAATCGGCGGCGCGCCGTATATTGACATTCGGATAAATCGTGCCGCCGCCGCCCGCTACGGGATTGATGTTTCCCAGATTCAGGATGTGATTGAAAAAGGCATCGGCGAAACAAATCTGACGGTCACAATCGAAGGTCGCCGCCGTTTCCCGATTCGCGTTCGCTACGCGGAAGAATTTCGCCGCTCGCCCGAAGCAATCGGAAACATTCCGGTTGCCACGCCTTCGGGCGCGACAGTTCCGCTCTCAAATCTCGCCGAAATCAAACAGATCGAAGGCGCGGCGATGATCAATAGCGAAAACGGGCTTCTGCGCGGCACGGTTCTTTTGAATGTTCGCAGCCGCGACATCGGCAGTTTTGTCGAAGAAGCGAAAGGAGTCATTTCAAAGCAAGTGCAGATGCCGAGCGGTTATTACATCACCTGGAGCGGGCAATACGAAAATCAACAACGCGCTAACGAGCGACTACTAATTGTCGTTCCCGTAGTTTTGCTCATCATTTTTGGCACGCTTTATTTGATTTACCATTCATTTCTCGAAGCCGCGCACATTTTGCTCGCCGTGCCGTTTGCCTTAACGGGCGGCGTGTTTCTGCTCTGGGTGCTTCAATATAACTTTTCGGTCGCCGTCTGGGTAGGTTTCATCGCGCTTTTCGGCGCGGCGGTGCAAACCACAATCGTGATGGTCGTTTATCTGGAAGAAGCCGTCGGGCGCAAGAAAATGGAACTCGGACAATTGAATAAGGAAACACTGCTCGAAGCCGTAACCGAAGGCGCGCTGCTGCGACTTCGTCCGAAAGTGATGACGGTAGCAACAATTGTCGCGGGTTTACTGCCGATTATGTGGAGTACGAGCGCCGGTTCGGAAGTAATGAAGCCGCTGGCAACGCCGGTTTTCGGCGGAATGCTGTCGAGTCTGGTTCACGTTCTGATTGTGACACCCGTGATTTTTTATTGGATTCGTCTGCGTGAGTTGAAACACGAGGAGAAGGAAAAAAATGAAGGATAAGATAAAACAACTTCAATTTCTCCTGATGCTCGTGCTTCTGCTCGCGTTGTTGTTTCAGATTCCCCCAAATGTGAATTCGCAAACTATTTCGGATACGGTTAAAACCGATTCGTCTGTCGCCCTTTATCTTGATCTGCAAAACGGAATGACGGCGGATGAAGCCGTCAAATTCGCACTCGAAAACAACGGCGAAATTGACGCTTTGCGAAAAGAGACGGAAGCCGCGCGCGCGCTGGTCAAGCAAGCCGAATTGAGACCGAATCCGAAAATCACAGCCAATAGCACCAGGCAAATCGGCGGAACTGATAACAGCGTAATGGTCGAAGGAATGCTCCCACTCGAACTCGGCGGACGGCGTAATGCAAGGATTGCCGTCGCGCAAGTGGAACTCGAAATCCGCGAATTTGCTCTGGCAAATCAGGAACGTTTGCTGGCGGCGGAAGTTCGTTCAAAGTTCGGCGAAGGATTGTCAACTATCAAAAAACTCGAACTGCTGGAAAAAATAATTACGAACACCAGACAAGGTTACGAAATCATCGCCGCCAAAGTTACCGAAGGACGAACGGCGCCGCTCGAACAAAACATGCTTTTGGTTGAACTCAACCGATTGCGTTCGTTGCGTGAAACGGCTGAGGGGCGTGTCGAAACATCCCTGTTTGAGTTAAAGAATTTGATGGGAATGAAGCCGGAGAATCCTTTGCGCCTCAAAGGGGATTTTGAAAATATGCTCGACAATTTGCCAACGGTTAATGAAGCCGCCGCCAATGCTCTGCGTGAACGCCCGGATTTGCAGGGTGCGCGGACGATGGAGAAACTTGCCGTCGCGCGGCTCAATCAGGCACGAGCCGAAAGCAAAGTTGACGCGAGCCTCAAAACCGGTTATCAGCGCATGAGATCGGGTTTTCCGCTCAGCGGTATTACGGACACGGGCGCGTTGCAGCCCATCGAAGGCGTTTTTCATTATTTCACCTTCGGAGTGGAGATTGATTTGCCGGTTCGCAACCGCAATCAGGGAATGATCGAAGCCGCCATTTACGAACAGCAAGCCGCTCAAAGCCGAATTCAGTTTGGCGAATTAACAATCCGGCGAGAAGTCAATGTCGCTTATGTCCGCTATAACCGCGCGGTTCGCGCCTTGACGATTTTTCAAAACGGAGTCCGCGACCAGGCGAGCGTGAATCTGCAAATCATCTGGCAAACTTACGAATTCGGGAAGAGAACTTTGTCGGATTATATTGCCGAAGAACGCCGATTTTTAGAAATCGAAAATGAACTGATTGACGAGATGCTTGAAACATACTTGGCAAAAATCGAAATTTTACGGGCGGCAAACGCGCCGAAATTAATAATAAAATGAGCGAAGAAAATAAAGACATCATCGAAGTAGAAGAAATCGAAAAAAAGGAAGAAGAAGCGGTTGCAGCCGAACCAAAGAAAAGCCGAAAGCCGATGTATATTGCTTTATCGGTCATCGGCGTGGTAATTCTGGGGGCGGTACTGATTCTTATTTTTCGTGGTCGGCAAGGAGGCGACGTAGTGCCTGCGCCGCGTTCGGTGTCATTTGACGAAAACTCGAATCAGGAAACTTCCGTCCCGGCGGAAGGTCAAACCATAACGCTTTCGCCCGAACAGGTCGAGCTTATCAATCTGAAAATCGAATCTGTCGGCGAAACGATGTCGAGCGAAGCCGCACAGGTTTCAGCCACCGGAGTCGTCCAGCCCAATGCTTACAGCGAAACGCCGGTGATTTCTCTGGTCGGGGGAGTGGTCAGAAAGATTGACGCGCAGCTTGGCGAGAATGTAAGTCGCGGGCAAGCCGTCGCGGTCGTTTTCAGCGATGATTTCGCGACGGCGCAATCGCGTTATTTATCGCTCCAGACCGAAGCCGTAAATGCCCGGCAAAATTACGGGCGGGCGGCAAAACTCGTCCAAATAAACCCGGTCAGCCGCACTGAATTCGACGAAGCGCAGGCAAAAGTAAAAACCAAAGAAGCCGAACTCGATGAAATGCAGCGGCGTTATACCCGAACCGTCAAATTAGTCGAAATCGGCGCTTCGAGCCGCGAAGAACTCGAACAAGACCGCACAAAATTGAAAACCGCCGAAGCCGAAGTTGAACAAGCCAAAAAACAATTAATTCGCACCTCGGAAATCGTCAAGCTAAATCCGGTCAGCCGCGCCGCATTTGAAGAGGCTTCCGTAAAATTAAGAACCGCCGAATCTGAACTTGCAAGCGCGCGGCAGAGGCTGATACTGCTCGGACTTTCCGAAAAGCGTGTCAACGCGCTTCGCTCACCATCGCAAATCTCGTCCGAAATTGCTTTAACCGCACCCGTTTCCGGCACGATTACCAGCCGCTCGGTCAATCAGGGAGAAGTCGTCGAAGCCAATAAAGAATTGATGAAAGTTACGAATCTTTCATCCGTCTGGGTGATCGCGCAGGTTTATGAAAAGGATTTGGGACGAATGTGGACGGGCAGCGGCGCATCAGTTACCAGCGACGCTTTTCCCGGAAAACTCTTTCGCGGGCAAGTGACATATATTGATCCGAATATCAATCAGGAAACGCGCACGGCGCAGGTGCGTGTGGAACTCGATAATCCCGGACAGATGTTCAAAATCGGAATGTACACAAATGTCAGTTTCGGCGCACTCGGCACGGGTGAAAGCACCGTTCCGGTCATTTCCTCGGCTGCCGTGCAAAATATGAAAGAGCAAAAAATCGTTTTCGCCGCAACCGACAAACCGAATGTTTTCGTCATGAAACCCGTCCGTTTAGGTTCGGAGACAAACGGGCAATATGTTGTTTTGGAAGGCTTGAACGTCGGAGATAAAATTGTAACTGAAGGAAGTTTTTTGCTCCGTGCTGAAATGCTCAAGCAAAATCCAACGCATCAGCACTGAAGTTGTATTTAGTTTGAAAGTCTAAAAAGGCTTTAATTTTAAAATTTGATTAAGGCTTGACAAATTTCTCGGTTGACGGCTAGATTTGATGGTAAGGGAAATTGTTCACAAGTTAAATTCAACAAATGCAAAAAGTTTTTCGCATCATCAAAAGAAAGAGAAATCTGCGCCGTTTGAATGTGAGATGGTCAAGTTGTTTTAGACAAAAAACTGTCTTTTGATTCCTCCATTTTTAATTTTCAATTCTGCTTCAAATTCCATCGGGCTTTTATAACCCAAACTCGAATGTAACCTAACTCGATTGTAATAGTCGGGTAGCAGAGCGACGTTGCCGCCACTCCGCCCCCTCAGAACCGGACTTGACAGTTTTCCGTCATCCGGCTCAAGCCTTATTTAACGCCTCGTTTGAAACGCGGTTTCACCACTTCCAACCCTTGAGAATGAACTTGATTATGGCAATTCGGATGTAACAAAACGCGATTGCTGTTTCCGTCCGTTCCGCCGTGAGAACGATAGACAATATGATGGCTGTGCCAGCCCGTCAGTTTCGTTATTTTCTCATTGCAGATTGGACAGATGCCGTTTTGTTCTACCCAAAGCCGAAGCAATTTCTTGTAGCCTTCGAGGTTGTCTTTCAGGTTCACATCTATTCGATGTTCAAAGTAAGTTTCCCATTCCGAAGCATAAGGATTTGCTGCTGCCTTAACTTTGACGTGCCGTTTGATCGGTGTGTCAGAAGCCTTGAGCAATCGAACAGTTTTTGTTTTGCCATTCGTTGTCTTGGTTTCGCCGCAGAACACCCACCTGTTGTTGCCAACGGTTGCGAAGTATTTCCGTCGCACCCATCCGGCACTTTTCTGCGGATGTCTGCGCCGCGCCCATTGCCACAATGTTTTGAAGATTTGGTCATCTACATGGTTGAAGATTCTTTTGCTGACCGCATGGCGATGATAGTTTGCCCATCCGCGAATAATCGGATTGAGTTGCCCTATCAAACTGCCTGTTTGGATCTGCTTGTTTGAATCTATCAAGTCTCGGATTTTGGTTAGAAAAGCTTGAACATTCTTTTTTGACGGCTTGATTAACAGTTTGCCGTTATATTTACGAAAGTTCCATCCGAGGAAATCAAAGCCCGTTTCAATCGGCGTAATTTTGGTTTTCTCTTGCGAGAGTTCCAAACTGCGCTCTTTGAGATGCATTTCGATTATCGGCATTACTTCATTTTCCAGTAGTTCTTTCGTTCTGCCCGTAATCACGAAGTCGTCCGCATATCGAACGATGTTGACATTTTGGTATTGTCGTTAGTTTTCAAAGCATTTTTTGAGCTTTGTTTCCAAGCCGTCAAGCACCAGGTTTGCCAACACCGGAGAGATGATGCCGCCTTGCGGCGTTCCGCTCTCGGTTGCATAAAGCATTGATTTTTCCAAGTATCCCGCTTTCAGCCACTTGTGCAGGATGCGTTTGTCCATCGGAATATGTTCAAGCATCCCTTGGTGACTGATATTATCAAAACAGCCTAAGATGTCGGCTTCGAGTATCCATTGTGCCGATGTCTTTTGGTGTAATGCGTTAAAGCATTGTCCCATTGCATCGGCGGTTGACCGCATCTTTCGGAAACCGTAAGAGTTTGGGTCGGCAATGGTTCGGCAACTGGGTCTAAAGCTAACAAGTACAAGGCTTGCATTGCTCTATCACGCATTGTCGGAATACCCAAAGATCGAAGTTTACCGTTTGACTTCGGGATGTTCACGCGCTTGAGAGGCAATGGTTTATAACCTCTGCTTTTCAAGTTGTTTACTGCTTGCATCTTCAAGTCCGGCGTTTCCCAAGTCTCCTTGTCAACACCGGATGTTCTCTTCCCGGAGTTTTCCGTCACCTGCCGAACGGCAAAAAGTTTGCCGCTCAGCGAGTGGGTTAAAAGAGGTTGCAGGGCTTTTACCTTGTTCCATCTTTTACTCGTGTTGCCTTCACGATACGCGCTTGTAGCCGACGCACGTTTTAGTTGACTGCCCGCCAATCGGCAGCATGCCAATCCGTCACGCTGGAGACTGCACCAACTCGATTCATTTCTGATTCTGTTGTCATTTGCCTTTTCTCCTGAAGTCGGTTCGACGAGTTTTCTCGTGATTAAAGACCCGATGGAAGTCTGCCTGCTTTTCGCAGCGGTTAATGTTGCAAACCGTATCTTTGCCGTTACAGCAAAGCTTTTGCTTTTTCCATCATCCTTTACCCGCCATTCTATCGGTTCGCCTTACGGCTTGCTTTCCTCACCCGCGCAAGGAGAATGTCGGGCTTACCCTGTTCCGCTTAAACGAGCAATGGATGGGTTAGGCTCTCTCTTTCCGCCGGTAGCTTTGGTGTTCACGACAAGCAAGAAGGCACTGCTTGTTCCAGCTACATTGCCTTTTGGCTCAAGCCTTTCAGCATCTTTGGCTTGTTCTATATGACGACGTTTATCAAGAGTTCACGTTATTGTTAGCCATACTATCCGACTCTAACTCCCATCCGCCTCGATGCTGGCAGAATGACTGATTACCTCACGGTTCAGTCAAAGCCTGTTGGCTTGGTTTTTCAAATTTATTTTTCAATACCCAGTTTTTTCATCCGAAAATAAACGGTTGCGGGATTTAAGCCTAAAATTTCCGCCGCGCCGCCCTTGCCTTTGATGCGTCCCGACGTTTGGCGCAGAACGCCGATAATATGGTCGCGTTCGATTGATTTGAGAGTTTGTTTTTCGTTTTTCGGCGGCTTATTTGTTTCGCCATTGGGTGAAATTTGTGTTTCACCGTTTCCCGTCAGCGGACGCGGCAGAATCAGCGTCTCATTTTTCGAGAAAATAACGGCGTGTTCAACGATGTGTTCGAGTTCGCGAATGTTGCCGGGAAAATCGTAGGCGTTGAGTTCGGCGAGCATTTGCGTTGAAATTCGTTCGATGCACCGCGAGAATTTGGCAGCGTATTTCTGCGCGAAATACATTGTCAGCGGTTCGATGTCTTCGCGCCGTTCACGCAAACTCGGCACGAAAAACTCGACCGTGCAGAGGCGGTAATATAAATCGGCGCGGAAACTCCCGGCTTGAACTTCCTGTGCTAAATTACGATTCGTTGCCGCGACGATTCGTAAATCCAATTTAATAGTTCCTTTACCACCCAGGCGTTCGATTTCCTTTTCCTGCAAAACTCGCAGCAGCTTGACCTGCATATCGAGCGGCAGTTCGCCGATTTCATCCAGAAAAACCGTGCCTTTATCGGCTAATTCAAATTTACCGATGCGCCGTTCATGCGCTCCGGTGAACGAGCCTTTTTCGTGTCCGAAAAGCTCCGATTCGACAAGTTCGCGGGGCAGCGCGGCACAGTTTAGTTTTATCAGTGGGCGCTCATTTCTCGCCGACCGGCTATGGATGGCACGGGCAATTAATTCCTTTCCGGTCCCGGTTTCGCCTTGAATCAGAACGGTCGCATCGGTCGGCGCAACGGTTTCGACGACCTCGAACACCTGAATTAAACGCGGACTCGTGCCGATGATTTCCTCAAAATTATAGTTTCTGCGGACTTCTTCGATTAGATAGGTATTTTCGGCTTCAAGACGTTTTTTTAATTCTTTAATCTCGGACAGTTGCTTTTGGATTTCGTCGCGCGCGAGGATGTTGGAAACGGCGACTGCCACTTGATCCGCCAGAGCCTGGAAAATCTCAAACTGCTCCAGCTTAAAATGATCCTTCTTCAGGCTGTTCAGCCAAAATGTTCCGAAGGTCTTGCCGCCGGATTTGAGAGCCGCGCCGAGTCCTTCCCGATATCCGAATTCTCGAAGAGTTACAAAAAACGGGTAATCAAATTCGTTTAATCTCTGTTCGTAATCTTCAATCACCGGACTGTTCCCCGCTTCAATCAACCGCATGACATATTCAACATACGAATCCGGGTGAACCATTCGGTGCAATCCTAAATCGTGCAGTTTCCGATTCGACTCAGAATTATCCCAACCTTGCAAAGTAACCGCCAAATCGTAGTGATGTTGTCCGTCTTCTTCGACGATCAGAATGCCGGTATCGTAAAACGGGATTAATTGCTGCGCTTTTTCGCGGATGACTTGCAGCAGCTCAACGGCATTTCGCGCCGAAGCAATGTCTTCGCTAATGGAAAGCAAAACTGATTTTTCCCGTGTCCGTTCCAAAATTTCTTCATTCGCCAGAATGTTGGCGACCGCGACCGCCATTTGATTGGCGATGTTTTGGAAGAGGCTGAACTGATTTTCATTAAAGGTTCCTTTGTTAAGCGAATTAATGGCAAAGACTCCGAGTTCTTCGCCGCCCGTCGCGAGGATCGCCATTAAAGATTCTTCATACCCGATTTGCTCGATCACCGCCGCCTGAACGTATTCGGTCCAACCGGAAAACTCGTTATTTTTATAATTGACAATAACCGGCAGACCCGCCGCTCGCATCATCTCAAATGCTTCTTCCCAAACCGAGCCTTCATAATCAAAAACCGCGTTGTCCTCTGCAAACAGCAAATTAGTCGCTTCAGACGGACTAATGTCGGGAAAACTGACAACCAAATCTTCGAGGGTATGCTTTTCGCGGTCAAAAACGAAAATTCCGCAGTCGTAAAAATTGAAAACCGGTTTGATTTTCTCGATGATGAGTTTCAGCAAATCTCGTTTACTGCGAACGGTCGCGATGACCTCGCTGATTGACAGCAAAACCGATTTTTCGCGTGTCCGGTTGGCGATCTCTTCGTTGGCGAGAATGTTGGCAACAGCAACCGCGACTTGATTGGCGATATTGTCGAACAGCGGAAAATCAGCTGCCGAATAGAAATTCTGCGTCCGCGAGTTAAACGACAGCATTCCGATTGTTTCGCCGCCGATTTTGATGCCTTTGGTGATAAATTGCTTGATGCCGTCGGCATGCATAATCGGAAAAAACGGATGTCCGGGAAAGCGCGTCATCAACTCGTCCATCGTCGTAATTCCGGGTTGGTCTTCCGCATGAAACCGAACTGAATCAACTCGTTCAGACAAAACGCCCGTGATATTGCGGGCTGCGATTTGGGTGTTGACATCGCTTCCGATGTCGTCGAGCAGATGAACGTAATTTTCGCCTCGCGGATTCGGCGTGCCGTCGCGGTCGCAGAAATAAAATAAACCGGCATCGTCGTAGGGAAAGATTTCTTTGACGGTCGTGAAGATAACGTTCAAAAGTTGCTCGCGCGTTTGCACTTTGGCGATTTCGCGGCTGATGGAAAGCAATTTTGATTTTTCGCGTTCGCGCTCTGTGATCTCTTCATTTCCAATGATGTTGGCGACGGCAACAGCAATTTGGTCGGCGATGTTTTGAAACATCGCAAACTGCTTGTCGTTGAAAAATCCGCTTTGTTTTGAATTGAAGAACAACAGCCCGCACAGAGTGCCGCCGGTTTGAAGCCGGGTCGCGAGGAATTCTTCGTATCCTCCTTCTTCGATAACAGTCCGCAGTTTTTCCTTGAAATCCGCCTGCCAAAACACATCCGCGGCGATCATTTCATGATAAGAGAAAACAAGCGGCGAATCCGCATCGCTTAATCGTTTGGCGATTGTCTGAATGGTCGAATTTTCAAACGAAAATATTTCCATTTCAAATTCCTTGATTTGCCGGTTGCCTGGCGAAGGATTGATATGCTCGTATGTTGCCGCCCAATCGGTCATCCACCTACCATCTTTGGATAAAATGAATAATCCGACATCGTGAAACCGGAAAATCGGCTGAACGCGCTCGAAGATGACCCTAAATAATTGCTCCGGGTTCTGAATCGTCGCAATCGCCTGACTGATCGAAAGCAAAACCTCTTTCTCGCGGGCGCGTTCGATTATTTCTTCGTTCGCCGTAATATTGGCGACGGCGACGGCGACAAGATCGGCGATTGCCTGAAACAGCTCGAAATCACAGTCGTCGAAATGATTTTCTCGTAAACTATTGAAGTTCAATAATCCCAATGTTTTGCCGCCAAATTTTAAGGTCGTGACTAGAAATTGTTTGTAACCGTATTCAATTTCCAGCGGCAAATGTGGAAAATCCTTAAATTCCTCAATAAATTCCGCTGTCATATTATCGATAAACGGCTTTTTCTCTTTTTCGGCGCGGGTAATTGCATATTTAAAAAGCGGCTCTTCGACGGAAAACTTAAATAGATTGTTTTCCCGTTGAGAAATATTAGCTTCGGAAGGATTAATTTCCTCATACAAAATCGCCCAATCAATAAGAAATTCGCCGCTTTTGTCGAGCACAGCCAAACCAATATCATAAAAACGAAAAATCGGCTGCGTTTCATTAACGATGATTTTCAAAAGCTCGCGTCCGTCCTTAACCGCCGCCATCGCCTTGGAAATGCGGTAAAGCAATTCGGCGGATTGACCGTTCGATTTACTATTTGTTTTCGGTTTTCCTTTCATTTCATCATCTTTTTCGGGTAAGCCAAATTATGAATTCTGACCCAGAAGTCAACATTTAACCTTTCAATTTCTAAAAGTCAATATATTAACCCTCAATTGAATGTTAAATAATTTATCAAATCCTATTAAGTCTTTTCTTAGCCTAATTTAGCTTAGTTAGTATTTGCTTGCAGATAAACGGCACGACTTTTGATTAAGTATCCGGCAGAGCAATAAACGAACCGAAAAAGCATAGAGTAACCAATTCGGTGAATCAGTTTGAACAATTTCACTGACGGGCAGAAGTAAGAGATGAATCTGATTTCACTTTACAAAGCGCAGGCGACGGCAACCGGCGGACGTTCGGGCGGCAGAGTTTCGACCGATGACGGTGCGCTCGATTTTCACTTGGAACTGCCTTCGGAACTTGGCGGCGAAGTTCTTGCGGATCAAACAAAATTTATTAATCCCGAACAACTTATTGCCTGCGCGTGGGCGGCAAGCATCGCTGACAGCATCGGTTTTGCTGCCAAACAACATAACCGGATTTTGAGAGAAATAACAGTCAAAGTAAAGATCACTCTCGGTCAATTTGAAAACGACGGGTTTGGAATTTCGGCGGAATTTCAAATAGATTTGCCCGAATTGTCGGATAAAGAAGCGGAAAAAATTGTCAATCAGGCACGCCGTGCCTGCCCATACACTAAGGCTTTCGGTCAGAAGGAAATGTGCAAAATGAGTGTGGCTTCAAAAATTTAGAATCAAGGAAAGTTAAAAAATGACAACAATAAATTCAAATTACGTAAACAAATTAACGCCAGAAAATTCGGTGCTGGTGATGGTGGATTATTTGACCGGATTTATTCCGGGAATCAAAACGATTGAAGCGCAAACTTATCAAAACAATGTTTCCGCGCTGGCATGCATCGGACAGATTTTCAAAGACCGTCTGCCGACCATCGTGCTTGGCGACGAAGGCGGTTTCAGGGGGAAATTCTTTGATCAGATTGACGAATTTTTGCCGGACGCACCGAAGGTTGCGAGAAATCAGCCGTCAGCCTGGCACTCGCCGGAATTTCGGGATTTGATCGAGAAATATGACCGACCGAAAATCATTATGGCAGGAATTTCGATTGATAACTGCGTGACGCAGCTTGCTTTGGACGTTTTGAAGGCGGGCTACGAAGTTTATGTGCTGCCGGATGTTTCCGGGACCGATTCGTTTCTGGTCGAGCAATCCGCCATTTCGCGGCTGACGCAAGCCGGCGCGACTATGACCAACTGGGTCTCTCTCGCCTCCGAGTTGATGGATGACTGGGCAAATCCCGAAGGAAAATTAATCGGGGAACTTTATCAAAAATACAGCAAATGGGGCGAACAGTAAATTCAAGAATGAAGGCGGAATGATGAAGGCGGAACACGATGTTACCGAAAACTTTCCGGCTCAGTTGTTTTTCGAGAAATTAATGAAAATCACCCAACAAACTGCGAAACTTCTGTTCGCACCGACCGTCGGACTGTGTATGTCAGGAGCGATGTCGTTCGTGCTAACGGCAATTAATCTCGGCTTCGGCGCGGATTTCATCAGTCAATGGCTGAAAAGTTTCGGCATCAGTTTTCTCGTCGCGCTGCCGATCTCGGCGTTGGTTGTGCCGCGCATTCAAAAATTTTACGACCGGATTACGGAAAAAACTGTTTTGGCAAATGTGGAGTAATTATGAACAATGCAAACAGGGAAACGCTGGAAATCGGGCAGCGAGCTTTCAATGCTTTCAGTCTGGCGGTTGAAACGGGCGACAGCCGTAATTTGTGCGATTTGATGGCAGAAGACGTGCGCTTTTTCGTTCCGCTGCCGTTTGATGAATGGCGCGGCGAGCAAACGGGACGAAGCCGTGTGCGCGAGCTGATCGAATTTGAGCGCGAAACAATGAAGCTTCAAGTTTATTTCGAGCTGACCGGCATTGCCGCGACAAACAATCTGGCGGCAATTGAATTTCGCGTGTCGGGCAGTAATAAAGGCGGGGCGTTCGGCAATCATCTGGCGATTTTCCTGGAAGTCGAGAACGGGCTGATTAAGAGCTGGCGCGAATACGTCGGCGATGTCAACCCGAAAGCCGTCGCCGCCATCCGCAGTTAAGAAACGTGATTTATTCGCAGAATAAATGGATACACTGATGAGCAGTATTTATTACTGAGCCGCAATCGGTTCTATTTTTATAAATTGTGAGCGATTGAAGAGGAATTTTTTATGAACGAAAACGCAATAATCTCGAATAATACGGCGCGAATCGGCGATTTGAACTTTCATTATCTGCAAGCCGGAGCGGGCGAACAGGTAATCATTTTGCTGCACGGCTTTCCGCAGCATTCGCAAATGTGGCGCAAAGTCATCCCGTTGCTCGCCGAAAAATATACGATTATCGCGCCCGACGGGCGCGGTATGGGCGGCACTTCGATTACGCCCGCCGGTTACGACAAACGGACGATGGCGGAAGACTTGAACGCTTTGCTCGACCGGCTCGGTCACAAGGAAATCAATCTCGTCGGCTATGACCTCGGCGGCGGCACGGCTTACGCTTTCGCCTCTTTGTTTCCCGAACGGGTGAAACGGATGGCATTGATCGAATACGCGCCGCCCGGCTACGGTTACGAAATGGGTATGCAGCCGGTTCGCAACTGGCAGGCGTGGCAGCTCGCATTTTTCACCGTGCCGGATGTCGCCGTGCAGTTTATCGCTGGCAAAGAACGCGAACTGCTTGCTTGGTATTTCTGGCACTGGAGTTACAACCCGGATGCCGTCGGTCAGGAAGATTTCGAGATTTACGTGCGCCAACTACAAAAACCGGGGGCACTGCGTGCCGGATTCAGTTGGTTTGCGAGCGTTTTCGACGATGCCGAACAGGTCAAAGAATTTGCTCAACGTAAATTGGCAATGCCGGTTCTCGCCCTCGGCGGCGAAATGGGCGCGAACGAATTTGTTTTGCAAGGCATCAGTCAGCTGGGCGAAAACGTGAGCGGCGGCGTGATTGAAAGAGCCGGACACTGGATTGCCGACGAACAACCGGAAGAACTGGCAAAAAGATTGCTGAATTTCTTCGGCGGTAAAAAATAAATTCGGCAATTTCTTTTTAGACTAGTTCCATTGAACGGCAATAAAAAATTATGCGTTTAATCATTTTTCTTACAATCATGATTCTGTTTTCAACCGGCATCATCGCGCAGGAGAAATCGAATAAAAATATGAAATCTGCAAAACAGGCGTTCGCCGCGTGGGAGAAAGGCGAAAACTCCGGCGATTACAGTGATTTCAAACGATTGATTTCACCGAATTTCGCGTTTTATTCGCATCCGCTGCAACCGAGCCGTGGCGTTTCCAAAGGCAAAGAGGCTTTATCGCAAATGAATGAGCTGATTAAAGCCCGCGAAAAAACTCCGAACAATCTAAAATTCTCCAACGTTGTCGTCAGTTTCGGCGGCAGCACGTTCATTTTTCAGTTCGATTCAGAAGGGAAAGTCGGCGCGAACGATTACAAAGGCTGGAACGTCATCGCGCTCACGATTGAAAACGGCAAAGTCATCGGATTTCGTGAATACTTCGGCGACATCGAACCGGCATGGTTCAAAACTTAGAGAAATTTTGCGATCAAATTTTATCAGTTTCTTTAAGTTGCCGAGTTTCTTAGTTCGCGAATTCCGAGCAGGAGCGGTTCGAGCGCGCGTCTCATTCCGGTCAAACTGGATTGGACTTGCGGCGGCGATTGTGGGTAAACCTTGCGGTAAATCAAACGTTGTGCCGATTAGCAAAACGGTATCGGCTTTGTGAAATTACAATAAAAATTCAATTTATAAGGAGAAAGGAAAAATGCAATCGAGCGATTTTGAAAAAGTTACTTTTGAAAGTCATGGTGAAACTTTAGTCGGAAATTTGTATCTGCCGGAAACCGAAAAAAACGCGGCGGTCGTGCTGCTGGGTCCAATGACATTTCAGAAGGAACAAGCCCCGACTGAATACGCCAGGCGTTTGGCAAAAATGGGATTTGCCGCGCTCGTCTTTGATCCTCGTTATCGCGGCGAATCGGGCGGCGCGCCGCGCTACTGGGAAAATCCGAGGGCGAAGGTCGAAGATGATGGGCGAGTTTTTCGCTATGAAATACGAAATCCCGCAGATGCGCCGTCAGGGAAGCGGCATCATCGTCAACATGGCGAGCGCACCGGTCACGTCGGCTTTCCGAATATTGCCCATTACAACGCTTCAAAACACGGCATTATCGGTATGACGAAAGCCGCCGCTCTCGCTAATGCGAAACACAAAATTCGGATTAACTCGATTTCACCGCTCGCAGTTGACACGCCCCAACTTAGAGAGTCGTTCGCTTATCAAAAAGTCAACGCTCAAGAAGCGGCGAAAACTTTCGTCACGCCGCGCATTATGTCGGTTGACGAAATTGCCCGCGCCGTTATGTTTTTAGCCTCCGACTATGCGAGCAGCGTAACGGGTATGGACTTGGATATAACAGGCGGGGAGTTAGCTAAATAAAACGAAGTTGCTAATCAAAAACATCAGCATTTGTCTGAGCAGCAAGCTGACAATTTAGAAGGATGCAGGGGGTTAACCATATCTTTAGCATCCGCCAGTTACATTAACCCTTTGCCTGCGCGGGCGGTTTTGTTAGGGCTTCGTCTCAAAGCAACAAAGCGAATTTCAAACGAGGTCGGTTTCTCGTCTGACGAGCCAGTCTTTGCTCGGATTGTCGCTGATGATTCGGCGGACGGCATTCCGGTTGGCGGCAATCCAATCGTAAGTTACGGTGAAAATCGGCTTCAGGGATTTGCCGAAATCGCTCAGAGCGTATTCGACGCGCGGCGGAAATTCTCCGAAATCACGGCGAATGACGAGCCGCATCGTTTCGAGCTCGCGTAAGTTATGAGTCAAAGTTTTAACCGCAATGTCGCCCAAGGCGGTTTGCAGCTCGCCGAAACGCATCGGCTCGGCTCGGAGGGAAAGTTCCCATAAAATTCGCGGTCGCCATTTGCCGCCGATGATTTGAAAGGTCGTCTCTGCCGGACAGACGAATTCGCGGCAGATTTCTTTCGGGTCAGAATTTTCGGTTTCCATTATTTTTTATTTTATTCGTTTAGTTTCCGTTTGGTAACTATGAAAAGCGCAAAGCTATCTTTTAATTAAACATATTCAGTCAGACAACAAAAATCAAAACAGAGGGAAAAATATGAACGATCAGGCAATCAAATTACAGTCGGAAAACGCGCATCAGCCGCAGCGCAAGGAAATTGCGAGAGGGCAATTATTGATCAACGGCGAATGGCACGATTCATCGAGCGGCGAGACGATGCCGACCACCGACCCGACGACCGAAGCCGTCATTACCCAGATCGCGAAAGCGACGGTTGAGGACGCGAACCGCGCGGTTGACGCGGCATCGGAAGCGTTCGAGTCGGGCGCGTGGGGGCGGATGCACCACGAGGAACGCGCCAAGATTCTGTTTAAAATGGCTGACCTTTTGGACGAGCGCGCCGAAGATTTCGCCATCCGCGAAGCGATGGATATGGGAATGCCGTATGCCGATTTTCGCAATATCATTATGCCGCATTGTTCGGGTTTGTTCCGATTTTTCGGCGGCTTGGCAATGAGCGCGATGAACGGTGGTTATCGCTCGTCTTACGATCACGATTTAAAAATACTAACGCGCCGCGAACCTTTGGGAGTCGTCGCGGCAATCACGCCTTTTAATTTTCCGCTCGCCTTAACCTGCTCGAAAATCGCTCCGGCACTTGCGGCGGGAAATACCATTGTTCACAAACCGGCTTCGGACACGCCTTTGACCGCGCTCGCTTTGGCGCAAGTCGCACTTGACGCGGGTGTTCCCGCAGGCGTGTATAACTTAATCACGGGTCCGGGCGGACAGATCGGCGACGCGCTCGTCAAAAACCCGAAAGTCGAGAAAATCGCATTCACCGGCTCGACCGGCGTCGGGCAGAACATCATTCGCAACGGCGCTGAAACCCTCAAACACCAGACGATGGAACTCGGCGGCAAATCGCCGAACATTGTTTTCGCCGACGCGAATCTGGAATCTGCGCTGCAAGCCGCTTTTTGGGGAATCTTCTGGAACAAAGGCGAAGTCTGCGTGGCGGGTTCGAGAATTTTGGTCGAAGACGCGATTTACGACGAATTCGTCGAACGCTTTTCAGAAATGGCGAAAGATGCGGTTTTGGGCGATCCGCTCGATGCTTCAACGCAAATCGGACCGATGGCAAGCCGCGCCGAATACGACAAAGTTTTGCGCTACGTTCAATCGGGCAAAGATAGCACGGCGCGACTCGTCGCGGGCGGCGAAACCAGAAAAATTAACGGCAAAGGCTTGTTTATCGAAGCGACCGTATTCGCCGACGCAACCAACGACATCGAGATTTCAAAGGAAGAAATTTTCGGTCCCGTCGTGCCGGTCATCCGTTTTTCTGGCGAAACGGAAGCGATTCGCCTCGCCAACGATACGCCTTACGGTTTGGCTTCGGGCATTCAAACCAGCGATCTTCGCCGCGCCTTGCGCCTCGCCGACCGCATTAAAGCCGGCACGGTCTGGCTCAACACCTGGCACAAATATCACCCTAACGCGCCGTTCGGCGGCTTCAAAATGTCGGGCTACGGACGCGAACAGGGTGCAGAAGCGCTGGAAAGTTACACGCTATACAAAACCGTCTGGGCAAATTTGGGAGAATAAGCAAATAGCATTTATAGAGAGGAGAAAAATGAAACGTAAAATCAGATTTATTTTATTGACTTTAGGGTTGCTCGTCTTCGGGCAACCCAACCGAGCGCAGCAATTACCGCCGATTTTTGCGGACACGCCGAAACAAATTGTCGCCGCCCGAACAATCGCCGAGTTTCCGGTCAACACTTTCTTGGAAAACGTCGCGGTTGATAAAAAAGGTGATTTGTTTGTCAACAGCTACGAAGACGGCAAAGTTTATCGGGTGACAACGGTTGGGGCGAAAACGGAATTCGCCCAAATTACGGGTAAAGTTGCCGGAATCGCTTTCGATAAAAAAGGAAATTTAATAATTTCCGGTGTGACGATTGATAAAAAAGCAGCGGTTTTTCGTGTTGACAAATCGGGTAAAGTCGAAATGCTGGCGATTATTGAAGGCGCGATTTTTTTGAACGGCGTAACACACTTGAGCGGCGATATATTTCTAATCGCCGATTCTTACAAAGGCGCGATTTGGGAATTCGACGCGAGAACGAAAACGGCGGCAGTTTGGCTCATGGACGAATCTTTGGCGCGTGCAAATACAAGCAATCCGACTCCGGCGGTCAACGGTTTGAAGATTTATAAAAACAATCTTTACGCGACAAACACGCAGAATCAAAAGATTTTCCGCATTCCGATTTTGGCGGGCGGGAAAGCCGGAAAGCCCGAAATGTTTGCCGAAAAAATCAACGGCGACGATTTCGCGTTCGATGAAAAGGGCAATTTGTTTGTCACGACACACGTTTACAATAACGTCGTGCGTATCGCAACCGACGGTAAAATGACGATTATCGCCGCAGAAAACGAATTCGTGACGGGCGATACATCTTTAGTTTTCGGGCGCGGGCGCGACAAAAACGCGGTTTTCGTCGTCACCAACGGCGGCATGAGCCTGCCGCCGACGGGCGGCGTGCAGACGGCAAAGATCGTGCGGCTCGAAGTCGGTGCCGGCAACTCGAAATGATGAAACCGGGCGGGCTGATAATTTTATCGAGTTTGACGCTTTTTGCGGTGAATCTTTTCGCGCAAGGAAACGATCCGATAACTCCGACGGCTTCGCCCGCGCCGTTGCCGTCGCCCGTCGGCGATGAGATAAGTGCGCCCGCAAAATTTTCTCCGCCGCCGCTCAAAAATCTGCGTTACGATGAGGATTTCAGTTATTTGCGCGACGAATCAAAACGAACCAATTGGCTTGACCGGCTCAAATTTATTCCGCTTAACCGCTCGAAAAGTTGGTATTTAACTTTGGGTGGCGAAATGCGCCAGCGATACGAAACTTATCGCAACGCGGGTTTCGGCGCGGGAATTCAGGACGGCGACGGGTATCTTTTAGAGCGGTATATGTTGCACGCCGATTTTCATTTCGGCAGACGTTTTCGCGTTTTCGCGCAAATCAAAAGCGGTCTTCTCGAAAACAGAAACGGCGGGGCGCGTCCCGGTGATTTAGATAAACTGGATTTGCATCAGGCTTTTGCCGATTACACGATTTTTGCGGGCGAGAAAAAATCGGTAACCGTGCGCGCCGGACGACAGGAAATTGAGTTCGGCTCTTCGAGATTCGTCGCCGTGCGCGAAGGCGCGAATGTGCGGCAATCGTTTGACGGCGCGCGAGTTTTAATAAAACTCGGCAAATGGCAATTTTCGCCGTGGTTTCTCAAACCCGTCACGACGCGGCGCGGAATTTTTGATGACCGGACAAACAACGAGCAGACTTTTTGGGGCGGCTACGCGGCGCGAAATCTGCCGAAAAAGTGGAACGGAATCGCCGTCGTTTATTTCAGTGAGCTTGATTCTAAACGCCTCCGTTACGAGCAGGGCGCGGGGCGCGAGCGCCGTCAAACCGTCGGCGCGAGAATCGGCGGGAAAACGGGTGCGTTTAATTTCGATTTCGAAATCGCCGCGCAATTCGGGAAATTCCGAAACGCTCCAATCAGGGCGTGGGCGATAGTCACCGATTCCGGTTTTACGTTATCAAAAACGCGATTCAAACCGCGCCTTGCAGTCCGCTTTGACGCGACGAGCGGCGACAAAAATCCGCTTGACGGTCGGCTCGAAACTTTTAATTCGCTGTTCGCTTCACCGAACGCTTATTCGGGTTTAGTAAGTTTGATTTCGCCGTCCAATTCAACAGCATTAATACCGTCGCTCGAATTAAATCTGACAAAACGAATCAGCGTGAAATTCGACGATGCGCTTTTTTGGCGCACCAGTAATCGTGACGCGCTTTACGGCAGCCCGGACGCGCAGCGGACGGGACAACTGAGCCGCGCTAAATTTGTCGGCAATCAGCTGTCGGCGCAAATCGTTCATCGCGTCAACCGTTATTTGAGTTGGACGAGCGTTTATACGCATTTTTTCGCCGGACAATTTTTGCGCGAAACGCCGCCCGCCAAAGACGTTGATTATTTTACGAGTTATTTAACTTTCAAATTTTAACGAACAAATACGAGGAGATTATAAAATGTCGAATGAAAAAGAAATTATTGCAGTGACGGGCGCGACCGGAAACATCGGAAAACCAATTGTCGAAGAACTACTAAAAAAAGGCTACGCGCCGCGCGTTATCGTTCGCAAAGTCGAAACGAACGCGGCTTGGGATAACGCCGGAGTAGTGCAAGTTGAAGCGGATTTAAACGATGCCGAATCTTTGGCGGCGGCGTTCGCAGGCGCGGATAAAGTGTTTTCGCTTTCGCCGTTCGTCGAAAATCTGGTCGAACTCGGAAAGGCGACAGTTGAAGCTGCGAAACGCGCCGGAGTTAAACGAATCGTCCGCTCATCGGCGCAGGGTGCGGACGTGAACGCGCCGATTGCTCTGGGAAAATGGCACGGCGAAGTGGAAAAAGCAATCGCTGATTCGGGAATCGAATGGACGTTCGTGCAGCCCGCTTCTTTTTTTCAAAACTATCTCGGCTACACCGAGACGATTAAAAATCAAAACGCATTTTACGCGCCATTGGGCGACGGCAAAATCAGTTTGGTTGACGTGCGCGACATCGCCGCTGTTGCCGTTGTCGCCTTAACTGAAGAAGGTCATGCGGGTAAAAAATACGCGGTGACGGGCGGCGAATCTTTATCAAACAACGACATTGCGGAAATTTTTTCAAATATTCTGGGACGCGAAATAAAATACTTTGACGTGCCGGAAGAACGGGCGCGAAAACAGATGCTCGAAGCGAAAATGCCCGCGTGGATGGTTGACGCGGTGATGGAATTAAACGAAATCGGCAAAGCCGGTTATTTGGCGGAAACGCGCCCGACCATCGAAGAAATTACAGGTCGCAAGCCGATTAAATTTCGACGATTCGCCGAAGAAAACAAAGGAATTTTTCAATAAATTTTTTTTAAGGAGTAAAAATATGAGTCATCATTTCGATTCGCCGGAGTCGCGCAAAGACAGTCGGATCAACATTACCGACATTTATCTTTTCAATTCGGAAGAACCCGGAAAAGTCGTCGCGATTATGAACGCCAGCCCACTCGCCGGTTTGCCGTCGCCGTTTACGGGCGACCGGCAGTGGGACAGTTTTCGACCTGAAACCGCTTACGAACTTCGTTTTGACACGAACGCCGATGCCAAAGCCGATGTCGTTTTGCGCTTTGTTTTTCACGGTAGAGAAACGCCGCAGAAATGGACTTTGCACTATTTGAAAGACGAAGAGGCGCAAGACCATTATGCCAGCGGGCGCGAAATAGGCGGCGGAATTGTCAATGAAATTACGACACTTGAAAACGGTTTGAAAGTTTGGACAGGCATTGCGGGCGATCCGTTTTTTCTCGATGCCGTCACTGCGCGGGAATTTATTGATAACGCGCTCGCAACGAAAACCTGGGACGCGACCGCATTCAGCAAAGGCAACAGCACGACGGGCGCGACCAATGTTTTATCAATCGTCATCGAATTTCCGCTAAATTTGATTTCCGATGCGCCGTTCGGATTTTACGCGACCGTTTCAGCAAATGATCACGGGCATTGGACGCAGGTCAACCGGTGCGGAAATCCGAATTTCGCCGCGACTTTTAACGATAATCCGGCGGGTTCTCTGAAATATAATTCGACCGACCCCGATACCGATTACGAGAATTTTTCGGCGGCGGTCATTGAACTCGTTTCCAAAGGCTGCGCGATTGCCAAAAGCGCGGCTGAACCCGAAAAATACGGCGAATTGGTGGCGCGTTGGTTTTTGCCCGATTTGATTCCGTTTGATGCTAGTCTGCCGACTTCCTACGGCTTTGCCCGGATCAATGGACGCAGGCTTGACGATGATTTCGGAACGGTTGTTTACACTAAAGTTTTCAATACGCCGCTTTTAAATGCCGTTCCGCCCGCCGAGGATTTACGAACCGAATTTCCGTTCGTTCCGCCGCCGCGTCCGTTGCCGACCAGCGACGGCGTGGCTGTGCCGAGTAGAGTTGAAGATTAAAGAAGGATAATAATATGACAACAGCGATTAGAGAAGAAATTACGTTGATTTCAAAATTCAAACCGCGTCCGGGAATGGAACAAAGACTATTTGACAAACTGCAATCGGTCGCCGCCGCCGGTCGCAGGGAATCAGGAAATCGGTTGTATATTCTGCACCGTTCGCGCGAAGAAACGGACGGCACGATTTTGCTTTACGTTATTTGGGCGAATCAGGCGGCTTGGGATTTTCACGTTCAAACCGAACCGTTTCTTGATTTTATCGCAATGTCCGAAGAGATTTTGAGTGAGCCTTTGGAATACAACATTTGGAGCGAAGTGAGCCGTTAAAAATTAAAGAAAAAACTATGAATCAACCAATTTGCATCATTATCGGAATGGGCGCGGGCGTGAGTTTGGCAGTGGCGAATCGTTTTGCGCGGGAGAATTTTCAAATTGCGATGGTCGGGCGCAGGCGCGAATCGCTCGATGGGTTTGAACGGCAATTACAGGATTCAGGCTTTACCGCCAAAGGTTTTGTCGGCGATGCGATTGATGAAAACTCTTTGCGAAAAGCGTTGGCTGAAATTGAAGAAACTTTAGGCGAATGCGAAGTTTTGGTTTACAACGCTTACGGCTTGACCGCGACCACCGCTTCGCAAGTTTCTATAAGCGATTTTCGCCTTGATCTGGAAGCTAATTTACTCGCGCCGCTCATTGCCGCCCAAGCAGTTTTGCCGAAAATGAAGGAACGCGGAAATGGAACTTTGCTCTTTACGGGCGGCGGCGCGGGGCTTGACGCATATCCTGCCTGGGCTTCGCTCTCGATTGGCAAAGCCGCGCTCAGAAGCCTGGTTTTTAATCTGCACGCCGAGCTTTCGCCGCTTGGAATTCATGCGGCAACCGTGACGATTGCGGGAATTGTCAGCGGTGGCAGTCCGAATCTGGAACCCGCTTCAATCGCCGAACATTTTTGGAAATTACACGGTCTATCAAGCGGGAACTTTGATCGCGAAATTATCATCAAGAGTTAAAAATAAGGAGAAAATTTATGAACAACCCAACCGAGCAAAATTTAGAAGTCTCAAAGCGATTTTTTATCGAGTTTTTGGGCAAAGGCGATTTAAGCGTCGCCGAAGAAGTTTTAGATGAAAACGTGCAGGCGTTTACCGGCTTGAAACCTTCCGGCGCGATTGATGGGCGCGAAGAATACAAAGCGATTTTCGCCGAATTTTTCGACGCTTTTCCGCCGGAAAGCGAACTTGTAATCGAAGATATTTTCGCCGCCCAAGACCGCGTCGTTTGTCGCTTTCGTTCGGTTCAGAAACACGCCAAAGATTATTTTGGCATTGCCGCCACAAACCGCGTCATCACATTAATCGAAACGCACGTTCAGCGTCTACGAGACGGTAAAATCGTCGAAAACGTCGTCAGCGCGACTAATCTCGAGTTTGAAATGCTGATGGCTCCGGTTCTCGCGCCGCTGATATTGAAGTAACGGTGAAGGATTTTGTGAAATTTGCAGGAATTTTTCCAGCAATCAAACGCGGCGCGGATGAAACATTACCATTTGTTTTGTCGCGCCCGGCGGTTCATAATCTTGATTTACCAAGTAAAAATCGAATTAAGTCGAACAAGTTTTACAATTAGTTCGAGTCGGGAGGTAAAAAATGAATCAGGAATGCGAGCATCTTAAACAAATCAAAGCGGTCGCGCCGCGCTCGAACGGTTGCGAAGAATGTCTGAAAACGGGCGACGGTTGGGTGCATTTGCGGCTGTGTGAGATGTGCGGACACGTCGGCTGCTGCGATTCGTCGAAGAATAAACACGCGACGAAACATTTTCACGCCACACAGCACGCCATCGTTAAATCGCTTGAGCCGGGCGAAGATTGGGGTTATTGCTACGCCGACGATTTGTTTTATGAATCCTTGCCCGATGTTTCTCGATAAGATTTACAGTCATTAAAAATTTATGTCCGATTTCGATTTCAAAAAAGAAGTTCCGCAGGCGTTTCCCGTTTTGGACGCGAAACAAATCAGCGTCGTCGCCGAGTTTGCCAAATGCAAAACTTACGAGGACGGCGAGTTTTTGTTTCGCGCCGGGGAAACGGATTTTATGTTTCACGTCGTCAAATCGGGCGGCATTGACATCGTTGACCGGTCGTCGGGAAATCCGGTGACGATTTTAACGCACGAAGCCGGGGAATTTACCGGCGATCTTGCTAACTTAACCGGCAGATCGTCGAATGTTGACGCGATTGCCAAAGGGAAAACGGAAGTTTACGAGATTTGCGAGCCGGATTTGCGGCATATTATTTCCGAGCGTCCCGGTTTGAGCGATTTGATTTTGAAAACTTTTATTCTGCGGGCGCAGGCGTTGAGCGAGAACGAAGATTTTACCGGCTTGCGCGTGATCGGGGCGCGTTATTCGGTTGACGCTTTTCGGATTCGGGATTTTCTCTCGAAAAATCACGTTCTCTACACGTTTTTCGATTCACAGGCGAACAGGGATTTTGCCGTTCTGCTCGATAAATTCGATTTAAAGGAAACGGATTTGCCGGTCGTCGGCTATGGCTCAGACTGGCTGCTCCGTAATCCGTCGAACGAAGAACTAGCGGAGAAAATCGGCATCAAGCGCGAAGTCGAAAAAGACTTCCTTTTCGATTTGGCAATCGTCGGCGGCGGTCCGGCGGGACTCGCGGCGGCGGTTTACGGAGCAAGCGAAGGTTTAAAAACGATTGTGCTGGAACAAATCGCCACCGGCGGGCAAGCCGGAACGAGTTCCAAAATCGAAAATTATTTGGGTTTTCCGACCGGACTCTCCGGCGCGGAACTCGCCGGACGCGCGACTTTGCAGGCGGAAAAATTCGGCGCGCAGCTTTCGATTCCTTCGATTGTCGCTGGTCTTTCGATTGAAGATAATCAGCCGATTCTAAATTTAGAAAATGGCGAGCGGATTCGCGCCCGCGCCGTCATCATTGCGAGCGGCGCGGAATACCGCAAGCTCGACGTGCCGAACCGCGAACGATTTGACGGCGCGGGCGTTTATTACGCTGCGACGCAGATGGAATCGAGTTTGTGCGGCGGCGACGCCGTGGTCGTCGTGGGCGGCGGCAATTCCGCCGGGCAAGCCTGCATTTATCTGGCGGAAAACGCGAGGCGAGTTTACCTTTTAATTCGCAATGACGATTTGGGCAAAAGTATGTCGGATTATCTCGTCCAGCGAATTCTTTCGACGAAAAACATCGAGCTTTTAACGACGACCGAAATTACCCGGATGAGCGGCGAGGAGCATCTCGAAGCGGTCGAACTAACGAACAACCGAACCGGTAAAAAAAGACAAATCAATGTCGCCGGAGTTTTCTCGTTCATCGGTGCGATGCCGCGCACTAAATGGATTGACGGCGAAATCGAACTCGACGCGAAAGGCTTTATCAAAACCGGCGCGCGCGTCGGCGACGCTTCTATCTGGCAACAGATAAACCGCCCGCCGTTTTTCCTCGAAACCAGCCGCCCCGGAATTTTCGCCGCCGGCGACGTGCGCTGCGATTCGGTCAAACGAGTCGCATCAAGCGTCGGTGAAGGTTCGATGGCGGTGCAGTTCGTTCACGAATTTTTGAAGGAAGTTTGAATGTTGCGGAAAATTCTTACTGCCGCCGCGACGGATTTGCCGTTTTCTTTACCGTTAATCTTCGACGAAGCCGCTGCGCCAGGCGTAGACGGCGGCTTGGGTGCGGTCGGCGAGATGCAGTTTGCTCAAGATGTTGCCGACGTGCGATTTGACGGTTTTTTCGCTGATGAAAAGCCGTACGGCGATTTGCGCGTTGGGCAATCCTTCGGCGATCAGGCGCAAAACTTCCGATTCGCGGCGGCTGAGAGTCATCAGCGGATTTTGTTCGGCTCGGGCTTGATTATTTTGCAGATTTTCGACGATCTGCGCGGCGATGCGGGGGTGCAGAACCGCTTCGCCGCGACTCGCTTTTTCGACGGCGGTCACGAGTTCGGGCGGGCTGACATCTTTGAGCAAATAAGAAAGCGCGCCGGCGCGAATCGAAGGCAGCAGATGCTCGTCTGAGTGATGCGAAGTTAAAATCACGACTTGCGAGCGCGGGCTGACCGCCTTGATTTGTCTGGCGGTTTCGACGCCGTTCATCTCCGGCATCAGCAAATCGAGCAGCACAACATCGGGCGCGTGTTCGGCGCAGAGTTCGACAGCTCGCCTGCCGGATTCAGCTTCGCCGACGACTTCGATTTCCGCCCGCGTGTCAAGAAAAGCGCGCACGCCCTGCCGGACGACGGCGTGGTCGTCAACTATTAAAACGGTGATGCGCTCGGAAGTTATTGTTCGTTCAGTCATTCGATTCAAACCTCAGCATTTTCTATTTCGCCGCCGTTTCTATCGTGCAACTGACGGACAATCGCGTGCCTTTGCCGACCGCGCTCGTCAATTCAAAACGTCCGCCCGGCAGACTCTCGGCGCGCTCCCGAATGTTGCTCAACCCGAAACCGTTTCTCACGCCGGACGTGTCGAAACCGCTGCCGTCATCGGCGAATGTAACGGACAAACGGTTGCTTTTATCGCGGGCGACGCGAACGGAAATTTGCGCGGCGCGGCTGTGGCGGGCGACGTTCGACAAACTTTCCTGCGCGATGCGGAAAAGCGCGTTCTCGATGGAATAAGGCAGCGGCGGCAAATTTTCGATGTCTACGTCCGCCGCAATCGAATGCTGGCGCGACCAGTCGGCGATGTATTCGCGCAGTTTGTCGGCAAGCGAAACGGTTTTCTCGCCTTCCGCCGGGCGCAATTCTTTGATCAAACTGACGAGTTCCTGCTGCACTCGATTAGCCAGTTTTTCGGCTTCGCTCAAACGCTGTTCGCATCCCGCGTTGTCTCGACCGAGCAAGCCGCGCGCCGCGCCGATCTGCATCACCAAACCGAAAACCTGCTGTTTAACCGAATCGTGCAAATCGCGGGCGATGCGGTTGCGCTCTTCAGACATCGCCAATTCCTGCCGGATGCTGAAGACCGCCTGCAAACTTTTTGCCATTTCATTGAGCATCCGCGAGAGTCTGCCGATTTCGTCCGCGTCTTTCTCCGACGCCCGCGCCGCAAATTCGCCCTTGCTCCAGGATTTGACGGCGAGCGCGATGCGGTCAAGCCTTTGCGCGATTTGATGCGCCTGCAAAAAGCCGAAGATAAAACCGCAAATCGCCACCGCCAGCCAAAAATCGCTCAAGTCGGTGAGAAAATCAGAAAAAGATTTGGTGATGGCTTCCGACCAGACAAACGGCACACGTTCGCGCAGGAAATAAGCCCCTGAAATTTCGCCGCTTTGATTGACGAGCGGAAAAGCGAGCAGATTCGTGTTCGTTTCATCAATTCGCCGGGTTTGTTTGACGTTTTGCAATGCCGCGTTCACTAGATTTATTTCGTCATCCGACAATTTAATCGGGTTGTTATTTTCCGCCGTCCCGAAGTCAGCCGAAAAACCGCCGACAATTTCTCCGTTAATATTGACGACCACCATAGCGGCATAAGTTTTTTCTTTGAAAACATCCTGCTCGATATTGTGATAAAAATACCGGGCGACGCGACGTTGGCGAACTTTTAATTTCTCGGCGATTTCGCGCATCTGCAAATTAAGGGCGGGCGAATTGTTGGTTTCCACAAAAAGAGCGAGCTTCGGCAAAATCGGTTCGACTTCCAAAGCGATTTTCTCCGGCGGCGAATCGGCGACGAGCTGGCGGTATTCAACCATCACGCCGATTTGCGTGCCGATAAACCAGGTCAAAATCGAAGCCGACAAAAACCTGAGCATTATAGACCAGCGCAGACTTTCCCAGAAATGCGGAATGCGGTTATTCGTCATCAGCTTTAGTTCTAACACACAATTTCATAACCAAAAAGAGTCCGGCGAACGAATCTCGATCGGACTTGAGGATGATTTTCGCCCTTCTGAAAATCATTCTCAAGGATGAGTAAAATCCCTTCCCGCGCCTGATTTCAAATTTTGCACGGTTTGTTAGCCTATTAATGCAGTCGAAAACGCTATGAAAAAATGGATGATTTACACGGCAATCGGAGCGGCTCTTTTATCCGCCGTTATCGGCTACGCGATCTACGCCAACTACGCCGCTTCGAGAGCGAAAACCGAAGAGCAGAAGCGGCAAGCCGAAGCGCCGCCTGCGCCGAAATTCGTGACCTCTCTCGTAAGAATCGAACCGCAGGGCGAAGTCGTCATATTAACCGCGCCGTCGGGCGTTTCGGGCGCGATTGTCACGGAACTCAAAGTCGCCGAAGGCGAACAGGTGTCGAGCGGTCAGACGGTCGCGCTGCTCGACGGTTTTGAACAGGCAATGGCTGTGGTAAACGAAGCGAAAACGCGCGTGCAGATTGCCAAAAGAAAACTCGACCAAATCCGCGCGGGCGCGAAATCCGGCGATTTGGTGGCGCAGAACGCGCAAACGAAACGGCTCGAAGCCGAACTCGCGACGGCGCAGCGCGAGCGTTCCCGCGCCGAAAATTCGGGGCCTGACGCGCCGCTTGCGGTATACGCCGCCATCGAACGGCTCGAACGCGAACTCGAAAACGCTCTAACGGAACTCGGTCGGTCGGAAAAGCTCTTCGCATCCGGCGATGTTTCGCGTTCGGAGCGCGACACGCGCCGTTTGACCGTCGAAACTTTTGAGAAGGAAATCAAACGGGCGCGGGCGACATTGCAAACCGTCATTCGTGAAAAACGGCTCGCGGTCGAAACTCTCGGAAAAGATTTGGAGCGGTCACGGGCGGCGTATTCGAGTCTGGCGGAAGTTCGCCCGACCGATGTCGCGGTGGCGCAAGCTGAAGTCGATAACGCGCAGGCGGCAGTCGAAAAGGCAGTCGCCGATTTGGAACAGCGCAAAGTGAAAACCTACACGAACGGCAAAGTTTTGAAAATCTACGCGCGTCCCGGCGAAACGGTCGGCAATGACGGCGTGCTGGAACTCGGCGACACGGAAACGATGTTCGCCGTTGCCGAAGTCTTCGAGGCGGACATCACGCGAGTCAAAAACGGACAAACGGCGGAAATCATCGTTCGCACTTCGGGCGAAAAATTCGGCGGAACAATCGTGCAAATCGGCTCGCTGATTAAAAAACGCGATGTTCTCGATTCCGATCCGGTCGCCGACGTTGACGCGCGAATCGTCGAAGTGAAAGTCAAGCTCAGCCCGGACGCGAGCCGGCAGTTGGCTGATTTAACGAACCTGCGCGTGGACGTGCGGATAAATTTGGATTAATTTGTGTGAGGAAAAATTTATGGCTTGGATTTATTTGCTGATTGCCGGGATTTTAGAAATCGGTTGGGCGACGGGTTTGAAATACACCGAAGGCTGGACGCGCCTTGTGCCGAGTTTACTGACCGGCGCGGCGATGGTTGCGAGTTTTTATCTTTTATCAATGGCTTTAAAAACGCTTCCTGTCGGCACAGCTTATGCGATTTGGACGGGCATCGGCGCGGTCGGCGCGGCGATTTTGGGCATTTTTCTGTTTGGCGAATCGGGCGACTGGAAAAGAATCGCTTGCATTTTCTTGATCGTTTCGGGCATCGTCGGGCTGAAATTATTTTCCGGCGAAACCGCACACTAAAAAATATGTACCGAAAAATTCCTCTAGCCTGGCTTCAGCTTACTTTTCAAAAAGCGCGTCTGCTGACGGCGGTTGCCGGAATCACATTTGCGGCGGTGCTGATGTTTATGCAGTTCGGTTTTCAGGAAGCGCTTTTTTCGACGACGACGACGATTCACCAGAGCATTCGCGGCGACCTTTTTTTAATCGGCACGCAATCGGAAAATCTTTTTTCGTCGCGCCCGTTTTCGCGGCGGATTCTGTATCAAACTTTGAACAACAAAGCGGTCGCGTCCGCCGCGCCGATTTATATTGGTATTCTGCCGTGGAAAAATCCTTGGACGAACAAGGAGCGCGCGATTTTTATAATGGGATTCGAGCCGAATTCGACGATTCTCGAAGTCAAAGGTTTCCGGGAAAATTTCGGCAACGTGACGACGGAAAACACGGTTTTGTTCGACACGCTTTCGCGCCCGGAATTCGGCGATGTCGCTGCCGCTTTTCAAAATGGCGAGCGCGTCGAAGCCGAAGTCAGCAAACGACGCGTCGAGGTGCGAGGGCTTTTTGAACTCGGCGCGTCGTTCGCGGCAGACGGAAATTTGATTACGACTGATTTGAATTTTCAGCGTCTTTTCAACCGCGAACTCGGTCAGATTGATTTCGGCGTTTTGTCTTTGAGCGAAGGCGCGAATCTCAAAGCCGTCAAAGCCGAGATCGAAAAAACGCTGCCGAACGACGTGCGCGTTTTGACCAAAAAGGAATTCGTCCAATTTGAGCGCGCGTATTGGGAAGGCGCGACGGCAATCGGTTTCGTCTTTAATTTCGGCGCGATTTTGGGTTTAGTCGTCGGCGTAATTATCACCTATCAAGTGCTTTACACCGATGTCGTCAATCATTTGCCCGAATACGCGACGCTCAAGGCGATGGGCTACACGAACAATTATCTGACCGGGGTCGTGCTGCAGGAATCGTTGATTTTATCGCTTTTAGGCTTTATACCGGCGCTTGTCACGGCACTTGTGCTTTACGCTTTGGCGACCGCCGGTTCGGGGTTGCCGATTGAAATGACGTTCGGGCGCGCCGGTTTGGTTTTCGTGCTGACCGTCGTGATGTGTTTCGTATCGGGACTGCTGGCGATGCGAAAACTCAAAGCGGCTGACCCGGCGGATATTTTTTAAAAAATGATGAACGAATCGGTCATAAAAATCGAAAATCTCGATTTCGCGTTCGGCGAAGGCGGTTTGCGGAAACAAATTTTGTTCGGCGTAAATCTACAAGTCGAGCCGGGCGAAATCGTGCTGATGACCGGACCGAGCGGCGGCGGGAAAACGACTTTGCTGACGTTAATCGGCGCGCTGCGTTCGGCACAAAACGGGGAAATCAGCGTTTTAGGCAAAGAGTTGCTCGGCGCGGGCGAGTCGGAGATGGTCGCGGTGCGCCGTTATATCGGCTACATTTTCCAGGCGCACAACCTTTTAAAGTCAATTACCGCCAGGCAAAACGTGATGATGTCGCTGGAATTGCACGAAAATCTTTCGCCAATCGAGAGAAACGAAAAAGCGGCGGAAATGCTCCGAGCCGTTGGACTCGAAGAACATCTCGACAAAATTCCCGAAAAACTTTCCGGCGGACAAAAGCAGCGCGTCGCCATCGCGCGGGCTTTAGCGGCGCATCCGAAATTGATCCTGGCGGACGAACCAACCGCCGCTTTAGACAGCAAATCCGGGCGCAACGTCGTTGATATTCTCCAAAAACTCGCCCGCGAACAGGGAAGTTCGATTCTGCTCGTGACACACGACAACCGGATTTTGGACATCGCCGACCGCATCGTCAATATGGAGGACGGCAGGCTTTCGGAAGATAAAGTTGATAGCGGAAACTAAGGCAGATTTTTATGAAAAGATTAATCGCAATTATATTTTTGACGCTTTCGGGTTCGGCAAATGTCGCGTTTTCTCAAACGACGCAAATCGCCAGAGCCCCAAAAACAGAGAACACCGAATCGAACATTGCCCGCGAAAAAGCGAAAATCATCGCGCAAAACGTCGGCGAACAGTTGAAGCCTTTAAGTCTTCGTGAAGCGGTCGAGATGGCTTTGCAAAACAATCCGGACATTCAGGTTTCGCAAAAAAACGTGAAGATTGCCGAGTTCGATTTGCAGTCGGCAAGCGGCGCCTTCGACACCGGACTTTCGGCGACGACCGACTTTGAACGCGCGAAAAATCCGCTCACGAACTCGATTTTTTCAAACGGCAATCGGGCAATCAACAACCGTGTGCTGACCAATTCCGTCCGCGTCGAAAAACCTTTAACTCGTTTCGGGACGCGTCTTTCGAGCGAATTTTCCAATTCACTGCAAACCACCGACGACCCGTTCAATTCATTTCGCCGCAGTTTTCAGCCAGCGCTTAATTTCTTGCTCGTGCAGCCGATTTTGAGAGGACGACAATTTGACGACGGGCGGCGGCAAATTGAAATTGCCAAAAAGAATTTGAATCTGACCGACCAGCAATTTCGCCGGCAAACGATTGAGATTATCGCGCAGGTTCAGCAGGCGTATTGGAATTTGGCGTTCGCTTTAAAAGAATTACAGGTTCAGCAGGATGCCGTCCGCGACACTGAATTGCAGCTTGCGACGACGCGCCGAAAAGTCGAACAAGGCTCGATTGCGCCCATCGAAACCGTTTCGCTTGACAATCAAATCGCCAAATTTGAAGGCGCGGTTTTCCAATCGCTCGAAACGGTGACGCGGGCGCAGAACGCTTTGAAAAATCTTATTGCGGCGGACGAAAACGCAAATCTCTGGAACGAAGCGATTTTGCCGACCGACGACATCAATCTCGAAGTTCCCGAAATCGCGCTCGCCGAAGCAATCGCGGCGGCTCTTGATAATCGGCTTGAACTCAAACAAAACGAAACTTCGCGCGTCATCAACCAAATCAACCGCCGATATTACAAAGAGCAAATCAAACCGCAGCTCGATGTTCGAATCGGCTATACGGCAAACGGTTTTGCCGGAACGCCGAGTGGCGGCAATTTCAATTTCGGCGACCCGAATCTGACCGCCCGCGTCAACGAACTCTCCGCCCTTGCCGAACTTCCGCCGCTGCCCGCCGCGCAGTCGCCGTCAAACATTCCCAATAACTTAAACGGCGGTTTCGGCAAATCGCTCGGCAATCTTTTCCGGCAAAATTTCAACAATTTTCAATTCGGCGTGACGTTCAATTTCCCGATTGAAAACCGCACTGCGAAAGCCGAACTCGGCAAAAATCTGGTCGAAGCCGAAAAGCTCGACATCGAAAAACGGCGCGTTTCACAACAGATCACGGCGGAAGTCCGCAACGCGGTGCAGACTTTGCAAACACTGAAAATGCGCCTGCAATCGGCGCGAACTTCACGCGACACCGCCGAACAGGAATTTGAAAGCGAGCAAAGAAAATACGATTCCGGTTACGGTGACAGTTCGCTGTTCATTTTGCTCGAAAAGCAAAAAAATCTGACGGCGGCAAAAGCATCGGAAGTGCAGATTCGTCTGGAGTTGAACAAGGCAATCGCCGATTTCGACCGCGCCGTCGGAAATTTACCGAAGGACATTTCGACTCTATTCAAGTAACCGAACAACCTGCCGAATCATTGGCAGTAGAAAAGGAAACTATATTTATGATTGATGATAATAAAATGACAAACAGCACAAAAAAATGGCGTTGGTATCACGGTGTTTTGTTTTACGCTGGCGTTCAGGCGGTGAGCTTCGGACTCGGCAAACTCGTCTCGAAAGTTGTCGAGAAAAGCGAGCCGCAACTGACCGAGCAAATCGCCGGAAATTCATCTTACTTTGAATTCTATAACGAATTAACACAACCGGTTTTCGCCCCGCCCGATTGGTCTTTCGCACCGGCTTGGACGCTCAATAACGTGATGATGATTTGGGGACTCGGGCGCGTCCTGAGTATGCCGCAAGAAAAAGCGGGACGTGATGAGTTTCTCGCCCTGCAAACAGCGTTCTGGATTTCTTTCGTCGCCTTCAACCCGCTTTATTTCGGGTTGCGTTCGCCGATTCTGGGAGCGATTGACACCAATCTCGGTCTGGCGTTAACCGCCGGCGGGACGGCTGTCGCCGTATCAAAATTGAAAGATTCGCCAACCGCCGTTCTGCAATTACCGACCTTGCTCTGGTTAATGCTGGCAGCCGCGGCGGCGGCGACCATTGCCGTGTGGAATAAGGACGAGTTTTTCGATTCGCGCCCGATTATCGAACCTCTCGCGGCGTCCGGTTGGGTAAAAAAAGATTAACCGGCGGAATCTTTTGGCGCCAATGATTTAGTCGTTTTGAAAAGCATTGTTAAACCGCATTGACCGAATAAATCTTTCGCCCGCTGCCGCGCTTCAGCCCACGATTCGGCGGCGGCGGTCAGCAGTTTAAGACAAGTATGTTCATAAAAATAATCGTGGCACAAATTATTTAATACGTCCATTTCCAATCACGGATTTCCGGCATGTCATCGCCGTGCGTGCTGATGTATTTTTTGTGTTCGATGAGTTTGTCGTGCATTTTTTGCGTAACGCTCGCTCCCGTTTTCTTTAGCTGCGGGACGCGTTCAATCACGTCAATCACGAGATGAAATCTGTCCAAATCATTCAACACAACCATATCGAACGGCGTGGTCGTCGTGCCTTCTTCCTTGTAGCCGCGAACGTGAATGTTGTCGTGATTCGTCCGGCGATACGTAAGGCGATGAATCAGCCACGGGTAGCCGTGAAAGGCGAAAATTACGGGCTTGTCGGTGGTAAAAAGCGAATCAAAATCCGTGTCGGAAAGTCCGTGCGGATGTTCCCTTACAGGCTGTAATTTCATCAAATTAACGACATTGACGACACGAACTTTTAAATCGGTAAATTCCTGCCGCAGAATATCGGTCGCCGCCAAAACCTCCAGTGTCGGCACATCACCTGCACAAGCCATTACCACGTCCGGTTCGCTGTTTTCGTCGTTACTTGCCCATTTCCAAATGCCCGCGCCGGCGGCGCAGTGTTTAATTGCCGAATCCATGTCAAGATACTGCAACGACGGTTTTTTGCCCGCAATTATTACGTTAACGTAGTTTTTGCTACGCAAACAATGGTCCGCGACGGACAGTAAGGTGTTGGCGTCCGGCGGCAGATAGACGCGCACGACTTCGGCTTTTTTGTTGATAACATGGTCGATAAATCCCGGGTCTTGATGCGAGAAACCGTTGTGGTCTTGTCCCCAGACGTGCGAGGTGAGCAGGTAATTTAACGACGCAATCGGCTGCCGCCAGGGAATCTGCCGGGTTGTTTTCAGCCACTTAGCGTGCTGGTTGAACATTGAATCAATAATGTGAATAAAGGCTTCGTAACACGAAAACAAGCCGTGCCGTCCGGTCAGCAGATAACCTTCGAGCCAGCCCTGACAGAGATGCTCGCTCAGAACTTCCATCACTCTGCCATCCGGCGCGAGATGGTCGTCCGTCGGCAAAACATCTTCCGTCCACGTTCGGTTCGTCGCTTCAAAAACAGCACTCAAACGGTTCGAGGCGGTTTCGTCGGGACCGAAAATGCGAAAGTTTTTATTATTATCATTAAGCCGCATCACGTCCCGCAAAAACCCGCCTAAAACTCGGGTCGCTTCGGCATAAGCTGCGGCTGGCTTTGAAACTTCGACCGCGTAATCGCAGAAATTCGGCATTTCCAAATCCTTGAGCAATTTTCCGCCGTTGGCGTGCGGGTTCATTCCCATTCGGCGCGTGCCTTCAGGAGCGAGTTCTTGCAATTCAGGGATGAGCATTCCGTTTTCGTCAAAAAGTTCTTCCGGCTGATAGGAGCGCATCCATTCTTCGAGCATTTTCAGATGTTCGGGTTTAGCCGCAAGTTCGGCGAGCGGAACTTGATGCGAGCGAAACGTGCCTTCGACCTGTAATCCATCAACCGTTTTCGGACCCGTCCAGCCTTTCGGCGAACGAAGCACAATCATCGGGTAAACCGGACGCGTAGTGAAGCCGTTCGCTTTGGCTTGATTCTGAATATCTTTGATTTCGGCGTAGACGGTATCGAGAGTTTGCACCATTTTTTCATGCATCAATTCGGGATTGTCGCCTTCGACAAAATACGGTTTATGACCATAACCAACCATCAAACTCGTCAATTCTTCACGGCTCAGGCGAGCCAAAACAGTCGGGTTAGCGATTTTGTAACCGTTCAGATGAAGAATCGGCAGCACAGCACCGTCACGCGCCGGATTAAGAAATTTGTTCGAGTGCCAGCTCGCCGCGAGCGCCCCGGTTTCGGCTTCGCCGTCGCCGATGACGCAGGCGGCAATCAAATCGGGATTATCGAACACCGCACCGTAAGCGTGCGCCAGCGCGTAGCCGAGTTCGCCGCCCTCGTGAATCGAACCGGGCGTTTCCGGCGCGACGTGGCTCGGGATGCCGCCGGGAAACGAAAACTGTTTGAACAATTTTCGCATTCCCGCCGCATCCTCGGAAATGTTCGGATAAACTTCGCTATACGTTCCTTCGAGATAAGTGTTGGCAACGATTCCCGGTCCGCCGTGTCCCGGTCCGGCAATGTAAATGACATTCAAATCGTGCATCTTGATTAAGCGATTCAGATGAACGTAGATAAAATTTAATCCCGGCGTGGTTCCCCAATGTCCGAGCAGGCGCGGCTTGACGTGTTCGATTTTGAGCGGCTCGCGCAGCAAGGGATTATCGAGTAAATAAATCTGCCCGACGGACAGATAATTTGCCGCCCGCCAGTAAGCGTTGATTTTCCGAAGCTCATCCGCGCTCAAAAATTGTTTATTTTCAATTTCATGCATATAACTTTTCTGCCAATGTCTTACATCGTCAAAAATATTTCTATTCAACTAAGCCAAACATATTTTCTTTTATCTTTAAACGCAACCGATATTAATCCGCCAATTGCTTTCTCACCACTTCAACCGAACAATTCGCTCGGGCGGCGAGCCGAAAGCGGTTTCGGAGGTAATTTTCCATTTGGGAAAGTTATTTTGCAACCGTTCTTTCGCATAACGGCTGAGAGTTTCGGCTTCAGTCACGGCTTTGTCCGCCGGGTCGCAGTATTTTTTTGTCCATTCGGGGCTAGCATCGGGCGAATAATCTTCCCGGCTGGCATCACTCGGCGGCGGAAGCCAGACTTGGGCAATCATCAAAATTACTGCTTTGACATCGGCAGGCAGCCCTGCCCGCTGCAAATCATCCAGCGCAGCATCAGCCGAGGGCGAGCCGTCATATCCAATCAATACCTTCATAAACTCTCTTCCTTCATGAAACTAATCTTACCGTTAGCAAATCGCAAGTAGTAAGCCGGATGTAAATAGGGGAACTTACGACAATCTTGATTAGCAAGCCGTAAAAGTTCCACGGAGAAGCGCGAAAGTTTTCGCACTAAGTTGGCAGTCGCGGCGGTTAAGTTACACTAATGAAACCTTTTTTCTTTAGGCACATTTATTGCGCTGTTCACAGGAAAAAGGTAGGCAAGAAAATGAAACAGGAACATATCGTCGGGCAAAAGATAAATAAGGATTTGATGTCTTTTTGTCAGGCGCACATTGAAAATTTTGTGTCCGGTATAAAAATGCAGCCGGTGAATATATGAAAATTAATCCAAGATTATTAAGTCTATCGAGCGCACTCGTCGTCGCTATTTTATGGACTGTGTACAGCGCATCGGTTTTCTCATTAACAATTTTGGCGATAAATCTGAGCGGTGAAATGGGTTACCTTAATTTCAGCAATTTCGATTGGAAACATAAATTCATTGAATTTATCGTCAGCCTGATTGTATGGAGCAGCGCTGCCGGATTAACGGGTTGGCTGATTGCCGTATTTTACAATGATTTAAGTGAAAGTTACGACATGAAATTAAAATAAAGCTCGTTTACCGAAATATATCCGGACGGACGTGTAAAATAAATGCTGACGAATGAATTCAGGAGGAGAACAAATGAACGGAGAAAAAAATAATTATTATTGGCTCAACGCAGGCGTTGCACTCGCAATCGGTTTGGTGATGTCGTCAATCATCTTCGGATGGTTTTTCGCCAAATCTAAGAAAGCAGATGAAGCGATTACCGTGACCGGCGCGGCTAAAAAGCGCATTAAATCGGATTTGGTTTTATGGACCGCGGGCGTAACGTATCAAGCTCCGACACTGGCAGACGCATACCGACAGCTTTCGGAAAGCGTTCCGCGCGTTAAGCAGTATTTGATAAGCAAGGGTATTGGGGAGAATCAAATCACGATTTCATCCATTACAACCGCAGCTTTAAGACGGCAGGACGCGAACGGCGCGGAAACGTCGGAAATCACGGGTTA
Source organism: Acidobacteriota bacterium (assembly GCA_031412675.1). GTDB lineage: Bacteria > Acidobacteriota > Blastocatellia > Pyrinomonadales > Pyrinomonadaceae > JAFDVJ01. The sequence goes on along the minus strand of JANODL010000029.1, from coordinate 578 downwards.
TTCGCTCAGGCAGCAGCTGGAAGTCAGGTCAAATGATGTTGATAAAATCGCGCAGATTGCCCGCGAAGCAACCGAACTAATCAATCAGGGAATTTTGATCGAATCGAATCCGCCGCAGTATTTCTACACGCAGCTTGGAGATTTGAAAATTGAAATGCTCGGCGAAGCGGCAAAGGATGCAAAAATCCGCGCCGAAAAGATTGCCGCCAGCACGGGCAACAAGATCGGTACGGTGCGTTCGGCGCGAATGGGCGTTCTGCAAATTACAGCTGCCGATTCGACCGAGGTTTCCGACGCAGGGATAAGCGATACATCTTCGATTGATAAGGATATGACCGCGGTGGTAAATATCGGTTTCGCTGTTGAATGAAAGCTGAAATTTTGTCTGTAACATCTGTAACAATAGAAGGGAATTTTATGGGAGATTTATATGAAAGTTTTAATTGCTTATGACGGCTCTGATTGCGCGAACCACGCGATTGAGGATTTAAGCCGCGCCGGATTCTCTAACGATGTTGAGGCGATGATTTTGACCGTCACCGAAACCTGGCTGCCAAAAGATTTTGAAAACGAATCAT